>DATJJA010000168.1:0-19706 GCA_035492595.1 Puia sp.
AGCAGTAGCTAAATTGAGAAATCACCCGACATCGCCCCGTAAAATGCGTTTACTGGCTGATGAGATCCGTGGTCTTCAGGTAGAGAAAGCCCTGGCTTTGCTGGAGCATCATCCTCAACATTCTGCCACTCCGCTGCACAAACTGTTGTGGTCTGCGGTGAAGAACTGGGAGCAGAAGAATGAAGGTCAGAGTGCGGCGGATGCGAGCCTGGTAGTGAAGACGGTGTTCGTGGACGGTGGCAGAACGCTGAAGCGTATGCGCCCGGCGCCTCAGGGTCGTGGTTATCGCGTACGCAAGCGCAGCAATCACGTGACCATCATCGTTGATTCAAAAGTTGTCGAAGCAAACAAATAATTGATAAAATTTATCTAAAATAATATGGGTCAGAAAACGAATCCTATTGGGGCCAGGCTAGGGATCATCCGCGGTTGGGAATCCAACTGGTACGGCAGCAAAAAAGATTATGCCTTTAAGTTGATCGAGGACAACAAGATCAGGACTTACCTGAATGCCCGTATCAATAAGGGTGGGATTGCGAAGATCGTTATTGAGCGTACGTTGAATAAGCTGATCGTAACGATACATACTTCCAAGCCTGGTATCATCATAGGTAAAGGTGGTGGTGAGGTAGACCGTATCAAGGAAGAGCTGAAGAAGCTGACGGGTAAGGATGACGTGCAGATCAACATTCTTGAGATCCGCCGTCCGGAGCTGGATGCCAACATTGTTGGAGATACCATTGCCCGTCAGATTGAAAACCGTATCAATTACAAACGCGCTATAAAGATGGCGATCGCCTCGGCCCTGCGTATGGGTGCGGAGGGGATCAAGATAAAGGTTGCCGGCCGTTTGGGTGGTGCTGAAATCGCCCGTACGGAAGAGATCAAACAAGGACGTACTCCTTTGCATACCCTTCGTATGGACATCGATTATGCCAATGTATTCGCGCTGACCGTATACGGAAAGATCGGTATCAAGGTATGGATCTGTAAAGGGGAAGTGCTGGCGAAGAGGGATCTGAACCCGAATTTCGTCGGAGGCAAGACTGATGTAAGCGACAGAAGGGAAAGAAGGGACGGAGATCATGGCGGACATCGTGACGACCGCAGAGGCGGTGGAGATCGTGGCGGCCGTGGTGGTGGCGGTGGTGACAGACGCGGTGGCGGCGGTGGTGGTGACAGAAGAGGTGGTGGAGACCGCAGGCATTAATACCTGGCCCGCAGGAAGCCTCTTCGGAGGCTCCAGCCCCTGGAGGGGATTTTTAAAAAGCATTCATAAGAAGTAATCGGAAAATAATTCAAGATGTTACAACCGAAAAGAACGAAGCACAGGAAAGGACAGAAAGGCCGCATTCGTGAGACTGCGAAAAGAGGGGATACTATTTCCTTCGGCACCTATGCTTTGAAATCAATGGAAGCCATCTGGCTGACCAATCGCCAACTGGAAGCTGCCCGTCAGGCCCTGACCCGCGCCATGAAGCGTGAAGGGAATGTATGGATCCGTGTCTTCCCTGACAAGCCCATCACCAAGAAGCCTCTTGAAGTGCGTATGGGTAAAGGTAAAGGTAACCCTGAATACTGGGCGGCGGTAGTTGAGCCGGGCCGTATCCTGTTCGAAGCAGACGGTGTTCCCCTGGCAGTGGCGAAGGAAGCCCTGGAGCTGGCGGCGCAGAAACTGCCGATCAAGACCAAGTTCATCGTCCGCAGGGATGCTATCATGGAAGTGGTTAAGGTAAAATAAAGGCCTGATCGTAGGTGTAAACGGACCGTTGGTCCCCGGACAAAAAGACAATAGTAAAAAGCATATATCATGTCAAAGAAGATTGATTTTGTAAATAGCCTGAAGGATCTGAATGCATCGGATCTGAAAGCACGTATCCAGGAAGATGAATTGCGTCTGAAGAAACTGGAGTTTGCGCACGCTATTTCACCACTGGAAAACCCCATGAGCATTCGCGCCCTTAGAAAGGATGTAGCGAGGCTGAAAACGGTCCTGGCTCAGAAAACGGTAAAGCAAGCTTAGTCCTTGCCTGGGAAAGAATAAAAATTGCCGGTAACTGCCCCGTGCAGGTTGCGGCTGATAATAAAAAAGCTAAAAGCTAAAACAATGGTTGAAAGAAATTTGCGTAAAACAAGGATCGGGGTGGTGAAAAGCAACAAGATGGCCAAGACCATCACAGTTACGGTAGAAAGAAAAGTGAAGCACCCTATCTATGGTAAGTTCGTAAAGAAGACTACCAGCTTCCATGCTCATGATGAAAAGAATGAGTGTACCATCGGGGATGTGGTAAGGATCATGGAGACCCGCCCGCTGAGCAAGACCAAGCGCTGGCGCCTGGTGGAAGTCATCGAAAAAGCGAAGTAGTACTTGAGCCTTCGGGCTATCCGCCGGCGGCGGACGAGCTGCGGGCAATAGCCTTAGTACGGTATTAATTATAACTCTTTTCAAGCTAGTAGCTTGGAGCCAAAAGTAAAAAAATGATTCAGCAAGAAAGCAGACTAAATGTAGCTGATAACAGTGGTGCCAAAGAAGTGTTGTGCATCCGGGTATTGGGGAATAGCGGACAGGATTATGCCGGTATCGGCGACAAGATCGTTGTCACTGTAAAGGACGCATTGCCTTCAGGTGGTATTAAGAAAGGTACCGTTGCAAAAGCGGTCATCGTTCGTACCAAGAAAAAACTGCGTCGTAAAGACGGTTCTTATATCCGATTTGATGATAATGCTGTGGTATTGCTGAATGCCAGTGATGAACCCCGCGGCACCCGTATCTTCGGACCGGTGGCCAGGGAACTGCGTGACAAGGGATATATGAAGATCATCTCCCTGGCGCCTGAAGTGTTATAGATAAGGCGTACCGGTGGCGAGCCTGCCGGGAAGGCAAACAAGTGTAGCATTAAATTCTCCGATGCAGGAGAGCAAAGTATAATAAAATGAGTAACAGATTCAAACCCAAGTTCAATATTAAAAAAGGTGATAGCGTGGTAGTGATCACCGGAGACGATAAGGACCCCAAAAAGGCCCGCAAAGTCCTCGAAGTGCTGACTGACAAGGATAAGATCCTGGTCGAAGGCGTCAACATCGTGACCAAACACACGAAGCCTTCCGCGCAGAACACCAAGGGTGGTATCGTGAAAAAAGAAGCTCCGATCCATATCTCCAACGTATTGTTGTGGGATGCGAAGACGGGCGCTGCCACCAAGATCAAACGTTCCCGTGAGAATGGAAAATTAGTTCGCATATCTAAAAAATCTGGGGAGGTCATCAAATGAGTACTGTAAAATACACTCCGCGTCTGGCAGATAAGTACAAGAAAGAGATTGTACCTGCCCTCATGAAAAAATTCGGATATACCAGCATTATGCAGGCTCCGAAACTGGAAAAGATTTGCCTGAACCGTGGCGTTAACGGTGCAGTGACCGATAAGAAGCTGGTCGATGTCGCTCTGGATGAGCTGACAATGATCACCGGACAGAAGGCTGTCTCTACCTTGTCGAAGAAGGACATCTCCAACTTCAAATTGCGTAAGGCCATGCCGATCGGCGCCAGGGTAACCCTGCGTGGTGTGAAGATGTATGAGTTCCTGGATCGTCTGGTGTCCACTGGCCTGCCCCGTGTAAGGGATTTCAAGGGTGTGAATGAGAAGTCGTTTGATGGCCGTGGTAATTATACCCTGGGTATCACCGAGCAGATCATCTTCCCGGAAGTGGATATCGACAAGGTGAACAAGATCACCGGTATGGATATCACATTTGTGACCACTGCAAACACCAATGAAGAAGCATTCGAGCTGCTGAAAGAGCTGGGCATGCCCTTCCGTAATGTAAAGAAAGATTAAAACTTAAAACGTTATACAACATGGCTAAAGAGTCAGTAAAGGCGAGACAGAGAAAAAGGGAAGCTTTATCAGCTAAATATGCTGAAAAGCGCGCCGCCTTAAAAGCTGCCGGTGATTACAAGGCATTGGACCTGCTTCCGAGGAATGCATCTCCTGTACGGTTGAAGAACCGTTGCCAATTGACAGGCCGCCCCAGGGGATATATCCGGTATTTCGGAATTTCCAGGGTGATCTTCCGGGATATGGCCCTTTCGGGTAAGATACCTGGCGTAAAGAAGGCAAGCTGGTAAGCCCGAGTGAGTATTGATATCATTGGATATCGCATTGTAATTTTTTTGATAATAATTTAACTGAGTATAGACAATGGTTACTGATCCAATTGCAGATTTTCTGACTAGAATTCGTAATGCGCAGATGGCGAATCATCGTATCGTGGAGATACCTGCTTCCAACCTGAAGAAGCGTATGACTGAGATCCTTTATGACAAAGGATATATCCTTAAGTATAAGTTTGAGGATGACAGCAAGCAGGGTGTTATCAAGATCGCGTTGAAGTACGATCCGTCCTCCAAAGAGCCTGCGATCAAGTCGCTGGAGAGGGTGAGCCGTCCCGGTCTGCGTCAATATGCCAGCCCTGCTGAGTTTCAGCGTGTGAAGAACGGTCTGGGTGTCGCCATCATTTCCACCTCCAAAGGGGTTATGACGGATAAGGAAGCGAAGACGCAGAATGTAGGCGGGGAAGTCCTTTGCTACATCTACTAGGATGAAGAGTCCTTCGGAAGGTACGAATAAGAAGAAGAAAGGGTATTGATACATTAAGCCCGGCCTATAGAGGCTGACCGATCAATACCACTAATAACAATCATAAATAATAAATTAAGATTATGTCTCGTATAGGTAAGCAACCCGTAACTCTCCCGAAAGGAGTAACCGTAACAGTCGGGGCCGATAATCTCCTGATCGTGAAGGGTCCGAAAGGAGAACTGAAACAAGCTATTGACCGTGATATCATCGTGGAAGTGAAAGACGGGGCGGTAGAATTCAAACGTCCCACTGACCAGATCCGTCACCGGGCGTTGCATGGTCTGTATCGCTCTCTGATCTCCAACATGGTGAAAGGAGTGACGGAAGGATATGTAAGGAAGCTGGAATTGATCGGGGTAGGTTTCAAAGCCTCCAGCCAGGGTAACCTGCTGGATCTGGCCCTTGGATATTCTCACAATATTGTCTTCGAGATCCCTAAGGAATTGAAGATTGCTACCGACCAGCAGAAAGGGGAAAATCCCAAGATCACCCTGGAAGGTATCGACAAGCAACTGATCGGGCAGGTAGCTGCCAAGATCCGCGGCCTGCGTAAACCTGAGCCATACAAGGGTAAGGGTGTTCGTTATCTGGGTGAAGTGGTTCGTAAGAAAGCTGGTAAGGCAGCTGGTAAATAATTTAAAAGTTAAGATCCTGGCAGCAAAGCGAATATTGCATTCGCCGGCCGATGGCCCAACAATCAGGATCGCTAAATAAACAACAATGGATACGAAAGTAATCAGGAGACAAAGGATCAAGTTTGGCATCCGCGCAAAGATCAGCGGAACGGCTCAAAAGCCCAGGTTGTCTGTTTTCAGGAGCAATGGCGATATCTATGTGCAACTGATCGATGATGATGCCAGCAAGACATTGGCATCTGCCTCCTCCCGCGACAAGGACATCGCTGCCCAGAAGGTCACTAAAGTTGAGAAGAGCAAGCTGGTTGGTGCGGCTATTGCCCGCAAAGCCACTGAGCTGGGTCTTGCCAACGTGGTGTTCGACCGGGGCGGGTATTTATATCACGGCCGGGTAAAGGCTGTGGCAGACGGAGCCCGTGAAGGCGGACTTAAATTTTAATCAGGTAAAGTAATTTGTAAATAGCATTCGTAAATAATTACAATGGCAAAAGTAATCTTAAACAGAGTTAAAGCCGGCGATCTGGAGCTGAAGGAAAAAGTGGTGGCTATCAATCGTGTTGTAAAAACAACCAAAGGTGGTCGGGCATTCAGTTTCTCTGCGCTGGTGGTAGTTGGTAATGAAAGCGGGGTCGTAGGTCATGGCCTGGGTAAAGCCAAGGAAGTGCAGGAAGCCATTACCAAGGGCATTGAAGATGCGAAGAAGAACCTGATAAAAGTTCCGGTTATGCATGGGACTATCCCTCATGATCAGCTGGCCAAGGAAGGTGCTGCCAAAGTATTGATCAAACCAGCCGCTCATGGTACCGGTGTGATCGCCGGAGGCAGTATGCGTGCTGTGCTGGAAAGCGCCGGTGTAACGGACGTATTGGCCAAATCCCTTGGTTCCGCCAATCCCCACAACGTGGTAAAGGCAACCTTCAAGGCCCTGGCCATGCTGAGGGAGCCGATCAGCGTATCCAGGACCCGTCACATCTCATTAAAGAAAGTTTTTAACGGGTAGGCCCGATCGGTCGACCCAAAGACGCTGAAAGCGTCGTCCGTAGGACAGACATCAGTTCTTTGCCGGAGATTCGATAAATTTCCAAATGCGAATCTCGGGCACATTTAAATAAATAATCATGGCAAAGATCAAAATCACACAGGTAAAGAGCGGCATCGATCGTCCGGAGCGTCAGAAATTAACGCTGGAAGCGCTGGGTCTGAAGAAGATGAACGCCAGTAAAGTAGTGGAGGCAACTCCGCAGATCCTGGGAATGGTCCGCAAGGTTGAACACCTGGTGACTGTTGAAGAAGTAAAATAATTTTTTAAGCGGACCGAAGGTCCGCTCGCGAGGGGCGATTCCCCGTTAAGTTTAAATCAAAATGAATTTACACACGATCAGGCCCGCTAAAGGCGCCACACACAAAGAGAAACGTTTAGGCCGTGGGGAAGCATCCGGTAAGGGTGGAACTTCCACGAAAGGTAATAAAGGTGGCCAGAGCCGTGCCGGTTACCAGCGTAAAATGGCCCATGAAGGTGGCCAGATGCCGATCCAGAGAAGACTGCCCAAACGCGGGTTCAAGAATAACAACCGGATAGAATATAAGGTGTTGAACCTGGGCCAGATCGATCAGCTGGTGGAGAAGTACGGGCTTACGGAAATAACTTCTGAAGTTCTGTATATCAATGGATTAATTAACCAAACTGACTCGATTAAAATCCTGGGTAACGGAGAGCTGAAGAGCAAACTGAGCTTTAAAGTGAATGCCGTCAGCGAAAAGGCAAAGGCAGCTATCGAAGGAGCCGGTGGAACAATCGAAATTATCAAGTAATTTTATGTAATTTGCATAGACGCATCCGAGATGCGTCTATTTTGCATTTTTGTTCGCACGCTGGCATCACAAAAAAAATTACGTCATTCCGTGAAGAAACTCATACAGACACTTAAAAATATCTGGAGCATCGAGGATTTGAAGAGCAAGATCATCGTAACGCTTTCTTTGATATTCGTTTATCGTTTCGGGACTTATATCGTATTACCCGGAATTGATCCCAACAAGCTCAGTGCTCTCAGCGGCGCCAAGAGCGGCGCCCTGGGGTTAATAGATGCCTTCTCCGGGGGAGCCTTCTCACAGGCTTCCATCCTGGCGCTGGGTATCATGCCTTACATTTCCGCGTCTATCTTCATGCAATTGATGACCATTCTCATTCCTCAGATGCAGAAGGTACAGAAAGAAGGAGCCAGCGGTCAGAAGAAGATCAATCAATGGACCCGTTATATCACGGTCGGTGTTACGTTCGTTCAGGCTTATGCCTATGTGACCTATCTGAAGGGATTGGGTAAGGACGCCATCATCGACTCGTTCAGCGCCTATTTCTGGCTGACTACCCCCATCGTGCTCACGGCAGGTACCCTGTTCGTGATGTGGCTGGGTGAGAAGATCACCGATAAAGGCCTGGGTAATGGTACTTCCCTGATCATCATGGTAGGGATCCTGGCCCGTCTTCCCCGGTCTTTCAAGGATGAATTCAATGCAAAATTTGCTGAAGGTACCGGTGGTATCCTGAAGTTCGTTATCGAGATCGGTGTTCTGGTAGCCATTATCATGGGACTGATCATTCTGATCCAGGGCGTACGAAAGGTGCCTGTCAATTATGCCAAACAGATCGTCGGCAACCGCCAGTTCGGGGGCGCCCGCCAGTTCCTTCCCCTGAAGGTCAACAGCGCCGGTGTCATGCCGATCATCTTCGCCCAGGCGATCATGTTCCTGCCTACTATCTTGTCCAGCTTTGACTCTACCAAGGGTATGGCCAGGTTGTTCTCCGATCCGAGAGATTTTGTTCATATGATCATATATGCGGTCATTGTGATAGGGTTCACCTTCCTTTATACCGCCCTTATCTTCAATCCCAAACAGATCGCCGATGATCTGAAACGGAATAACGGGTTTATCCCCGGGGTAAAACCTGGTCAGCCGACGGCCGACTATATCGGTTCCGTAATGGACAAGATCACCTTACCGGGTGCTTTCCTGTTGGCTGTGGTGGGTATTTTGCCTGGATTTGCGCAGAGACTGGGCATCACTCAGGGATTTGCCTCCTTTTTCGGAGGTACCTCTCTGCTGATCATGGTAGGTGTTATCTTAGACTCCCTGCAGCAGATAGAGACCCAATTGCTGATGAGGCAATATGATGGCCTGATGAAGAGCGGAAGGATACAGGGACGTCAGTCTTCCGTATCGAGCGCCGTCATCTAAGTGTAGACAATCAGACGATTTGAACATTTTTATAGGTGAACCTGTTAGGAAATAGTTCCTGACAGGTTTTTTTACAATTAAGATATAAGGACGGATCATGATTCATTACAAAACAGCGGCGGAAATCGAATTTATGCGTGAGAGCGCCTTGCTCGTCAGCAGAACGCTGACAGAGGTGGCTAAAATATTAAAGCCGGGAGTGACTACCCTGGACCTTGACAAAGTGATTGGGACTTTTATCCGCGACAACGGAGCGGTGCCCTCCTTTTTAAACTACCGGGGGTATCCTTTCAATTCCTGCATCTCCGTGAATGATGTCGTAGTGCATGGATTCCCCAATCAGCAGGAGCTAAGGGAAGGGGATATTATTTCCGTGGATATCGGGGTGATAAAGAATGGCTGGCATGGAGACCATGCTTATACTTTTGCTATCGGGGATCCCGGCGCTGAGACTATGCAGCTGATCCGGGTCACCAAAGAATCTTTGTATAAAGGGATTGAAAAAGCAGTGGCCGGCGGCCGCGTGGGGGATATCTCCTATGCTATCCAGGAACATACGGAGAAGAAGTATGGCTATGGGGTGGTGAGAGAACTGGTAGGGCATGGGCTTGGCAAACACCTGCATGAAGAGCCCCAGGTACCGAACTATGGCCGCAGGGGGACGGGCGCCAAACTGAAGGAAGGACTCGTATTGGCCATCGAACCCATGATCAATCTGGGGAAGAGGGACATCTATACAGAAAGCGACGGCTGGACCGTCCGTACTTCGGACAATCAGCCCTCGGTCCATTTTGAGCATGATGTATGCGTCAAAAAAAATAAGGCCGACATCCTGTCGGATTACAGCATTATAGAAGCTGCGGAAAGGGCTAATCCGAATCTTTTCACGGAACAGGCCGTGGTTTCATCCGGTGTCTAAGAAAAATCTCATCGTTATCGGAGGCGGGGCGGCCGGGATATTCTGTGCCGTGAACGCGGCAAGACTGCATCCCTCCCTGGCAGTGACCGTGCTGGAGAAGACCCACAAATTACTCAGCAAGGTGAAAGTCAGCGGGGGCGGGCGTTGCAATGTGACCCACGCCTGCTATGAGATAACCAATATGGCGAAAAAATATCCCCGGGGATCCAACTTTGTCAGGAAAGCTTTTCATCAGTGGTTTACCACGGACACCATCCAATGGTTTGCAGAGAGGGGAGTGGAAGTAAAGACCGAGGAGGATGGGAGGATCTTTCCCGTTAGTGATTCCTCCCAGACCATCATCGACTGTCTGATGAAGGAGGTGAATAAGCAAGGGGTGGAGATCCTGATGCGAACGGAGGTGGTGGGAGTGGAGGACAGCCGGCCAGCGGGAACTGGTGCTGGCGCCAAAGCCGGGGCGGACAACCAGCCGATGGAAAGCGAAATCATGCTGGGCGCAGGGCCCCGTTTTCGCGTGTCCCTCTCCGATGGACGCGTGCTGGATGCCGACTATGTCTGTATCGCCTGCGGGGGATATCCCAAATCCGCTATGTTCCAATGGATCCAACAAACAGGGCACACGATCGAAGAGCCGGCGCCTTCCCTGTTCACCTTTAATATGTCCGGTCATCCCATTACCCAACTGATGGGGGTGTCTGTGCCGGATGCGCAGGTAAGGATCATGGGGTCAAAACTTTCGGAACGGGGGCCCTTGCTGATCACGCATTGGGGGCTCAGCGGTCCGGTGATCCTGCGATTGTCGGCATGGGGCGCCCGGGAGCTGGCCCTTGGCCATTATGAATTTTCCATCCTGGTAAACTGGATCCCTTCCTTCAACGACGCAACTGCCCGGGAAAAATTACAGGAGGCACGGTACGACCGTGCCTCTCAAAAGATATCGGCAAAAAACCCTTTTGGACTGCCTCAACGTCTGTGGGAGTATCTGCTGACGGCCACCGGTATTGGTTCCGAGTTGCGCTGGGCCGATCTGCCGGCCCGGGAACAGAACAAACTTGTCCAGCACCTTTGTGCGGGCGAATTCCCCATAAAAGGGAAGACGACTTTTAAGGAAGAATTTGTGACGGCGGGGGGAGTGAAACTTGCTGAAGTAGACCCTGCCACCATGCAGAGCCGGAAAGTGCCGGGGTTATTCTTTGCCGGGGAGATCCTGGACGTGGATGGGATCACGGGCGGTTTCAACTTTCAACATGCCTGGACCAGCGGGTTCACGGCCGCGAAAGCCATCGCCGGCCTGGCCGTACAAGCCGAAAGTAATAGTAATTATTTATAAATCAATAGTTTAAATAGGACAAGCCCACCTTCGCCAACAGGAGAAATTCCTTGGTTGAAAGTGGGTTTTTTCGTAACTTTGCCATCCGAATTTAAAAACCTTCGGGATTTACATTTTATGTCTGAAAACAATATTGTTAACTCAAACGCTGAAGAAGTACAGGAGTCTCCGGCAGTAGCAGAAGCTACCGCAGAGGCTACAGCGAAACCAAAAGAACCTGTATTTGTGCAGACTGCACATGATGATTTCGACTGGAGCATCGACAAGAGGAATGTGGCCGCTTACACCAAAGCAGAAAAGGAAAAGTATGACCAGGTGTATGACAACACATTCGTGGCTATCACGGATGGCGAACTGGTGAAAGGCCTTGTAGTGGGTCTGACCAAGACAGATGTGGTAGTGAACATTGGCTTTAAGAGCGATGGCCTGGTATCCCTGAACGAATTCCGCGACCTGCAGAATCTGAAGACGGGAGACGAGGTGGAAGTGATGGTGGTGGAAAAAGAGGACAGGGAAGGTCACCTTCACCTGAGCCGTAAACAAGCCCGTATCACCCGCGCCTGGGAGAAGATCGTGGAAGTACACAAGACTGGCGAAGTGGTTACCGGTACGGTTACCAGCAAAACGAAGGGCGGTCTGATCGTGGACGTATTCGGTATGGAGACTTTCTTACCGGGATCTCAGATCGACGTGAAGCCTGTAACTGATTACGATCAGTTCGTTGGTAAGACGATGGAGTTCAAAGTAGTGAAGATCAACGAAGCTATCAAGAACGCCGTAGTATCTCACAAGGCCCTTATCGAGAGCGATATCGAAGCACAACGTGCGGAGATCATCAGCAAGCTGGAGAAAGGACAGGTATTGGAAGGTACTATCAAGAATATCACGGACTTCGGCGCCTTTATGGACCTGGGTGGTCTGGACGGTCTGCTGTATATCACCGATATCAGCTGGGGACGTATCAGCCATCCGAGCGAAGTGCTGAAGCTGGACCAGAAATTACAGGTCGTAGTACTGGATTTCGACGACGGAAAGAAACGTATCTCTTTGGGTCTGAAACAGCTGACCCCGCACCCATGGGATGTGCTGCCTGAGACGATCAAAGAAGGCGAGATCGTGAAGGGAAGGGTGGTCAATATCGAAGACTATGGCGCATTCCTGGAGATCATGCCAGGTGTGGAAGGTCTGGTGCATGTAAGTGAAATTACCTGGGCCAACACCCCGATCAACGCCAAAGAGTTCTTCAAATTAGGCGACGAGCATCAAGCCAAGGTTGTCACCCTGGATAAGGATGCCCGTAAGATGAGCCTGTCAATTAAACAGCTCAGCGAAGACCCCTGGAACACCATCGAGACGAAATTCCCCCAGGGAAGCCGTCACAATGGTCTGGTGAAGAACATCACTCCTTATGGTGTATTCGTGGAACTGGCTCCCGGCATCGGTGGTATGATCCATATCAGCGACCTGAGCTGGCTGAAACGATTCAATCATCCTTCCGAGTATACGAAGGTTGGACAGCATATCGACGTGATGATCCTGGGTATCGACAAGGACAACCGCAAGCTGCAATTAGGACACAAACAACTCGAGGAAGATCCCTGGAATGCCCTGGAAGAAACCTTCGCAGTTGGTTCTGTTCATGAGGGCACGGTAATCCGCAAAGATGATAAAGGCGCTATCGTACAATTGCCATACGGACTCGAAGGCTTTGCTCCTAACCGTCACCTGAACAAGGAAGATGGCAAGCAGGTGCAGGCTGATGAAACAGCATCGTTCATGGTGATAGAATTCGATCGCAATGAAAAGCGTATCGTATTATCGCACACTCGTCTGTGGGAACAGGCCAAGAATGATGAGAAAGAAGCCGTGAAGAAAGAGGCAAGGGCTGATGCTGACAAGACACGCAAGGCTGTCAAGAATATCCAGAGCAAGGTTGAAAAGCCAACTCTCGGTGATCTGGGAGCTTTAGCCTCTATCAAGGAAAAGCTGAAGCAAGAAGAGAAGGATCAGAGCGGAAGCGGAGAAGCTGCGCAGTAACTTAAGTTGCTTATTATAAGTCAAGACCCCGGATAACCCGGGGTCTTTTTATTAGTATGACCCGGGAGGCCGGTCACCTTGTTATATTTTATCCAGTTGAGCCTGCCCGAATTCCAGCAAAGAGCTTAATTGCAGGTCGGCTGCCCCCCATTTGGCCAGTTGGGACTGGTCCGGCACGGGGATGATGACGCATTTCATCCGGGCGGCCTTGGCGGCAATCATACCGTTAAAGCTATCTTCAAAGCAGACACATTGCAAGGGATTCACCTCCAATGCCCGGGCGCAATCCAGGTATACCTGGGGATGGGGTTTGCCAAAGGGTAAATGACCCGCGGAGGCAACGGCGTTGAGATAGGGGCGGATGCCCAGTTTGTCCACGACAACGTCTACCAGGGCCAGGGGGGAGGAGGTGGCCAGCCCGATCCGGAAGTTCTTCTTCGAAAAGAAGGAGAAGATATGGTCGAGGCCGGGCATGGGTTTTGCACTTTCCTTTATTTTCCGGATCGCCGTCTGCAGGATCATTTCTTCCGCTGCGGCGGCTGAGTCCGAAGGGATCCCGAAATGGCGCCACCAATAATCTATCCACTCTTTGGTACGAAGACCGGTCGTAAGGTGGTATTGTTCTAAAGTCAAGGCTATATTGTATTGTTCCAGGGTCTCTATGCCGGCTTCCTGCCAGAAGGGTTCGGAGTCGATCAATAAGCCATCCATGTCGAAAATAACAGTATTCAATTGCATAAGCTTCAAAGTTAGGGAGATGTATGGATTCTCTGAACAATTCCGTACTTTCGAAGCGATAACCAAGTTAAAATTTAGTGCATGCGTTCACTGAGAGAGCGATTGAAGAATTTTAGTCTTGTCCGGAAAATAGTCTATGCCATCGTTGGATCAGTCTCCTATCCGGTGCTGACGATGGTGAACCGACTAAAAATCACCGGTACGGAACACTTGCGTAAGCTACCGAGAAACAATGTCCTTTTTGTCAGCAACCACCAGACCTATTTTGCGGATGTGATCACTTTCTTCCATATTTTCAGCGCCGTGAAATGGAGACAGGAAAATAAACTGGGGATCCCGTTTTATCTGTTGAATCCTTTCACCAATGTATTTTATGTAGCGGCGGAGGAGACCATGCGGGGGAGTTGGGTGAGCAAGCTGTTCAGCCTGGCCGGGGCCTTACCGGTGAAAAGGACCTGGAAAGAAGATGGCAAGGAGGTGAGGAGGGGACTTGATCCTTCGGATACCCGGAAAGTTACAAGGGCCCTTGCCCGGGCCTGGGTGATCACCTTCCCGCAAGGCACCACCAAACCTTTTGCTCCGGGGAGGAAAGGGACGGCCCTGATCATCAAGCAAAACAAGCCCATCGTGATACCAGTAGTGATCAGCGGCTTCTGGCGTGCCTTTGATAAAAAAGGGCTGCGAATCAAAAAGAAGGGGACCCTGTTGTCCGTAACCTTCAAGCCTCCCATGAACATCGACTATGAAGCCTCTTTAGATGAGATCCTGGAGCAGGTGATGGATGAGATCGGGCAAAGTAAAAAGTTCATGATGATGGGCGCCCATCACTGGGGTAAACTGGAAACAGATAAGGGGCCGGGGGCTGGTAAAGAGCAAAAACCTGATAACGGTCCTCCTCCGGTCATGAGCAAGCTTCCCTAATCCTTCACAAAAAAAGCTTTTAATTCTCCTGCGTCTTCCGGCTTCATTTTACCGCCGAGGATGAGCCTCAGTTGCCTTCTGCGAAGGGCCCCATCAAATATCTTTTTCTCTTCTTCCGTTTCGGCAATAAGTTCGGGCACCGGGCGGGGACGGCGGTTGGGGTCGAGGGCTACAAAGGTATAATAGGCCTCGTTGCTTTTATATTTGTATTGCTGGGTATGGTCTTCTCCCCATACTTTCATGTGTACTTCCATGGAGCTGTTAAAGGCCCGGCTCACTTTTGCCTCGATGTGTACGACGTTGCCCAGCTTGATAGGATTTTCAAAGGAAATATTGTCTACCGAAGCCGTAACAACGGGTGCATTGCAATGTTTGCCGGCGGACAGGGCAGCGGCGATGTCCATCCAGTACATGAGACGGCCCCCCATCAGATTGCCATACACATTGGTATCATTGGGTAAGACGAGTTCGGTCATTATAATATGCGACTCCCTGGCTGTCTTGGCTTTCATTTGCATCCTTTCCGGTTTTGGGGGCAAATATAAGCCAATCCCCGGCTTTTACAGATCTTTAATAGCGTATCGTTGGATTCAAAGGGATATTGACAATGACGGAGCAGCCCTTGCCCGGCGCGGTCGTCAGCATAACCTTACCATTGTAAAGCTGGGTGCGCTCATATATATTAGACAGGCCGAGGCCTCGGCGGGTGGTTTGGGAATCGAAGCCTTTTCCGTCATCCCTGATTATTAACCTTACCTGGTTATTGCAACAGTGGAGGGATATTTCAACATTTTTCGCTGTACTATACTTGACAATGTTCTTGGTTTGCTCCTGGATAATACGGAATAGGGTGATCTTTTTATGCTGGCTCAAAATTTCGATGTCATCTGATGAACTGTGGACGAAGCGGATGTTGAAGAGCCGGACGAACCGAAGGTCATTGACCAGCTCACGGATACTGCTCACCAGGCCACCCATCTTTAAATCTGGCATGACCATGGCCCGCGACAGGTTCCGGATCTCTTCAATGGCCAGGTTTACTATTTCCAGGGCTTTTGCCTTTACCTCCTGAAAATTCTCGAGGCCGGTATCTAAAAGATTAAGGTATAGCTGACCGGATGTGAGGATTTGGTTTATGTTGTCATGCAGTTCATGACCAATGCGCACCCTTTCCTGCTCCTGGGCCTTTATGATAGCCCCCGAAGTATATCGATTTTCCTTTGAATCTAAACCTTCCCCGACAATGTCGTAACCCAGAAATAGGAATCTTTCGCACCGGTCTTCCGGCTTTCTTATACGGGATATTTCCCACTTAATCCACCGAAGCCGGTCATTTTTTATCCTTATTTCGGCTGTAGTGGCATCTTCGCCCAGAGAACAGGCAGCCAGCGTCTCTTTCAACAGAGGCCGGTCGCATTCATGGACAAGATCGAAAAAGCTGCTTTGAGCTCCGGGTGTCTGTACCGGCTGGAAGCTCGTATAAAAATACGAGTTGGTGAAGGTGAGCCGCCCTTCCTGGTCAATGACAGCCAGGTAAAAAGGCTTTTCATCCTTTAGTGTGCTGGCCCATTGGCTGATATTTAATTCGGATGCGTTCATAAAAATATAGTTGAGAGGGTAAAGGTGTTAAAATGCTTGCGGAAGCTACGGGTTTGTGTTAACAGGCGGTGGCCAGCACGCCGGAAATAAGGTCGATGTCTTTTGATTTATCCAGGAAATACTTTGCTCCCAGCTTGTGACATATTTCCATGTAATAGCTATCTGTTTGGTTGGTGATCATGAGTACGGTGATTTCCATCTGCTTAGCGCGGATGAAGTGTAGCAAATCGATGCCGCTTTTATCCGGCAAATTGATGTCCAGCAGCACCATGTCGGGGTTAAGGGTGCGCAGGACTTCCACTGCTTCGCGGAAGCTGCCTGCCTGAACGACGAAGGAGATGTTATCGATCTCTTCCAAAATGGGGATCATTCTTTCCATGATAAGAAGGGAGTCGTCGACGATCAGCACGGTCTTTTTATGTTTGTTCATAGCCTTGGTTTTAATAGTACAAAGAAATAGTAAAACGGGATCTATGAGAATAGAGGAAGCACTCTATTGGCTGTACAGGATATTACGGATATCCTGTAGAAAGACTACTACAGCTTGTAGCCGGGAATTATCATTCTGGAAGGGAAGAGATGATGGTGGGAATCTGCTCGAAATCCTTTGATTTATCGATAAAATAGTCTGCCCCCATCTTTTTGCATATGTTGCGATAGAATTCGTCTGCTTGATTGGTGATCATAATGACGACAACCGATGGATAGTGCGTTTTTATGAATTGCAGCAGTGCAATACCGCTGCGACCCGGAAGGTGAATGTCCAGCAATACGATATCGGGCGCCTGTTCGGTCATCCGTTCCAGGGCCGAAGTATAATCACCCGCATGTCGGAGAAGGCTGGTATCTGTTGAACCTTTCAATATTACCTCTAATCGTTCTGCCACTATAGGGGAGTCATCTACCGTTAAAATTGACTTATTGGACATAAGTATGCGTATCTGCTGCAAAAATATGCCAAAACCACCCCCTGAAATGTAGAAGCGCTGCGGGTATTCTTATAGTACAAAAACGCCTTGGATTGTAGTATATAATCTACGAGGTCATAGGAGTTTATTTTCTATCGCATACAGGGTCAAATCTGCATTCGTCTTTACATTCATCTTGGTCATGATCCTTGCCCGGTAGGTGCTGACGGTAGTAACGCTGAGAGACATTTTCCCGGCAATTTCGGAGACGGATTTACCGGCAGCCAGCAGTTTCATGACTTCAAATTCACGATCCGACAGATACTCGTGCGGCATTTTTTCAGCGTCATGGTCCAGGATGGTCGCCAGCTTTTCCGCCAAAGAGGGGGTAATGTATTTTTTGCCCAGCAATAGCTGATTGACTGCCTTTACCAGCTCTTCCGGGGCGGAATCTTTCGTCAGGTAACCGGAAGCGCCGGCCCTCAAAACCCTTATGGCGTATTGATCTTCCGGGTATACGCTGAGGATAAGGATGGGAAGTTTGGGATAGTCCTGCCGGATCTGCTGCAAAACTTCCAGCCCGCTGCGGCCCGGCATGGAAATATCCGAGATCACGACATCCCATGATTCCCGCATTACTTTTTTAAACAGGTCTTCGGCGTCGGATACTTCTTCGATAAGGGCGGAGGGAAAAATTTCCCGCAAGATCTGTTTTAGTCCTCTGCGAACTACGGAGTGGTCGTCTGCGATCAGGAATCGGTGCATAAAAGTTTGTGTAAGTAGGTTATATCAATTTGTCAAGGGTACCGTCACATATAAAGTTGTGCCTTTTCCGGGGAAACTGGCAATCTGGAATTCTCCGCCCATCATCAGGGCTCTTTCCTTCATGCCCAGTAGCCCCAGCGTTTTTTTCTGCCCGATCTTTTCGGGCTGGAATCCTTTTCCATCGTCCTCTATCTTTAATAAAATGGAACTATTGTCCGTGTTCTGCAGCGTTATGGAAATGTGCCTGGCTTTCGCGTGTCGGGCGATATTGGTGAGCGACTCCTGGCAGATCCGGAAAAGGCCGATAGCGGTTGCCGAAGGGCCGATGAATTCCAGGATATCGGAGAAGAATTCGGTGGGGATGCCGGACCTTTTCTGGAACTCCTGGCTTTGCCATTCGATAGCGGCCAAGAGGCCCAGGTCATCCAGGATGCTGGGGCGAAGTTCCGTCGCTATCCTCCGCACCGTCTTCACGGTGATATCCAGAAGGTCGAGGGTTCCCCTTATTTTTTGTTTCACCAATTCATGTTCCTCCGGGAGAATCTTTTTGGAGATCCAGGACAGGTCCATCTTAAGTCCTGTAAGTTGCTGTCCCAGCTCGTCGTGGATCTCCCGGGCGATGACGGCCCTTTCTTCTTCCCGAATGTCCTGCAGGTGAGATGCCAGTTGCCGGATATCCTGGTAGGACTGCTGCAACAGCTCTTCGGCTTTCTTCCTTTCCGTAATATCCCTGATCAGGGACATTATAGTGATGACCTTTCCTTCCTTATCCTTCAGGACCGAGTTGAACCATTCGCACCAGATGACCCTCCCGTCTTTCGTATAATTCCTCAGCTGTACGTTATTCCTTTCTACTTCACCGGCTATCAATTCCTGCGTCACCTTATTCAGCCCAGGAGTGTCTTCTTCGAAAGTAAAAGAGAACCCGCTTCTTCGTTCGCCGATGCATTCTTCTTCCGACCATCCAAAGATCTCTTCCGACCGCCGGGACCAGGCTTGTATCAATAGCTGGTTATCCCATTCCATATAACCCAACGGAGCATTTTCCAGATGGAATAAAAGCCTTCCGTGCGCGGATTGCAATTCGTTTTCTCTTTTTTTCCTTTCTGTTATATCTGCCCTTATGGCCAGGTACTCATAGGGTTTGCCTTTGTCATTAATAAACGGGATAATGGTGGTGTCTACCCAGTAAATGGCGCCGTCTTTTGCTTTATTACAGAGCTCACCTTTCCATATCCTGCCATTGGCGATAGTCACCCAGAGATCTCTTATGAAAGCCGCAGGATGATGCCCGGAATTGATAAGGCGGTGATCCTGGCCGATCAGCTCCTGTCTTGAATATTTTGAAATCCTACAAAAATTTTCGTTGACGTGCGTGATAATGCCTTTTTGATCTGTAATGGCGACAATGGAAGACTGATCGAGAGCATATTTATAGCCTGTTATTTCTTTTTCTCTTTGCTTTTGTTCCGTGATGTCCCTGATGAAGAGGGACACTCCGTCTTCAGAAGGATAGAAATGATTTTCCTGCCAGAGGTTCAGGGGCGGATAATAGTCGGTATTGGTTATATTTATCTGTTCGGAGAATGCCTTGTTAAAGGCATGATAAGTGGCGGAGCCGACGGCATCGGGGAATATGTCCCATACGCATTTCCCGATCAGGGAGGCCGGATTACGGCGGATCATCTCGCCGGCTTTCTCATTGATATAGGTATAACAGAAGTTGCTGTCCACGGCAATAAAAGCATCGGTAACCCTCTCAAAGATCCCGGTCAGTTCAGCCGTCTTCTTCTTTACCTGTTCTTCCAGATTTTTATTGAGTTGATATAATTGCTGCTCTAATTTTTTACGTTCGGTGAAATCGCGGCACACCATGACAAAGCCATCCAGTTGACCTTCCGTGTCCTTCACTCCGGAGATGGATATCAGGATGTCGAGAACCGCGCCATCCTTTCGGAAATATTCTATCTCTCCT
>DATJJA010000169.1:0-111308 GCA_035492595.1 Puia sp.
TTCACGGGCAGCAGACAGCAGTTGTATATGTCCCGCTTTGCTCAGCACAAGTTCATGTTTGTTGAATACAAGATTACCCTGCTGGTTGATATAGATATTGTGAATATTTTTCAACACTGACAAGGTAAGAGAAAGGCCGGCTTTGCTCTTTATCGCTTCATCCTGCAAATGGTGATAGCGATCGGCAAACACATGGCCCGGACGAAGATCAAACTTACTGCACAGCAATTCGTCCTGAAAGTCGAAGGCCCAGATAGAGCCATCCCTCATATAATGAAACCGGCCGCTGGTATAAAAGAAATCTGCAAATGGGGAAGGCTTCCACTCATCGAAAATGACCGACTTGCTTTCTCCGGTGTCCAGCCGAAAGATCGTGAGTTCCCGGTTATGCGTACGAAAATAAAGAAATAATTGTTTTCCATTTTCTTTCGGTCCCATGGCAAAAAGACTGGCGCCAGCCTGCACTTCTTCAAGTACCAGCTCCCAACCATTAAGGGCCATATCACCGTGGCGACTACATAATAGATTTCTCTCCTTTGTCACGGCAAACAGATCGGAGTCGTCGGAAATAAACATTTTTTTCGCAGACCTTGGCGGCGGAAAAAGAATAGGCACCCTGAGCTTGTCCTGCCCCGGCTCTTCGTTGTCTACCGGTTCCGCCCGGCGTCGCCCTTTCCCCTGTTCCCAAAGCTTGTCCAAGGAAAGGGTCAACTGCTGTATCAGTTTTCTCCCCTTATGTTGATTGCGGTAAAAAAGTATTTTCCCTTCCTGACTGACAGTCACCCAATATTTAAAATTACTGTAGTGGTCGCTGATCACTTTTTGTACGGCCGGGTGCCGCATGCTGTCTTCCGGGGCGATGAAAAAGACTTCCACCCTGCCCCTGGGAGATCGTCCAAAAAATTTTGTCAGCCCGGCCGCAGGATGGAGGGCCCCATCCACCAACTGGATGCTCTGGATGACATCATCCACTGTATCCACCGCGACGGGATAAAGTTCATTCCCTACGGCGTAAGCCGTACAGTGAATGTCTGTTTTTGGATGTTTGGCAATAGCCAGCAGAATAGCATAGGCCAGAACCTTCGGCGTCCCCCAGCTTTTAAGCGTGACATCGACCAGGATGACCCTTTCCTGCTGATCAGCCCCCGGAGGTATTTCCCGGTGCAGGTACAGCGCTTCGTTGTTAGCCAGTCTTGACAGGAACATCCAGTCGTCGCCGGCAAATTCGGAGATCAGCAGCTTGTCGAGATCCCCCTTGTTGCTCAGATCCGAAAATCCTCCCATCGGCTGTGTGCCCGGCAGACTATGATGGATAGGAATGCTCATGCCCGACCATAGCGACCTGATCAAGGCGCCGACCGGGAAACCAGTCGGATGGTCCATCAGCGATCCGATGAAGTCCCCCGGGTCCAATATGTTGTCGTCTTCTTCCAATACCTTCTCCTCTATTTCCGGAATACCCGCCAGTTTGTCGACAATAGCCTTCGTATCCGGAAATTTTCTACCGAGCAGGGCAATGCAACGGAATTCTTCATAAATATTGATATCGCCAAACCTGTCTTCTCCCGACAGCGTCCTCAGCACTTTTTGATTGCCCGTATCTTTTAGCTGGTTTATTCCCGAAATGATCTGGCGTGAACTATTTTTTGATAATTTGCCATGACAGTCTGCAAACAAAAGCTGAAAAAGTTGTACCCGAACCTTACCAGTAGTATACTTTACAGGTAAAGAAGCCAGCAGATCCAAAAACCGGACGGTTTCGTCCAATACTTTTAACCTGTTCTCCACATCCCCCTGAGTTTCTCCCATTACACTCCGCCGGATGAAAGTCTCCACCTGCCGGATAAGGTCGTTTGCCGGGTGGTTCGTCGCTGTAATAGCCAACAGCAAGGAGCCAAATGGAGGCAATCCCTGGTCAGCAAGGTCTTCCAGTATTCGTATGACAAATTCGCTGTAGGCAATGGTATCGCCTCCGCGAACAGCAATAACGTCCCCATCCTCCTCTAAAGTCCAGAAGTAATTTTCATTCCTGATAAAATAACTGAAAGACTGCATGAATTTTTTAAAAGCGTTTTGTGGTACTAAGTCGAAAAGAGCTTATTGATAAGCGACGCCATCGTGTCTTTTCAATACGCGTGCACTGACCATCCTGATCCCAGAGCAGACAATGGTCCCTAGCGGGATTAAGCTCCCTGCTCAATGCCGGTTCCAATACCGGCCATTCCCAGTCCAGACCTGCCGGCAGCAGGACTTCGTCCCTTTGCCAGAAGCTATCTCCCGGCAAGGGCAGCAGGGGACGGCCCATGATAAGAGCCTGATCGTCCAGCATCACCCATAGGAGTGGTTTAAGCCGTACCGCCGGCGCCGTCAGAATATAACTTCTTAGAATGGCGATAGACGTTAGCAATGCCGCAGGATCTTCTACTTTCCCCGAAGGGACCAGCCGCATGGCCAGCTTTTCGGTAATGCCAAAGTAGTTGTGATTAAAAGAAGGCGGGTCCAGCGGAAGCCCCTTTTCCAGCGGTGTCCACACTAAAGACCCAGGTAATTGTTTCACCGGCACCAGCCCGCCGCGGTGAAACAATAATTGACCTTTCTCAAAATAAAGATGCTTGAACGGGATGCCTTTTATCTCCGGCAAGTCCACCCGATCAGCCGTCAGACCGCTGATCCAATAACTACCCGGTGAAGCGGCGATCTTCAGCTGCTCCCAATGTCTTATCGGCCCGAGGTAGTCGAGGTGCTGCTGCTCTATCTCCAGCAACCAGGTCACATCGTTAAGAGGATCTTCTGCCATAAGGTTTCAATTTCCTGCTGTACATATGTCTTCTGGTCCTGATTCTTTATCCAGCTGCAACGGGTCTGTACATAGCGGAGCTTGTCTTTGATAACGTTCTGTTCTTCAAAGGAAAGCCCGTTCACCGCCCAGCGGGAAGACAAAAAGCTGACTTCTTTCATCACTTCTTCCGGGTCGGGGACCTTATTGTATAGTGCCTGAGGATGGGCGGGACCGGTCTGGTCCTTTTCGATGACAGCATCGATGATCCCTGTCAGGATCTCCATCTGCTCCTCGGTATCCCAGATATATTTCAATACCCACAGATCGGATAGCGTAGCAGCAGCTCTGCCGCAGATCAACGCGCTGGCGGCAATGATATTCTGCAGTTTCACAGCGCGACGGTCAGAAACCTTTATTCCCGTATTGCGAAGGCTATGAACGATATCGATATAGATTGCACGAACAGGCGCCAGATCTATTTCCCGGCAGGCTTTCTGCAACGCGATGATCTCGCCTGCAGTTATTAATGGGCGCTGATCCTGATTTTTTTTCGGCTCCATCTCCGAGAGTTTAATGGACTCCATCCTCCATCCCGCCAGCAACACTTCCTGGAGCAGGTCGGGATCGACATATTCACATTTGACCCGGATAAGGAAACGATCCAGCAGGGCCTGCAGGGCCTCATCTTCCGGCAGCATATTGCTGGCGCCCACAAACATCAGGGCCGGCAGATGGCGGGTCTCTTTTCCACGCCGGAAGATCTTTTCATTCAGCGCCATCAGCAGACTGTTGAGAATGGCGCTGTTGGCATTAAATATTTCATCGAAGAATACCAGCGAAGCTTCCGGCATCATGCCTTCCGTATTCGTCACCAGTTCTCCTTCTTTGAGCTTGCGAATATCAAACGGACCAAAGATCTCGTTGGGCTCTGTAAACCGGGTCAATAAATATTCAAAATTCTTTCCATCCTCCACACATGTCGACAAGAGCCGGACGATAGCACTTTTGGCTGTCCCGGGAGGACCCAGCAGGAAGAGGTTTTCCCTCGCAAGCAGACTGATCCCCAGTAAGTCTACGATCTCGTCCTTACCGACAAAGGAATGTTTGATATAGCGCAGTACCGCATTCAGTTTTTCGATCGGGCTCATATATGATACTATAATTCTTTCCAAAAAAAGGTTCCATGGTCACCCATCGCCGCCAGTATTCCCGGCTGAAATTGGCGTAGGTGCGCGAGATCCGTAACCCGTCTTTCGATGATCCTGTCGATGTATAATAACCGGAGACAATCATCGCCTAAAATTGCCGAAAGGTCAGAAAGATCGCCCCGGAAATAACCGATCCCCGAATAATGCCAGACCAGCAAAAGATCCTCCAGCGATCCTATCAGTGGGTCATCCGGGTTTATTTCCCTTGCTTTTGTAATGATATCGGGCAGGCATCGCAAACACAGGTCGGCCGACAAAATAGCAGCCGGTGTCATTTCACCGCTATAGGGTGCCAGCAATTCTACTATATCCTGCACATCTTTTTCCCTGGACAACAGGAGCTGTGAAGCATTGAAAACGACTTTGGCGGCCCATACCGCAGCACCGGATTCGAAGGAGGGCGCAAGACCCGGAAAATTCAGGGCCTCCGTTGCATATTCTTCCCTCAGAAGTTCTGCAACGGCGTCCACCTCCTTTGCGGTTGGGGAAGTAAACCGGTCATAGATCAACATTTCCTCCTGCTCCCGTAAGTGAGAGATAGAATGGAAGAAATAATTATCGCGGGCGGGAGACATAGGTCTTTCAAATATACAAAATCCGACCGGTTCCCCGGCTTGCAGCTTTCTCAAAAAACAGTATTTTGCAGCGTATGCCTCAATACTCCTTTTTCAACAGAGACATGAGCTGGCTGACCTTCAACTACCGGGTACTCGAAGAAGCTGCCCGGGAACGGACGCCCCTGCTGGAAAAAATAAGCTTTCTATCAATTTTTTGTTCCAATCTCGACGAGTTCTACCGGGTACGTATTCCCGCAGTTGCTGCCCTGCAAAAAATAAGATCGACCAAAGATGCCTATGTTTCTGCAGAGGGCGTAAAATTGTTAACACAAATTTCATCCCGCATCGACAATCAGCTGGAACATTTCGGTCAGCTCCTGAAAGGCCAGATCCTGCCCGCTCTTACGGCAAACGGCATCCGGTTTATTTATTCCGAACCTATTCCGCCCGCGATACAGGCCGCTACCACAAATTATTTCTTTACCCAGGTGCTGGGCTTCCTTCAGCCCGTACACCTGTACCGGGAAAATGACAACTTTTTCCCCGAAAACGACAAGCTTTATTTCCTGGTTGTCATTAATGATGATACCCGCAGCAACGCTGAACAGATAGTCCTATTAAATATCCCATCCGACAGCCTGCCGCGTTTTTATGAGACGACGGCGGCCGATGCCCGGTATATCCTGTTCATCGATGATATCATTCGGGAGAATATGTCATTTGTCTTTCCCGGTGCGACGATCAGCGGGATCTATAGTTTTAAGATCTCCAGGGATGCCGAGCTTGACCTTGAAGACGAATTCGAAGGAGACATCGCCGAAAAAATAGAGAAAAAGCTGGCAAAGAGAGATGCCGGCCTGGCCACACGGTTCCTGCATGAACCCGGTATCCCCTTGCGTAGTTTGGAAATGCTGGTCCGGCAGCTAAGGCTCGACCGGGCCTCTCTTGTTTCCGGGGGCCGCTATCACAATATGCGGGACCTTTCCGGCTTCCCGGTAAAGGACAAAACATTATCGTATATCCCATGGCCAGCCCTCCGGCAAAAAGAGAACCGGCACCATAGCATCTTAAAGGCTGTAATGGAAAAGGACATGCTCCTGCATGTTCCCTACGAAATATATGACCCGGTATTACGCTTCTTCAATGAAGCGGCGATAGACCCGGCTGTGCAAGAGATCTATCTGACCATGTACCGTGTTGCAAAGGACTCGCGGATCGTACATGCGCTGATCAGCGCCAGCCGCAACGGAAAGAAGGTCACCGTTTTCGTGGAATTAAAGGCACGTTTCGACGAAGCCAATAACCTGCGCTGGGCTCACAAAATGAAGGAAGCAGGCGTAAAGATCATCTATAGCATTCCCACCCTGAAAGTTCACGCCAAAATAGGGCTGGTGAAAAAGGTCGTCGACGGACGGGTCCATTATGCCGGTCTGCTCGCTACCGGCAACCTCAATGAGAATACTGCCCGTTTTTATACCGATCATATTCTGCTGACTGGTCAGCATGACCTGATGAGAGAGCTCGAGCTTCTGTTCATTTTTCTTTCCAAACGCAAAGATCCCCGTAAAACGGAGAAAATAGCCTTTCAGCATTTACTTGTCGCACAGTTCAATCTCCTGGAGCGTTTCACCGCGCTGATCGACCGGGAGATAGCCAATGCCCATGAGGGAAAAACTGCCCTTATCACCATCAAGATGAACAACCTGGAAGAAGAGGTGCTCATCAGTAAGCTCTACGAGGCATCACAGGCCGGGGTTCGTATACGGCTGCTCGTCAGAGGTATCTGTTGCTGTATTCCCGGTATCAAAGGCATGAGCGAAAATATATCCATCAAACGCATTGTCGATCGCTATCTCGAACACGGTCGCGTATTTATCTTTCACAACGATGGCCATGAGGAGATCTTTTTGGGTTCCTCTGACTGGATGAATCGGAACATCTACCGGCGTATCGAGGTCTGTTTCCCTGTTTATGAACAGGCCCTGAAAGACGAGATCAGTGCCATCATCCGCCTGCAGCTGGCAGATACTCTTGCTGCTGTCGAGATGAGTGAGGGCTCGGAAAATGTGGCCGTCGACCCGGTGCTTATTCCCGAAGGCGGCTATTTCACGCTGCCCCCGTCCACGGAACCAGTTTCGCCGGAGGCCGCATCGCATACCGCCGCACCAGATGCTGCGCCTCCCCTCCGCTCGCAGGAAGCCATCTATCAGTACCTTGCTAAAATACGCACGTCATAAATTGTTGCCATGAGAACCCTCTACTTTATCTGTCTGATCCTTTTATTGATCACGGGCAGCGGCTGTACGCTGCTGAACGACCCGCTCCCGCATCTATGGTTCTATACCTATAGCCAGGGCGGCGAGACGGACAGCTTGCTGAACCCGGCAAGCTTTCTTGAGCTGCGCAAGGACGGGACATATACCCGCGATTTCGGCCGGTTTGATTATGGCACCTGGGTTTATAAGGACAAGGTGCTTCACCTCAACGATCGTGCAGGCGGCATCACCAATATCAATGTATTCCCCGTAACCAGTGTAAGCTCCAAAGAATTGCAGCTGGACCTGGGAGGGAGTAAGACCGGCTTCTTCGAAAGCCAGCCGCTGGAGGCTGCGACATCCGCAGAGGACCCATTTTCCGGCCAGAACAATCAATGGCGTTTACCCGCAGTACATAAGGAAAACGAGGAACAGATAAAGAAACGACTCTACAATCATTGCCAGTTCTGGGAAACCTATTTTACCTGGGCTTTAAAAAATGAGCTGTCGACGATTGACGTAAGAAGTACGCCGACTGCCATTAAAATTTATGGGAACGGGTTTGGGCTCAAGCCATTTGAAGAGCTACCGCCCCGGTGGAAGGCCTGTTTCTTTGACGCCGATGATTGCCTGAAAGCCAACGACATGATCCAGGACATCTTCCAGCACCGCAATATTGCATGGGCTCATACGGACAACAAATACAAGCTTTTTATCAGCGCCTTTCAGCAATTAAAGCGTTATCTTAGGTGAACCATTAAACGCTTATGAAACGCATTCTAACGATTGACATTGCCCGTGGCCTGGTCATGGTGATCATGGCGCTGGACCATGCGAGAGACCTGCTTCATGTCGATTCACTAACGCAGAGCCCGACAGATCTGGGCACTACTACTCCCATTCTTTTTTTCACCCGCTGGATCACCCATCTCTGCGCCCCTTCCTTTGTGTTTCTGTCCGGGGTATCAGCCTGGCTCTCGGTTAACCGCCAGAGAACTGCGCCAGCGGCACCATCACCGTCAGCCATATCAGCCGCAGCAGCGGCATCAGCGACGTCCATCCGGCTTCATTTCCTGATCAGGGGGATCTGGCTGATCTTCCTCGAATTTACCATTGTGAATTTTGCCTTATGGTGGGATATTCATTTCAGGATCGTCATGTTCCAGGTCATCGCAACCATCGGGTTTGGGTTTGTGATCCTGGCCTTCCTTTACAGGTTGTCCCCGAAGATCCTGTTAGGGATCGGACTGCTGATCATTTTTGGCCACGACCTTCTTTCCCAGGTAATGCTGCCGGTTAATCCAACCGCGCGTATGCTTCTCTCGTTGTTCTTCGCCAATGGACTATTTCCTGTCACTCCAAATTTCTCTTTATTGATAGCCTATCCCGTCATCCCCTGGCTGGGAATCCTGCTGACAGGATTTGGAGCGGGCCGTATATTCGAAATGCCCGCGGAAAAAAGAAAAACTCTCCTGCTTCGTGCAGGCTTCACAGCTATTGGGCTTTTCGTCCTGCTTCGGCTGGGAAATTTTTATGGCGACCCTGTTCCATGGAGTGTACAACGAAACCGGGTTTATTCCGTGCTGTCTTTCTTCAACGTGTCGAAATATCCACCTTCCCTTTTATATACACTGATCACGCTCGGGCTGCTTTTCCTGTTTCTCGCCTTCCTTACACGTGGTACCGGGTCTCTCAATGCCAGGTCTCCTCATGGCAGCAAAGAGGGTGCCGTTAGCAGGATCCTGGCAGTCTATGGCAAAGTGCCGCTATTTTATTACCTGATCCACTGGTATGTCCTGCGCTGCGCGATGTTCATCATGGTCTTTGCAGAAGGCTTTCATATACGGGACCTGATCTTCGCTCCGTTTCAGTTCGGGCGACCGGCAAAAGGATCGGGTTTGCCGCTGGCAGGCGTGTATGCGGTTTGGCTGACTATCGTCGTGTTGCTTTACCCCTTATGCCGATGGTATGGGCGATATAAAGCAGCTCATCCCGAAAAAACGTTGCTGAGGTATTTATAGCGCTATTTCGCCAGGTGTTTCGTAAACCCCCACGCGATCAATTTTTCATAGGCTGCCCATACCTCATTGGGTATCTCCTGTGGTATCTGAAATCCCTTTTCGGGATAGATCCGGATGCGCTGGAGGTCTCCGACCATAATGTCGATGACCCGCTCCATAGGGATCTCTGCTGTGGGATAATCTTCAAACGCCAGCTGGGGGGAAGTGACGATCAATTCTTTGTCGGGCCAGTGTTTCTTAAAAGTGGCATAGCTGCGTCTTTCCATATAGGGTTTCTGCACCAAAAGAAAGCTATGGGGATGGAGTCCTTTTTCTTCGAGGAGCTGACCGGTGAACTGGATATTCTCTCCCGTATTCGTGGATTGATTCTCTATAAAAATGGCTTCCGCAGGGACGCCTTTGTCCAGGGCGATACGGGCGAACTGATCCGCCTCCGGCACTTTCCATATGCCCTTTGTGACATTACCCAGTCCCCCCGAAAAAATAAGTATCGGGGCCAGGCCCTGTAAATATAGCTCTGCACCCCGGTCCGCCACCCGAAGATCATGACTTCCCAGTACCAGGATACAATCCGATGGGACCGGGGTATGGTACAGATGGTGATAGTCCCACAATTTCCTTGCTTCGACGAGTATTTCGGCAGTGATCATAAAGGAGGAATAAGTTAAGTCACCTTTGTGACTGGGCAAAGATAATTGGTATAACTTTGAAAATAAAGCAATTCATGATCGTCCGGGACTTCCACCACCTGGCCCTCCTTTTCCCCGCCGATTTTACCGTCTTTTTTCGATTTTTTATATGTATCTTTAGCTTATGTCTTCTTCAAAAACCATCATAAAAAAATCCTCACGCAGAAGAGGCTCGGTTTCTCTCACAAAGGTTCGCCAGGCTGTTGCCAGCGTGTTTGCTCAAAACGGTGCCGGGCATAATACCCGATTTCCAGCTAAGGTTTATCGTTCCAAAAACTCCAGCCAACCAGCCCGCATTGCCCATGCACATTAATGAGGGGTAACAGGTTCCTCTCGATATGTCTAAGCCAACTTACAACGACTCCGTATTTATTAATTGCCCCTTCGATGACGACTACAAACCGATCCTACGGGCGATCGTATATGCTATTTACCGCTGTGGCTTTTTCCCACAAACCGCTTTGGATGAGGACGACGGTACAGAGTTAAGATTGCTTAAGATCATTCGTAAAATGAAAGGCTGCCGATATGGCATCCATGATCTATCCTGCATCGAACTAAACAACGGTAATTTCCCCCGCTTCAACATGCCTTTCGAACTGGGTATTTTTTTCGGCGCAAAATACTTCGGGGACAACCCTCAGAAACGTAAGAACGCCTTAATATTGGAGCGCGAAAAATATACTTATCAACAATACATATCCGATCTCAGTGGTATCGACACAAAAGCACATAACAACAACCCTGTCGTAGCTCTGAAGCGGGTGCATTCGTGGATCAACACTGCTTCCCGCCGAACGACTATCCCGGGTGAAAAAACTTTGCAAACACAATTTGAGGAATTTGAGCATGTGCTGCCAGATCTGGCGGCCGCAACAGGATATGACCTCGGTAATCTTCCGTTTCTCAATTTATTGGACATCGTCCAGGAACTGGTTGCAAAGCAACTAACTACGCCGTAATCACAATACAAAAGGCCGGTCAAAAACCGGCCTTTTTCTCTGCGTATAAAAACAATTTACATTATTTCATGCTCTTCCAGCCCTTTTGGCGTGGCAACCAGCAAAGTACCCTGCGTGTACTTTTCATCGTGCTGGCTTGCATCAAGACCTTCTTCTTCCTCTTCGCGGCTAACCCGCAGCGGAACGATGAAGTTGATAAACTTAAAGATGGCATAGGAAACTACAAAACTATACGTAACGGCGATCAGCATTGCCTTCACCTGGGTGAAGAAGAAGGATGGGTTGCCGTACATAAGACCGTCGGCGCCACCAGCCTTGTTAACGGTAGTCGTAGCAAATACACCGGTCAGCAGCATCCCTACGATACCACCGAGACCGTGACAGGGAAACACATCCAGCGTATCATCCAGAACTGTCTTGGTAGCTTTGAAATGAACGGCCATATTGGAAATGATCGCCGCCAGGACGCCGATAAAGATACTTTGAGGAATCGCGACATATCCCGCTGCGGGAGTAATAGCGACCAGGCCTACCACCGCACCTACGCAGAAGCCAACCACAGAAGGCTTCTTGCCTCTCAGAACGTCGAAGAACATCCAGGACAGACCGGCCGCAGCTGCTGCCGTGTTCGTGGTGGAGAAGGCGGAGACAGCCAGGGAATTGGCGCCAAAAGCAGATCCGGCATTGAAGCCAAACCAGCCAAACCATAACAGCCCGGTTCCGATGAGTACATAAGGTATATTGGCAGGATGCGTCTCCTGGTTGTCGATATGACTCTTTCTGCGTTTGAGGACCAGCGCACCGGCCAGGGCCGCGCAACCGGCAGAGATATGCACTACTGTGCCGCCGGCAAAATCAAGCGCGCCCATTTTAGCCAGGAAGCCATCAGGATGCCAGCTCCAGTGCGCCAGCGGAGCATACACCAGCAGACTGAACAGCACCGTGAACAGAACATAAGCGGAAAAACGCATCCGCTCGGCGATGGCTCCTACTACCAGTCCCGGCGTGATGATAGCAAACATCAGCTGGAACATGGAGAACAAAGATTTGGGAATAGTCGAAGCAGGACCCCAGGGCTGCCCGGTGGCAACGCCTTTATAAAAAAAATGGGTCAACGGATTACCGATGATCCCATGAATAGACTCTCCAAAACAAAGACTGTATCCTACGACGATCCATAATACCCCCACCACACCGGCGGCGACCACGCTCTTCATCATCGTGGAAAGGACATTCTTGCGATTCACCATCCCGCCGTAAAAAAATGCCAGTGCCGGTGTCATCAGGAACACCAGAGCCGTTGCGATCAGTATCCAGGTGATGTCTGCCTGGTTGTACTTGCTTTCGTCAACGGTGGCTTTTACGCTGGGAACAAATAGAGCCCCGACGGCTACTGCTACCAGCAGGAAAAAGGGTAGGAATCTTTTAAGAGTGATTTTGCTCATTGTCTGCAGGATTTCATATTAATAATAAACTAATACGTTTAATAACAGGATAAAGATACTGAAAGTTTGTAATCCTACTAGCCTGGAATAGATTACAAATAAATTAAATGTTAATAAATTAAGCTTATATTTTCTTATCTATCAATCATTTGAAAAAAAGTGATCCAAAAATCTGTTCATAAATTTTTATCATTTCTCCATAAAAACACGCCCCCGATTGAATTTTCTTTATTATTTAGATCATACAAACCTGCTCCTTTTGACAAAAAAAAACCTCCCGATATGATATCCGGGAGATTTCTGTACTTTATACCAGGTTAACATTTTCTTAACGGTCAAAACCGGACCGGATATCGGGCATCATATCCGGCATCCTTATCTTATAGCGGGTCATCCCGGAAAAATGGTCTTCTTCTTTCAGGAATTGATGGTCTTTTTTACTGATCCAATAGGTTTCCGAATATACGACGTCCTGCTCCTTTTCCTCGCTATGCAGGATCCAGCAGTCGGTCTGTTGTCCATCGAGCAGCCTTATCTTCTCGCTTCCCGTCACGACATAGCGGATATACTTAGGCACGCTGTAACCGGCATCGTAAAAATTTATCAGAAAGACCTTGCCCTCGGCCAGAGGCAGCATTTCGAAAGTCTCGATATCCAGGTTCCAGTTGTAATTGGGTTCCGTAAAATCCAGGCTAAAGTCTTTACGTACGTTGCCTTCCACACTGTCGGGCCCCTTTATACCGTCTGCAGCCCAGTTATAAGCGTTGAGCTTCCCCTTTACCAGTTCCTTGTGATACAAAGGCGCAAAGTCTCCAGTTGTATTTACTGAGTAGACAGACCGGTAAGCGGCCGTATCACTGCCATACCATTGCTGATCGATGACAAAGACATCCTTCCCCTGCTGTCTTTCGACATGGATATTCCGCAACCAGTACCAGAAGCTTAACTGCCGATTCGTTTTTGGGTTCTGATAACAAAGCAGGTATTGCCGGAGTCCCGGTTTCAGCGCCCGGACGATGAGTCCCGCCTTACCGGGCCGGATCGTATCCGCGGTTGGCTGGGCGACGACATGCTGACTGAACAGCAGCAGGATCAATGCAAGAACAAGATAGAACAGACGCATGATGGGGCAATTTTATACCGCGAATTTCCGCTTCCCCCCTACCGCCCCCAAATACATTCAACCAACACCCCTATATTTTTAACCGCCTGTATTTCCCCGAAAGGGTTGAAGGATATCCCCCGGTCGTTGAAAATATCCACGGGTCCGCCCGAATTCATAGTACTTTTGGACATGCGCATTTTTTTCCGGAACGCGACGCCATTTCAATTGCAGCTCCTCATCTGGGGAATGCTGTTCCTTCTCAATTTCCTCTCCTATCTGCCGATGGACGGTGTCGCCCAGGCCCTGACCTATAGTTTGATGAACAGCCTCTTCTACGCGATGATTATCTATGGCAATATCTCCCTGCTATTTCCATATCTGTATGAGAAGGGACGGGTCGCGGTCTATGTCCTGGTCACGATCCTTGTACTGGTGGCGATAGGAGCCGGCCGCACTTTTTTGTCCATTTCAATTTACAATCACTTTTTTTCAAAAGGCAAGCCGGAGACGTTGACGGTCCAGAACTCTTTTTACTATATCCTCTCAGGCCTCGTCATTTACCTCCTGAGCTTTGTCTTCCGCATAGCGCTGGCCTATTTCAAGCTGAAACGACAGGCGGCACAGATGCTCGAACAGAAAAGCCAGGCGGAGCTGAATCTCCTCAAGTCGCAGGTTCAACCCCATTTTCTTTTCAACACACTCAACAACATCTACTACGAAGCCTACCGGGAAGCACCCCGCACCGCCCTGCTGATCGGCCGCCTTTCCGATATAATGCGCTACTTCGTCGATGAAAGTCCAAAAGAAAAGGTAGCGCTTTCTACCGAAATAAAATTCCTTGAGAATTACATCGCGCTGGAGGAAATACGCATACGCCATGGAGTGAAGGTCAACTTCGAAAAGAGCTATGAGGGCGATCCTTTCCTGCCCCCCATGCTGCTGATGACCTTCGTGGAGAATATCTTCAAGCACGGTATCGATCGCGGCGCCATTGGCAACCATATTTGTCTTTCCCTGTCGGTAAACGATGGGTTCCTCTTATTCCGAACCGAAAACGCCCTGCCCAAAAACCCTCCTTTTTTTGGCAAGGAAGGATTTGGATTAAAAAACCTGCAAAAACGTCTTACCTTGTTATATGAGAACCGGTTTGAGCTAAGCATCACCCGTACCGAGACCTGTTTCCAGGCTCGTCTTAAAATTCCGCTCGCCCAAACCCTGACTCCGCTCACTCAAATCTCAACTTCGCTGGTATGAACCTGAGTTGCCTCATCGTGGACGACGAACCCAATGCGGTAGATCTGCTGGAAATGTTTATCCGGCAGAATACAACATGGAATCTTCTGGCCAAATGCTATGACGCCCGCGAAGCTCTTTCATTCCTGAAAACCAATACCGTCGATCTTATTTTCCTCGACATCAATATGCCGCATCTCACCGGAATGGAAATGGCGGCACTCCTGCCAGCATCGACGTCTATCGTCTTCACCACCGCGTATTCCGAATATGCTGCAGAAAGTTATTCCTTCCAGACCATCGACTATCTGCTAAAGCCCATCACGTTAAAAAGATTTTATGCAGCCCTGCAAAAGATCGAAGCCTTTTATGCCCGACCGGGATCTTTACCAGGAGTATCCGGTCCGATCACCTCAGCAGGTCAGACCGACCCCATCCCCCCTCCCTCCGAAGAAGATTATTTCTTCATCAAATCGGGCAGGATGCTGTATAAAGTTTTGCTAAAAGATATTCTTTACTTTGAAGGTGAAAAAGAATACGCCCGCGTGGTCACCAAAGACCAGAAGCTTCTCATCTACCGGCGTCTCAAAGACATCGAAGAGCAGCTGTCCTCCTCTTTCGCCCGGGTGCACAACTCCTATATTGTAAATCTGGCAAGGCTGGACGCCATAAAGGACAACCATGTGTTCATCGGCGCCAAACAGATCCCTATCAGCGAGAAATTCCGCGAGGTTTTTATGAACAGGATCAAACAACGGGTTTTTTAACCTAATTTTTCCCCTCTTTTTACGCTAATTACCGATCTTAGACGTTAATAGACTATCAACAAGCTCCTATGTCGAAACTCATTCGCATTTTCTGGATACTCTTTTTTGCAGGCCTCATCAGCTTTATCATCCTGATCGCACTCATCAACGGGGGTGTATTCGGCCAGCTGCCTTCCCTGCATGAGCTGGAGAATCCATCCCTCGTCCTTGCCTCCGAAGTATATGCCGACGATGGAAGCTCGATGGGAAAGTACTATACCGCCAAGGGCAACCGCATCCACGCAGACTACAAAGATATTTCCCCCAACGTGATCCATGCCCTGGTCTCTACCGAAGACGAACATTTTTATGACCATTCAGGTATCGATGGAAAGGCAGTCCTGCGGGCCGTGCTGAAATTCGGCAGGGATGGCGGAGGCAGCACCATTACCCAGCAGCTGGCGCTGAATATGTTCAACGGGGAAAGATCGCATAACCGTCTCAGTCGTGTCATCCAGAAGCTGAAGGAATGGATCATCGCCGTCAGGCTCGAACGTAATTTTACAAAGGAAGAGATCATTACCCTTTATTTGAACGACGTCTCTTTCAGTGACAATGTCTATGGTATCCGGGGCGCAGCGCGCACCTTCTTCCAGAAGGAGCCCGCCGACCTCACTGCTGATGAAGCCGCTGTGCTGGTAGGGATGGTCAATAATCCGACCCTGTTCAACCCGCGCAAAAATCTGAAGGCCGCAACCGAAAGACGCAATGTCGTGCTCAACCGGCTCGCGTCCCATCAGTTCCTTACCGAAGCGGAAGCAACCGCATTAAAGGCAAAACCTATCGATCTCCGGCATTACCGGAAGCTCGACGAGAACAATGGCCTGGCGCCATATTTCCGTGACATTCTGCGGGGCGATCTGAAAAAATGGTGCAGTGAACACACGAACCCGGCTACCGGCCAACCCTATAATCTCTACCAGGACGGGCTGAAGGTCTTTACGACCATCAATCCCCGTATGCAGGCCTATGCCGATGAAGCCGTCGCTCATCAGATGCCTGTCCTGCAAAAGATGCTGGACGCCCGTCCCTCTATCAAAAAAGGAGAGGTCTGGCAGGACCACGCAAATATTCTGGATGCCGCCATGCACAGCAGCGAACGGTGGCGTAACGGCCAGGAAGCAGGCATGTCCGATGCCGCCCTAAGGAGCAGCTTCAATATCCCGGTAAAAATGAAGGTCTTTGCCTGGACGCCAACCCACGAAAAAGACACCGTAATGACACCGCTGGACTCGATCAAGTATCACCGGCAAATGCTGGAGACGGGCTTCATGGTCATGGACCCCTTCTCCGGCGCCGTAAAAGCCTGGGTCGGCGGTATCGACTTTAAGACTTATAAGTTCGACCATGTCAATCTTTCCACGAAACGCCAGGTCGGCAGCTCCATCAAGCCCTTCCTTTACAGCCTCGCCATCGAAGACTTTAACTTCACTCCCCAGACAGAGTGTGAAGCCGTCCAGCAATATTTCCCGGAGTACAACGCCTACGTACCTGCGAAGGCAAGGCCCAATGTCAGCGGCACCCGTACGATGGCGACCGGCCTGACCTGGTCCATCAACGAGGTGGCAGCCTATATCATGAAGTCGTTTGGTCCCAAAGGGCCCGAACGCTTTGCCGAATTCCTCAAACAGATAAACATCCCCACTTCCGTCCAGCCCTTCCCATCGATGGCGCTTGGCGCCTGCGAGCTTTCCCTGTACGAGATGATGAGCGGATATACCATGTTCCCTTCCGGCGGCTTTAATGCCCAGCCTTATTATATTTCCCGGATCGAGGACAAACACGGTAACGTACTGGCAGACTTCACTTCCAAACAAAAGGAAGTGCTCAACCAGGTCACCGCCTATACTATGGCCCGGATGATGCAGGGTCCCGTTGACTTCGGGACCGCTAAAGGCCTGCGCGAACGGATAGGTGTCGCCGAGATGGGTGGAAAGACAGGTACTACCAATGACAACTCCGACGCCTGGTTTATGGGATATACCCCACAGCTGCTGGCTGGCGTCTGGGTAGGCTGCGACGACCGCTTTATTCACATGGGCGCCGGTGTAGGCGATGGCGGTCAGGCCGCCCGTCCGATCTGGGAATATTTCTTCGACAAGGCTCTTGCCGATAAAACCCTCGGACTAAATCGCAATGCCCATTTCGCCAAACCCGACAGCGTCCCTCCCGGAAGCCTCTATGCCAGCGGTGATGGGATCATCGAAAAGATACCCCCTCCGGGAGCAGAAGGAATAGACCAGGGTAATGGCAGTGCAAGCCAATATGCCGATACCAGCACAAAAGCCCGGTCGAGCCAATATTAGAAAATTCCCCCTTTTAGACATTTCTCCAATTTATAGAATGCATGAGCTAAAATCTCATGCATTTTCTTTTAATAATCACCCCATTACATTCTGGCATTGGTATGGCAATAGTCATATTACCTATAAACTGTAACATCATGAATCCTTTGTACTCGTGCCTGATGAAAAATCTTTCCCTGTCCTTCGCTATTCTCTTTTTGAGTTCCGGCCAGCTGCTAAAAGCCCAGGCCTGCAGCACCGCCCAGGGAGACCAGACAACCTACGGTACCAATAATGTTTGGATAGGTTATGCCTACACCGGTACTAATTTTGCCAACTACCAGGGTTATGTGACCGAAGGCGCCTCCTCCAGCCCCAACTTCGATGAAAGCTTTGGCGGCAATCAGGTCAATTATCCCACCAACGGTTGCAGCGTCTACACAGAAGGATTCAGCATGCGCTACAAGCTAACCCAAAGCCTGACCGGGAATTATACCATCACCGTCGGCGCCGACGACGGCTACCGCCTAAGCCTTGATGGCGGCAGCACCTGGGCCATCAACAACTGGAATGACCACGCGTATACCACAACAGCCATTACGGTCAACCTGAGCGGCGCCACCAATCTCATCCTCGAATATTATGAAAATGGCGGCGGCAACCGGGTATCGTTCAATATCGTCCAGAACTGCTCCGGCACAGGAAATCCCGCCATCTACGGGACCAACAACGTCTGGATGGGATATCTCTACCAGGGCACGAATTTCGACACGTATAAAGGATCAGTTACCGAAGGCAGCAGCATGAATCCTAATTTCGACGAAAACTTCGGCACCCCCAATGGTCCTTATTATACCAGCAGCTGCAGCGTTATCACAGAGCAGTTCAGCGCCCGCTATCGCCTGCAGGATAACCTGGCCGCCGCAACATATATCATCACCATCGGCGGCGACGACGGCTATCGCTTCAGCCTGGATGGCGGCTCCACCTGGGTGATCAACAAATGGAATGACCAAGGTTATAATGTCACGACCTATACCGCTTCGCTCAGCGGCACCCAGAACATGGTCCTCGAGTATTATGAAAATGGCGGCGACAACCGTGTCAGCTTCTCCATGAGCTCAAGCCTGCTCCCCGTAACCATTACCAGCTGGTCGGCCACCGCCCTTTCCGATCAGCAGACCCTGCTGAAATGGACAGCAGCCAACGCCATCAATTTCGACCACTATGTCATCGGAAGAAGCACCGACGGACAATCCTTCCAGGACGCCGGCAGGATCGTTACCTCCATCGCCAGCGGCACGGCACAGGATTATTCCTTTACAGATGTCTTCCCCTATGACGGTACGGTCTACTATCGTCTTGAAATGGTTGATAAAGACGGAACCGTAAATTATTCCAACATCATCAGTATCGTAAGACAGGGAGCAAGAACAGCCCGGATCTATCCCACCATCGTCGAAAACAACAGCCTGTTTGTCGAGACGCCTGCGTTTATCCCCCGGGCCCGCCTGGAGATCTTTGACATGAATGGCCGGAAGCTCCAGGAAAAAGACTGGTCCATGCTGGAAGGCCGTACGCAGGTGACTATCGGTAATGGCGGCACACTGCCCGCCGGCGCCTATCTCGCCCGCTTGTCAGACGGTCAGTCCACCATCGCCAAACAGATCATCCTTGTCAAATGACCGATCAATAATCATTCGGATTGAATGGTACTGTCGGCTGAAATTGTTCGAAGTCGTCAAACGTGGAATTGCTCCCGCTAAAGCCCGAGCCGATAAAGCTTAAGCCCGAGACAGTAAACGATACGGCGCCCGTGCGGGGCGCCTTCGGATATGCTGTACGACGGCTCCACCTGTCGCTGGCAAAATCGTAAGCCCAGGTAGATGTCTGCATGGTCCCATTGCTGCCGGTCACGAGGAAACCCTGGTCACCATTGACAAAACCAGTCGCCAGCTCCCGCTGGATGTCCGTATACCCATCATCCCAGGAGGAGGGATCGGTATTGGTGATATTGGCCAGCTGATGCCAGGGTACAGCCCCGGACGGATCGAATGACCACATATCCCTGACCATAACGTTATTGTTGGACCCCGTCACGATATAGGCTTTATCCTTGTATACCAATGCCACTGCACCCCTTCGTTTCGAGAAATCACCGGAAGTCCCCGCCGTAAGCGTCCAGGTATCGGTAGCAGTGTCATACTGGTAAAAATCATTTCTGCTATACCCGTTGAAACCGGTTCCAATATACCCCTTCCCCTGCAGGCTGAAACCTACGGCATCATAGCGGGGATCGTGAAAATCCTTTTTTTGGGACCATGAACGCGTCCCCGCATCATACCGGTAAAAATCCTTATACACATTGACCAGGTCATAACCGACGCCCACAAACCCATAGTTGCCAATGCTGAACGCCGAAGCATTGCTGCGCGCTGCACCCGGAAAATCCTCTATCTGCGTCCAGCCTTTCGCAACCGTAAAGCTCCAGAAATCATTCAGCCGGCCTAATGCACCCACGGACTCGTTGTAACCAAGACCGACATATGCCGTGTCTCCAATGACAAAACAGGAAGCATTCGCCCGGGGCGCATCGCCTATCTCCGCCGCCCGCACCCAGTTACCCAACTGGGTATTTGGCAGATTGTCCCGGTTGCTGCAGGAGAATGCAGCAACCGCTAAGAATAAAAGGCTAAAAACAGTAGTGCTCAGTTTCATATAGGTTTTGTTTAGTAGACAGGGTTAATTACACTTACACATAAACGTTAGTTTGCATACCACGGTCAGGCGGCCGGCAAAGACTACCAGCGACACTTAATCTCATTTTAATTTTCTGGATTCCGATAGCTAAGAGCGCGTGGTGAAGAAGAGTGATGCACAGGAGCTGTTAATGTTTCCTTTAAGAAATGTTAACAGCCTGCTTTCCCGTCCCGCCAGGAAATGGCAGGGAAATTGCAATTGCAATAGTTGTTTCTAAATTATCCGGTACAATGATCAGTTTAAAATTAGCTCTGGTGTGTTTGGCTCAACTGATGCAAACCACATTTACACATTCCGACAGCACGGCGCCCTACACCGGCCCGACTCATGATACTTCCGAACTCACTGCAGCCGTCGGCCTCCCGCGCCTTCGCGATGACCAGCCGGCCCGCCCTTTTCCCCAGCATAGCCCCTACCGGGCGGGGACCATCCTCCCGGACCATATCAGCCAGGAAGTTATGGACGACAGTGTCCGATCGTTCTATCAGGCATGGAAAGAACATTATATACGTGTAGGCTGCGGCCCGGATGAAGCCTATGTCTGGTTTGAAGGCACAAAAGGGACTAATATCTGCGTTTCCGAAGGCCAGGGCTATGGCATGATGATCGTCGCCCTCATGGCCGGTTACGACCCCAACGCCCAGGCTACCTATGATGCGCTGTATCATTTCTATAAATCACACCCCGCCACGACCAGCCCCCATTTAATGGCCTGGACGCAGACAAAGGATTGTCAAAGCATCGATGGCGGCACCGCTACCGATGGGGATATGGACATCGCCTATTCCCTGCTGCTGGCCGACGCGCAATGGGGTAAACATTCCTCCATTCCATACCGCGAAGAGGCCCTGGAAATGATCAATGCCATCCGGCACCAGGAAGTCAACCCCGATACCTATATCGTTATGGAAAGCAATGGCTGGACCAAAAGGAGCCTGGACTATTTCGACATGCGGTCCTCCGACTTTATGCCCGACCACCTGCGGGCCTTCCGCAGGGCCTCCGGCGACACATTCTGGGATACTGCCGTCGTCAACAATTATCGGGTCTTCCGCTATCTCCAGGATACTTATAGCCCCGAAGCAGGTCTTGTTCCCGACTTTATCCGGCAGATCCATGTCACGACCCCTCAGCAATCCTATTTCCCCGCAACCGCCGGAGACGGCCCGGGTGATATACCCGAGACAACAGCGGTCGAAAAGATCTCAGCCGTCCCCGCCCAGCCTCATTACCTGGAATCTCCCTACGATGGAAAGTATAACTTCAATGCCTGCCGCGTGCCCTGGCGCATTGCGGCCGACTACCTTCTCTCGGGCGACCCGCAGGCGGCCGCTTTCCTGGCCAAACTGAATCCATGGATCAGATCGACCACCAAGGGCAACCCTGATAATATCTCGGCCGGATATAATCTCGCCGGCGAAGACCTCCCCCATCGTTATTTCGAAGCCCTGTGTTTTATCTGCCCCTTTGCAGTGGCGGCTACCGCCAGCCCCGACAATCAACAATGGCTGAACAAACTATGGGATTATATCGTGCACTTCCAACGCAAAGATTTCGACTACTACGATAACAGCATCAAAATGATCAATATGATCATTTTATCCGGGAATTACTGGGCGCCGTAGGCGCTGCCAAAAACAGAGCGGCCGGTCCTTTGGAACCGGCCGCTGTATACTGGCTTTTAACGGGTAAACAATTAATGTACCGGCGATCCGTTCCGGCGCTCTTCACTGGCAACCTTGATCAATTGATCCCCTTCCTTGAGATCCCCATAGATCTCGGTCTTACCGCCTTCTGATCTTCCCACCTTTACATCGACCCATTGCGCCTTGTGGTCACTGTCCACTTTTATCACAAATACCCTTTCCGTAGAGTTTACGATGGCCGTAGCAGGCACCAGAAACGTACTGTCCTGGGAAGGCATCGGCAGATCGACTTCAGCGACCATACCCGGCAACAGCCGCTTCCCATCGCTATATACATCCATTTCTATCCGCTCGCTCCGGAGACGGGTGTCCAGCGCGCCGGCCATACGGTTGACCTTTGCCGTGAATTTCTGATTAGGCAAGGCCCTCACGCTGAATTTCACCTGGTCCTTGTTGGACAGGAACCCGGTAAAGGCCTCCGGAACGGAGACGACAAGCCGCAGGTGCTTCTGCTCCTGCAGCGTAAACAGCGGAAGCTCGGAACCCTTTCCGGATGGACCTACATAGGCGCCCGGGTTGACGTTCCTGGCCGTGATGATACCGCTGAACGGCGCCCGGATCTCCAGGTATTTCAGGGTCTCGGCGATCGTGTTATACGCGGATTTCGCGGCATCCCATTGGGCCATGTCCGACTTCTGACGTGCATCGGCCTGGTCGATATCGTTCTGACCGATAGTCCCCGGCGTCTTGCTGGTTTCTATCAGGCGATCGTAATTCGATTTACTTGCAATATAGATGGCCTCCTGTGATTTTACTCTCGACAGGGCACTGGCCAGCTGGGTCGTCAGCTCAGGAGCCTCCATCGTTACTAACAGCTGCCCCTCCTTTACTTCGGAGCCGACATCCACAAGCAGCTTCTTTACAAAACTATTTTCCTTTGCATACAGATCCACCTGCTGATAAGCGATGAGCTCACCGGGAGTGTTGAAATTTGTCGACAGTCTTCCCTTTTGCAGGTTAAAGGTCGCAACAGGAGCAGCCGCGCTATCTGTCTTTGGCGCTTCCTTTTTATCCTTTTTTTCTTCCCCATCAGAGGAGGAACAGCCACTCAGCAGACCTACGGTCAGCGCCGCGCAGATCGTGACGGTGGCGACAGTTAATCTTTTATTTTTCATTTTGATGTTCATATAATGACGGTATATAATGTGTACTTTCTTTATCGGAAGGGTCAAGAGAGACCGAATCGGTCGAGGTCTTATTTTGTACCCATGCAAATATCAGGGGCAGAATGAACAGTGCGGCAAACGTCGATGCGATCAGGCCGCCGATAACAGCCCGGCCGAGCGGCGCCGCCTGATCCCCGCCTTCCCCAAGACCCGAAGCCATCGGGATCATACCCACTACCATGGCCACGCTGGTCATCAGGATCGGACGCATACGAACGGCTGCCGATTCCCGCGCGGCGTTCAGCGCATTGCCGGTTCGCATACGAATGTCTTCGGCGTTGGTTACCAGCAGCACCGAGTTGGATATAGATACCCCTACGGACATGATCATACCCATATAGGATTGCAGGTTGAGGGTCGATCCCGTGATCATTAATAAAGCGAGCGAACCGAGCAGCACCGCCGGTACCGTACATAAGGTAACCAATGACACTTTAAAGGACTGGAAGTTCGCGGCCAGCATGAGGAAGATAACCACTATCGCCACCAGCAGACCCGTTTGAAGGCTGTCCAGCGTGTCGATAAGCACTTCAGACAATCCCTTTACTTCTACATTAAGACCACGGGGCAGCACACCGAGAGAAGCGATGGCCTTCCGGACATCCGTGGAGGCCTTGCCAAGATCCATCTTGTTCAGGTTGGCCGTCACCGATAACAAAGGTGTCGCTCCGATATTGTCATCTTCGCCATAGACCGAGTCTATCTTCAGCGAAGCGACGTCGCTCAGCACCGGGCGGGACGTATTCGGCAGTACCGAGATCTCTTTCATGTCCTGGAGGCTGGTCATCTTGTTCTCCGGAACTTCCACCTGTACGAAATACGAGAGGTTCGACTTGTGATCCAGCCATACATTCCTTTCGGTGAAACGGGAAGAAGAAGTCGCGGCGATCAGCGACCGGCCAATAGTTGCGGCATTCACGCCCAACTGGGCAGCCCTGACCCTGTCGATATCGATATTTACGGCAGGGTAATGAGTCGCCTGTCCTATCTGCACATCCCGCAGATAAGGGATCTCGTTCAGCTTAGCGATGACCTTCTTCGCATATTCTTCGTTCAATTTTTTATTCTTGCCCGACAGCCGTACTTCGATCGGTGTTGGCGACCCCTGGCTGAGGATCTTATCGGTCAGTTCTATCGGTTCGAAGGAAGCCCTGAATTCAGGAACGTCCTGCGCCAGTTTCACCCGGAATCTCTCTTTCAGATCGTCCATGTTCACTTTATAATCTTCCTTCAGGCTGACCTGTAATACTGCCTCCTGGGGACCGGCCATGAACAGATAGATCGGGTTGGTTGAGAACTGACCGCCATGCATACCGACCATCGCGGAGGTGATCTCTATATTATCATGTCCGACCAGGGTGTCCAATATTTTCAGCGTAGCCAGCGTATATTCTTCCGTCCTTTCGATCCGGGTACCGTCCGCTGCGCGCAACCGCACCTGGAACTGCCCGGCATTGGACTTGGGTAATACGTCACGGCCGATATGGCTGATCAGGAGCCAGGCTCCCAAAAGCCCCAGCACTATGTATCCCAGCGCTATCGGCGTACGGAAACGCAGCAGCCGGTCGAGAAAACGCAGGAACCGGTTCCGGAACTTTTCAAAACGCGTCAGCTTGCCATCCTTACCGCTGCCATGTTCCAAAGCCTTCATTTTTTCTTCCGCCAGATCATTCTCATCTTCCGGCTTCAGGCCAGATGCCCTGTACTCTTCATCGTCAGAAGCAAAACTCTTCCCATCCTTGTTCTTATGATGCCCCTTCATCAGGTAATTGGCCAAGACAGGTACAAAGGTCTGCGCCATGATATAAGACGTGACCATCGAGAATCCTATCGCCAGAGCCAGCGGCAGGAACAACGATCCGGGGATACCGCTCATCGTAAAGGCCGGCGCGAATACCGCGAGTATACAAAGCAGGATCAGCAGCTTGGAAAAGGCTATCTCCCGACACGCATCCCAGATGGCCAGCGACTTGGGCTTACCCATCGCCAGGTGCTGGTGAATATTTTCAATGGTCACCGTCGATTCATCCACCAGGATCCCGATGGCCAGCGAAAGCCCGCTGAGGGTCATGATGTTGATCGTCTGGTGGAAAAGATTGAGAAAGAGTACGCCGGAAATGACGCAGATGGGTATCGTCAGGATAACGATGGTGGCGCCGCGAAGGTCACCCAGAAATAGCAACACCATCAGACCGGTGAGTATCGCCCCGATCGCCCCCTCGCTCAGCAGGTTCTTGACGGCATTGATCACATATACGGACTGGTCGAATACATAATTCAGCTGCACGTCTTCCGGCAGCTGCGCCTGGAATTTTGGGATCGCCTTTTTAAGGTTCTGCACCACTTCCCAGGTAGAGGCTGCAGCAGACTTGGTAATGGGCAGGTAAACGGAACGTTTTCCGTTGATCAGCGCATAGCCGGCCGTGATATCAGCCGCATCTTCTACCGTAGCGACATCCTTCATATAGAGGTTCTGCACCCCATTGGCATAAATAGGAATATTGCCAAACTCCTTTACCGTTTCGATGGTCGTATTCGTAGGAGTCAGGTAATTGAAATTTCCAATACGGACATTACCGGACGGGTTAGCCTGGTTATTGATCCGCAATGCCTCCACCAGCTGGTCGGGCGTAAGATTGTGCGACCGCATGAGGTCCGGGTCGGCCTTGATCACGATCGTACGGACATTACCGCCAAAAGGCGCTGGCGAAACCAGCCCCGGAACCTGGCTAAAGGAGGCCCGGACATAAATATTGGCCAGGTCAAGCAATTCGTTGTTGCTGCGGGTCGGACTGCTCAGCACCAGCTGACCGACCGGCAGGGTCGATGCGTCAAAACGCAGGATAAAGGGCGGCTGCGAGCCACTCGGAAAGCTCGCCTGGGCCCGGTTGGTATAAGCCGTCACCTCCGCGGCGGCCTGAGCCATATTCGTATTCTCATAAAAGGTCAGCTTCATCAGCGTCAGACCCTGGATATTCTTGGTCTCGATGCTCTTCACCCCACCAACATAAAGCAGGAGGTTGACATATTGCTTGCCGAAATACGTCTCCATCTGATCGGGGGTAAAGCCGCCGTAAGGATGAGAGATATAGATCACCGGCAGGTTCATGTCGGGAAAGATATCGATCTTGATAGTCCGGACGGCGCTGATCCCGAAGAAAAGCAGGGCGGCTACCAGTGTCAGGATAGCAATAGGTTTTCTGAGAGCGCTTCTGATTAATCCCATTGTATGAATGATTCGGTTTAGAATTCATTAAAAAACAAAGCAAAGTCGCCACTGGAAGCAGCCTTGAACAACAGGGCCTGCCAAACATTGTTAAAGGCTATGTCCCGCTGTGTCTCCGCCTGGTTCAGTATAAAAGAGGCCGTCGTTACGTCGACTATCGTAGCCAGCCCGTTCTTATAAAGGGTCGCCTTCTGTAAATACGCATCGCTGGCAGCCTTCACCTGTACCGGCGCTTCCCGGTAATTGTCCAGCGCGTTCTTTATCCGCGTCTCGGAGAGCACAAGCTGTGCTTTCAGCTGCTGGTTGACAAGACCATATTCTTCCTTAAGACCTTCGGATGTCCATTTCTGCGCAGCCACCTGCTGATGGATCCGTAAAGGAGTGGTCAGGTTCCAGGTGACGCCAACACCGACGACATAATTGGCCGCACCGAAAGAGACGCCTTTCAGATAATCACTGGTATACGCATTCGGGTTAGCAGCACCATAACCGGATCCGAAACCCGAACCCCTGTCCTGGAAAGCGCCAAATAGAGAGAAGGTCGGGTAGTTAAATGTTTTCAGATATTTCGCCTGCTCATCGCTGACATTGATCCTTTCCTTGAAGAATTTCAGCAAAGGGTGATTGTCTATCGACTGCGCAGCCGGGATAGACAGCGCATTGGGGATCTTCGAAACAAAGATACTATCCAATAGATAGTTGTTGGAATCCGGCGCCGGCACCTGCATCAGCTGCGCCAGCTGGTTGGCCTGCTCCTGCTGGAACTCGATGGCATTGGTCAGTGCAATTTTAGCATTGGAGACTTCCGCATTGGCCAGGGAAGAGTCTACCCCGGGATTCAACCCGCTCTTTGCGCGGGCTGTCACTACCAACCGGAAGGAGTCTGCTCTGTCCAGGTTTCTTTGCTGCGAGATGGTCAGCTTTTGCGCTGCCAGCAGATTGAGATAGGCAGCTGAAACGCGAATGCTTTGCTGGAAACGTTCCTGGTCCAGATCGGTCATATCCCTGTTGAGAATGGTCTGGGCCACCCTGGTCTTCTCTTTCGCACGGCCAAACTGGAAAAAGTCCCAGTTGACATTCGTCAGGTAAAGGGCACCAAAGGCTGCATTCCAGTTCTGGTTCGCCAGCACGGGTCCCGAAGAAGATACACCCGGGATCTTATATGCCGACAAAGGACCGTAGCTGCTGTTGATCGTACCATAATCCTGCTGTGCTGCAAAATTTATATCCGGTAAATACTCCCGTCTCGTTTCTTTGACATTGGCCTGGGAAGCTTTGACATAATTGGCCTTGGCCCGGATGGTCCCGTAATTGGTCAACGCGGTTTGCACTGCCTGTTTGAGCGTCAGTACCTGGGCGCTGGCCCTACCTGCCGATATGCTAAAGAGCAAAACCCATAACAGGCCAAAAAGTAACTGTTTTGACATGATAGATGCGCTATTTTTTTTCATTCTTCTTTAATCAAAATTTAATCCCTTATTTATTCATAGGAGTCCGCTGGAGGTTCTGCTAATAAGGGAGCAGCTTGAAATTTATGGCTGCAATGTGGGATTGCGATAAAAAATTGCTCAAAAAATAATTTTTTATCACAATGATCTAATGTCTGTACTTTCGGCCTTTGGCCTCAAGTACGAATTGGACTCCGTCCAATTCAGCCCAAAGGGAGCGAAAGATTTTGAAGCAATTTTGAAGCTGAAATACGGGATTGAAAACTAATGGCTACCATATGGAGGCCGGAACGAAATTCGTAAACTATATCAAAATGGCTCAGATCGCAAATCTGACGCACGATTGCGAGCCCTATGCCGATGGAGTCGCTGCCGGGATTCCCCTTTTTGAACCGTTCAAATAATTCCGTAGTGGGAACCTGCGGCTCCCGGCCTGTATTGGCGATGACCAGCCCATCATGGTTGAGGCTGACAATGATCATACCCTGCCCTGCTGTGGGCTCGATACCCGCCGCCGCAACCATATTTGGCGCATTATGCCGGATCGCATTGCTGACCAGGTTGGATAATAACAGGTCCGCCAGGGATGCGTGCAGCGGTACATATATTCTATCCTCTATATTTGATTGTAATGTCAGCGACTTCATCTCCATCAGTTCCGCAAACGCATTCAAGGCCTCCTTCATCAGCCTGCTGATGCAGACCGGCTCTTTCGCTTCATACTCCTGGTTCTCCAGCTTGGTAAGCAGGGTCAGCGAGCTATGGATCCGGCTGAGCCGCTCCAGCGCATTCTGCATCTCGGCAATAAGGATCGCCTGCTCGTCCCGGATATCCGACTCCATCAGCAGGTCCAGCTTGCCGCGGATGATGGCGGTAGGCGTTTGCAATTCATGAGAGGCGTTCTCCGTAAATTCTTTCAACGACTGATAGTCTTCACGGGCCTTCTCAGTCATTTTTGTCAGGAACTCATTCAGCTCCTTGAATTCAGAAGTTCGGGTGTGCGGAAGATGGATGGTCTCCTTTTGCTTGAGATCGAACGACTGGATCATCCGCATCGTGCGCTTGAAAGGCGCCAGGATATATTTGGAGATCAGCCCTCCCGAGATCACGACCAATACGAGCAACAGCAGCAGGATCCATTTGAACGAGTCGACGACCCCGGGCAGAAGCTGGTAAAAGGAAGGGATAAAAGAATAGGTCGTGATCCGGTAGTGCGATCCGTTGATCATATAGAAAGACGTGACGACCAGTTTGTATTCGTTTGCCTGAAATTCCGGGTTCCAGCCTGTACCACGGGTGTAAAAGGAAGCGACGCCCTCTGGCACAGAGTCCTGGGGTATAGGAGTTATCGCAGCTCTTTTCCGGGTAGGATGGTCCGTATAGTCCCCGCCCTGCCGGATCTGCTGGGCAATGATATCATTCAGCCGCTGATGGCGGACCACTTCCACCCTGCTGATCTTCCACTGTATCTCATAATAGACTATCGCCCCCCCGATGAGAAGCACGACCAGCATAATGCCGAAATACCAAAGCGTGAATTTTGTTGTTAACCTCATTCCTGCTTATGCGAATTAAATTTGTAACCCAGCCCATATACCGTGCTGATATAATCCATCCCGCCCGCGCCACTGATCTTCCGGCGCAGATTTTTAACATGCTGGTATACGAAGTCGAAGTTAGCCAGGTTATCCGTATAGTCCCCCCAAAGATGCGCCGCAATCGCCTGCCGGGACAAGACGCGGTTCTTGTTGACAAGAAAATAGAGTAAAAGATCGAACTCTTTGGGCGTAGTATCCAGCAGCGTATCATTGATCCGCGCCTCGAAGGTATCGGTATTCAGACTGATCTCGTTGAACTCAACGATACTCGCACCACCCAGGTTCTTCCTCCGGTACACGGCGCGTATCCGCGCATGCAGCTCCGCCAGGTGAAAGGGTTTGGTGATATAGTCGTCCGCCCCCTTCTCCAGTCCAATGATCTTGTCGTCCAGCGCATTTTTTGCGGAAATGATCAGCACATTGCTTTCCTTGTGTTCGGACCGGATAAGGTTGAGCAGGCTGATACCATTGCCATCCGGCAATCCAATGTCCAGCAGGATACAGTCGTATTGGAAAAATCCAAGCTTTTCCCTTGCCTCTTCCAGCGTCTCGCTGGTTTCACAGATATATCCCTCCCTGCCCAGGAAATCGTGGATATTCCGGGCCAGTTCCTGGTTATCTTCTATTATCAACACCTTCATATAGTCCGATATATTACAAAAATAACCGCTATTCTCGGAAAAGATTTTGAAGCAACCTTGAAGTATCTATCTATACCCCCTCGCCTGCAAATGGAACAGCTCCGCATATCTCCCGTCCCGTGCCAGCAATTCCTCATGGCTTCCTATCTCCAATAATTCTCCTTTGTCAAGTACCAATATACGATCGGCCATCCGCACCGTGGAAAAACGATGCGAGATAAGCACGGCCGTCCGCCCCTTCGTCAGCTCGGCAAAACGCTGAAAGACCTCATATTCCGCCCTCGCATCCAGCGCAGCCGTAGGCTCATCCAGGATCAGCAGCTGGGCGTCCCGCATATAAGCCCTCGCCAGCGCCACCTTCTGCCACTCGCCACCCGAAAGATCCACCCCCTGTCCAAACCAGCGGCCAAGCTTCTGGTCATAACGCCCGGGCAGTTTCTCGGCCAGTGCATCCGCCAGACTCTGCCTGGCCGCCGTCTCTATCAGCGCACGATCTTCCTTATGCGAAATATTGCCGACAGCGATATTCTGCGCCATTGTCATTTGATACCGGAGATAATCCTGGAAGATGACCCCCACATGCCGCCGGAGATCCTCCGGGTCATAGTCCCGAAGATCCACCCCATCCAACAGGATCCGCCCTTCGGTGGGATCATAAAGCCGGGTCAGGAGCTTGATCAGAGTGGTCTTGCCAGCACCATTCTCCCCGACCAGCGCCAGCTTTTCGCCAGCTCTGAGCGTAAAGGTCAGATGGCGGTTGGCCCAGCGTTCCGAGTTGAAATAACGGAAGCCGACATTTTCAAAACTAAAGCCCTCTTTTACCGGATCAGGAAAAGGCAGGGGATGGGCCACAGGTGTGATCCGGGGCTGGATCTCAAAAAATTCGAAGAGGTCCTGCAGATAGATGGCGCCCTGCGAAACACTGGTAAACCGCGACAGGATCCCCTCGAGCAGGCTGCGCAGTTGACGGAACGAGCCGGCCAGAAAGACCAGGTCACCAATAGACAGACTTCCGTGAATAGCCCTAAAGATGATCACCACATAGGCAGAGTAATAACCCACACTGCCAAGTAAAGCAAAAAAAGTACCCCAGGCCGAGCGTCGGATCGCCAGTGACCGGCTATCCCGATAGAATTTATTCGATAAAGACCGGAACCGGTCGATCAAAAAATCCGACAGGCCAAAGAGCTTCACCTCCTTGGCCGTCTCATCGCTGGCTCCCAGGAAACGAAGATAATCCAGCTCCCGCCGCTCGGTCGTCTGTGACCTCGTAAGGGCATAGCTCTTGTCATTAAAATAGGATTCTCCCAAAAATGCCGGAACCACCGCAACCAATAATAAGAGAATGAGCCAGGGATTAAAAGCCATCAGACCCACGGCCAAAAAACCCATGGTGATCAGGTCCTGCACCTGCCCCAACACCTGCGAGAGCAATACCGTGCGGCCATTTGTCTGCTGACGCGCCCTTTCCAGCTTGTCATAAAAAGTAGAGTCTTCGAACTGGTCGAGGTCAAGCTGAGCAGCATGGCGCATGATCCGGATTGAAGTAAAATTTGCAAACTTCTCACCCAATAGACTATCCATCAGTGAAATAGCTCTAGTCAACCCATCCGATAACAAGGCCAGCCCAAATTCCAGGATCACCAGTTCCCAGAGAAATTGGAGGCTGCCTCCGGCCGGATGCCCAAAGCTTCCGCCGCCGGTTCCCGCTCCCCCTGTCTTTGCGAGCATCACCACTTGATCGATGATCAATTTTCCCACATATAGAATAATTACAGGTATTGCCGACCGGGCTATGCGTAACAGACAGTTAGCTATCATGATACCCGGGCTCGTCTCCCAAACCAGCCGGAAGAAACGAGGCAGATTGCCCAGGGCATTAATGCGCTGTTTCCAGGTAAGGGGTTCTGTCGGTTTTGGAGTCCTTGTTTTCGCCATATAGCCTATATAACAAAATTGAAGTGGCTCAGTTTCACTAAGAATTTAATTATCGATTGCAATCGGTTACATTTTCATAAAAATAGCGGTATATTTATTTCACCTCAATGGAAAAACCATTGCTCATACATATGAAAAAGATCTTTCTTCTTTTCGTACTTGCGACGATAGTCGCCGGTTACAATTCCTGTCAACCCGCCAAGACAACCGACCCAGCATCAACATTTCCCTTCCGGGATACCAGCCTTTCTATCGACCAGCGGGTCGATGACCTGGTAAAGCGTATGACGCTGGAAGAAAAGATCGGTCAGATGATGAATGCAGCTCCCGCTATCCCCCGTCTTGGCGTCCCCGAATACAACTGGTGGAACGAATGTCTCCATGGGGTCGCCAGGGCAGGATTAGCCACCGTCTTCCCACAAGCCATCGGACTGGGCGCCGCCTGGGACGAAGATATGCAACTCCGGGTGGCAACCGCCATTTCCGACGAAGCCCGCGCGAAACACCATGATTTTGCCCGTAAAGGCAAACGCCTTATCTATGAAGGTCTCACCTTCTGGTCACCCAACGTCAATATCTTTAGGGATCCCCGCTGGGGCCGCGGGCAGGAAACCTATGGAGAAGATCCTTACCTTACCGGCAGACTGGCCGTCCAGTTCATAAAAGGCCTGCAGGGTGATGATCCAAAATACTACAAGACCATTGCTACCGTCAAACATTTTGCCGTCCACAGCGGCCCTGAGCCCGAACGCCATTTCTTCGATGCGCGGGCCGACGAGCGGGACTTCCGCGAAACGTATCTGCCCCAGTTCGAAATGGGCATAAAGGAGGGCAAGGCCTATTCCGTGATGTGCGCCTACAATCGTCTTAACGGGGAAGCCTGCTGCGGCAGCAGCAGACTCCTTACGACCATACTCCGTAAGGAATGGAAGTTTCCTGGTTATGTCGTCTCGGACTGCGGCGCCATCGACGACATTTACGAGCACCATAAAGTCGTGGCAACGCCCGAGGAGGCCGGCGCCCTCGCCGTAAAGTCCGGCTGTGACCTGGAATGCGCGACTACCTATACCCATCTGAAGGAGGCTGTTCAAAAGAAGATCATCAGCGAAGCCGAGATCGACATCGCTGTCAAACGGCTTTTCACCGCTCGTTTCAAGCTGGGTATGTTCGACCCCGAATCCGTCGTAAAATATGCCAGCATCCCGTATTCGGTTGTAGACAGCAGGGAACATAAGGATCTGGCCCTTGAAGCCGCCCGCAAATCCATCGTCCTTCTGAAGAACGATCATCACCTGTTACCCCTCAAAAAGGATATAAAAACGCTGGCCGTCATCGGCCCCAACGCCGACGAATGGACCATGCTGCTCGGTAATTACAATGGGCTGCCATCCAAAGCCATTACCCCTCTCGAAGGTATCCGCGAAAAACTGGGGGCCGGGAGCAAAGTGCTCTATGCAAGAGGCAGCGAGCTGGCCGAAGGTTTACCCAGCTTCGACAAGATCCCGGCGTCAGTTCTTTTTCATGGCCCGGAAAAAGGGTTACAAACCGATTATTATAATAACAGGGAATTCACCGGCGGCATCCTCTTCTCTGCAGTGGATTCGGTCCTGGATGCCAACTGGAACGAAGGTTCCCCCCGGAAAGATATGAACGACGACAATTTCGGTGTGAAATGGACCGGCGAGATCAGCCCCGAACAATCGGGTGTTTACCAATTGGGCATTATTACAACCTGCAAGGTGAATTTATATTTGAATGACAGCATCATCGCCAATACCAGCTATCATTTTCGGGATGAATTCAACGACCCCCGGCTAAGAAAGTCCAAACCCATTTCGCTCGTAGCGGGAAAAAAGTACCGGCTGCGGATAGAAGCAGGGGAGTCTTACGGTGATGCCCGCGTGCAGCTGGTCTGGTCGAGACAGCACCCCAATATTCGCGAAGAGCTGAAAAAAGAAGCCCTCGCCACCGCCCGCCAGGCAGACGCCGTGGTACTTTGTATGGGTCTTTCCGCCCGGCTGGAGGGAGAAGAAATGGATGTGGATATTGCCGGTTTTAAAAGCGGCGATCGCACGACCCTGGACCTGCCCAGGATACAGGAAGACCTGATCCGGGAGATCACCGCGCTGGGTAAGCCGGTTGTCCTGGTCCTGCTTAACGGCAGCGCGCTTTCGGTCAACTGGGCCGAAAAGAACATTCCCGCCATCGTCGAAGCCTGGTATCCGGGTCAGGCAGGCGGTCAGGCGCTGGCAGATGTGCTCTTTGGCGACTATAATCCCGCCGGCCGGCTTCCCGTAACCTTTTACAACAGCCTCAACGACCTGCCCGCTTTCGGCGACTATGCCATGGCTGGAAGGACTTATCGCTATTTTAAGAAACCCGTACTCTATCCCTTTGGTTACGGACTGAGCTATACCACCTTCCGGTACGACAGCATCCATGTTGAAACAAATGCGAAAACTGGTGATAGTGTACACGTCTCTGTGGCCGTAAAGAATACCGGAGAGATGGCAGGTGACGAGGTGGCCCAGGTCTATGTCTCGGCCCTCGACGCCAAAGTCCCGGTCCCCCTCCGGTCGCTTCGGGGATTCCGCCGTATCCACCTGGCACCCGGTGAGACAAAGACCCTTACATTTGCAATCGCACCCGAAGCCTTTACAGTGATCGATGACAGGATGCAGCGGGTGCCGCTGCACGGAAGATTCACGGTCTCCGTCGGCGGAAGACAACCTGACGTATCCGGCAATGGCAGTTCCAACATCGTGAGGATAACCTTTCCTTCAAACTAACCGGTGATGATCCGATCTTTTTTGCTCGCCGCTTTCGTCCTTATGATCGCCGATGGTTACCCGCAGCCAAAAGCTCAGACGATCAGGCTCGACCCGGTAGCCAGCCTCGACGTAGATCTGAACCGGCCGATGAACGGCCTCTCTATGCCCGCCGAGGTCGATCTCGACGGGATAACTACTCTTCCTGACTCTGTATTGGAGCTGTGGAAGGTGGTGACCGGTGATAAAACATTTTCAATCAATTGCCAGATCGAACACGGTGAACATAGAGTTTTACACTGGATGGTCGATGCGCCTTCGATGCCCGCGATGCGTACCATCCGTTATGAGCTGTATCGTCGTCCGCCTTCTCAAAATACCTCTAACTATGATTCTGTCCGGGCCTTCGCCGGCAACGGTGAGCTGACTATTTCGCATGACGGCCATCCCCTTCTTCAATATGTCTATAAGACTGTCTATCCTCCCGCAGGGATCGATACGGCGTATAAAAGAAGCGGCTTCATCCATCCCCTCTGGTCACCCAACGGCCAGGTCCTCACCCGGATCCAGGCGCCCGATCACTATCACCATTACGGGATCTGGAATCCCTGGACACACGTGCTGTATAAGGGAGACACCGTCGATTTCTGGAACCTGAAAGAACGAAAGGGCACCGTTAGATTTGCCAATTTCGCCTCCATTGTCAGCGGTCCGGTCTTTGCGCAATATCAGACGGTACACCAACACGTTGCCTTCAAAAAAGACGGCGACGAAGAAGTAGTTATGAACGAGCTGCAAACGGTGCGTGTCTATCAGCCGTCAGAGGATCATTATCTCTTCGACCTCACTATTCAGCTGAACTGCGCCACAGCCGCCCCCGTGACGCTGCTTGCCTATCGTTATGGCGGCGTGGGCTGGCGGGCCACGGAGGAATGGAATAAAGACAACAGCGAAGTACTGACCTCGGAAGGGAACACCAGGACCTCCGCCGACGGCACCAAAGCCCGTTGGTGTATCGTACAGGGTGCTGTCAGCGGTGATTACGCAGGCGCGGAAATGATATCTTATCCCGGTAATTACAATTACCCCGAACCGTTAAGAGTATGGCCCATCGATCAGAACGGCCGGGGAGATATGTATGCCAACTTCTCTCCTACAAAAGATATCGACTGGCGGCTTCTTCCCGGTCATAATTATGTGCTTCGTTACCGCTGGGTTGTTTTTAATGGCCATTTTACAAAGGAGAAGGCGGAAAGCGCCTGGTCTTACTATTCGAAGCCACCAAAAGTGACTGTTGCCATCGGACATTGAATGATTGTTAGCATTGAATGGCCGAATGGAGTTAAATTTGAAAGAACAAAGGATAATTATGCCATATCACTTTCGATCCATTATTGCCAGCCTTTTAATTGTTGTCTGCGGCCTTAAGCCCTGCAAGGGACATGCGCAGGGTCAGGCGCCCATCCGGCTCATCACCCTCGACCCCGGCCACTTCCACGCAGCGCTGGTCCAGAAGACCATGTATGGCGACATCGATCCCATCGTACACGTCTATGCGCCTGCAGGCCCGGACGTCCAGTCGCACCTGGACAAGATCGCCGCCTACAACAGCCGGGAAAAAGATCCCACACATTGGGTGGAAAAATTGTACACCGGAAATGACTTCCTGCAGAAGATGATCGGCGACAAAGCCGGCAATACTGTAATCCTTGCCGGGAACAACCTCGAAAAGACCTCCTATATCCTCCAGTCCCTGCAAGCGGGATTTCACGTGCTGGGCGACAAACCCATGGTCATCGACGACCATGCCTTCACAAGCCTGCTGCGAGCCTTTGACACGGCGGCAGCTCATAAAACCATTCTCTATGATATCATGACCGAACGGTACGAGATCACTTGTATCCTCCAACGCGAGCTGGCCATGGATAACGGTATCTTCGGAACACTGGAAAAAGGCAGCCCGTCCAATCCCGCCGTTATCGGGGAAAGTGCCCACCGGTGGTATAAATATGTTTCCGGTAATGTCCTTACCCGGCCGGCCTGGTCCTTCGACGTCTCGCAACAGGGCGAAGGCATCGTCGACGTAATGACCCACCTTGTCGACCTTGTACAATGGGAATGTTTTCCCGACCAGGTCCTCGACTATAAAAAAGATGTAACCGTCAACAGCGCAAGACACTGGACGACCGATCTGACCCTCTCCCAGTTCAAGACGCTTACAAAGGAAAACAGTTTCCCCGGCTATCTGAAAAAAAATCTCACACAGGATACGATCCTGAAAGTCTATGCCAACGGACAGATCGACTACCGGCTGCGCGGCGTCTATGTCCGGACCACAGCCACCTGGACCTATAAGGGTCCCACCGGCGCAGACGACACCTACTGTTCCCTGGTCCGGGGCAGTAAGGCAAACCTGATCATCCGCCAGGGTGAAGAACAACAATACCACTCCACCCTGTATATCGAGCCGGTAAAAGGCGACGCCGCTTATGAACAGACACTGACAAAGCAATTCGCCCGCTTACAGAACAAATACCCCGGTTTATCCCTGAAAAAGGAAGGGACCCGCTGGGAAGTGATCATCCCCGACAGCTATAAGGAGGGACACGAAGCCCATTTCGGCCGCGTGACGGAAAAATTCCTTGGATTTGTAAAGAACAACAATATGCCCGCCTGGGAAGTGCCGGGTATCATCGCCAAATATTATACAACGACCAAAGGACTTGAACTGGCCCGGCTCGCAGACTCGCCCATTGCACTAAAAGCACGCTTTGGCGATACGAACCCGCTCCCCGCAGATACATTGGTCGCGCAGGTAACCACGCATCTCAACGGCTCCACGCGTGACCTTTCCCTGCTGAATGCCCGTGTTTTGACCTTGAACGCAGGAGAGGGCCTACGTGCCGGGACAACCGATGCTGACGAGCTGATCATCATTAAGGACGGCAGCCTTTCGATCAGCAGCGGCGACACAAAAAAAACGCTGGGGCCCGGGGGCATTGCCCTCCTTGCCGCCGGCGACGGGAGCAGCCTGAGCAATACCAACGCCGCAGCCTGTAATTATTTTATTCTCTTTTTCAAATCCCGGTCTTCCCTCGACCGCAAAAGAGCAGGCCCGCCCGTCTTCCTCGACTGGAGCGACATGCCAATGAAAACGACAGACAAGGGAGAAAGCCGGCAGATCTTCAACCAGCCCGTCGCGTGGCTGAGTAAAATAGACATGCACGCTACCACCCTCAATGAAGGCCAGATCAGCCATCCACCGCATACCCACCGGAACGAAGAGATCATCCTCATGCGATCAGGGAATGTGCAAATGTATATCGGCGGCAAATATTATCCTGCCAGGGCAGGCGACATTGTCTTTCTGACCTCCGGGACACCACATAACCTCGAAAACAAAACCAAAGGACGTTGCGAATACTTCGCCCTTCAATGGCAGCAATGAGGAGAATACTATTCTTTATAATATGTCCGCTGATCGGTCTGGCGCAAACCATCGAATATGATCATTCCCTGCCCTCGGCCGTTTATGCGGCGGAACGACTACGGGAGGCACTGGCAAATGGCCAAACCGGGGCCGGTGTCGGGGTCAGGCCTGCCAGGTCTTATACTATCCATCTTCTCATTGACAGTACCCGTCTGGGAGCAGAATCTTATTTGATCGATCCCGGTCCTCAAAATAGCGCCATCACCGGCCAGACCATCACCATCACCGGCGGCGATGCCCGTGGGCTTATCTATGGCAGCCTCGCGCTCGCGGAAGCAGCCGGTAACGGCCAGGCACTTGCCCGGGTGCGTCCTGCCGCCGGACAACCTCATTTACCATTCCGCGCCATAAAATTTGATCTGCCCTGGGATACTTACCGGCACAGCTATGCGCTGGATCAGCACATCGCCACCTGCCGGGACACGCTTTTCTGGAAGGCCTTCCTGGATATGATGGTGGACAACCGGTTCAACGCCCTTACCTTGTGGAATCTTCATCCCTATCCCTTCATGATCCGGGCCCGTAACTTCCCCGAAGCCTGCCCCTTCAGCGATGCGGAATTAAAAGAATGGCAGACGCTCTTCCACAGCATCTTCCGAATGGCCCGCCAACGCTGTATAGACATCTACCTTATCCCCTTCAACATCTTTGTAAGCCCGGAATTCGCGAAGGCTCACCAGGTAGCGCTGGACAACCTCGGCCATCATTTCTTTGTCAACGGGGACACCGCCGGTATTATCAAGCAATATACAAGGGAGTCCGTCACGCAGGTCCTGCAGGAATATCCCGAACTCACCGGCTTTGGCCTGACCCTGGGCGAAGGTATGGGAGGTATGACCCCACAACAACGCGAGGACTGGATGAAAGAAACGATTGTCGCCGGCATGGCGGCCGCGGGCAGAAAAACAAAGCTGATCCACCGTATCCCCTTCTCCAGCGGCACCGGCTCGCTTGGTGTCACCAGCCTGGCTACAGAACAGCTGACCCGAAAAGCCATCGATGAAGAAGGAAGCATGCCCTTTCTCGAAGGACCGGTCTGGGCCGATCTGAAATACAACTGGTCCCATCCGATGTCTACGACCAAGCTGATCAAGGTCCACGGTGGCAAACTTTACGATACCTATTTTAAGCCACTGCCTGCCACCTACCGTATTGTCTGGACGGCGCGTAATGAGGACTTCTTTTGTCTGCGCTGGGGTGTACCGGATTTTATCCGCGCTCACCTGGCCGTCAATAATCAATCTTATACAGGCGGATACTTCATCGGCTCTGAGACCTATATCCCCGCCAAAGATTACTTTACGGCCCTGCCTGGTCCCGTCGACTGGCACTATGCCTTCCAACGGCAATGGCTGTTCTACAAGCTCTGGGGACGCCTGCTCTATGATCCCGCAACGCCCGACAGCATCTTCCAGGCTGAATTCATCCGCCGCTATGGCCGGCAGGCCGGGCCCCTGCTGGAAGCCGCAGCGCTGGCAGGGAAGACACCACTACGCCTGGGTTCGGACTTCGACTTTACGTGGGACTTTTCTCTCTACAGCGAAGGTTTTCTTGCGCTCGACACGACAACTAAACGCGTGGATTATATCTCCGTCGACAGATTGATCCATCATCCCCCTGCAGATCCTGATTATGTATCCGTCGCTGCTTATGTAGATAGCACCCTTGCAGGAGCCAGCTTCGGTCCGCAACGGATAACACCGTTGATATTAGCCGGTCAGCTGGAGAAAGATTGCCGCCGCGCACTGGCGCTGGTGAAGGGCATTGGCGATCCCGGCAAAGCCGCCACCGCGGCTGGAACAAAGAACCTGTCCCTTCGTTATGAGGTAGCTGACATCCGCACCTGGGCCTGGCTCGGTCTTCATTTCGCGCACCAGTTGCGCGGCGCCGTCGCCCTGCAGCGCTATCGCCGGAAAGGCGATCCCATCGATCGGCAGCAGGCGATAGCCTGGTTACAGGATGCTCTCAATGACTGGGACAAAGTCGTCGCCATTACCCGGCCGATCTATAAGGATATGCCTCTTACCCATCTCAGCGAACAGGACGGCGTCCGGTCAAAAGAGAATGCACAGCGCCGCTGGCACTGGGCCATGACCCGGCCCGACGTGGCCCGCGACATCGGGATCGCCCGAAAAGCAGTTGCCTGCAAATAAAATATCATCTCGCTTCCGGCTTATAATAGGTCAGCGCTTCCGGCATCAGCTCCTGTAATTTCTGGATGCGGCTGCTGTCCGCCGGGTGATCGCTCAACAGGATCGGCGGCTTCTGGCCTCCTAATGCTGCCATACGCTGCCAGAAAGGAATGGCCTCGCGGGGATCATATCCTGCCATCGCGGCAAAGATCAGCCCGTAATGATCGGCCTCATATTCATACTTGCGTGAATAAGGCAAAAGAACAGCGACCTGCGCAGTCGGCGCATATACCTGGTTAAAGATATCCGCTGTTGCCGGATTACCACCCAATGCCACATCTCCTACGATGCCGATGCCCTGCGCCAGCAATTGATTGCTCATCCGTTCCCGGCCATGACCGGCGACGGCATGGGTGATCTCATGTCCCAGCACAATAGCCAATGCCGTCTCATTCTTCGTGACCGGCAACAAGCCGGTATACACCACTACTTTTCCCCCGGGCATACACCAGGCATTGATCTCCTTGCTTTCCACCAGGTTGAACTCCCAGGTATATCCTTTCAGCGCATCAGGCGAGCCATGATCGGAATAATACTGGCCTATGGCATCGGCAATACGCCGGCCTACCCTCTTCACCATTTCCCCGTCAACATTTGTAGCGGGAACAACTTTATTGGAACTAAGAAATTTCTGGTACTCTGTCAGGGCCAAACCCTGCACCTGCTTCTCCGAGACCAGGGTCAGCTGACTGCGACCTGTGATAGGATTACGATGACAGGAAGAACCTGCCAACAGGGCCGCTCCGGTTAGCACAGCCACAACGAATTTATTCACGGTGTTTTTGTTTAAATTGCGCCAGATACCATTCAAGTACGTGAAAGCAAAATTACTAAAAGTCCCCAAGACTCCCGCTCAATCTTTCAGTGTCAGGGAAGACAGGGACCCATACATCAACAACCGCTGGCATTATCATGCCGAAGTGGAGCTGATCTTTTTCCATGAAGGCAGCGGTACACAGTTCGTCGGCGATAATATCAAACGCTTTCAACCCGGAGACATCATCCTCGTCGGTTCCAATCTGCCCCATTACTGGAGATATGACGATATCCATTTTGAAGCAGAAGAAAAACGGCCCGTTCATTCCACCGTCATTCATTTTTCAGAGAATTTCTGGGGCGAAGCCTTTCTCCACCTCCCGGAAACCAAACAGATACGCAGCCTGTTGGAAAAAGCAAGACGCGGCATCCTCATCAGCGCAAAAGAGGAACAACATATTCCCGGACTGATAAAAAAGATCCTCTCGGCGGAAGGCATGAACCGTATCATCGCCCTGATCGAATGTCTTTCGGCCTTTGCAGCGTCAGGACAGCTGCTTTTACTTTCCTCAATGGGCTTCCGCCATGATTTCGCAGAGTCGGAGAATGACCGCATCAACGCCATTTACGATTATTCCTTTCGACATTTCACACGCCCTATCTACCTCCAGCAGGTCGCCTCCATAGTGGGGCTGGTGCCTAATTCGTTCTGCCGGTATTTCAAGTCCCGTACCGGCAAGACCTATACGCAGTTTCTCACGGAGATCCGGATCGGTCACGCCTGTAAGTTGCTGCTCGACAACCGCATCAGCGTCAAGCAGCTCTGTTATGAAAGCGGTTTCAATAATTTCACCTGCTTCCACAAGAACTTCAAATTATTGACGGGAAAAAGCCCGCAGTCCTATCAAAAGGAGCATGGCATCAGTTAGTTGACCCTTCGTCTCTCATCCTCCGATCCGGTTGATCGCTGCCGGGTCTCTTTCAGCTTGTCATTCCCGAAACTACGGGAATACGAGAGTCTTACGGCAGGAAATACGAATTGCAATTCCCGGTATACCACCAGGTTCAGGTCCGGCCGGTCGACGGTAAGACGGAACTTCATCGTATTCAGAATATTGCTGTACGCAAGCCGGAGATTACTTTTGCCCAGTTTCTTTTGCAACCCGACATCCAGGGAACCAAACGCTGCCGTTCTGTAGATCCCAAAAAGTGTGGGGGATTGATAGAAACCGGAGACCTCAAACGTAAAGTCCTTTGGCAATCTGAAGGTCTGGGCCATATTGATATTGAGATTCTTTTGAGTGATCTGCAACGGACTTCCGTTGTAAACAGCGCTTGTCCGGCTCCAAATCCCGGTAGCGCTGAACGAGCTGGTCCACCAGGAGTTCAACGTAAGAGGAAGGGAGAGCACTACAGTGGCGATCTTATTGTTCTGAAGATTGGTCGAACTCAGCGTCTCGATATTCGTAACAGAGTCGATATTGGGACTAAAATTAGCAATGGGGCTTTTTTCAAAGGTATAGGAAAAGGAAAGAATATATTTTTTGTAGGTATAGTCCACTTTAAGAATATCCGACAAAGAGGGTTGTAAAGCCGGATTGCCGGAGAAGAATGTATTCGGATCGATAAAAATGACGAATGGCGCCATGTCTCTGAATGTCGGGCGGGTAATGCGCCGGCTGTACGCAAAACCCAGTGAATGATTATCGCTTAATTTCCGGGTGACATAAAAGCTGGGAAAAAGATTCCCATAATGCCTGTCGACGATATTCTTCAAAGAGTCCGACCCCAGATTGGAATTGGTATACTCGTAGCGAAGCCCGGCTTTCAGTGTAGTCTTTTGATCGGCTGTCATATCAAAAGAAACATAGGCAGCCTCGATGTCTTCCCTCAGCTTGAATTTTGCGGATAACGCCGGGTCTCTTGCCCAGCCGTTCTGCTCCAGCCTGTCGATCCGCACATCGTTGTTAAAGCTCGATATAGTGCTTTTAAGACCCGCATCCATATTCACCTTTGCACCAAGCCGTCTGGAATAATCACCTGCATTGACCAAAAAACGGATGGGAGTCAGCTTGGAGCTCTTTACCTGCTGCTCGAAAATAAATTTATCTTCGCCATCATAATATTTGTTCAGATAGCTGACAGGATTATCATCTTTATAGTACAGATAATCCACATTGTAAGAAAGTTTTTCCTTTTCCGACAAAGTATGCTGCACATTGAGATTGATCCCGTAATTCATCCAGTGGTTCACCTCCGTATTGCTGATGATCAGGCTTGTATCTTTCCGGCCAATGACACCGATCGAGCTTCTGTTATCGGCATCCATCGTCCATTTATTGTCATACCCGGAAAGGAGAATGCCGACTACTGTCTTTTTCGATGCCTGATAGTCCATTCCCAAACGAATATTATGGTTGCGCTGCACGGTGTTCCGGTATGTATAAGTTTCCGTTTGGGTTATCTTTCCTTCATTGCTCACATGATGAGAAAAAAGCCAATCCTGCTGCGCGTGACGACGGGAATAACTATAGTCGCCATAAAGGTTCACTCTTCCATTCCGGTGATTGATATTGATACTGGCCTGGGGCATTTCCCTGTTGCCATACCCCGCCGTCAGCGTGAACGAGCCGTTGGTGCCATACTGATCGTTCACTTTAAGCACAATATTAATATACCCCGCATTGCCCTCGGCATCCAGGTTGGCCGGCGGCGTGGTGATCAGTTCCAGTTTTTCCACATTACTGGAGGGCATGCCTTCCAGCATCTGGATCACAGCCGAGATGGGCATGCGGTTGATCCTTCCGTTGATCATGACCACTACTCCGTTCTTCCCGCTGAGGGCTATGGAATTGTTCTGGCGGTCAACGACAACCCCCGGGGATCGCTCCAGCACGTCCAGGACCGTGCTGCCCGTCGCGGTAATATTGCCTGCGACATTTACGATCATCCGGTCGATCTTTTGCTCGAACAGGGGCTTTTTGGCTGTGACCGTCACATGGGCCATCTGCTGGCTTGCCTGGGCTAATACCCGGATACCCAGATCCTTTTTCTCCTTGTCTGCAACAGTCAGGGCCTGGCTATAGACCTTTTCATGGCCGGCGGCGGAAAAACTCAGGATATAAGGACCAGGCTTGACTTTCTCAAAGGAATAGATTCCCAAGTCGTTGGTTACCATTCCCTTCGCCAGCGAAGAGTCCGCGGGATGCAATAAGAGAACATTTGCACCGATGAGAGGTTTGTTCGACGGGTCGAGTACCACTCCATGGATTATTCCCTGCGCATAACTGCAATGATAGACCAGGAATAAACCGAACAGAAAAGCATTCAGACGCTTAATCATGTTTTGGTTATTTGCGTTTATCAAAAAGTTCCCCAGGGTCCAGGGCAGGCGATGATGAAGCTTCTCAGGTTTGTGACTATTCGATCAGAAGGTAGTCGGATGGGATGTAACGTGGTAGTGAGAGGTAGATCATATAAAGCTACAAAAAAAAAGGGCCGGCCCAAAATTAAATGGACCGGACCGATGTTTTCCCAACGGCGCTGCAAATGCTTTTTTACGGGGCCTGTACCGTACGTATTTGAGAGGTATGGGCACTGAAATAACCAAGAGCATTCCCAACCAGGTTGCTCACAGGATTTGACGGCACCGCATTCTGATTATCCCCGGTCGCGCTCTGCTCCGCACTGAACCAATAAGCATGCGCAGCCTCATCGAGACATTGCATTTCTACCGTTACCGTATCGCCACTTTTAATTCTATCCTTATCCTTTGTATTCGGGTCCAAAAAGAGCTGAACATCCTGTGTACGTCCCGCCGTCAGCTGGTTATCCGTCGTATAGATCTGTTTAACTTTTACGCCATTTATCCACTGCACAAACTGGTAGTAATGACCAATATCGGTCGGATCGGTATAGACGACATTAGCCAGCTTATAAGTAGTACCAAAGATCAGTTCTTCGGCGACATACAGGTTGTCGAAATTGACCTGCACCGGCAGCGTAGAAACGGCAGTGACACTGTCTCCGTTCGAAACGATCAGTAAATGATAGCTAACCCCTGTTTGCGCGACCAGCGAAGGAGCGACATAGGTACCCGGGGAAGATTCTGTCAGCAGGGTCATATTGCCGGCATTGTCCGAAATGCTGACAGAAGCTCCGCTGACAGGCGGGAAATTATTATCTGCATCAAAGTCTGCCGTCTGGCTGAGCAGGACCTGGCAGCCACCGGTATGGTTGGTGATATCAGCTTCCACTACCAGCCTTTTGGCAGCATTGTGCAGATCGAGCGATATTACCTTGCGACAGGAAGCAGCCAGGGAAATGCCAACAAATAAAAGGATATATCTTATCGGAAAGTGACGCATACACTTAAAATTTAAAGTTATAGGATATGGAAGGAACAATGCCAAACAGGGCCGTACGTACAGCTTGTGTCTTGTCTGCATTATCCGGGTCCTGCTGAAACTGGATGACATAGGCGTTCTGACGGGCATATGCATTATAGACGCTGAACGCCAGCTCGGAAGAGAACCGCTTCTTTTGCTTCAGCTGGCAGGTAGCGCCCAGGTCGAGCCGATGATAAGCCGGCATACGATAGCCATTCCTTTCGGTATAGTAGAACAGCACCTGGTCGCCGGAGCGATATTTTCCCGCCGGGAAAGTGACGGCGTTCCCCGTATTGTATACCCAGTTGGCAGACAGCGACCATTTCTTATTCAGCTTATACATGGCTACGATTGCGATGTCATGGGTCCTGTCCTGTGTGGCATTATACCAGCGGTCATTGTTGATGCCGTTGATCTGTTTTTCCGTCTTTGACAGCGTATAGCTTACCCAGCCTGTCAGCCGGCCAACCTGCTTGCGCAGCAGTCCTTCTATGCCATAAGCCCTTCCCTTTCCAAAAAGCAGCTCGGATTCGATGGCATTGGTATTGCTAAAGACATCTGCACCGTCCCGGTAATCGACCTGGTGCTGCATCGTCTTGTAATAGGTCTCCACCGTCAGCTCATAGACATTCCCCGGCAGGTTCTTGTAATACCCGATGGACACCTGGTCGGAGATCTCCGGTTTTATAATATTGGTGCTCGCTACCCATTTGTCAGTGGGACTCGAAGAAGTGGAGTTGGCCAGCAAATGCAGGTTCTGTACGTTACGGACATACGAAGCCTTGACAGAGGTGGTCGTGTTCAGCTGAAGGCTGGCGGCCAGCCTTGGCTCGAAGTTCAGATAGGTCTTTACAACCGCCCCATCCGCATAATGCAGCGTATCGAGGATCGTTCCGCTGGCCTGGTCGACATTGTAAAAGTCGCCCTTGCCCAGGATGGTGAACCCTGTCAATCTGCCGCCATACGTAATATTCAGGTTATCCGTAGCCTTCCAGGTATCGCTGGCATATACGGCATTCTCCAGCGAATGCCGCCTCTGCAGGATGCTGGCGTTGATCCCTGAATTCGCGGTATTGGGTGTCACCTCGCCGGGTCTGATCTCGTGATAAATGCTGTTGACACCCAGCCGCAAAGTATTCCTGCTGTTTGCAAACCACTGCAGTTCCTCCTTTATATTCCAGTCCCTGATCTGGGAAAAGATATTCAGGTTATATCCTCCACTATTGATAAGTATTTTATAATTGTAGTTGCTAAAAATAAGTGAAGTATTGGAGAATAGCTTGTTGCTGAAGATATGGTTCCAGCGTAAAGTGCCCGTACCATTCCCCCAGTCCAGGCCAAAAAGCTTTCCCACTCCCAGCTTGTCCTGTCCAAAATATCCCGACAGGTAAAGCCTGTCATTATCCCCGAGAATATAGTTCAGTTTGGCATTCAGGTCATAAAAGTACAGGGTATTGGTATTGATCGTGGAATCACTGGACAATTTCAGAAAGGCATCGAGATAAGTTCGTCGCGCAGAAATAAGAAAAGAGGATCTATCTTTCTGAATAGGACCTTCCACATTCAGCTTGGCCGAGATGACCCCGACACCGCCGCTGACATTATAGTCCTGGTTATTCCCGTCATTCATCTTGATGTCCAGAACGGAAGACAGGCGACCCCCATACTGGGCCGGCATCCCCGCCTTATACACATTGATGTCCTTTATCGCGTCCGAGTTGAAGGTGGAAAAGAAACCCAGCAGGTGAGAGGCATTGTAAACAGGGGCTTCATCCAGTAAGATCAGGTTCTGATCGGAGGCGCCTCCGCGGACATTGAACCCGGAGCTGCCTTCAGCCGACTTGATACCCGGCAACAAGGATATCACCTTAATGGGGTCTCTTTCGCCCAGCAATACAGGGATGTTCTTTATTTCGCTGATGGAGACATGATCCAGTCCCATCTGCGGACTGCTGAGGCTGCGCCTTTTGGAAGAGGCCGTTACTGTCACTTCATCGAGCGACTTGTTCTCATCGGCCAGGAAGATGTTGATGGCCGTATCCCGTGTAAGATTCACCGTAAGGGTTCGGCCTTGTAAACCTACTGCGGTGAATTCCAGCGAATGACTACCTGCCGGCAGACTTATGGAATAAAATCCGTATTCGTTGGTCACGCTGCCGCCTGCGCCATCCGCCCGGACAGTGGCTCCGATAAGGGTTTCCCCTTTTGCCTTTGATTTAAGGGTACCGCTGATCGTAATGTTCCGTTGTGCGAGGGTCGGCAGACCCATTAACAGGATAATAGCTAAAAAAAGTTTATTCATAGAAAAGAATTGAACGGGCTTCTCCCATTACGCCCCGAAAGTATAGCCTGTGCCGCTAATTTTTCAGTGAATTATAGCAAACGGTCGGATTGTTATATGAAAGCGGCTTTTTTGACGCCAAACTTCATGCCCTTTCGTATAATATAAGTACAGTTTCGTATAAATTGTACCGCACGGGTTGCTTTTTGTCGGTACTTTAAAGGATGAGTTACGGGGAGAAGACTATAAATAACAATCCTTTTTTACGATTCCTGGTAGCCCCTGAATGGCGATTGAGACGGCATATCATTTTCCTTTCTGTGGTGATCTGGTTCGTTTCTACAGCCGAGCCCCATTATCTGGCCCCATGGAACACCTATATAAAACTGGAAGCCTGTTTTGTTATACTATTCCCGTTCTATACCAACCTTTATTGGCTGATCCCCCGCTTCCTGTTCCGAAATAAATATGGCCATTATGCTGCCGCCGTACTGATGCTGGCAGGACTGACCGGTCTGCTCAGCCTTGCCAAACACCAATGGCTGGACCCCTATCAGATCGACCCCAGAGAGAGACATGAAATGACAGATCCCGTGAGTCTGCTGCTCTTCGCTGTATTTTTGCTGTTGCCTTCGACCGCATTCAGGCTCTTTCAGCGCACCATTCTCGATAACCAGCGGATTGCCGAGCTGGAAAGGATCAGCATGCAGTCCGAGCTCCAACAGCTGAAGAACCAGATCAATCCCCATTTCCTGTTCAACATGCTCAACAATGTCAATGTCCTGACCCAGCAGGACCCGGAGAAAGCCTCGCAGGTCCTGCATAAGCTGAGCGACCTGCTCCGTTACCAGCTATACGACAGCTCGCGGGAACACGTACTGCTTACGGCAGATATCCGCTTCCTCACCGACTTCCTCAACCTGGAGAAGATCCGGCGGGATAATTTTGATTTTATCGTTTCCAAAGAGGGAGAGATCGGTAACATCCTGATCCCCCCGCATTTGTTTATTACCTTCATAGAAAATGCGGTGAAACACAACGTGGACCCTGAAATGGGGTCGTATGTGTATGCCTGGTTCAATGTATACGGAGACGAGCTGCATTTTAAATGTATCAACTCCAGGCCACAACAGAGCATAGGAAAGAATGGAGCAGGCGGTCTTGGGCTGGCGAATGCCAAACGTACCCTGGAATTACTTTATCCGGACAGGCATCGGCTGGAGATCCGGGACGAAGCAACAATTTATTGCGTGAACCTGTCTATACAATTATGAATTGCATCATCGTAGATGACGAGCCGCTGGCAAGGGAAGGCATCCGCTTATTAGTGGAAAAAACAAAGGAGCTGGTATTGCTCAACAGCTTTAGCAACGCCAATGCCGCAGGAAAATTCCTGGAAGAGAATGCCGTCGGCCTCGTCTTCCTCGATATCCGCATGCCGGGTATCAATGGCATCGATTTCGCCAGGACGATCCCGCCAAAAACACTCGTCATCTTCACCACCGCCTATACCGAATTCGCGCTGGACAGCTACGAAGTAGATGCCGCCGATTACCTGATAAAACCCATAAAACCCGAGCGCTTCCAAAAAGCTGTGGCCAAAGTGCTGACTTACAGCCAGCTGCTGGAGGCCGCGGTTCCCGACAGCAGGATCGAAAAAGGTACCGAAGACTATTTCTTTGTAAAAGCCGACCGGAAATTCTTCAAGGTCTGGTTCAAAGACATCCTTTTTGTGGAAGGCCTCAAGGATTATGTCATCCTTTACACTGAAGAGCAGAAGATCATGACGGCCATGAATATCAAGACCATTCACGACCAGCTGCCGCGGGATATTTTTGCAAGAGTATCTAAGTCTTTCATAATCAATGTCAAAAAGATCAACTCCTTCGACAACAATACCATTTTCATCGGGCAGTCCGAAATCCCCATCGGGAATGCCTATCGCAGCTGTTTCTTTGATGAATTTGTCACCGGGAAGCTTCTGAGCAGGTAAAAAAAGATAATTTTACACCTATGGCAACAGATATAAAATGCCCGAATTGCGGCCACCAGTTTCCTATGGAAGAAGCCGTGACGGAAGAATATAAAAGGGGACTCCGGGAACAGATGCAATCGTTCATCAACAACAAGGAAAAGGAGTTCCTGAAGAAACAGGACGATTTCGCACGGCGGGAAAAAGAGTTGCTTTTGTCCGCCCAGCAGCAGGAAGCTGCATTCAACCGTAAGCTGGAGGAAGAGAAACGACAGGTCCAGGCAGCTGTTGAGCTATCCCTTCGCAAATCCATCTCCGGCGACTTCGAACACAAGCTCCGGCTCCTCGAAGATGCCAATAAGGACAACGAGGAAAAACTAAAAGCTTCCCGTCAGCGGGAACTGGAATTCCTGAAGAAGGAACAGGAACTGGTCAATAAGGAGGCCGAAATGGAATTATCCGTTCAACGGCTATTGCAGGAAGAAAGAGGCAAACTCTCCGAAGAGATCCGTCAGCTCGAAGGACAGCGGGTCGCGGCAAAAGAGACCGAATACCAGATGCGGCTGAAAGAGCTGGAAAAACAACTCGACGACCAGAAAAAGCTGGCTGAAGAAATGAGACGTAAAGCAGAGCAGGGCTCCATGCAGTTACAGGGTGAAGTCCAGGAAATAGCCCTCGAAGAGTTGCTAAGGTCCAGCTTTCCCTTCGATGAGATCAGCGAGGTCGGCAAAGGCATGAGAGGCGCCGACTGTATACAAACCGTCCGCAATAACTTTGGCCAGCAGTGCGGTAAGATCATTTATGAGAGCAAAAGGACACAATCCTTTTCTCCCGACTGGGTTGAAAAGCTGAAAACGGACATGCGCAGCCAGGGTGCCGTCATCGCGGTCATCGTCACCCAAACCATGCCAAAGGACATGGATGCCTTCGGCGAAAAGAATGGGGTATGGATCTGCTCTTTTGCAGAAGTGAAGGCGCTGGCCTGTGTCCTTCGTGATGGCGTCTTACGGGTCTTTGCCGCTGCCAGATCCCAGGAGAATAAAGGCGACAAGATGCATCTTCTTTATGATTATCTCACCAGTTCTGAATTTGGCGAACAATGGAAGGCCATCCGCGAAGGATTTTTGTCTATGAAACAATCCATCCAGAAAGAAAGGGATACGATGGAACGGCTGTGGAAAGCAAGGGAGAAACAGCTCGAAAAAGTCCTGCTCAATGCCGCTCATGTCCGGGGCTCTATCGAAGGCATAGCCGGTAAGGACGCTATCGATATAAACCTGCTGGAAGAGGAGGACGATCTGCTGACGGAATAAACCTGCCGGGACCGGTAAAGGACAAACCCTTATGTCAGTACCCAGGCAAGCGCCAGGGACTGCTCCTCAAAGATCCGCCCCTCGATCCCGAGATGGATCGCCCACGATTTGGAAAAGACAAAGGGCAGTTTGATCCAGTCCCCGTCCAGGTTGATGCTTCCTTCCAGTTTCATATGTTTTTTAAAATCCAGCTCCCCCCGTCCATACCATTTAAAAATGGCCTCCTTGGCACTCCAGATAAGGGTCAGGAATTCCTGAAATACCCGTCCCCGCAGCCCCCATTGCTCCAGGAAAAGCGCATAGTCCTCGTTGAAAAAATGCATTTCCTCGTCATCGAGGAACTTGTGCGCCACGCGTTCGATCCGGGGGGAGATCTGCTCGATATCCACTCCCACCCTGCTGTTGGTGCTGACGATGGCCGCCGCGTAGTTCCCGCAATGCGAGATGGAAAAATGATATTTCTGACTGGCCAGAAATGGCTGGCGCGTATCGGCGATCCGGATCTCATCTATGGGGAATTCCGGGAAAAGATAGGACAGGAGATAACGGCCGGCAAGGTGCTGCCGGCGTTTGAACGGATGGGAAACGTCCTTTTTCAGTGGGACCTTCTCCAGGAAAAAGGATTCGGGCTCTTCAATAAACCAAATACCTAATTTTGTGTCCTGGTTGATATTATGTTGATAAAACAGCGGCATTTCTAAGATTATATTGTCATATTCGCGCAAACTTAACCAATTTCAACAATGATCCTATCCGATACTCGCATCCTGGAGGAAATAGAAAGCGGCACGATCAAGATCGAGCCCTATGACAGGACCTGCCTGGGGAGCAATTCCTACGACGTACACCTGGGAAAATGGCTGGCTACTTACCGGGATCATATTCTGGATGCCAAAAAGCACAACGAGATCGAATATTTCGAGATCCCGCAAGACGGGTTCGTGCTGTATCCCCACGTCTTTTATTTGGGAGTCACTCTCGAATATACCGAGACCCATGCCCATGTACCCTTCCTGGAAGGAAAATCTTCGACAGGACGGCTGGGCATCGATATTCATGCTACTGCCGGGAAAGGCGATGTCGGATTCTGCGGCAACTGGACCCTCGAGATCTCGGTCAAACAGCCGGTGAAGATCTATGCGGGCATGCCTGTCGGTCAGCTGATCTATTTCCCCGTGGAAGGACCTATCCAGGTGAAATACAACCAGAAGTCCAACGCCAAGTATAACGGTCAGCCCAATAAGCCTATCGAAAGCATGATGTGGAAGAATAGCTTTTAGACGCAAGCAGCAGCCCAATCGGGTCTATAGGGCCTCCCAGCCATTCTTTTTTGCGTAAGCGATCAGCCAGGCCGTCACATCCGAATAGGTAACGATACCCTGCGGCTGCCTGTTCGCACGAAGATATCCGCCATACATCTTCCATATGCGCGACTCCATCGGATTGGCATATCTCCGGTTATACGCCTGAAGCTCGCGGAAATCGCCGCGAATATCCGGACGCAGCTGTTGCCGGAAAGTCCTTACCAGGCTGGAATCCCGGTGGTAAAGCTCCGAGGCGGCGTAGATGTACAGCTCAAAATAGGCGGAATACCGGAAGGCGGCATCGGCAGAGGACCGGGCCGAGAGATACCCGGCGAAATTCGCCTCATTTTCCTTTGCATATCCCAGCTGATGTCCCATCTCATGACAGGTCGTATAAGGCTGGGTAAAAGCAGGTACCACTGTATTCACCTGCGCTTCGCCGGTAAACGGGTTATAATACCCGCTAAACCCTATATAGGCGCCAATATGACTATAAAGGGACGATTTTACAGAAGAGGGGCGATAGACAAATTGGGAGTCATGGATGGATAAACTATCATACGCCCGGACGGCATTGGAATAAAGGTACCGGGAAGAGGTCAGCGCAGTCCGGTGCGCCCTGGCCAGACTGTCCAGGTCGTTGAGACGGGTGGTTATCTGCCTTACCAGATGAGTCAGTTCCGGCGTAGAGTAAGGCTGGACATTCAGCCGCAACTGGGACGCAATGCCCTTTCGATCGTAATTCAGTCCCCACAGGCCGTTGAACAGCACATAGATAAGCAGCACGATGAAAACCAGCCGTCGAAGAAATCCCATGAACCAGGGCAGGTCCGCCTGTTTTTTTATCAGTTTCCGGATGATGACCACAAGACTATAAAAGGTCCAGATCAGGACGCCTGCATACAACAGATCACCGATGCTGAACGGTACCCAGCCAAACAAAGATCGTTGAATCCGGGATAGCGCAGGATACAACCCGGTGGAATAATACTTTTCGACTGCTTCCGGCCAGCGGGAAAAAACCTTGATAACTACTGCCAGTGTGATGAGACATATCCAGGCAATTTTGCGTTTGGTCCTCATACGTGCTAAAAATACTCCAAAAATTACACCATCCATGTTAAATTGCAGCCTAAACGGACGAAGTCAAACAAATTGCCTGCTATGAATACTAACATGGATTTTAACAAAAATGAAGATGTCATGCGCCAGGCGCTGAGCCAACTCAGGACCAGGCTTGATAAGATCGCCCTGGGCGGAGGGAAAAAGGCAATAGAAAAACAAAAGGAAAAAAATAAACTGACCCCGCGCGAACGCATTTCATATCTCATTGACGAAGGCTCTTCGTTCATCGAGCTGGGAGCATTTGCCGGTTATGAAATGTATGAAGATCAGGGCGGCTGCCCCGCCGGCGGAACCGTGGGCGGCATCGGATATGTCAGTAACCGGCAATGTATGATCATCGCCAACGATCAAACCGTAAAAGCCGGCGCCTGGTTTCCCATCACCGGAAAGAAAAACCTCAGATTGCAGGAAATAGCAATGGAAAATCATTTGCCTGTCATCTATCTTGTTGACAGTGCCGGTGTATTCCTGCCCATGCAGGATGAGATCTTCCCCGATAAAGAACACTTCGGCCGGGTCTTTCGCAACAATGCCCGCATGAGCGCAATGGGTATCACGCAGATAGCTGCTGTGATGGGCCCCTGTGTTGCAGGAGGCGCCTATCTGCCCATTATGAGCGATGAGACCCTGATGGTGGAAGGCAATGGTTCGATCTTCCTCGCAGGCCCCTACCTGGTAAAAGCAGCCATCGGTGAAGACATCGATGCGGAAACGCTGGGCGGCGCCGTTACGCATACAGAGCTGTCCGGTATTGCCGATTATAAGTTCGAAACAGAACAGGCTTGCCTGGATGAAGTAAAGAAGATCATTGGCCGGCTGGGTGCGCTGCCTTCCGCTATTTTCGATCGCATACCCGCTATCGCATCCGGCAAACCGGCGGAAGAGCTTTATGGCATCCTCCCGGCTGACGCTGCAAAACCCTATGACATGATCGATATCATCGAGCGTATCGTAGATAAGGACAGCTTTGGGCAATTCAAGGAAGACTATGGCAAGACCATTGTCTGTGGCTATGCACGGATAGAAGGCTGGGCCGTGGGCATCGTCGCAAACCAGCGCAAGATCGTCAAAAGTAAAAAGGGAGAGATGCAAATGGGCGGGGTCATCTATAATGACAGCGCAGACAAAGCCGCCCGCTTTATCATGAACTGCAACCAGAAAAAGATCCCTCTCGTTTTCCTGCAGGATGTCACCGGTTTTATGGTCGGTTCACGCAGCGAACACGCAGGCATCATCAAGGATGGCGCAAAAATGGTCAATGCCGTCGCCAATTCAGTAGTCCCCAAGATCACCATTATCATTGGCAACTCCTATGGAGCCGGCAATTATGCCATGTGCGGCAAGGCCTATGACCCCCGCTTCATCTACGCCTGGCCCTCCGCCCGCATCGCCGTCATGGGCGGTGAACAGGCCGCCAGGACGCTGCTGCAGATCCAGGTCGGCGCATTGAAAGCAAAAGGGCAGATCATCGATCCGGCCGAAGAGAAAAAGCTCCTCGACGAGATCAAGGGCCGTTACGAACGTCAAACGTCTCCCTACTATGCAGCCGCGCGTCTATGGGTAGATGCCATAATCGATCCTGCCGATACCCGTAAGGTCATAGCAGAAGGCCTGCACGCAGCAGCACAAAATCCCAATATTGATCATTTCAAAACAGGTGTGTTCCAGGTCTAACCGCCTATTTCATTTATGAGCAACGAACTGACTATTTATACCGACGGTTCCTCCCGTGGCAATCCCGGCCCGGGCGGATATGGAACTATTCTTTTCTGGGGCAGTCATCGCAAAGAGCTGTCCGGCGGCTTTCGCTATACTACCAATAACCGAATGGAACTGATGGCCGTCATCGCTGGACTGGAGGCTTTAACAAAGGAAGGCCTGAAGGTCACCGTCTATTCAGATAGTCAATATGTCGTCAAAGCGGTAGAACAGGGTTGGCTGAAGAACTGGATCGCTACCGACTTTAAAGGCGGGAAAAAGAACAAAGACCTCTGGATGCGCTACCACGAGCTTTCGAAAAAGAACAATGTCCGCTTCGTCTGGGTGAAAGGCCATGCCGACAATCCCTATAACAATCGCTGTGACCAACTGGCTACATCAGCCGCTGATGGGAAGAACCTGAATGTGGATATCTTCTTCGAAAAAGAAATGGGCCGGTAAAAGAAGTTACAGCGTCCCCGCCGGAACCGAAGCCCGGTATACCACAGCATCCTCCTGGGCCTTCAGCTCGAACTTCGCCTGGTGAAAAGCCAAAAAGCTTTCCCCTTTCTTCCGGCCAAAGGGCGAGCCATTCTGTTCGACAACACCAACCTTCCCTTCCAGCACAATAAAAATATCGACCGAATGCGCCCGGACGGTTATCGACTCACCCTGCATAAGACTGATCCCGCTCAGCTCGAAATCAGGTGCCGGCGTATGATAGACCGTAATATGCCCGGGCGTCCTCTCCTCGGATATGATACGCGGCTCTGTCGCCTCGAATTGTATATGTTTCAATAGTTCGGCTACATCTACATGTTTCGGTGTCAGTCCACCCCTCAGCACATTGTCCGAATTTGCCATGATCTCCACGTTCTGCCCTTCCAGGTAAGCATGAGGCAGACCGGCGTCCTGGAAGATCGCTTCTCCCGGATGAAGATTCAGCAAATTAAAAAAGTAAATAGAAAAAATACCCCGGTCGATCTTCCCGGGCTCATTATAGGTGAGAGCAGCCCGCGCAGCCCAGAAATGTTCTTCGCTCTTTTTCAGCTGCTGCTGTTCATACAGGGGTAAAATACGATCGAGCAAAGGCTGAAGGACCTTATTTACCTCCGCCTGCGGCATCTCCATCACTTTCCTGTACAATCCACGATAAGAATGCATTGCCAGCGTCGGTGTCAGAAATTCCAGTTCCGGCGTTTCCAGCAGGAGCTTTTCCAGCGTAAGAGACGGCTTGAATCCATGCAATAACCAGAACTCGCTCAGCGCCAGCATCAATTCCGGCTTATGATTGTCATCCTTATAGTTTCTGTCGGGAGCATTCAGCGCTATTCCCTTTTTATTCTCTGCTGCAAATTCTATCTCCGCATTCCTTTTTGAAGGATGCACCTGGATAGACAACATATCTTTCACATCCAGGATCTTCAGCAGATAAGGTAATCTGCCAAAACGGCCCGTTGTATAGGATCCCAGGGTTTCCTCCGGCTGCTGCTGAATATATTTATCCAAAGCAATGGCCTTTACCGTCTCCCCCTCTTCCAATAGCAGGTCCGAAGGAGCGTTCTGATGCGCGCCCATCCAATATTCAGCAAAAGGCTTGTTGTCCGGGTTCGGCAAAGACAATAGCCGGGGCAGATATTCCATTCCTCCCCATGCATAATGCTGTACTTTACCCTGCAACTTAAAAACCTTGTTGTGCTTTTTCATGTTATTATATTGTCGATTCAGTCTTTCGCATGCCAAATTAAGTAAAAAACGGGCACAATGCACCAGCATATCGATTTAGGTAAAAAGGGAGAAGAGCTTGCAGCCGACTGGCTGATGGCTAAAGGTTTTGTTATACTCCGAAGAAACTGGCGTTATGGCCGATACGAGATCGATATCATCGCCAGCAGAGGGAAGGTCCTTCATATCATTGAAGTAAAATCGAGACGGTCGTCATCTTATGGGCGGCCGGAAGAAAGTGTGAGCCGGCAAAAATTTTTAAACCTGATGCAGGGCGCAGCAGGCTGGCTCGTAAAATATCCTCGTCATAAGCGGCTCCAATACGATGTCATGGCCATCGACCTCCGCAGAGGCTCCGAACCCGAGATCGCCCATTTCGAAGATGTGTATTTATAATTCCCCGTTAGCTGCCTTCTCCATTATATTTTCTACCAGGCGATAGGTAGCCGGGCAATATTCGATGTTCTGCTTGTACATATGCATGTAATCCTCTCCCATCTTTTTATTATGATGCGGAAAACCAGCGCAGTCCCGGGGACGCACCGCATAGATATCACACATATTGGTCTTCAGATCCAGGAACTGACAAGGCTGTTTTACATTCATCCAGTCGCCTGTCCTATCCTTGTAGAGCCATTTCTCGCGGAATGCCTTATCAGTCATCCCCAGATGAGCCGAGATCCGCCGTATATCTTCTTTTGTATACGTAGGGGACATCGTCTTGCAACAGTTGGCGCAATCCAGACAGTCCGTACGCTCCCAGGCTTGTTCATTCGCTTCCAGGGCATGCTTCTGCAAACCTTTCGGAACATCTTTCTCCAACCGGGTGAGAAAACTTCGTATACGCCGTTTGTTACGAAGGACCAGTTGCCGGAAGGAACGTAAATTGACTGTTGCCATGTATTATCGGATTGAAAAAGACAAACCTACGGGAAAATGCGCAATGATCAAACAATGATCCCGGGCTAATCCATTTGACCTCAACACTTAATAGCTCACCCTGGAAAGCAGTCCGTTAACCAGAAATTAACCTTCAGTTAACAATCAATTAACTCCATTTTTCATTTTTATTGGCCAATAAGTTTTTGCGACTTATATTTATGCCGCTAAAACTGAGAAAACATGAGAAACACTATTTCCATCCCCCCCGGGATGTGCATGACTTATTTCCCGCTACCACCTCCTCCATCAACCCCAACACACACCCGACATTACACCATACCCTGATATAAGAACATATCAGGGCTGATCTGTTTTCAACCACCCTCCTGCAGGAATGGCAGATGCATTGCCTTATTTACTAACGTCAATATATATACGACTTTTAATCACACACAAAACTAACACGAATGAGAAAACACCTGACACTGTTCATTGCGCTCATCCTGGGCACACTGGCAGTATTTGCACAGACCAGATCGGTCACCGGTAAGATCACCGATGAAAAAGGGGATCCCATCCCTTTTGCCACCATCGTTATAAAAGGACACAGACAGGGCGTTTCCGCCGACCAGAATGGCGTTTTCGTGGCCAGGATCAACCCCGGCGAAACACTTGTCTTTTCCGCCACCGGTTATGCCTCCAAAGACCTCCAGCCCGGCAGCGAAAGCACCGTCAACATGAGCCTGTCCAGGAACCAGGGCGCCATCGAAGAAGTCGTGGTCACGGCCTTAGGTATCAAACGTACCAAGAACAGCCTCCCCTATGCTGCCCAGCAGATCAGCGGCGATGAGGTCAGCCGCATCCGCACCGGCAACGCCGTCAGCGCACTCTCCGGAAAGATCTCCGGCGTCGAGATCCGCCAGGGCAATGCCATGGGTGGATCTACCAATGTGGTTATCCGTGGCAATAAATCATTCCTCGGGAGTAACCAGGCCCTGTTCGTCGTAGACGGCGTCCCCTTCAACAACTCGAATACCAATACCGCTGCCCAGCAGCGCGGAGGCGGCGGCTATGACTATGGCAATGCCGCTGCAGATATCAACCCCGACGACATCGAGACGATCAACGTCCTCAAAGGAGCTGCCTCTACTGCCCTATATGGTTCGCGCGGCTTCAACGGGGTCGTGATGATCACCACCAAACAAGGACGTAAAGGCGTGAATCTAACGGTGAACGCAGGTCTCACAGTAGGTAAGATAGACAGATCGACCTTCCCGAAATACCAGAAAGAATACGGCGCCGGCTATTCATCCAATTACCAGAAGGACGGCTTTCTCTATTTCGACGTCCTCGGCAATGGCCAGCCAGACTATGTCGTGCCGACCTCCGAAGATGCCTCCTTTGGCGCAAAATTCGACCCGAACCTCCTGGTATACCAATGGGACGCTTTCGACCCGACCTCTCCTTATTATCATACGAAACGCCCATGGATAGCTGCTCAGAACGACCCGTCGACGTTCTATGAGACCTCCATCTCTAACAACACGAGCGTCCGCATGGATGGCGCCAACGACCGGGGAAACTATAAGATGGGCTTTACCCGCAACGACGAAAAAGGAACCCTGCCCAACAGTCATCTGACAAAAAACACCTTCAATTTCGGCGGCAGCTACAACGTCACCCGCGGTCTCACCGCATCGGCCAGCGTCAACTACTCGCGTATGACAGGGCTTGGCCGGTATGGATCAGGTTACAGCGGTCTGAACCTCAATCAGAACTTCCGTCAATGGTACCAGACCAATGTCGATATCCAGGAACAAAAGGATGCCTACTTCCGCACCGGAAAAAATGTCACATGGAACTGGTCCGACCCCTCCACGGCAGCGGGCACCATCCCCAAATACACCAACAACTATTATTGGACCCGCTATAAGAACTTCGAGAACGACAGCCGCAATCGCACCTTTGGTTACTTTGCGCTCAACTACAAGGCCACCAGCTGGCTGAGCTTCGTCGGCCGGGTTGCCACAGACAACTACGACGAGGCGCAGGAAGAGCGCGTCGCCGTCGGCAGCCAGGGAGTAGCTTCCTACACCCGCTTCAACCATCACTTCAATGAGACCAACTATGACCTTATTGCCAATATCGATAAAGAAATAAGCCCCGACCTGAACCTGAAGGGCCTCCTTGGCTTTAACAAACGCAAGCAGGATGAAAGCTCTATTCTTGCTACCACCAGCGGCGGCCTGGTCGTTCCTGATTTTTATGCTATTTCCAATTCGAAAGGTACCGCGCCCGCGCCTACAGAAAAATACAATCCTGTAGCCGTCGATGGCTATTTTGGCGGCGCAACGCTGACCTACCGGAATTTCCTGTCCCTCGATGCTACCTACCGAAACGACCGTTCTTCCACGCTGCCCAAAAACAATAACAGCTACGGCTATTATTCGATCAGCGGCAGCTGGCAATTTGCCCGCCACCTCCAGAACCTGACCTGGCTGTCCAGCGGCAAGCTGAGGGCCAACTATGCGACCGTTGGTAATGACGCGCCCTCCCTTGCCCTGAAAGATGCCTACGACGTCAACGCTCCCTTCGGCAGCACGCTCCTCTACTCCTTGCCGGATACGAAAAATAATCCCAATCTCAAGCCAGAACGGACCAAGAGCAAGGAGATCGGCCTGGAGATGTCGTTCTTACAAAGCCGCATTGGATTTGACCTCACCTACTACCGCACGAATACGACCGATCAGATCTATCCTGTCAATATCTCGACCGCAACGGGTTACGCTTCTAAATATGTGAATGCAGGTAATGTTTTGAATCAGGGCTTTGAAGCTACAGTATACTTTACTCCTGTTAAAACACCAGACTTCAGCTGGAACGTAAATATCAACTGGACGCGCAATCGCAGCAAGGTGATCTCGCTTTTCGAAGGAACCCGGAATCTCCTGATCACCAGTTCGCAGGGCGGCACCACCATCAATGCTACTGTCGGCGAGCCTTACGGCACCATCCAGGGAAAGACCAGCTACAAACTCAATGGCCGGAACCTCATTGCCTCCACCGGCTTTGACAGCGTCACCTCGACTACCAACAACGTACTCGGCAACGCCAACCCTGACTGGATCGGCGGCATCTACAATACCTTCCGGTATAAGAGATTTTCACTTGGCTTCCTCGTCGATATGCGCCAGGGCGGCGACCTGTGGTCTCTCGACCTGTTCTATGCGGCCCAGACGGGTATCCTTCCCGAATCAGCCGGCCTCAACGACCTGGGCAACCCGAAACGCAACAGCCTGGCTAATGGCGGGGGCGTCATCCTGCCCGGCGTCACAGCCGACGGAAAGCCCAATACCAAACGCGTCGTCATCACTGCCAAGACCCCGGTCAAGCCAAACTCCCAGTTCGTATACGACGCCAGCTATATCAAGCTGCGCGAAGTAGTGTTCTCCTATAATCTGCCATCCAGCGTATGGGGCAGGGCTTCCTTCATCAAGGGAATGGAATTCTCGGTCGTAGGCCGCAATCTCTGGCTGATCCACAAGAACCTGCCCTATGCCGATCCCGAAGAGAACCTTTCTTCAGGTAACTCTCAAGGCTATCAGAGCGGCGCCTATCCGACAACCCGTTCGCTCGGAGTCAACCTGAAAGTAAAACTCTAATTCAAAAAATTCTGAACTATGTTATCAAAGAATAAAATACTGATGGCGGTACTCGCTATCTTCCTGCTGCAGTCCTGCACAAAAAATATCGACAGCATTAACAATGAGACCAAACGGCCGGTATTGGCTCCTCCCGGTGCGCTCTTCTCCAATGCAACCCGCAATCTGTCGGACGGACTGGCCAACGCCAGCGTAAACATCAACGTATGGCGCTTCACGGTAAAACACTGGGCCATGACCACCTACCAGGATGAAGCCCGGTATAATTTCACGACCCGCAACATACCCCAGGCCTGGTGGACCCGTATGTACAAGGATGTTCTGGCGGATATGAACGACGCATCCCGGCTCGTCAAGGCCGACGCAAACATCGTTCCGGCTGTCAAGGTCAACCAGCTGGCGATCCTCGACGTCATGCAGGTCTACGCCTACGGAATCCTTGTCAATACTTTTGGGAATGTCCCCTATTCTGAAGCCCTGGATTTCACTAAGACCAGACCAAAGTATGACGACGCAAAAACGGTCTACGCCGACCTGATGAAACGCCTCAACGACGACATTTCCAAAATGAGCACGTCCTCCGGGGCCGGCTTCACCTCCACCGAAGACCTGCTTTGCGGAGGCAGCATGGCCAAATGGGTCAAGTTCGCCAATAGCCTTCGTTTAAAAATGGCAATGATCATCGCTGACGTCGACGATGCTACGGCAAAGGCGGCCGTCGAAGCATCTGATGCCGCCGCCCTGGCCTCCGCTGCCGACAACGTTTCCCTTACTTATCTGGGAAGCACTCCTAACACCAATCCGCTCTATTCGGATATCGTCCTTGGCGCACGCGGTGACTATGTTGCATCCGCGGACCTGATGACGCCCCTGCTCAGTATGTCCGACCCCCGTACAGCGGGATTCTTCGCCAAGAACAACAACGGCGACTATACCGGCGGTATCGTAGGCGATAACAATACCTTGTCGATAACGTCCCAGCCTTCTTCGAAGGTCTCCGCCGCCAACGCCCCCAACTACTTCATGGATTACGCCGAGATCGAATTCTTCCGCGCCGAGGCGATCGAAAGAGGCTACAATGTCGCCGGCACCGCAGAAACGCATTATAACAACGCCATCACGGCATCCATCCTGGCCTGGGGCGGTTCCGCCAGCGATGCCGCCACATACCTGCTGCGTCCGGACGTCGCCTATACAACAGCGACCGGGGACTGGCATCAAAAGATCGGCTTCCAGAAATGGATCGCCCTGTACAACCGCCCCTATGACGGATGGACAGAACTTCGCCGTCTCGATTACCCAAAACTCACCCCGCCAGTGTCGGCAGTCTCCGGGTTCCCCAACCGGTTTTCCTACCCGACAGTGGAGCAACAGGTCAACCTCGATAATTATACCAGCGCAGCCGCTGCTGTTGGCGGCGACAAAGTAGAGACCAAACTATTCTGGGATAAATTCTGATCCGCACAGGATCATCCGATCTGCATTCGATCAACGGGCCGGCTTACATTTAGTAAGCCGGCTCATTTTTTTACTACCTTCGGTCCATGTGGGACCCGTACAAAAAAGGATATAAAGCATGGCTTCAGCTGGAGCGTTCTCTTTCGGACAACTCGATCGAAGCTTATCTGCGGGACATCGACAAGCTGACCCAATACCTCCAGGCTGCCGGTACGCTTAAAACCCCGGAAGCCATAGAGCTTAAAGACCTGCAGTCCTTCCTGCACTGGATAGGAGAGCTGGGGCTCAACGCCGCTTCACAGGCCCGTATCCTTTCCGGCATCCGGTCGTTCTATAAATACTGTTCGATCGAGCAGATCGTCAAACAGGACCCCACCACCCTGCTGGAATCCCCCAAACTAAAAAGAGCCCTTCCGGATATCCTCAGCTTCGAAGAGATCGAATCCATCATCGGGCATATCGACCTGAGCAGGCCGGAGGGCGGCCGGAACAAAGCCATCCTCGAAGTTCTGTATAGCTGTGGACTCCGTGTCAGCGAGGTCGTAAACCTGCGCATCTCCGGTCTCCACCTCGACACAGGGTATATCCGTGTCATAGGCAAAGGGGACAAGGAAAGATTGGTACCCATCGGCAGCGCTGCAACGAAATACATCCGGATGTACCAGGAAAATATCCGTATTCATGTCCCCCTTAAACCAGGCAACGAGGACATCCTTTTTCTCAACCGCCGGGGTGCAAAGCTCAGCCGGGTAATGATCTTCCTCCTCCTCAAAGAGCTTGCCCGACTTTCAGGGATAACAAAAAATATCTCTCCCCATACTTTCCGTCATTCCTTTGCCACCCACCTCGTTGAAGGCGGCGCCGACCTGAGGGCCGTCCAGGAAATGCTCGGACATGAAAGCATCACGACCACCGAGATCTATACCCACCTTGACCGGGAATTCCTGCGCGAGACATTACACAGGTTTCATCCGGCTTTTAGATCTTAGATGCACATCGTGCCCCTATGGATATCTAACCAGGAAATCATAGGCGGCGTCTTCGTAATTTTCCCGCGGCACTACGGGCAAAAATTCCTTTGGGACCAGTGGAGAATCAACGGTTACCTCCAACCCCTTTTGCCACGCAAGCTTTGCATATCCCAAGGCGGGAAAGGACAGGTATTCCGCGAGCAGCTTGTATTCATTTCTTTTCGCGTGCATTTTCGGCGAAACCAGCTGCTCCAGCATCTCCTCTATCGTTTTTTGATCCTTTTCGAGAATAGCCCTGTAAATATGGTAATCGGGCTTCAATAGTTCATTTTTCTTCTTGTCAATGACTTTCATTTCCATGATGTTCAAATTCCTGCCAAGCATCCCCCAGTCCTCTTTTAAGATCATCAGAATACTATGGCAGAATATGGCGCCCTCCCCTTTCAGCACCAGCTCCTCCATATCAGGAACCCCCTTGTCATCTTTCTTATACTTCAATTCCGCAAACCGGCGAAGAAATGGGAGATTATCGCTAAGTATCGGATAACACATGCGGTTTATCCCATAGTCGAACACCTGGCTATTAAAGTATTTAACACTTATCTCCTCAAACCGGCCACATAGATAAAAATGTTGTTTGGCCTTCATAAGATCGTGCCGGAGAAAAAAATCAGCGATACCAAAAGTCTGATTATCCTCCCAAAACCCACGCAACAGCCCGTTCCAGATCTCTCCGTTCCTTTGGGCAAGCAGCCCTTTTCTTTCCTTTTCGTCTTTTATTGCCTGTTCCGCATAAGTTTCCAACGTAAGCGACATATGTGAATATTAATTAATTTTCCCTAAATAAATAGTCCCCGTAGACTTATCTACAGCAATGATCATTTTCGTAATGGCGGTACCCGGCGGTCGGTTTCTTATCAGGTTCTGCAGCGCCCTTCCTATAGCCTGCTGCTCTGCCGTCAGAGAAGCATCGCTGGCAATCTTTCCACCGACATATTCCAGCCAGTCATCCGTCATTTGCTGAGGCAATCCTGTTGCGGGGTTGCTCTTGCTCAGCTTGACCGACTTCGCAGGACCAAACATGGAACCATTAGCGGCGGCCGTGGTCAGTTTATCCTGGGCAAACTGCTTTGCTTCCGAAAAATAGACAATTTCTGCCGATTGCAAGTCCTCGCCAAGACGAATATACAACCCATCGATACCATTTTCACCATGATATTTTGCGCTCAGGGACTGGAAGTTATTTTCCCGCATCAGCTCGTCCATTATAGCCTCGGTCTTGCTTCCGGAAAGAACGCCGCCTGCACCGTTATCCCCATTTTGCATCATATCCACGAGTGTATTTCTGATATTACCGCTGGCCGGTACCGGTATCTGCACAGAAGATTGATTAAACTCACTGATGGAATAATACGTTTTGGCCGGATTGCCCGCATTCAGGGGTTGCAGATTTTCAACCTGCTGAAGGTCCAGCAAGGGGGTTGAAGCCTGTCCGGCAGCCGTCGTCGTCGAATTTTCTTCCTGCTGCTCCGGAACATTCTCATTCTCCGCAACCTGGATATCCAGCTGCTTTTTTACATTTTCGGGAACTGTTGGGTCAGCCGCAATGACCTTAGCCTCACTCTTCAGAATACCCAGCTGATTGACCAGCAAATTCCCTCCGCCCTGTACAATACGCGCCACTCCATAATACCTGTTGATCTTTGTCCAGGTATCCAGATATGGCCTCACCGAAGGATATTTCTGGTAGACCTCTTTATAGGTGCCTGTATTGGCAAACAAACCCTGCAGGCTCATCTGAAGGTCTCCTATTGCCAGTATCGTCCTGAAAGCAGAGCTTGCTGCGCCTGCTTCTCCCATTCCGACCATCAATAACGGAATGTTAGCCGAAAACAGGCTGAACTGCATATCTGCAGAGTATTCCCGCATCCTTATCAGCCAGTAGAACTGCAAAGCCGTCATCTCCACACCTACCGGATAATCGGACTTTTTATAGATCGTCGTTCCATTGATAACAACATCATCGGACAGGTATAAGATCAGATAGTCATATGCCCCGAGCGTGATGCTTCCATTATAGTTCGGATCGTCCGCATTGAGAATTCCCCCAAGATAAGTACGACCCTGAGCATCCGTATAAGTTGGAACGTTTGACGCATATTGGATCTGTACGCTGGTATCGGTAAGCACCGGGTTGTATAAAATATAAGTGCCATCAGGTTTATTTAGATAATTCAATACCTGTCCGCTCTGAGAAAGAGTGGCGGCAGAAGGCTGCGCTCTTGAAGATAGATATTTCCCAATGAGATGCGTATAGCTCGTATAATTGGGAGCCCCAAGGGCATCATTCATGCCATCCTGCAATTTTTCAAGAAGGGTACCATCGTTAAGTCCTTTCAACAGATCATTCTGCTGGGACGAAGGAGTGTTGGTCATGACCCTCAGAATAGCATCTTCAATATCCTCCTCCATGGTACCTGCCGTGAGTATTTTGATCAGAATGATCCGGGTGCGGGCAGTGATCTTTTGACAATCCCCGTCACTCGTAGCCGTAAGTCGCTGCATCAGCACCGTGGTATTACAGTTCACCGTAACTGTGTCATAGAAATTGGTATTGTCCGAAACCGTATTAGCGACAAATGTTCTCAGGTCTTTCAGCATTCTGCTGAAATATCGGGGCTGGGTGGTGGGATCGTTCATCAACGAAGCCATTTGTTTGTCCGATTGAAGCTCCTGGTACCATTGCAGCTGAATTTCGTTGATCTCGCCCGTATTAGGATCATACGTCCCATTCTCTCCCGTAGCCGAGGTGGGAGCTGCCCAGTCCTTATCGTTTGATGTGAACGCGCCAAATGCAACAGGATAAGCATTTCTTATCGCAGCGATCTTGCTGACATATAACATGGAAGGCTTTAGACAATAGGGACTTACAGTCTCCTGAACGGTATCCGTGTAACAATACTCACAGCTGTTGGTCGGGGGCATTGTAAAATAAACAGGCTGTCCGGAAGCATCACTGACAATGCCATTGGCAGAGCTGAACGGCACCACCGGAAAATTATCTTCATTGATTATACGTGCCGGATTATTGGGATCATAACCGGTTAACCCAACCGCGCTTAGCTTGTACGCTACCAGGGACGTATTGCAAGGCATCGCCATAATGACAGTCCCTTCTGCCGGACCTGTAAAGGGATCGCTATACACGGTTTTGCTGCTGATGCCAATATATTTTACTCCGTTGCTGAGATCGGCATTATACTGTTCTCCATTCAAATAGAAAGACTGCAATACGCCGGTAACATCATCGATCGTACCGTTAAAGCCCGAAATACCGAAACCAAAAGTAAACTTGCTGGCCGATTTGGGCAGCCTGATATATTGGCCGGCGAAAGTGACAAAGGTGTATCCGGCCTTGTCATTATTTAAAAAGCTGGCCGGAAGGGCTCCAACCGTCTGGCTCTGCCCCGCAGTATCGCTCTCAAAGATCCCCATCACCTGTCCCGGCTGGTGTACCTGGTTCCACTGGTATTTATATAGATGTACATAGCTGCCAACCTGGTAATCCATCAGGTTAGGGAATGCTTTAGTCGCCCCCTGGCCGCCCAGCGCCACGTCTCCGCTGAAGGTATGCTCCAGGTTGAACTGACCATGCCCCAGCTCATGCGCGATCGTCACGGCAGTTTGCCCGGCATCCCCCGACTGATCAAGAAAGATAAAGCCGTACTGCGTTCCTCTCGGCATATCGCCCGCCGTGGCTCCCGGATCACCGGAACTTCCACCGGACGTATTAAAGACGAAAATGTACTTCTTACTGTTATCCACCGGCCGCTGTTGCGAATAACTCCTGACCAATCCCGCAGGCTCACCATTCAGCGTGTTCGAGAGGAACGAACTGCCCGTCATCGTCAGCTTGCCATCTCCGTTCGCATCCCAGCCGGTATTCCTATAGGCCGAATCAGGAATGACCGTCCATGCAATGTTGACCTTATTATAGATGCTGTTCAGACTGTCCGAATATTTCTGTATGTCGATATGGGGTACCGCTCCATCCCCCGTCACTACCGGCACCAGCACAGCCGTAAAGTCCTTGTGTTCGTACGCAGACACCAGCAGCTTCGCCAGGCTATAATATCCACCCCCGGGTTTGGGATACAAGGCATATATTTCCTGTGCATCAGCTGCAGGACCTCCTAACAGGTTCAGCGTATAGTCATTCGGATCCCATATCAGGCGCGTACCAGTTCCCGTTACAAAGATCAGGCTGTCCTCGTCCATATTGTCCGGCAGGTCGATGTCCAGTCCGACGAGATCACTCTCGCCCGCACCGATCGCCTTCTGCGGCACATAATAGTCGCCGTTAGGGCCAGTCAGCTTCTCATACTGTCCCGTCAGGATGGTCGACGCCTGCCCATAGAAAGGCTTCCACCCGTCAAAAGCAAATTTGGCATCCGGTATGTCTTTAAACGTCACCGTCCCCACTCCGCCGGCGAGGGTATTCAGCGCCGCTACATTCTCCGGGTTACTAAAGAAATTCTGCAGGCTGGGATCACTCAGGCTGAGCTGGGTCAGATTACCCTGGTTGTCCAGGCTATAGGTACTGCCGGAAGCATCTTTTATCGTCAGCTCCTGCATCCCGTCAGGAACGGTAACCGTAGAATTATCCGGAAGGGTAACAGTCTTTATATCCCCATTGCTGCTGTCGACAACATCCAGGTGATCGAGGTTCGCCAGACTGACCCTGACCGTTACATTCGTAGTATCCGTACCACTCGCGACCTTTCCATATAATCCACCGCCCATCTGGTTTTGGATCGAGCTGTCGATCCATGACTGTAGCCCCTGGCTGAGAAAAACAATATTGCCAGCCGTTACATTCCGGCTGTCGTCGATGGCCAGATTATCAAATTTTGCATTAAAGGTCATGCTGCCCATAAAAGGCACCGTCACCTTACACGTGCCCTTGAACCGGCCGGGTGAGCCAAGCGGCTGCACGGTCAGCAGCTGCACATCCCAGGGGCCATAGGTAATATTCATTGCCGGGGTGGCTGCAGCCAACGGCCGTCCGGAATAAGGGTTCAGCATGCTGGTATTGTCCGTACACCCGATGGTCTTTGGAGCATCGGTCGTAAAATTGATCACATCGGTATAGGGTCCATAACTTCCGTTCTTATGTCCCTGCAGCCGGCACTCATACGTCGTCGAAGGCTCCAGGTCAAAGATCCGGTACATCGAGTCATTTACATCTACCGAAAACCAGTCATAGTTGCCCTGGACCTTCCGGTAATACAACCGGTACTGATCATAGCCGGATGCAGCCAGCCCACTGCCCGATGTAGCGAGCCCACTGCCGGGTGCGCCGCCAGCCCCCGTCCACCAGACCTTACCCTGCGCCGGGCCGGCCGAAGCCGCATTGACCTGGATACCAGGATAGCTGACAATCCCCTGGGTGCCGTCGCCGCCATATATAAAGTTGCAGGTCTCGCTGTATCCATTATTCCGAAAGATATCCCTGCCCGTCATATCCACCGCCTGAACCCGCCAGGCATAACTCTGGCCCGGCACCAGGGCAGGCTGCCCCGGCCCATATACCAGCGTAGGCATCTGCGTCGTGACCGAGTAAAGAGGCTTTGTACTTTGGACAATGTCCTGGAAATTGTATCCCGCAGGCAACACTGCCCAAAGACTAAAGATGTAGTTTGTTTGCAGAGCGCTGTTCGGGCTCGACGTATTCTGCGGCAGCCAGTTAAAGTTGAGAAACTGGGGATTGATGGGCGTCACCTGCATACCACAGGCCGGGTAGTTCAGCAGCGGAGGGTTGTCCCGTGTAGCATAAAAAAAGGAACCGGCGGCAGCGCTGACCTGCAGATCGCTGCGGATATAGTCGTAGGCCGTGAAGGTAATAGAGATGGGCCCTTCCGGTAAGCTGCGGCTTTGCTCATAGGTGCTGCTGCTGTATCCGCCTCCAAATTCCAGGTTCTGCGGTTGCACATACCAGCTGAGATCACTGCCCCCGAGTACGGTAGGTATTCCCGGCTGTAGTGTGATGGGTGGAGGCATCGCAGACCTGGAGGTCTGCATGATCGTTACTCCGTTGACCTGGACCTTCATATCAAAACGTACCCGGTAACCCTGCACCGTAAGGTCTCGCTGCAATAACACGAGCCTCAGCTTCTCTCCGCCCGGACTGGCATAGTCCGGCAAATAGATACTGTATGGAGGCGAGACCAGCGTGCTCAGCTGAACCGGGTAGATCTGGGCCCGACCCGTCACAGCACAGGCCGACAACAGCAACAAAAAGACCAGCTTTCTCCAGGCAGACACTTGGAATTTATACATAGGATATCAAATCGTTTATTTTGTCACAATGATATTATAGTCTCTTATATCGGTCTCCGTCACCAGCTCGGCGATGTATGCTCCCGATACGATATTGGACGGCAGACTGATCTGCTCCGATATGATCTGCTGCCCATCCCATTGTTTACGGAATACCGGCTGACCCGCCAGGCTTGTGACCGTCAATACCAGCCGCTGTGCTTTATATAGCTTCACGTATATATTGAAAGTGCCCGAATTGGGGTTTGGCGCCAGCGTTGCCGTATCAATGCTGAGCCCGGCCAATACCATCGGGCTTGTGCTGTTGGTATCATAAGGCTGGATCAGGATATTCTGACTTATGCTAAAGTCGCAGCCTGTATAATAAGCACGCATCGACGCCGGATAGGTCCCTGGTTTTGTATACCGTATCAACGGACCCAGGGTATCATACCCCAGCAGCACGGTTGCCGTATCGAAGGTCCAGCGTACACTGTCCGGCTTTGGCGATGAAATATCTTCCACCTGTAACGTATCCAAAACATTCTGCTGAGTCGACACAAGGAAGTTTACCAATGGTACCAGCGGTTGCGTCGTGATGGTCATCGCCTGGTTCCAGGTACATCCGTGACTATCTATTACTCCAACCGTATAGCCACCCGCCGGCAGGTCGGTAAAGCTGGAATCTATCTGGTAGTTCTTCCCGCCATCCACCGAATATTGATAGGGAGGACTACCCCCGCCGGCAAATATCCGAACCCGGCCGCCCGTAGCGTCTGAACACAAAGGCCGAATGAGAAGCTGCGCAGCCATGGCCGTCGGCTGGTCGACCAGCGCAGTATCCAATTTGATACAGCCTTTCTCGTCGGTGACCCGGGTCACATAAGTCCCTGCCGAAAGGCCATCGGCGGAAGAACCGCTCGCCGGCAACAACCCATCCTCCATCCTGCTCCACTGATAATTATAGCCGCCAAAACCACCGCTGACTTCCAGTACTATCTTACCGTCAGATCCACTATTACATTGTACCGCATCAACCGTATGGCTTATGGAAAGGGCAGGGTATAAAGAGACCACGGTATAATCCGTCCCCAACCGGCAGCCATTGACGTCCATTGCCGTGATGGTATAGGCGCCGGATGGCAACCCGGCAAACACTCCATTATCCTGGTAGTTGCTTCCATCCCTGCTGAACTGGTAGGGAGCCGTACCGCCCGCGACCGACACCGACAGCAATCCCGCCAATCCATCGACACAATCATTGTCTTTCTTATTTAACAAGGCCTCTGTCATTTCGCTCGCCGGCTCTGTCAGCGTCTCCGTTTGCTGGACGATACATCCCCGGCCATCCTGTACCCGGATAACATGGACGCCTGCCGCCAGACCATTCAATGCAGGCGAAGACAACCAGGCACCGCCATCTGCTGAGTATTTATATCCGCTGTAGTTACTGCCATTGCCACCGGAAGCCTCTGCTGTTATGATCCCGGTCGCAGCGCCATAACAGCTGATATTGTATCCATGATAGTCCGACAGCTGGCTGGAAAGATCCAGGGGCGAGGAAGGTGCTGTGATCACCTGTACGCCGGCATAATCCGCCGCACATCCTTTTTGGTCCGTCACCTTCACCTTGTAGCTGCCGGCCGGGAAGGCCGCGCCCGGAACGAATGACGTGTATCCCCCCCCGTCAGCACTAAATGAAAATACATTTCCGCTATTGCCACCTGTTGCTACTGGCGTAATAGTGCCGCTTCCGCCATAACATATAATGTCTGTCATATTCACCACCGGGATCACCAGCGTATCAGGCTGGACGATGGTTATCACCGGCGAGATCCTGTTACATGTGTTGCCATCCGTCACCGACAGCCGGTATGATCCCGGAAGCAAATCATTCAACGCAAGACCCCCGGCGCCAGTCGGGACCCAATTACCATTTACCTGCTGTTCCCAGACCGGATCGAGAGGGCCCGTACCCCCTCCAAGCGTCGCATTGATATTGCCGTTACCTTCCCCATAACAGCGTACATCCGTCGGATCCAGCGTGATACCGATCTCCGCCGGCTGGCTGATCACTACCGGCTGTGGATAGCTGTATTGATCCAAACACCCGCTCACCGCACTCGCCAGGACCGCGGCATAGTTCCCCGCTGCCAGTTCCGTAAAGATTCCCGTGGTATTGGTAAAGGATTCGCCCGTATTCGTATTGGTAATTGTATAATTATAAGCTCCCGTTCCTCCCCCACCCTGCAGCGTGATACTGCCCGTCGATATCCCGTAACAGGTCAGGTCCGTCTTCTGCGTTAAAGCAAGTGTCAGCACAGGCGGCGCGGTAAGCGTCACCGTCGTTGTATAACCGGCACAGGATGGACGCGCAGCATCCAGCACCTGCAGGTTATAGACCCCGGCAGCGAGGTTGTCCGCCTCCCAGGTTGTACTCGTCGTACCCAGCTGGGAAGCCACCACCGTGCCGCCCAGATAGAGATAGTAGTTATAGGTGCCCGAACCCTGGCTCACCGTCAGGGTCACACTCCCATTTCCGGGATTGGTACAGGTAAGGTCTGTGCTGGTAAACGAACCCGTCACCTGGGTCGGCTGCACCAGCGAAAATGTCTCCCGCAGGTCCGGGGCAGCCGTTGAATTGTTACAGCCATCCGTTACGTTTATGACATATGTTCCGGCAGTCAGCCCGGTAAAGATACCCGTCGGCTGCGCCAGCAGTTCCGGTCCTCCCTGCCGCGACAAATGGTACATGACCGTTCCCGTCCGCCCACCCGAAGTATGCAGAGTGATGCTGCCATCCGCCCCTCCGGCACAGGATATATCCGTATGTGTGCTGTCGGTATGCTGCACCTGAGCGGAAGCGCCGATCGTGATAGGAATCGAAATATAGCAGGCTCCGGTGGTACCATTGTTGGCTAGTAATAGCGTATAGGTCCCCGGGCCCAGGTTGGAGATCCCCAGGGTATCGATCGTAAAATCTCCCTCATCGGTAAAATCACTACAGCTGCCGTGTTTGGTGGGATCACAATCTCCGGCCCCTGCAAAAGGCACCAGGATATAGGAATAATTACTTATCCCGCTGATCCCTTTTACTACGATAGATCCGCCGCCGCCGCCGGGGCAGGCATCTACAACAGTCACGCCAGAATAGGTCGGCGGCGCCGCTGCTACCGTGACCTTGTTGGGGGATGACCACTGACCGTTGTCATAGGATTTATATAAGAGCAGGTTGTGATCCCCCGGCGATAAGGTGGCGACATTCAGGACGCTGGTTTGCACCCCATCCACAAAGAAGGAGACCCCATTAGAATTGGTAACATAGTCGGCAAGGTTGATGGTCCTGTTATCGCCGCTGCACAAAGAGTTGAGATCGGCCAGGTTCTTCCATTGCGGTGCGGCCTCCACAGTAACGTTAAACTGGGAATACTGCCCATAGTGCTCGCCGGAAAAAGTCTTCGCATTCTCATGCCCATGCAGGATCAGGTGAACGACATGCGCACCTGCGTTTCCCGCATTCGGCGAAATAGTCAGCGTATTTTCATTACAGGCGAAATTCGAGAGATTGTCCAGGGCATATACGATCCCCAGCCTGCTCCACCGGCTGCCGCTGCCACTGATCTCCTCCCGCTGATAAAGAGGAAAGTTAAAGGAAGGTCCAGTATTTTGTACCGGATCATAGTAAAAGAGCTTGTCATGATACAACGGTACAAAACAGGCCGCCAGTGAGATAAAATCATAGCCGGCTATCATATAGCTGTCGTTGTTCGGATAGTTGGGGTAATTGGGATTCTCCTTGAAACGCGGATCGACCGGAAACGCCGGCCCCCTCGCTCCCCAGGGGTCCCAGCCCCAGTTGGGATCCGCCCAGGTCGTGGAAGGAAACATTACGGGCCTGTCGGTGTTACAGGTCTGCGCCAAACCCGCCGAAGGGATAAGATAAAGGCACCCCATGAGTACGGATATAAAAAATAGCTTCTTCATAGAACGGCTTAAAATATTAATAACTAACGGTCAATTCCTTTGTCATCAGCGATTCGATCCCGCTTTTCAACACGGCTTTCACTTTATACTTGTAGGTGTTGCTGACGTGCAGGTCGCGGTCTTCAAACTCCAGGGCGTTTCCCGCCAGCGTAGCATAACTCTGAAAATGAGCGTTATCGTTGACCGCACGATATACAATGAATTTATCTATGTCCTGAAGCTCGCATGACCAGCTCAGCCGGATCTTTCGCCCATCCCTGTCCGCTGCCGCCCTTACCGCTTGTACCGGCCCGCGAAACCCCGTTTCATAAAAGAGATCCCCGGACCGCACCGCCGACCGGTTGTCCGAGCTATCCAAAACCTCCAGCTCATAAGCCAGTATTTTCCCCAGCTGGCTGGCGGCAGGTTCATCCGTACAGATCGTTTCCTCCCGGCCCTGTACAGGGAATACAGCCACCAGTTCCCTCTTCTTTTCTTCTTTATTATACCGGTACAGGTTGTAGCTTCTTACATCATTGTCGGCGCTTGGAAGAAAGGAGAGATAGACCATCGTATCCTTCCGGTTCACACCGGTGAAGACAGGCGGCATCGGGGGTATCGTATCCGGCCGGCGCACCGCCAGCGGCGCCGAGTAATCGCTGCTATTGTAATAATGATCCAGGGCAATGATCTTATAATACACGTAAGGGTTGATCAGCCCCAGATTCAGCGTATCGGTAAAGGCGGTATCCGTGATGAACCCCTTCGTGATCTCCATATATTCACCGGTCTTCACCTGCGAACGGAACAGACGATATCCCTTCAGGTCCTTTTCCGTATTTGGCTGCCAATGAATGCGGGTTAAACCTTTCCGGTCACTGATACCCTGCAGGCCTAATGGAACGCCAGGCGGAATGCTATCCTCTTTTGGCAGGTAATAAGGAAGCGAGCTGATCTGTCTTCCATCCTTTTCTACCAGCCGGAGCCGGTAATAATTGCTCGAGCCCGTCACCATTGGGTCCAGCGCCTCCGACTGTTCCGGCGGGAAAGCGGCCTGATTGATATCCGAATAAGGTCCTTGATTTCTGGATGCCCTGGCTATATAAATACCGGATATCCTTTGGCGGATGCTATCCGGCAGTTTCCATCTTAAGACGGCCGAACTGCCGCTGGACGTCAGATAGATACTATCGAAAAAAGGATGATAGTCCAGCCGGGACAGACCTTCCCCCTTTACCGTGTCGGACCAGGCGCCATTATCCCCGAATGGTGTAATACCTGTTACCCGGTAAGCATAGGGAACATAATTATCCGGCAGGGAATCCACATAATAAGCATGCTTACCATTCCCTTTTGAAGTGGTCATCTGCATGAAAGGCTGCTGATTCTGTTTTACAAACGGGCCGCCATTCACAGACCGTTCGATATTGAAGGCGGTATAGACCCCATGAAGCTTATCCTGATCCCAGCTGAGCGTTACGGCCCGGTTACCGAATTCAGCCTTCAGGTCGCGAATAGCAGGACGCAAAAAGACTTCGGACGGAGAGATCATGGTCACTCCCGGTTTATAGGGGATCCCATGCTGTAGTGAGTCCGGCAGGGCGATCCTCACCCGGTAAATATACCGTTCGTTGGCGACCGTTCTTTTGTCTACCAGCTGTAAAGCCGCCGCCCTGGCTACGATAGGAGAAAAGTCGCAGACCAGCAAAGCAAAACCAAAGCGGTTTTGAGACTGTTGCACCTGGGAGACGATCTCGGAAGGAGATTCCGTTTTCATCTTTACATTAAAATCATCGCCGTACATCGCTTCTTCCACGACCGCCGCGTATTCATCTTTTTCGACCAGCTTGTTCATAGCCTGTTGGGTCCAGGGACGGAGAGGCGTTGCGGTAAGCAATTTCGGCTGTTGATTTCCGTTCGGAATAAGTTTACCATCCCGGGCAACGGTAAACCGTTCTACGATGTACCCGTATTTATTGCCCATCTTCCATAGGATATCCGTGGAAGGCACCCATCTCAATACGACCGAGTCCATTCTTCCATCCGCCAGCAGATACAGTGCCGGCTCTTTCTCATGCGACGGCGGACGAAGCCCCTTCTGCGGCTGATGCCCCTTCTGAGCGGATACGCCCACAGCCAGGAATAAACAAACAAAGAGAGTGATATAGTTACAAAAACGCATGGTTTAGAATTTAATAGATAAGGGAACCGAAGAGGTGACCTGCCGGGTTCCGGGTAATACATATTTCAGCGTCAGCGGATAATCGCCCTTTGTCATGCCGACATATTCCGGCATCGCCATGATACTTTTGACGCCTTCGGGCAGCACAGACGCGTTCAAATAATAGGCGGCGACCTGGTTCCTCAGCTCATAATAGTCCTGCAGGACATAATAGGACAGATAATAGCCGACATACACACGCCCTGCCTTTGTCTGTGCAAATCCATTGTCGATATCCGCCTGTTCAAGGAGATACTGGTCCGGGGCCTCGCTGTTGGAGACCTCCATTCCCTTCAATGGACCCATACCCAGCACTTTGGGGTCCCGCCAGGTGATCGACAGCCCGCTGCCTTCGTAATGGTTATACAGCGCCGGATTGATGATGTTGCTAAGCCAGGAGGCGCCATTGGTAGCTTCTGCCTGCACCATCGGGTCAAATACATTGTCCTGGCCATAGATCTCATACTGGTCGAAGGTCTCCTGTACATCGTTGCGCTTCAGGATCACATAGACCTTGCCAGTGGCGATGTTGAACTGATCTGTCGGTGCCTGGAAATTGTTGACCTTTTCTGTAAAAGAATTGTATTTGCTGGTCCTGAAGACGGATTGATAAAGGAATGACTGTCCACCCCGCACCTGTGTGTTGTTAATGTGATTGGTGGTAACCGTGACATTGTTATTTGCATCCGACTGCGAAGTTGAAGAGGTTTGCTGAACATTCGCATCCCCTGCCCCACCTTGTGTAAGCTTTAGCAGGGAAAGATCATAGATCACCTCATTGCGCAGGGCGCCGGGAATGGTAAAATTCACCTGCTGGCTGTTCGAATCATATGCAACCGCTGTCAGCAGCGAATCTCCCATGTCTTTGGCCGCAAAAGCCATGACGAACTGGTTGGCCCGGCCACTATCCGAACCATGGAAAAGATAAGACTGCCCCCGGACAAGCTTTATGTATCCCTTGCCGGTTTCGTTCTTGTAGAAATTGTACTGCTGTTTGACGGGATAACAGTAAGCGACATTTTCCGCGGGGATAAAACCCGGCGCGTCTCCGCTGGTGAATTTCACCTGCTTGACCTCCATATCGGGACTGCCGTCAAGATTCTTCAAGGGAGCCCAAACGCCGTTGTCCTTTTTCTCCCAATGCAGTTTCACACTGAATACGAGATTGGCCTGCGAAGGCAATACTTCCCGCGTTGTCAGCACCGCATTCGTATTATCGCTGTTCCAGGTCAGCGTACCGGGCACTTCCGCCGTACCATTGTATATTTTTATCTCATCGGCCTCTACGCGGTACGAGGCTATTTTATTGGATTCATTGACCATCTGCATTTCCTGGTTCAACCCCATGTTGAACGTTACCTGCGGAGCAGCAAAGACCGATACACCGCCCGAGCCGTCATCTGGTTTCATATCCCCGATGACAGCAATATCGCCCAGCTCGCTACCCGGTCCGACGATGTCGCACTCCTGGCCAATTGTAAAATTAAAGTTGAAGCTGCCTTTGATCAATCCGCATAGAATACTGTATTTCCCGGCGATCAATCCCCGGAACCAGCTCGGGTTTGGCAATTTGGCCTGTAATATTGCAGCAGCGGCCAGGCTAAGGAATTTCACCTGCTTCCGGCAATGGCTCCAGCAGACCCCAACGCTTCCCTGCAGATAGGCATATGCCTGCCCCGAAGCATACCAGCCGCCAATACCGATAGGCGAAAGATTTTGTGCACAATAGGCATCCTGGTATTGCCGGAACATGATGTCTGTACCCAACCCACAGGAGAAGTCAGCAAAGACGGGCAGAGGAAAGCCGCTTTTAAAAGAGCCATCTGAGTTCCTGCCCGGCACACCCACAGAAACGCCTACCTGCGCCCCGAAACCGAGACCTCCACCCGTAGCAAACGCATTTTCGTTCTGCATAAAATTCGTATTGAAATTGCCGGCGATGCTTTGCACCTCTGACGGCAGCGGCGGGAAAGGATCCAGCTTCGAGCCAACCATAAAATAAGACTGCACCGTGGCAATCCCCTCAACAGACAGCCCCAGCCTGGCGCTTGGCCGGCCAATATATACATACCAGTCCTGTGGATCGAAATGCATGACCATATCCCCAACCTTGCCCTGCGGACCCGTTCCCTTGAAGATGCCAAAGGCATTGATATAGGTCGATAGCTGCGCATTGAAGCTCTTGTTGTCTGCATCATACAGCATGTCGAGATAAGCATAGAGTGGAACGGAGCCCGGCGGGCCATCGGAGGCAGACATGGTCGAACGGGGCCGGCCGTCAAGACCGGATAGTATATAAAGACCGCCGGAGAACTCCACGGTCTTCAACCCTCCCCCCTTCCGGAAGTCGACCTCCAGGACGGCATCCGCATTGGCCAGCTTTTCCTGACCAACCACCAATGTCACACCCAGCATCAGCCCCAGCCCGGCAGTGCTGTCCGGCACATACTCAGCCTTGCTTAACCCATCGGAAGGCGGAGCCGTTGACGACACCGGCTTGTTCAGGTGGTCAAAATCAGCAGCCCACTTCGTCTTCTTTACCATCTGGTAAGAAGCCCCCCCGATAAGACCGTTCATATAAAGCGGGCCAAAGACCTCGATCGTAAGATCCGGTACATAGACATCGACGTGCCAGTAGCGAAAGCTGGGCATGCTGCCGAAATAGACATTCGCAGTCAGCCCGTTCAGGATATCCTGAACGGAAAGTTTTATATCTCCATGAAAGCCGTTGCCATAGACAGGATTGTCCTTATAAAAATCCAGTTCGCCACTAAGCGTGATGGCGGCGATCTGCAGATTGTTGATAGCGATCCTGTCGACCTGGATATGATCGAATTCCCATTTCTGGGTAGAGATAGTGCCGCCGGTTGTATTCCTCGTCGTAGTCGTCTCTTTCGCCAGGAGCGTCAGCGTCGTACTGACTGCCGGGCTCTTGTCATCCGAATTCATCAGGTTCAACCCGATGGCTACGCCGATGCCGATCTTCCCATTCGATATACCAAGTTTGATATCGTTGATGGAAATAGGAAAGTTCGAAGAGGAAAGGTTCACATTCGCATCAAAATTGCCGCTGAGCAGATAAGGGCTTTCCGTAGACAACTGCAGGTTTGAGAATTTGAGCCCTTCACCGCTGCTGCTGTTCAATTCGGATTGATTAAAGAACAAGCTGCCCGCCAGGTTGGCCATACCGGCCAGCTTGTTGTCCTTCCGGGTAAAGCCCACAGAACTGCCTCTGTTCAGCTTCAGCGTTCCTCCAAAAGGCATCGAATAGGACTTATTCTCATCCAGGCTCACGAGGAAGCTGAGATCAAGGTTATTGTTCTTCTCCGCCACCATCGCCCTATAACCCAGGGTATCGCCGCTTACAAAAGGAAGGCCTATCACTCCGCTCATAGCACCTCCCGTCAAATGGCCCATCGAAAAGCTGACGGCGATCCTGTCAATGGAGAAAGGCCAGTCATTGCCGCTGTTGGACAATTGCAGGAGATTGCTTATACTGACATTACCGGTAAAGCCTTTACCGTCAAGGAACATATTTGTCCCTGAAACAATAATTGGCTTTCCGGTGCCGTCTTTCAGATAGTCCGGTAATTTTATCGTCAGCTCCTGGATATAAAAGCCATGCCACAGAGAGAGATCCCCCTGGTAAGCCGTTTGATAGTCGGAAGGGAAAACAGCCCCGGACGGATTGGCCAGGTCACTGAAATCCGCTACGGCGTTCTTTATCTGAAAAGAAACATCCTGCAGGGAAGGCAGACGAAAGGGACTGATATTGACAGTGAACAGCAGATTGGAAAGATCCGACGCCTGCACCTGGAAAGTTGCGATCACTTTTGGAAGGACGACCCCATTAGACGTATCAGGCACCAGCAGGTCATTGCTGAATTGAAATTCTCCCGTCAGACTTATATCTTTAAAACCACCACAATCGAACTCCACATAGTTGGGATCTTTGGGTGAAAGGATCAGCGATATCTGCGGACTCAGCTTGATGACCTGCCTGGAGACCAGCGATATGCGGGAGACTACATTACCTCCAACCCCACCCGGATTGATGGCTATATTCTGTCCTTCAAAGGCAATGGAATCTTTTATCCCCGGCAGACCCACCATTGCATAAGCACTGACAACGGCAGCCTGCGGAGTCAACCGCCCGCTGTCGATAGCGATCACGAACGTATTGCCACCCACCATTTTTGCTATCCCCAGTGGCAGGTTTTGCACAGTGGAAGGGTCCAGGTAGCTCACGGTCCGGTTTCTTGCAAGCGCCACTTTGGAGGCAACATAATTCACCTGGGCGATCTCCTGCGGAGAAGGCGCTGTCGTATCTACAGAAGAAGGCGCAGCATTCTGCGCCAGCAAAACCCCGCTCCTGGCTAATAACAATCCTGCTGCAATAATTAATTTCCGCTTCATGCTTGTCTTATTGGTTCGTCAAAAACTATAATTATATGTCAGGTTCCACATCCACTCATCATAGGCGGCCGTCGTCGATGCCTTGTCATGATGCGTATAACCCAGAGAAGAGGTGATGCTGTGATGACCATTGAACAATTTTTTATGGCCGCCAGCTGTCTGCGGGAGATAGTTCAAATTCCATCGCTCCGTCATTACTCCTGGCCCCGCCGCGCCATTGATCGTGTTCTTATTGACCGTCACGGCCCAATTGCTGGTCATGCCCGCGAAGAGCCTGTGCCCAAGACTGAGGGTCGGTCCATAAAATACAGAGTTTAAGCCCGGTGAGCTGTTGATATAATAGTTCGCCGCCGCAGAGAACACAAGTCCCTTTTGTGGCATGCTATAGGCATAGTTCAGAATTGAAGTAAAGAACCTGGTCAGCGGATTGGTCGTATCCGTATTGCTTTTATTGCTGGCCAGCTGATAGGTCATGTTGAGATTGAGATTCTGAGGATGCGCCTTAGAGCCAAAATTATGCATGAGGTTACCCGTAAAGGACTGGCTCACCTGGTAGAAGTTGAGACTGTCAAGCCCGTTCTGGAAAAAAGGATCGGCCACGGGTCTGACACGGGTATAGGTATTGAAATTGGAATAGCCGATATTGGCGATCCACTTTGCGCTCATGGCATAAGAGCCATTGAAGGTCCCTACAAAACGATGTGTGGTGGAGGGCTTGCTCTTATCCAGGTTATCGTGCTGGATGCCCACATTGGCGCTGAGGTTGAGCTTGCTTTTCAATAGCCGGACCTGTGGTGCGATGGTGATATTCTCCATGTCGCTGTTAATGTAATACGCGCCCAGGGTCACATAGCCGGGTGATACCCGCTCATATCTCAGCTGCAGGCCATAGTTCTTCCCGGTATAGCCGATACCGGCGGCCATGGCATCATAGTACCTCGTATCGTTCGTGCCTTTAAAAAAGGGACGGATCAGTGTGGATGCCACCGTCGAAGGATAGGAAGCCGTTCCGTCATCCTTTGCAGCCAGGTTCGCCGTCAGCGCAGAAACAGCATACTCTCCATCAAAAGAGATCTTCTTACTCAGCATTTTCTTCACCGCTACGCTGACAGCCAGATTGTTTTCCGGGTAAAGCCCCGACTGCGGCGGCACATAACGCAGACTATTGCTGTCATCCTTTGCTTTAAAGACATTCAGCGAATAGGATTCGCCCTTCCCGTTGTAGGCCATGCTGAAACCCATCCCCTTACGTCGATAGGAAAGATTGGCATTGTTAAGCGTGTCGATAAAATTATAGGGAATTGCCTCTTTTAGCCGGCCATACATGGCTTTAAAAGAAAAATGACCCGGCGTCAGCTCGACCCCATACCCATTGAACGTATACCCCGCCAGAGTATAGTTGCTAAAATTCATGCTGCTGGTGCCCAGGTAGAGACGCACCCATTTATACTTCGGCAGTATCCTGAGCCGGTTGAAAGGCTGCGTATATTGCGCATGCGCATTACTATAAGAAAAGCTAAAGGGGGTATTAATGCCAAAGAGGCTGATATTCAGATTACCTGTTGCAAACCAGGTAAAGGGATCGGGCTGGTAAGAAGCCACTCCATTGGATGAATAATACACGGAGCTGAGTCCTAATCCTCCATTTATCTTTATACCTTTTTTCAGGCTAAGGGCATCAGGGTCGATCTGCTGGGCGTGCAGGATATTACAGAATAATAAGCCTGCAGCAGTTACATAGGGTAAAATTGGTTTCAAACGGATCTAGGGTCTAATGATAGAATAAAGGGTCTAATTGAGGTAGTATAATACCATTATTCGAACTACCGGTCACAAGTGTATGAAAAATACTCTATATCTGCAATATGCCGGCTTCGAATACCACTAACAGGCCATTCGGACACTACGTAAATACTCTTATACAACAAGATGCCTCTCTGACATTCTTACAGGAATTTTACTTACATTGGTCCTGGAAAGCGCATTCCCCATTTGTCCTTTTTGACAAACATACCGCCCAACGCCGGAGGTGAACATAACCCGGAAGACCAGGAACTGGTCGCCGCCTATCAATCGACCTCCGACCTGAAGATCCTGGCACAGCTGTATCAGCGATATCTCGACCTTTTATACGGCGTCTGCGTTAAATACCTGGGCGAACCGGAATCTGCCAAAGATGCCGTTATGGATATTTTTGAGGAACTGGCGCAGAAATTACCCAAACACCAGGTGACTTATTTTAGAGGCTGGGTCTATACATTGGCTAAAAATCACTGTCTCATGAAGTTACGTTCGTCCAGCCGTTTGAAGGTCAGTAGTTTCGACCCCGATCATATGCAAACGGCGGAAGAATTGCATCTGAATGATAGAGTCCAGAAGGAAGAGCAGCTTGGCCGGCTGTCGAAATGTATTGAGACACTGTCCGCCGACCAGCGGACCGTGGTCGAGCTGTTCTACCTGCAAAATAAATGTTATAAAGAGATCGAAACCATTACCGGTCTGCAATGGAATAAAGTGAGAAGTCACGTCCAGAACGGCAGACGCAACCTGAAGATCTGCATGGAGCAACAGCAGAAAGTAATAGCATGAGCGGCCCATCGAAAAATATCACGACTTATTCAGCTGCAGATCTTCAAAGATATTGGAGTGGGGAGATGTCTGCCCGGGAAATGCACGATCTTGAAATGGCAGCCCTGGAAGACCCTTTCCTGGCAGATGCCCTGGAAGGGTTTGAAAAGCAAGAGACATCTGCACGTGGACCAGCTCAGAAAGGTGACCAGGTTTTGAGCGGACATCTCGATGACCTGCACGCCCGGCTAGACAGCCGCGTGAGCGCGTCGGAAAAAGTCGCCCCGGCCCCCGAAATTTCCCCCGCTCCGGCTTCAAAGCTCTTTAGTCTTCGCGCTCCCTGGTTGAGGATAGCCGCTGCTGCGATCCTTCTCTTCGGCCTGGGCGCCGGCGCCTGGTACGGTCTGTTAAACAAAAGCAAAGAACGGACTCTGGCTGACGAGATCAGCCGGCCCGTAGCAAAGTCGGCACATTTGGCAAATGCGGACTCGGTAAAAATAGCGCTGGCTACGGCAGACTCAGCCAAAATAGCACCGGCAGACACGACTAAAACGATCCTGTCCGACGGAGAAGGCATTGTCGCTAAAGCTGAGGCCCCCCCAAAAAGGACAAAGATCTCTACCAACTTACGAGCCCCGGCCGCCTCACAGGTCCCGGCCGCATCGCCTGTGCTATCATACAGGACGTCACCGGCCGCTGATAGCGGCACAGTCACGGCTTTCCAACGTGACAATGGCGCATTAGCCGGTCTAAGCATCAAAAAAGACACCATAACCTACAACAAAGACACCACCGCCTACAAGTCTGAAGTTGAGATACGCGGTTTGGCCAGGAAGGCATTCGCCCCGGATCTTTCCAAATCCAAGCTGGCAGAGGTCCATCCGCTGGTCTTCTCCGGAAAAGTTCTCGACGTCCACGACAACCCTCTGCCCGGCGCTACCCTTTTCCTCGCAGACCCCACGGGAAATCAACGGATCGGCACCGTCACTGATCTGAATGGCTACTTCAAGATGAAGGTTTACCCGAAAGATTCCGTCTTAAAGGTAACTGTTGGAATGACTGGTTATCAGCCGGCCTCCCTTGCGTTCAACACCCTGAATACAGAATCCTTTACAGGAAATTTGATCCACCTGACCCAGCAGCCGAATGCTCTCGACGAGGTCGTTGTCAGCGGGTATGGATCCAAACGAAAAGAGACCCGCGCAAGGGCTTCCTCTCCGGATGACGGAAAGATCGATTCCTTATGGATAAATGCAAGACCCGTGATGGGAAAACAAGCCTATCTCGACTACCTGGCTGCCGGTAAAAAGAATATTGGCGCCGACACTTCTGTCAGAGGCGCTGTTGTCATCTCTTTCGACGTCACCAAAAAAGGGGAGCTGAATTCCTTTAAAGTCGAACAATCCCTTACTCCGGCCCACGACGCAGGAGTGATCCACCTTATCTCCGAAGGCCCCCCCTGGAAAAAAGTGAGTAAAGGAGCTTCGATCCGTACCGCAGTGCGCGTTGTATTTTGACGTACATTCGGCCTTCAAAACCACCATTACATGAAGCAACTATTGTTGTTACTTTCGATTGCAGGCTATTTTTGTCAGCCTGTCAGCGCCCAATCTATCAAGACACCAGCACCTTCGACACCTCAGTACGTAAAACAGGACTTCGGTCTGTCCTCGATCGAGCTGTCCTATTCCAGACCAGGGATCAAAGGCCGGAAAATATTTGGAGACCTTGTCCCGTTCGGTAAAGTCTGGCGCACAGGCGCCAACCAGGCCACAACCCTTACATTCGGTGACCCCGTCACCATCGGCGACACAAAGATCCCGGCCGGTAAATATGGCCTGCTGAGCATCCCAGGCGCCGATGAATGGACACTGATCATTACCCGTCAACTGGACGTCACCAGCCCGACTGCCTACAAACCAGACCAGGACATCGTCCGCATAAAGGTAAGTCCGCATCAGCTGCCATTCTCTGTAGAGACCTTTACCATTTTATTTGCCGACGTAACATCCAATTCCTGCAGCCTGCAGATCCTTTGGGATAATGTCATTGTTATGCTGCCTATCACCACCGATGTGGATTCAAAGATCATGGCGCAGATAAATGACGCTATGACTAAGGACAACCATCCTTATTTTGCTGCCGCTTTCTATTATTTAGAGAACGGTAAAGACCTCAACAAGGCGCTGGAATGGTTTGATAAAGCGCTGGCACAAGATCCTACCGCTTTCTTTGTTGCCTACCAGAAAGCCCGCTGCCAGGCAAAATTGGGAAAGAAACAGGACGCCATCGCAACTGCAAAGAAAGGAATAGAGCTGGCAAAACAAGCTAACAATCCCGATTACGTGGCGTTGAACGAAAAACTGATCGCCTCGTTGCAATAATAATGGCCTCTCTGCAATAATATTGACCCCGCCCCCTGCAATAAACGGGGGTAAAAATAAGTTAAAGCCTTTTGGTCCCTGACCGGAAGGCTTTAACTTTAATACCAAACATCCCTAAACATGACACAAAAACCCTCCAACGCATTCATTGGCGCCTCCTGGGTGGCTCTCGGAGCCGGAATGCTGGGCTTTCTGATCGGGCTTTGGCGCGCCGAAATGCAGCTCAATGAGAAAGGATATTATTTCACTGTCCTGATGTTCGGATTATTTGCCGTGGTATCCCTGCAAAAATCCGTTCGAGACCGGCTCGAAGGTATACTGGTCACGGACATCTACTATGGCCTGAGCTGGTTTTGCACCATTCTGTCCATCATCCTGCTGGCAGTAGGATTATGGAATGCTACTTTACTCCCAAGCGAGAAAGGTTTTTATGCCTTTGCCTTTTTACTGGCCATGTTCGGCGCCATCGCCGTTCAAAAGAATACAAGGGATTCGCAGCTGGCAACAAAAAAAGAGGACGCTTTTAAATAAGCGCCCTCTCTTTATCAACGGCCCGGCTGTCTGCTCAGCCGTTGCTATTATATGCTATTGCAATTTTGCCAGCCACAACGATGCGTTCATGAACAGCTGTGTATGACTGAATAAATTCCAGCTTACAAATAGATTGTTCCCTGAAGCTCCGGTCCCGTCATCCATCGGCGAACTGTCTGTCACCACAAAGATCCGCCCCGTCCCAAAAGTAGATGAAGCGGCCATAACGTGGGTGGTATTCTGCGCGTCCCCACTCTGCCATATCAGCCCCTGTACCGTACTGTTGGCAGATGGATTGAGGGTTATCGTAGCCCCGTCATTGAATTGCATCTGGCTAACATTCCCCTGGGACCCATGTAAGATCGGGTTCGTGCTGTTGCCGGTCAGCACATTGCTGCTTGTTTCCGAAATATCGGTAAGATCGATGCTAAAGCCAAAAGGATTGGCAGCTACGCTATTATTGGACATCAGGTCATTCCAGATATTTGGCGAGTCATGACCGTCATTGTTCCGATCGGAATTATTGTGATCGGAGATCATGAACAGGCCTCCCCCATGGCTGATAAAATTGAGGATCGCTGTTTTCTCCGCGCTTGTGAACAATATATTCGGCTCGTCGATGACAAATACGTCATAATGAGAGAGATCCTGCGCATTGGAAGTATTGCCATAGGTGATGGCCGTGCCGGAAGGTAAGGTTTCCACGGAATTACCTGTCTTTACCAGGGCGATACCCCAGCTGGAGAGTGCTCCGGTCCAGAAAGTTTCGCCGGTCGAAGAAGTGATGGAAGACTGGGCCGGTGTGGGAGTCCGCTGAGGAGTACCGCCGTCTTCGTCGATGACCCAGTCCGCATTCCCTGCTGTCTCCGCCTTGGTCGCGTCAAACAGGAATTTCTTTCCGCCGCCGGTGCCGCCGCCTCCACCGGTCGTGCCGCCATTTACCGTGAAGTCGTCGATGTTGATCCGGTTGCTGCCCCCACTGATCTTCCGGACCTGGAAGCGAACAGTACCGGTAAAGTTCACGGTAAAAGAAGCCGTCTGTAAGGTGGTGGAGCTGGAAGTAACGGTAGAGCCTACCTGGCTGAACGAGCTGCCACCGTTGGTGCTTGCCCACAGCTGCCAGGTGCTGCTTCCGTCCGAACCGAATACGGCATGGGCTACTGTAACCGAGGTTGCCCCGCTGAGATCGAACTCCATGGTAATAGACCCGGTATTGCGGATGCGCGCAGATTGCGAACCATTCTTTTCATCCGTTGAGAGATTTCCGATCAGCGCATCATTGAAATCCCACACGCCGGTACTCAGCGTGACCGTCCCATCGGCATAGGCAGCCTTGGTGCCGGTCTCAAAATTTTCGACGGTGGTGACCAGTGCTGCGGCAGGCGTTGCGACCAGCGGGCCGCGGGAGTTGGCTGCAAGGTCAGTGCGGGATAAATTTGCGGCCTGTTTCTCACAGGAGCATACTGCCAGGGCAACGAGAATTACGCAGGCAAGTTGGAGAGTTGCTTTCATTTGATAAAGTTTTTTGGTTCCTTTAAAATTAAGACGGAATTTGACAGCGCATATTATTTCTTAATTACCTGCTTTGAACCTGCTTAGATTGTAAATAAAGGAAAGCAGTGCATACCTGCCGCGGGTTCTGGCAGACATGTCCGTGATCGTGTTGGAACTCACCGTACGCAATGCCCCGGATTGCTGATTGAACAGATCAGCTACATAAAGCCTGACCTCTCCCTGTTTGCGGTGGAAGAGGCGGCGACTGACCACCGGCGAGAACACCGGCGCCTTAGGCTGATACCCGGCGGTTAAACTATTATTCCATGCATAGTAACTCACCAGCGAAGCGACCCAATCCCTGACAGTATAAGTAAATTTGGAAGAAAGAGATTCTGTAAAATAATTGCCGGACTGGTTGATGTCTTGCGAATAAGACAAGATGTTATAGGCTGAGACCGCATTGATGCTCAGGCTGATCTTGCTTCCCGCATAAATACTCCAGCTAACTCCGCCCAACAGATTCATCGTGCGCGTGTCGGCCTTCAGACCATTGCTCAAACCCGGGTCCTGTGAATACCGGATATTCCCGTTTAAACCGATACTCGAGTGCTGCCTGAGCATTGGGATCGTAAAATTGACATCGGCAAAAACATTGGTAGTCCCATTCATATTTACAGGCTTGAATAACTGTGCTCCATTCGACAAAAGGGTTACCGAATTCTGGATAGCATCGATGGTCGTGCTGCCGCTCACTACAGCTGAAAAATACCGCTGCGTACTGGTTTGAATAGACGTATAGGAAAAACTGAAGTTGTGGGTAAAAGGTTGTTTCAGCCGGGGATTCCCCTGCTGAATAAAAAGAGAGTCGGCCGTAATGGTAACCGGCTGTAGTTGTTGCACGGTGAGTGCCACCGGCATCCCATTATAGCTGAAGTGAAATTCTTTTCCATTGCCAAGGTGAAAGCTCAGGTCCGCAGAGGGGAGGAAACTGAGGTATTGGCTGGCCACAACACTCTTGTTGCTGAGATTTCGCCCTTTCAACTGATCGGATTCGACACCGGTGCCCAATAGTATACTATACCGGATCCGCTGGATCCGATAGTCCGCCATTAACTTTGTTGTATTGTAAATTGTATTGAAATTATTACTTTGCGAAGTATCGGCCTGGTCGAACTGATGTGTCTGTCCATTAAACCGAAAAGCCTGGTTCAAAGATTTGCTGTCATTGTATTGGTAGCTGCTCTGTATATCGATCACATCATGTCTGCCTACAGGCACGGTATAGGTAACGGAAGGTGATACGTTAACCAGGCTGGTTTTGTTGATCACATGTTGGTCGAAGTCGCTGACAGTTGCTGCCGGAATCATATAGTCTGTCCGGGATGAATTAAAGTTATTGTTTTGGTTATGATTGCTCAGGATTGACAGCCCTGCGGAGAACGAGCGTGAAGGCCCGTTTCCCTTGTGCAGGTAGAGCAGCTCTGCAGAAGCATTTTTCGTATTCGAATTATTTGTATTGTCATTGACTGACTGGTAAATGGTTGCACCCGACTGCCCGTTGGTTTGCAAAGATTGACCTGAAGAATTGGCCTCAGCATGCTGCAATAAGATAGTCGGCCTTATCGACAACGAATTCGAGGCATCCAGCTTATCAGTTACCGTCAGGTTCAGCCGCTGCTGGCTGCTGCTGGTGACGCTGCTGGTCTTCTGGTCAAGAATTGTCGAAGAATCGCCGGGAAATAAAGTTAGAGTATGGGTCATCCGGCTGTCTTCTATATGCCGCTGGTTGTTGATATAGCTTCCGCTAACATCTGTCCGGTCGTTCCAGTTATCCCTGTAATTGAGGCCTCCATTCCATTTGCGCGTAACACCAAAAACGCCCGCGCCAACCGCCCCCACCCCTTCACCCGGCTTGCTGGCATTCAAACCATCCACATTGCCCCCATCTCCCGCTACCGCAATCTGCTGCCTTCCATTCAGATGATTGAGATCCATCGTAGCAGCATACACTCCATCCGGACCCGCCCCCGCCCCTATCTTTCCAAAATCCCCGTGCCTCCTGTTGCTTTTAATGACCAGGTTAAGCGTCTTATTACTTGATGAACCTGGCAACCCGGAAAGAGCCGATCGTTCGTCGGAGGTTGGATACACCTGGATCTGCCGCACGATCTCCGCGGGCAGATGTTGCAGCGCCATCTTTGGATCACCATTGAAAAAAGGCATGCCATCTACCAACAATCGGTCAATGATCTGTCCATTTACCGTCATTGAGCCGTCGGCATTGACGCGCATTCCCGGCAACTCTTCCAGCAGATCGGACACCGGCGCATAAGGTTGCGTCGCAAAACGACTCGAGTTGTAAATTAATGTATCCTTTTTCAATAACATCGGAGGCTCTTGCACCCGAACACTATCCAGTTCGCTGATACGTATACGTAGATTTAACTCTCCGACATCCCAAACAGCATGCTCCCTGTCAAGATGAACAAGTCGCCCGACAGGTTCGAAACCCTGAAAGCTGATCTGCATTATATAATCACCAAAGGACAAAGAAGATATTTCGAAAGTAGCATCCTCTTTCGAAAAACTTCTTGCACAGACAGTTGAATCCCTGTCACGGCGGACCACGATCAGTGCGCCCTTCAACACCTGGTGGCCAACCGTATCCCTCAAATGTCCTCTGATCATCCCTTCCTGTGCAAAAAGTCGGCTCATGAGGATCTGCAGGAAGATAAACAGCAAACCATGTCTAATGACTGCCAATTGAAGCATTGCATCTCAAATAATTTGATACCGATATGATACTGAATTCAACAGTACCGGCAGGACGCTGCCGGTACTGGGAATAAAGGAAACACCTAGTTACTGATAAAAAAACCTATAGGCGCCGGATAGGTCGTTCCGGTAGTGATCGATGGGACACTGCCGTTTTGAAAAGTGACCGCGCCTGACGGAAAGCTCAGTGTAGCGGTGCCTAAAGCAGGTATGGTGACGGGAGTCCCAAAGATCAGCGTGGGAAGACCGGTCCCGTTGGGCGCCGCCAGCTCCAGCCCCAACCGAAAAGATCTGGCTGCGTTAAAAGTATTTTGGACAGTTGCAGTGGCTCCCGCATTGACGGTGATAGTCAACGGGTTTGTCGAGCTCGGAGTGAACCAGTAGCCTCCAAAATCAAATTCATTCGGTGGCTGCGAGGTCGTTCCAGAAGCCGTATAAGTATATGGCGGCTGGAATAATGCCGGTCTTTGACTGGAAGTCACGCTGTAAGTGAAATTCGTGATGATAAAATTGAATGACTGGTTGTTGAAAAAAGTAATACTGTAAGCCTGTGTGGGCGTGGGATCCGCGGCAGCACGGAAGGAACTCATCGACCCTGCGGCGATGAGAAGCATTAGAACTAACTTTCGCATTTGAAAAGGTTTATAGAATGAAAAATAATAGACCTGAAGACCGATGGCGTCCCATCAGTCTTCAAAAGATATCTGTTCTCCTTTGACGGGAGATCGGCAACGAACGTCAGTACCTGGAGAGAGCTATTAGAAATGAACTAATCAGACAAGCAGCGGGATCCGCTTCCTGCAACGATCGAACAACATCAAAATGGGGGAAAAAGATAAGACTACATTGCCCGCGGAAGGCAGGATGGAATTGGGTCGTGACATAAGAAAAGGTTTAATTTTATTAAAGTATCACGTAAATCAACAAACGTCATACTCTATGCAAAGATACGAAGAAATAGTCCTGAAATCACGTCAACATATGATTAACGATTCCTTAACCGCCGAATCTTCATAAATGATTGTAAAATCTCGCTCAACACGATGACGCCCAGTGCCCCCACCACGTTGAACCATAAAAAGCTGAGGGGCACGATACCTTTCCGGCTTAACACGGTCAGTATAACCACTGCGATCTCCACTATGACAGCGCTGATAAATACGGCATGTCCGCCTATACGTTTACGATAGAAGGCCACCAAAAATATACCAAGTATAACACCATAAAAAAGAGAGCCTAAAACATTCACCGCCTCGATGAGACTGTTGCCGATATTATAAGCCAGCTGCGCCACCGCTACACAGAAGACACCCCAGAATAACGTATAAAGACGGGAAAGGCGATATTCTTTTTCTACCGAGAGCGTCCGGGGAGAGAACCGTTTGTGAAAATCGATGATCGTACAGGAAGAAAGAGAGTTCAGCGTAGCGGCAATAGAGCCCCACGCTGCAAGGAAGATTACAGCGATCAATAGCCCAACCAGGCCTTTTGGCAGGTAATCGGTGACAAAACGCAAAAAGATATAGTTCGTGTCATTGCTGTCTTCACCCACATCATTCAACCATCGTCGGATGGTCGACTTATACCCTTCCTTCTCTTTTTGCATCGCTACAACCCGCTGCGCCCTGATTGCAGCATCCCCGCCCGGCGCCCCCAGTCTTTCTTTTTCCACGGCCTCATACTGACTTGTCACCAGCGCGAGCGAATCCTTATATTTCGAATGTTCCAGCACCTTCAGCTCCGCCTGGTTGAAAAAAATAGGTTCCCTGTTGTATTGATAAAAGGTAAATACCATTACCCCCAGCAGCAGGATGAGGAATTGCATGGGCACTTTGACGAGCCCATTCAGCAGTAAGCCGATCCTGCTCTCGGTAAGCGACCGGGCCGTCAGGTAACGCCCCACCTGTGACTGGTCAGTTCCGAAATAGGACAGCGCCAGAAAAAAACCACCGATCACCCCGCTGACAAGATTGTATTTATCATTCCAGTCAAAACTTTTCCCGCGAAAACCGGTAGTGATAATGTTTAGCTTGCCGGCTTTCCCGCCCGTATGCAAAATATCCGCCCAGCCGACTCCTGCCGGCAGCCGGTGGATCACAAGATATCCCGCGATGGTCATCCCACCGAAGATGATTATCATCTGCAGCTGCTGTGTATAGGCCACCGCTTTGGCGCCACCCATCACCGTATAGATGATCAGCAGTCCGCCCATAAAGATATTCGTCCATAAAATATTCCAGCCCAGCAGTGAAGAAAGGATAATAGAAGGAGCGGCAATGCTGATGCCGGTGGAAAGCCCACGCTGTACCAAAAAAAGAAAGGACGTAAAAGCCCTTGTCTTCAGATCAAAACGCTGTTCCAGGTACTCATATGCCGTAAATACTTTCAGCCGGTGAAAGACAGGTACAAAACTTATACAAAGCACCACCATCGCCAGCGGCAGACCGAAATAATATTGCACGAACCGCATCCCGTCCGTATAAGCCTGACCAGGAGCAGAAAGAAAGGTGACCGCGCTGGCCTGCGTACCCATAATACCCAGCAGCACCATGTACCAGGGTACAGACCTGTTGGAAAGAAAATAACCTTCCAGGTCCTTACTGGCCCGGCCTTTATACAATCCATAGGCGATCATCCCCAATAAAGTCAGCGCCAGTACGATCCAGTCAGGACGGCTCATGAAAAATGTTTGGTCAGCAAATAAAAGAGCACAATGCACACGATGAGAAACCCGATCACCAGCGCATACCAGTAACTCCACTTATTAAATAAAGGTGCACGCTCTTCGTCCATACGATTATTGTTTATTTCTCTTTGACATCAACGCTGCTACGACCAATCCCACCAGGATCCCAACCACTAATCCGAATATGGCCCGCTTGACGATCCGTTCGACGATCAATGCCACGATCAGCGCAATCACAATTGTAATATTCCTTCTGCTCAGCATACAAATTAATTAATTTTCCTTTTAGGGGAGGCCCCTTCGGTGCATCCCCTTCGGTCGCGACGCATAGACACTGATGCGCGCATGCGGCAATTTTCCCAATAAAGCATGCGCGCATCAAAATCCTTTCTTTTGATTTAAGGCAATGATATTGGCCATTAACCGATAGGCGCCCGGTACACCGGCCGGCAATTCCCGGAAAAAAACAAGCCCTGTATAAACAAAGGTCCCCTTTCCATAGTGCGCGATCACAAGACTGCCTTTCTGCTCCTGTTCCCCCGGATCATTCATCGACAGCACCGACTGGTAAGCCGGATCGGTCTGACCCGCGAAATAAATACCGCGCTCCTGGACCCAGCCTTCGAAGTCCTTGTCCGAGATCTTATTCGGATAGTTCAGTACGGGGTGACCCGGCTCCAAGAAATTAACCCGGGCATGTTCATCGGTTACCCGGATATTGGATACGGCAAAAGCATAAGGCCCGATATCACCGGAAACCCGGCCTAAATTATCCCGGTTATATTGTACGATGAGGTTTCCCCCCTCTTTTATATAATCCATCAGGATGTCATGCCTGTCCTTTAACCAGTCGTGAACATCATAGGCCCGGACACCGGTAAGAACAGCATCGAATTGTTTGAGGTTAGCTGCGGTAATATCTCTTTCCTTCAGCAACACCACCTCATAGCCCATCTGTTGCAAGGCCTGCGGCACCTTATCCCCCGCCCCTTCGATATAACCGATGCGATGACCGGCGATCTTAACGTCCGCCACCACAAATTTCTCGATGGCCGGACGAAAATAGTCGATACGCGGAATATGATCGTAAGAAATTGTCTTGAGCTCGAGGGCCGTATCCTTTCTTCCCTCGTTGGCGAACAATAGATGAGCCGTCACCATCTTCGCCGTCGTACCCGCGGACTGCGCCGATGTACCCGCAGACTGCGCCATGGTCGCTGCAGGCTGCGCCGACCAGGCAAAACCCGCAGCGGCAGAGCCACCCCTTTGCTGAACAGTAAGTCCGGAAGTCGGCGTCAACTGCATCCCCGGCAGTTTTGCGTGAACGGAATGCTCCTTTGCTTCGATCCAAAAACTTTTCTCCTCCTTGCCGGTAAATAAAAGCAGCCCCGGATCGAATTGCGCCGTAGCAGATGGCAGAACGGTCAATGGCTGGTAAAGCTCACCCTTCACCGCGTCCGTAAATTTATATTGTACCGGACGCACAAAGACCATTTCTTCCCCGGCTATGACCACTCTGAATTTTACTTCGTAGGCCGGCCCGCTTTGCGGGTCTCCTATAAGCCGCTGGTCCTTTACGTTGAAAGAGCCAGGCGACATCTCCTCGGCTAACCAGTAAGGTTGTGTCACCGCTTTTTTGGGCGATACATAAATGGTATGGGAAAAAGAGTAGTTCCTGTCGCCTTCCAGCTGCTGCCGGTAAGTTGTATCGTAGTCGTCAAGGCTGATCCCCCGTACTGTCATCGGACCGCCATTCAGTCGATTGTTCAGCACGAAGGTCACCGCCAGCGAATCGCCCTGTACGGCATAAGGAGTGCGTACTACAGCCTCCAGCCATAACCCGCTGCAGGCTTCGATAAGCTGCTGTACTTCCTTCAGCTTCTGGGTTTTCCAATAGCCATCCTTCAATTGACCGATGGCCTTGTATAAAGACACCAGGCCCGGGACCGACTTCTCCGGGTGCAACAGGGAAAAGTCCTGCAGCAGCTGATCGATCATCCCACTGATCTTTTCTCCGCCTTCCACCCGGCTCCAGGTGGTGACGATGTTTTCCATCGGATCGCTATGAGCCGGATCACCTGCCACCAGGTTGAAATACTCCATCGATTGACCACGGGCAGGTGTCAACGCAGCCCCCTGGCTTTTATGATTGGTTCGGCTTTCCGCCGCTATCTCTCCGTAACTCTTACCAAGAACAGGATTGAAGACACCCACGTCTATCTTTACCTGGTCTTCATTGGCAGCGATTACCCCTCCATTGAAATTGAAGCCATTCCAAAGTATCCGTCTGGCCTGCCAGGGTTTCACCCCATATTGGAGCTGTCCGGGAAAACGGGAGGGGTCTGCCGCCGCTGCAAAAGCTTCCTGTGCAAGTACCGCAGAAGCAGAGTGATGACCATGCCCCGCGCGGCTGTCCGGGGGGAACCGGGTTATGATGATGTCCGGCTGAAACTTACGGATCACCCAAACAACATCGCTCAATATTTTTTCCTTATCCCAGGTCTTCAACGCCTCCTCTGTCGACTTGGTAAACCCAAAGTCAAATGCACGGGCAAAGAACTGGTCAGCGCCATCGATCCGTCGCGCGGCCAGCATTTCCTGTGTACGGATCAGCCCCAGCTCCACCCCCTGTTCGTCCCCGATAAGGTTCTGACCGCCATCTCCCCTTGTCATCGACAAATAACCGGTACGATACAGCCGATCCTTGGCCATATAGGCGATGAGCCGGGAATTCTCGTCATCCGGATGGGCAGCAACATATAATACGGTCCCAAGGACATTCAGCTTTTTCAGCCGGAGGTACATATCAGCAGATGTGATAGTAGCGGGAGCCTGCGCCGACACGCCGCCAATACCGCCCAGGCAAGCCCCAAAAAAACAGGCAGCCAGAAGACGGCGATACATGATTAACTTCATTTACTATTCTTTTTGTCTGTTTATCTTTTACTGACCGACAAGAAATACCGCATTGCAAAACAACAATTTCCCATTCTCCCAGAAACTGCGGAACAAAGGGTCGTCCGCAAGGTAAACGACTTTTCCCCTGCCCAGATCCTGAACTCCGAAGAGCAGGCCATCCTTCAATTTCTCCTTTGCCCTGTTCCCGGTGAAACCACTGACATAATTGTCTTTCCGGATAACACCCACATTCCAGCCGCCATCTTTCAGGAACTCGTACACATTGTCGTCCTGCTTCAGCGTATAATAATGGTCCGGATAACCAAAGGCCAGCGGATGTGAATTGTCCAGCTCCACTCTATAGATCGACCCCGGGACACTATTGGCTATCTCATCCCGCTGCCGGCTGCCATAGCGGTGCAGATCCGCATAGATATTGTCCTTTCTTTCTTTTTCTTCTTCTTTTTTGTCCGCACCCTCTCCTTTCAGCCGGATACCCAGTTCCATCTTTGACAGCTGTGCCACCGCATTTTGCATGGCGATAAGCCTGCCGCCCTCCCGAACCCAGTTCCGGATCTGGTCTGCGTTGTTCTTTTCTTCCAGCGTCCTGTAATTTCCATTGGGCAGGATCACCACGTCAAAGTTCTTCCATTGGACCCGGTTGATCTCATCAGCATCGATCAGCGTAACGGGATAACCGATCTCTTGTTCAAAAAGATGCCAGACCTCTCCGGCATCCAAAGAGCTGACCTCTTCTCCCGTAAGCATGGCTATCCGGGGCTTGTGTACCAGGTGTACCAGATCGCTGCCAAGGTCCGCGCCCTTCTCTACAAAACCAGAGGCGATAGGCTCGGGTACGACCCCGGCTTTTTCGGCGGCTTTTGTGATCGTCGCCCACAGCTCGGATGCCCGCCCGTTGCCGGTGGTCGTGATCAGCAAGGTCCCGCTGCCAAAAGAGACTCCCCCCGTTTGAAAAGGCCGCTCCGCATACCGGACCTTTATTCCCTTCTGCAATATCGCTGTCAGGAATCGCACGCTCCGGATCCCCGTCCAGCGAACAGCATAACCGTATGCCGTATCCGGGATCGCCTTGGTCCCCGATCCGCCGCTGCCTGATCGACCCGCTGCACCGCTGCCGCTGCTGCCACCACCCGCCAAACCGGCATTCCCTTCCGCCCGATTGCCGGTTGCGCCGGGCACGTATGCAGCTAATCCATAAGCCTGCACTCCATAGACAAAAGGAACCGACCAGGCCGTAATATCATAAGTAACCGAATCGCTGATATGAGATTGCCGCTCGAACAGCACTCTTAGTAAATTGGACTTCGGCTGATTGGCATTGATGACGATATCCCCCGCTGCCGCACGGAAGCTGGCCGCCTTGCCGGTCTCATAGTCTGTACCGGTAAAGCTGCCCGATGATACCGGTACCCATTCGATCATATTCCTGTCTAAAAAAGCTTTCAGCCTTTCGAGACGATCGCCGAAAGAATCGTTCCGGAGAAAATACGCTTTATAGTCGCCGCCCGGGCGCGCCACCGCATCGACAAAGTAGTTGTGGAACTCTTTTATCAGCCGACCCGCATTTTGAGAAGCGGCCTCTATCGTCGATATACCTGTTGTAAAATGATGCTCTAACCTGTCTGCAAGGGTCAGCGTATCCCCGTCAGCTGTCGTTACCGCAAGCCCGGCGCTGATGCCGCCCTGTTCGAATGTCATCCCGATAGCTCCATTATAGATAGGATAGGTATCTCCGTAGCTGGGGTAGAAAAGATCGAATTCCTGCTTCGTAAAATAAAGCCATCCGTTCCGGTCGAAATAGCGGGCATTGTTTTTCCCGATCGTTACCTGGAATTCACGCTGCCACGGGGTGATGACATCATGATAAGGCTCCGCCGCAGGAGCAAAATAGTAAGGACTGTTATATCCCTGTTCATGATAATCGACATGCACCTGGGGCAGCCAGGAATTATATTTCTTTAGCCGCTGACGGGTCTCTGTCTGCGTCTGCCAGGCCCAGTCCCGGTTGAGGTCAAAATTATAGTGATTGGTCCTGCCCCTTGGCCAGGGCTCCTGGTGCTCCCGTGCCTGCCGGTCAGGATTCGGTTCACTGCCGACGACATCATTGAACCAGTTGACATACCGGTCCCGACCATCCGGGTTGATACAGGGATCAATAATGACCACCGTATTTTTCAACCATGCTGCCGACCGGCTTTCCGATGGATCGACCAGCGTATACAGGGTCTTCATGGCAGCTTCCGAAGAAGAAGGCTCATTACCATGCACATTATAGCTCAACCATACGATCACCGGGCCGCTCTCATCCCCCGCCGTCTTGTCGCGGGACCCGGCAGCCGCCTTGTCGCCGGTCCCTGCGGCCGATCTGTCGCTGACTCCCGCCAACCTCAGATTATTAAGGCGGATCTCCTCCAGCCGTTGGATATTCTCCGGCGAAGCGACATAGGCCAGCAATAAAGGCCGCCCTTCATAGGTAGTGCCATATTGCTCCAGCTTCACCTGGCCCGGCGCCGTACGCGCTACTTCCTTGAAGTAGGCGACGATCTTATCATGCGGAGTAAAATGCTTTCCTAAAGGATAACCCAGAAAGGCTTCCGGTGAAGGAGCCTGGGAAAAGGCAGCAGAAAAAGATAGTAACAACCCAAGGCACAGCAGGTATCTTTTGATCATGTATTGCTTATATTAACGGTCGAATGTAAGTAAACAACCAAAATAAAAAAAATGGTAACTTACATTAAATCATTCTTATTCATGTTCAGACCGTTCATCACATTATCCGTTACCTTGTTGTTAACCGGCGGCCTCTCAGCCCAGGAGTCTCAAAACCCATATTCCTATAGCAGTAAAAAGACAGCTACTGTAACCCATGGCGCAGTGGTTTCCGCGCATCCCCTGGCCAGCAGCATCGGCGTAGCTATCCTGCGCCAGGGCGGCAATGCTTTCGATGCAGCCATCGCCACTCAGCTGGCGCTGGCCGTCGTATACCCCGCCGCCGGGAATATAGGCGGCGGCGGATTCATGGTCGCATATCGGGCAAACAGCAGCGCCAAAACCGGCGCCGGCACAAAAGCTGGCATTACGGGCGGCGCTGCCGGCAGCAATATCGCCATCGACTTCCGCGAAAAAGCCCCCGCCGCAGCAACGCGGGATATGTACCTCGATTCCGCCGGCAACGCCCGAACCGATCTCAGCCAGAACGGCCATCTCGCATCCGGCGTCCCCGGCACCATTGCGGGCATCTTCGCCGAGCACAAATACGCCAGACTTCCCTTTGCCCGGCTGATCCAGCCGGCTATCGACCTGGCGGAAAAAGGATTTGTCATTACTGCCGATGAGGCCCGCAGCCTCAATTCCACCCAGGCTGCCTTTTCCAGGTACAACACCATCCCACCCGTATTTATAAAAGCCGGAGGCTGGAAAACAGGAGATACCCTGATCCAGAAGGACCTCGCCAAAACCCTCTCCCGCATCCGCGACCAGGGCGCCAATGGTTTTTATGAAGGAGAGACCGCCCGTCTTATCCTCGAAGAAATGAAAAGAGGGAAAGGCATCATCACCGCAGCCGACCTGAAGGGATACACCGCAAAAGAAAGAGAGCCTTCGGTCTTCCCCTATAAACAATACACCATCGTCACCATGCCCCTGCCCAGCAGCGGCGGCGTAGTCCTGCAGCAGATGCTGAAAATGGTGGAGACCCAGCCCCTCGCTGACTATGGCTTCGGGTCGGTAAAGGCTGTCCACCTCATGACCGAAGTGGAAAGACTGGCCTATGCCGACCGGGCTCAGTACCTCGGGGACAAAGATTATTATTCCGTGCCCGTATCCACCCTGACAAGCCCCGCCTATCTCCACCGCAGAATGGCCGATATACCGTCGGATAAAGCCGGCAACAGCAAGGACATCCAGGCCGGGGTCCTGAATCCCGCCAGCGAAGAGACCACCCACCTCGATGTCATGGATAAAGAGGGGAACGCCGTCTCCATAACCACTACGCTCAACGGCGGTTATGGCAGCAGGGTCGTAGTCGGCGGCGCCGGCTTTTTCCTCAATAACGAAATGGACGATTTCAGCGTCAAGCCCGGTGTACCCAATATGTATGGAGCCGTAGGCACTGAGGCCAATGCCATCGCTCCCGGCAAACGTATGCTCAGCTCCATGACGCCCTCCCTGGTCCTGGACAAAGGAAAAGTGTACCTGGTAGTGGGGACCCCCGGCGGAACAACTATTACCACCTCTGTTTTCCAAACCATCGTAGACATCCTGGACTTCGGGCTCAGCGCCGAAGACGCCGTCAATAAGCCTAAATTCCATCACCAATGGTTACCCGATGTTCTCTATGTCGAACCAGCCTTTCCCAACGCGGCCCGGGATACCCTGAAAGCCATGGGTTACACCGTCACCCAGCGCGGAAGCATCGGCCGGACAGAAGTGATCCGGGTAAAACCAGGGCAGCAACGTCAGCTCGAAGCGGTTGGCGACGTCCGCGGCGACGACACCGCCGATGGTTATTAAGACAACACTCATTACTATTACTATCTTATCTAAACTTAGCTAATATGAGCGCTACCCTTGGCCAGGCCTACCTGGAATCAGTGATCAAAAGACAGATGACCTATAAGGTTTTAGGTGATATGACCTTCTCGCAACTGGAGGAAAAGGACTTCCATTTTGTTCCCGTGATACAGTCCGCATCTTCTATTATGCCGTCGCCTTCAACGGTGCCTGCGGCACCTGCCGGGGCCAATGTTGGGCCTTCGGCCAATGCGCCCGTGGCGCATTTTTCCAACAGCATCGCAGTCATCATCAATCATTTGTCCGGCAATATGCTCAGCCGATGGACCAACTTCCTTACCGAAGACGGCGAGAAACCAGGCCGAAACCGGGATGAGGAATTCAGCGAACCCGGCGCCGGAAAAGACCAGCTGCTCGCCAAATGGGATAATGGCTGGTCCTGCCTGCTGGACACCTTACGCAGTCTTACCGAAGAAGACCTGCTCAAAACCATTACGATACGCCACGAGCCGCTGCTGGCCGTCGATGCCATCAACCGCCAGCTTGCCCACTATCCACATCATGTAGGCCAGATCGTCTACATCGGAAAAATGATCCGCGGCGCAGCCTGGCAGAGCCTTTCCATCTCAAAAGGTGCGTCGGAGGCCTTTAACCAGTTCATGCAGGATAAACACGCCCGGCGCTGAGTCACCGGATCTTTGCCTAAGATCAGCGCCGGCGTTAATCTTTCCCTTTTTTCTCCCGTCTATCAATAAACAGGCTTTTATTGGTATTGAATTTGCACAACGCCCTGTAAAGCTTAATTTTGCCACCTGAAATGGATAGCCCCTGAGAAAGATCTGGAAAATACTCCGTAATACATTATTAATTCTATTACTGTTACTTATTTCAGGATGGGTACTTATCCAACTGCCACCCGTCCAGACATGGCTGGTTCGCCAGGTGACCAATCGCCTTTCGCACGACCTTCATACGACCATCCGGATCAAACACGTCGACTTTTCTCTCTTCAACAAAATGCTGCTGCAAGGCACATTGGTCGAAGACAGCAGGAAAGATACCCTTCTCTATGCCGGCACGGTAAAAGTAAACATCACCGACTGGTGGTTCTTCAAGGATAAGGCCCAGCTGCAATACATCGGACTGGATGACGCAACAATCAAGCTGCAACGTACCGACTCGGTCTGGAATTACCAGTTCCTCGTCGACTACTTTTCTTCTCCGCCTGAGAAAAACCCGGCCATTAAAGACACGACTCCCGGCCTACAGCTTGACCTGAAAGAAATAGACCTTACCCATATCCATTTCCTGAAACGGGATGGCTGGCGCGGAGAGGATATGGAGCTAAGACTCGGCGCACTTAAGCTCGACGCTGATACCATCAGCTTCTCCCGGAAAATTGCCCGCGTCCGTCAGCTCAATTTTACAAGACCCGATTTTATCCTTACCAACTACGATGGCAACAGACCTCATCCCCCCATCGATACGGCTGCCATCGTTAACGATCCCCTCCACCTCCGGCTCAACCCCGCAGGATGGGATCTTACAGCCGGCAGCATCACGATAAAGAACGGATCCTTCCGCCACGAGGAAAAAGCAGACTCCGTATTTAACAAGTACTTCGACGGGGATCATATCTTTTTCTCCGCCGTCAATACCAGCTTTACCGGTCTGAAGCTCAATCGCGATACCATCACGGCCCAACTCCTGCTCAGCACCCGGGAACGCAGTGGACTGGAAGTAAAAAAGCTTGCAGCCCGTATCAAATGGTTCCCGGAAGCCATGGAGTTCAATCGCCTGGACCTGCAGACCAACAGAAGCCATCTCCGCAACTTCTTCGCCATGCGATTCAAAACACTTGACGACATGTCGGACTTTGTGACCAAAATTCGGATGGAAGCCCGGTTCTCCGATTCTGATATAGACAGCGACGACATCGCCTTCTTCGCTCCCGAGCTGCAGGAATGGAAGAAGAAGATCCGTATTACCGGCGATCTGCAGGGCACCGTTTCCGATCTGCATGGACGCAAGGTCATTCTCGAAGCAGGCAGGAATACTTTACTGAACGGGGATATACATCTGAGGGGATTACCCGATATCGAAAAGACATATATCGAATTTAAGTCCAATGACTTCCGGACGACCTACCCCGACATGCTCACCCTCGTCCCTTCGATAAAGAACATACAACAGCCCCGGATCGATCGCATTACCTGGCTCCGGTTCAGGGGAGACTTTACCGGGACCATCCGCGACTTCGTCACAAAAGGAGCTATCGAAACCAACCTGGGAGCCATCGAGACCAATGTCGACATGAAATTCCCCGTCTATGGCCCTTCCGTTTACTCCGGTACGATCTCCACAGACAGCTTTCAGCTAGGTCCCTTTCTCGACAACGACAACCTCGGCCGCATCGCCTTCCAGGGAAAGATCAATGGCACCGGACTGAAAACGGGTACACTGAATGCGACCCTCGACGGGACGATCAATAGCATTGAATTCAACCACTATACTTACCAGCAGATCAAGGTCAATGGAGCCGTTGCAAAAAAGAAGTTCAATGGGGAGCTAGTCGCCAGCGACCCCAACCTGGCAGTTCATCTCAACGGTCTCATTGACTTCAGCCAGCAGCAGCCCAAATTCGATTTTGAAGCGCAGGTGGAAAAAGCAGATCTTAGTAAGCTGCACTTTACCGGCACGAAGGTAGAGTTCAACGGAAAATTCAAATGCAACTTCACCGGCGACGATATCGACAATTTCCTTGGGCATGCCAGCATATATGATGCGTCGGTCTTCAAGAACGGTCAGCGAGTCTCTTTCGACTCCCTGACCCTCGAATCCAGCATCATCGATAACAACAAGACCATTACCGTTGTCAGCAATGAATTTGATGGGGCCATCGTTGGAGAATTCTCCATCAAAGATCTGCCCGCATCCTTTCAGACCTTTCTTAATAAATACTATCCCAGTTATATAAAGCCCGCCAAGGCCGTCCCCATCAATCAGAACTTCAGCTTTGTCATCACCACCAAAAAAGTGGAAGAATACATCGACCTGTTCTACAAAGACCTCAAAGGGTTTAACAATGCGGCTATCAGCGGCCGTATCGATACCCGTGATAATTTGCTGGACCTGAATGTGGACCTGCCTTCTTTTGGGTATAAGAACATCGCTTTCGACAGGCTGACCCTCAAAGGACGCGGCAACCTGGACAGCCTTTCCATGGAGACTTCCATCGGGGATGTACAGCTCAGCGACAGCCTGCATTTCCCCGGTACGCATATCCGTCTACGATCATCCAATGACCAGTCTAATCTGCAGGTGACTACCAGCGCAAATCAGACGCTGAATTCCGCCAACATCTCCGCCCGGGTACAGACCATGCCCAATGGCGTCAATGTCATTTTCGATCCGTCCTCATTTGATATCAACAGCAAGACCTGGAATATCGATAAGGACGGCGAGCTGGCCTTCGACAGGAATGTCCTCTCTGCGGACGGGCTGAGGATCCACAGCGGCGACCAGGAGATACGCGTAACGACCCACCCTTCCGGTGAAGGCAACTGGAATGATATTCACGTCGATGTAAAGAAAATAAACATCGGAGACTTCACCCCCTATATTGTCAAGTCCGAACGGTTGGAAGGTCTCCTTACCGGCAGCATCGACATGACCGACCCGTTTGGCAAACCAATGGTCGACTTTAGGGGCGAGGCCGACCAATTCCGTTTCGACAATGATTCCATCGGCCACCTCCAGCTGTCGGGAAACTATCAGAGCTCCACAAAGGCGATCAACGCCACCCTGCATTCCGACAATAAGAATTATCACCTGGATTCCAAAGCCCTGATCAATCTCTCCGACAGCGCCACCGGTCCTCCTATCGACATCGTCACCGACGTCGGCGACATGAAGGTCGATCTGCTGGAGAAATACCTTGGAGGTGTCTTTACAAATCTGACCGGCAATGCCAGCGGTAAATTACGTATCACCGGCCCATCCTCCCACCTGCTTTATCTCGGTACGGTACAGCTGAGAGATGCTTCATTAAAAGTGGCCTATACCCAGTGTACCTATAAAATACCGGCCACTACCATCTACTTTAAAAAAGATACTATCGATTTTGGTACTTTTCAGCTAAAGGACCGGCTTGGTCATACGGCCGATCTTCTCCATGGCCGGCTCCTTCATCATGCCTTTGATGACCTGGACTTCGACTTTGAACTGAATACGAATCGATTACTCCTGTTGGATACAAAGGCTACCGATAACAACCAGTTCTATGGCACTGTCATCGGAAAAGCAAGAATGACCCTAAAGGGACCGGAAGAGAATATGATCATGAACATCAAGGGTGAGCCTACAGACAGCTCGAATATCTATCTCCCTCCTTCTGTCAGCCGGGAAAGCGGCGATGCGGATTTTATCGTGTGGAAAGTCTACGGGAAGGAAATGAAAAGACTGCTTGTGGATAAAAAATCCAGCAGCCTGCTGGTCAACCTGGACATGTATGCCAACAACTACGCCAATGTTTATATGATCCTCGATCCGCTGAGCGGCGACATCATCAAGGCCAATGGTCACGGTAACCTTACGATGAAGGTTGGTACAACACAGGATCTCACGCTCAACGGCAGATATGAGATAGACCGCGGCAACTATAATTTTACCTTCCAGTCTTTTATCCACAAGCCCTTTATCCTTAGTGAAGGCGTGGGAAACTATATCCAATGGACCGGCAATCCTTATGACGCCAACATTGGCATCGAAGCCGTGTATAAGGCCGAAAATGTGCGTTTTAGCGACCTTGGCCTCAACACCACCGCAGTCACCGGCATCCAGGCCGAGAATGTCAAACGGCAGCGGGTAACCGTACTGGTCACAGCGGCGCTTAGCGGTCACCTGATGACACCCACCATCAACTTCCGGATCGACCTGCCAACCAATAGCCCGTTAAAAGACGATCAGACGGCGCAAAGCCTTCTGCAACAGGTTCGCAACGACCCCAACGAACTGAACAAACAGGTCTCGACCCTGGTGATCCTCAACACCTTTGTCCCTCTTTCCAACAGCACCAACAACTTCGATGCGTCCGTAGCTGCGGCTAATGTTGCGGTCAACAGTGTCTCAGGGGCTATCTCCAATGCCTTCTCCCGGACGGTCCAGTCCCGCCTGCGAAGGATCTTAAAAAACAATAGCCTCCAGGTAAACTTCAATACCAATTTATACAATGGTACCGACGCACTCGGCCTCACCGACCAGTCCAAGCTCGTCTATGACCGTACCAACTTCAACTTCTCCGTCGCGCAAAGCTTTATGAACGAAAAGCTGACCCTGACCGTCGGCAGCGCCCTGGATTTTGCCAATACTACCCAGCAGGCCCAGGCGTCGTCTTTCCAGTTCCTGCCCGATATCGCCGCGGAATATAAGATCACGCCCGACGGCCGCGTTGCCCTGACCTTCTTTTACCGGGATTCCTATAATTATCTTTCCGCGGGCAACCATACCCAAAACAGCTCGGGCGCCAGCATCTCCTATCGCCGCGAGTTCGACCGGATAGACGAATTGTTAAAGAAGAAGAAAAAGAAGAAAATAAAAAAGCCTGCGACCCCTTCGGCGCCGCAGGCTTCAACAAACGAGTAATTATTTCATGATCTCATGACCTAACTTGTCTCTCTTGGTCCTGAGATATCTTTCATTATGCGGATTGGGTTCGATCTCGACCGGCACGTTCTCCACGACCTCCAGCCCATAACCCAGCAGACCTGCTCTTTTCCGGGGATTATTGCTGATCAGCCGAAGCTTGCTGATCCCAAGGTACCGGAGGATCTGGGCGCCTACGCCATAATCCCTTTTGTCCATCGGAAATCCAAGGTGAAGATTCGCCTCTACCGTATCCATCCCTTCCTCCTGCAGCTTGTAAGCCCTCAACTTATTCATAAGGCCGATGCCCCGCCCTTCCTGGTTCATATACAGGATCACTCCCTGGCCTTCTTTTTCCACCAGGCGCATGGCTTCATGCAGCTGGTCCCCACAGTCGCAACGGAAAGAACCAAGGATATCCCCCGTAAAACAGGAAGAATGCACCCGGACCAGCACCGGCTCATCAGGCTTCCATTCCCCTTTCACCAGGGCAAGATGCTCATTGGTGGTATTCTTCTCCTTGAAAGCGATAAGCTTAAAATGCCCAAACTGTGTAGGCATATCCACCCGGACGATCTCTTCAATAAGAGAGTCTATCTTCAGCCGGTATTCGATCAGGTCCTTTATGGAAATTATCTTTAAATCGAATTTCTTTGCTATCTCCAGCAGCTGGGGCAAACGCGCCATCGAGCCGTCCTCGTTCATGATCTCCACCAGGACCCCCGCCGGCTCAAAACCAGCCAAGCGAGCCAGGTCTATCGTCGCTTCGGTATGCCCGGCCCGGCGTAAGACCCCACCTTTTTTGGCCCTTAACGGAAAAATATGCCCCGGCCGGCCAAGATCCGTCGGTTTTGTCGCAGGATCTATCAGGGCCTGCACTGTTTTTGCCCGGTCATGTGCCGAAATGCCGGTAGTACATCCATGCCCAAGTAAGTCGACAGATACTGTAAAAGCAGTCTCGTGCAGCGCTGTATTGTTATTGACCATCAGGTCCAATCCCAATTCGTCACACCTTTCTTCCACTAAAGGAGCGCAGATCAGCCCCCTCCCTTCCTTGCTCATAAAATTGATGATCTCCGGAGTTACCTGCCGGGCGGCCGTAACAAAATCACCTTCATTTTCCCGATCCTCATCGTCCACGACAATGATCAGCTTGCCCTTCTTTATGTCTTCTATCGCGCTTTCAATACTGGATAACATTTACTCTCTGGGTTTAAATACGTTATTAGCTTACAAAACTAACAATAAAAACGCCGGAAAGTTAAGAAAGGATGCCTTACACAGGTCCCCTGCGCCAGAACCGCCGCCAATGTAAAAAGCGGGTAATATGAAAATAGGGGTAAATGGGTATTTTCCCCTTATGTTAAAAAAAAGCAAATAAATTAATACTCCCTGAGCAGCATTTTGGCTGTTTTGCTTTTCTATACCACCGTCCGACCGTCATCCATCATCCGCGAAAAGCTATTTGCAACCTATAAAGTGTTAATAATTTCTTAATCTTTAAAGCACCATTGAGTTCTTTTCTTTGCACCCGCAAAAAAACAAACACTTATATGATGCAACGTCTGATTCTTTCATTATTCTTTATCCTGTTACTCTTCAACCTGCAGGCACAGGTCACGACTGGAAGCCTGACCGGCAGGGTTACCGACTCCAAGGGACAGGCGCTCTCAGGCGCTACGGTGAAGGCACTTCACGTTCCCTCCGGAACGGTTTACACAACTACCAGTACATCCAAAGGGGAGTATACCATTCCCAATATGCGGGTAGGTGATAATTATACGGTTACTGTCGACTACGTAGGGCACGCTACCGTCTCCTTTGACCATCTCACCATTTCTGTAGGTGATCCCCTGAACATCAACGCGACACTGACCATCCAGGGACAAACCCTTGGTGAAGCTACGGTCACCGGGGCTCGCAACGGGGTCATCAGTTCCCAGCGTACAGGGCCTTCTACCAGCATTAACCAGCAAATGCTGCAAACCCTCCCGACGCTGAATCACAGCCTCCAGGACTTTATGCGGTTCACACCGGCTGCTGTCTCCATAACAGCCTCTGATGGTACCCCTAACGGCATTTCCTTTGCCGGACAGCATAACAAGTATAATTCCCTGACCATTGACGGAGCCAGCGCTAATGACGTTTTTGGACTTGCCAATACCGGAACCAACGGCGGTCAGGCAGGGGTCAACCAGATCCCGCTGGAAGCCATTTCCGAGATCCGGATACTGACTTCTCCATACGATGTGACCCAGGGTAACTTTACAGGGGCCGGCATCAATGCAGTCACCAAGAGCGGTACCAACCAGCTCCATGGCTCCGTCTATGGCACCATGCAGAACCAGACACTGGCAGGCAAAGGTCCGACAACAAACCTGCCTCTTAGCAATTTCAAGAATAATTATGTAGGCGCCAACCTGGGCGGTGCGATCATAAAGAACAAGTTGTTCTACTTCGTGAATTTCGAACGCTTCAGTTCTTCGACGCCTCTCCCTTATGACCCCTCCCAGCCCAACTCCGGGTCCAAGTTCACCATGGGCTACCTGGACAGTGTTGCCAATTATCTGAAAACGGCCTATCCCAACTTTAATGCAGGCAGTTATACCTCGATCAATAAGAAGATAGACTATACCAATGTCTTTGCGCGTATCGACTATAACCTTAGCAGCAAGACCCGGCTGACCATCCGGCACAGCTTTGTCCACGGCAATGACTTTGTTATCAGTCGGACGCCTACAGCTGTCACGTTCGCCAGCGGTGGTTACACCATGACCAATTCCTCCAACTCCACCGTTGCTGAGCTGAACTCAAGCTTCTCCAACCGCAGTTCCAACGTTCTGCGCGTTACATACAACAATATCTCCGACCATCGCACTACCTCATCGTTCCCGAGCATGACCATTTATGACGGCTCGGTCAACGACGTATATTTCGGCGGCGACTATTCTTCCCAGGCTAACTCCCTGCAACAGAACAATTTCACGCTGACGGACAACTTTACGCTGTATCGCGGCGATCATACGATCACATTCGGTACCAACGACGAGATATACAATTTCAGCAACGTATTTATCCAGGATTACTACGGGTCTTATACCTATACTTCGCTTGCCAATTTCCAGGCAAACAGCGCTCCTCCTTCTTCTTATTATCTCTACTATAACCCCGCCGACCCGGGCAGCAAAAATCCCTCAAAGCTGCATGCCGGGCAGTTCAGCGTCTATGCCGGTGATATATGGACAGTTAAGTCGAACTTTAAGTTGACCTATGGCGTTCGCGTAGACATGCCGGTTTTCTTCAACAAGCCCCTTGAGAACACGGCCTTCAACTCCGACCCTACCTTCGCCGGCTATAACAATCGCGTAATGCCGCGTTCGACCCCCCTGGTCGCCCCCCGCATAGGTTTCAACTGGGACGTGAAACATGATGGCAAGACCCAGATCCGCGGCGGCGCCGGCGTCTTCACCGGCCGCGTTCCTTACGTCTGGATCTCCAACCAGATTGGCAGCGATGGCATATCGCTTATCAAGTATCACGCCCAGCCGGCCGGTCTTCGGTTCAATTATAACCCGCAGCAGCTGCTCAACGGTGCTTATATTCCGAGTAACGTTACTCCGCCAGCCACTGAAGTTGATCTGACCGATAAGCATTTCAAAGTACCACAGACCTTCCGCGCAAATCTCGCCCTCGACCAGAAACTGCCCTGGTGGGGACTGGTAGGTACTGTCGAAGGAATCTACACCAAAAAGATCAACGACATTAATTACAAGAATCTGAATGTTGGCGCACAGGCCGGTACAGCTACCATCGGGAACGCTCAGTTTCCCTGGTACAACTTCGCCCGGAAAGACACCAGGTTCACGGATGTTATGCTCCTCACCAATACCAGCGTGGGATATGCGTATAACTTAACTGTCCAGCTCCAGAAGCCTCTTACCCGCGACGGATGGACTGGAAGTATAGCGTACGCCCTTGGCCATTCCTACTCGCTGAACGATGGCAGCAGTTCCGTAGCCCTGTCCAACTGGCGTTACGCCGTCAACAGCAATGGGCTTAATAACCTGAACGAAGGAAGGTCAGCCTACGATATGGGTTCCCGCGTGATCGGCTTTGTCTCCAAGTCTTTTAAATACGCCCACAATCACCTGGGTACTACCATCGGCCTGGTCTATGAAGGTCATTCCGGTCAGCCCTATTCAGTTACCTATAACAGGAACATGACGGGCGACGATGCAACTGCAGGCACCCAGAACAACTACAATTCCAACCAGATGTACATTCCGACCGAAGCCGATCTGAACAACCCCAGCGGGTATCAGAAGTATGGCTTCGTCGACCTGAAGAGCGGTGCTACGGTTACCCGTACTGCCGCACAGCAATGGCAGGACTTCAAGGCCCTCGTTGAAAGCGATCCGGGCATGAAGAAACACGAAGGCCAGATCATGCCTAAGAACGGTGACCGGTCCCCCTGGGAAAACCATTTCGACCTCAAACTGTCGGAAGATTTCATGATGGGACAGCACAAACTGCAGATCGGCATCGATATTCTGAATATTGGTAACCTGATCGACCATAAGGCCGGATGGAGCTATTTTGTTTCCAACCAGAATGGTTCGCCTCTGGCTACTGCATCACAGGGAACGGCACCGACCTTCACCTTTGATCGGACCAAGCTTAACTTGATCAAGGGTACTTACCGGATCTATAATTATACGGACCTGCTCTCCCGCTGGAGAGGTCAGCTGAGCGTACGATATTCTTTCTGATCGGCTATAAAGCCTAATCAATAAGAATAGGTTTTCTCCCATGTGGAGAAAACCTATTTTTTTGGGGATTTATTTTAATTGCGTTTTAATATATGTTAATGATTTCTTAATAGTTTCGAGGAACCTAACTGAGCTGCTTTGCCTTTCTTTGCACCCGCAAAACCACTTTATATGATAAGACGACTGCTATTTCTATTCAGTATGATCCTTTGTGCCTGCGGTGCATTCGCGCAGGAGACGACCTCCCAGATCCTGGGAACAGTTTCAGACGGCAAGGAAGGATTATCCGGAGC
>DATJJA010000170.1:0-28275 GCA_035492595.1 Puia sp.
ACCTCCACCCCGGCGACACCCTCCTGGTCAAAGCTACCGACGAACGGAAGCCGGGCACCACCGCATACTGGAAACTCAATCATTAACAATATCAGACGCAACAACGAAGACGTGTAACTACAGACAGTCGGCGCATCAGCATTAAATCACGCAGGGAAAGATTACCTTTGTCACATGCAACAAGGAGGACAGGATCACCATAATGTCAGTGCGCACCGTGGTGTTGATCACCACGCCATGATGATTGCCGATTTCCGAAAAAGGTTTTACGTCGTATTGCTCCTGACCCTCCCTATCCTGCTGCTCTCTCCGATGATCCAGCACTGGCTGGGTCTTCATATCATTTTTACCGGGTCTTCCTTTGTCCTGCTCGCCCTGGCCTCCCTTGTTTTCATATACGGCGGCTGGCCCTTCCTGACGGGATGGGTTGGAGAAATGAAAGCCCGCAATCCCGGCATGATGACCCTGATCGGGTTTGCCATTACGGTCGCCTATGTATACAGTGCTGCCACTGTTTTTGGATTAAAAGGGAAGGATTTCTTTTGGGAGCTGGCGACGTTGATCCTGGTCATGTTGCTTGGCCACTGGATCGAAATGAAGTCCGTTGCCGGGGCTTCCAGGGAGTTGGAATTGCTGGTGCAGCTGATACCTTCCGAGGCCCATATGGTTCACCAGGACGGTCAGATCATGGATGTAAATACAGATGTTTTAAAAGCCGGGGATCTTATCCTCGTCAAGCCCGGGGAAAAAGTCGCCGCCGATGGAACTATTCTCGAAGGCGAGAGCCATATGAATGAATCCATGCTGACCGGTGAATCGAAGCCTGTTCATAAGATGAAAGGCGACAAGGTGATTGCAGGGGCAATCAACGGCAATGGAGTGCTTAAAGTTTCGGTCCGGCATGGGCAAGCTGACTCCTATCTATCGAAAGTGATCAAGCTGGTAGACGACGCACAGAAAGCCAAATCCAAAACCCAGCTGCTGGCCGATACGGCCGCGAGATGGCTGACCGTCATCGCCCTGGTCACAGGTATGGCCACTTTCGTCTATTGGTTTGTTGATGGAAGAGATGTTGCCTTTGCTATTGAGAGAATGGTTACGGTGATCATCATCTGCTGTCCCCACGCATTAGGACTTGCCGTTCCTTTGATCGTTGCGAAATCCACTGCGTTGTCCGCAAAAAACGGCCTACTCATAAAAAACCGGACAGCGTTTGAAAATTCTCGTAAGATCACTACCCTGGTGTTTGACAAAACGGGCACCCTGACCGTAGGTAAATTTGAAGTCGTACGCTACCAGGCCCTTTTAAACGGATTTGCTTCCGATGAGATCCTGCAGCTGGCCGCAGCTATAGAAAAAGGGTCGGAACACCCCATCGCGACAGGGATCCTTCAAAAAACAAAAGACCTTCATCTCCAAACAGGCAGTTCCACCGGCATCCAGGCACTGACAGGCAAGGGAATAACAGGTTTTGTGGACGGCAAAAAAGTGGCTGTTGTGAGTCCGCAGGCTGTTTCCGGAAAGTCGGCCGGCAAAACTTCTCCCCAGGAGATCAGGTCTGGTGAAACATTGGTGTACGTTTTAGTGAACGACCAGTTGGCCGGCTTCATAGCATTGGCTGACCAGATACGACCGGAATCTTTTGAAGCTATAAAAACCTTGCACCAAAATAAGATCAAAACAACGCTGTTGACCGGAGATAATAAAGTAGTAGCAGAAGGAGTGGCTAAAGAGTTGGGTATGGATAATTACTTCGCTGAAGTCTTACCCCATCAAAAGCTCGAAAAAGTAAAGGAATTGCAGGCTCAGGGTGAATTTGTAGCCATGACCGGCGATGGCGTTAACGATGCGCCTGCCTTAGCCCAGGCCGATGTCGGCATTGCCGTAGGCAGCGGCAGCGATATAGCCGCGGAGACCGCAGGCATTGTCCTTGTCAACAGCAACCCTAAAGATATTGTCAGCCTTATCCTCTTTGGCAAGGCCACTTACCGGAAGATGATCCAGAATTTGATCTGGGCGACCGGCTACAATATCGTCGCTTTGCCTCTTGCAGCTGGTGTCCTGTATAAGCAGGGAGTATTGCTAAGCCCGGCGGCGGGTGCCGTTCTGATGAGTCTAAGCACCGTGGTGGTTGCCATCAACGCCGGCCTGTTGAAGATCAAAGGTTCGATGTAAAATCGTTCCGGGCACCTATGCAAACCTAAAATAAGGATTCTAATGTAATGTACCGGTCACGCTCAACTTCTTCACATTCCTGATGGCATTGTAGATCGGCGGTACACTCGGCGGATTGACATCATTACACGTCATACATGTCATGTCCGGTGGATTGGGGTTCAGTTCGAATTGCAGGGTGTCGCCCTTACCCAATCCATAAGCCGCCAGATTGCAATTAATATCCGAACCGGAAACCTTAAAAACCTGCTCGTATACGCTGTCGTTGTCTGGATCGGTCCAGGAAGCCGATACTTTCGACGGGTCGATGGGCCCGGATAATATCTCGATGGCCGACATCCCGCAGCGTGGTTATCCGCAGGGCCGGAACCTTCAATGTTGACATTTGGGACAATTTCTCACCTGACAAAGGTCGCCGAACGATCGTTGCACCGGCCGAATAATAAGAGCGCCAAAAATGTCGGAGCCCCGTTTCATTACCCGTCGCCTATGACGGATACCGTCCTATGTCCTGCAGGACATTCTTTAAGATCTTATCGAGGGAATTCTTAGCTGTAATAGCCCACCAGAAGACGACGGTAAGATAGGTGAGCAGACCCAGTCCAATCATTGCAGCCTTCATTTTATCCAACAGCAATGGACTATTTGTCTCTTCCTTATACTTCCCGTTCACAACGGTCTCATGACCCGGTATAATTGTATGGGCTGTGCGCTGAGAAGGAGTTACAGAGGCACACCATCCATGAAGGGATAAAACAAGGGTACAAAGAAAAAGCGCCAATTTCATAATATAGGTCTTAAGGATTTGGAATAGCAACGGATGGATAAAAATCAATAAAATAAAAGCCATTTGCAAGGCAGAAATGTTAAAATTTTGCATAAATAAGCGCTAGTCCGATTTCAGGCTTTTGACGGGATTGCTTAGTGCCGCCTTGATCGATTGAAAGCTGATGGTAATAATAGCGATCAGGATCGCCGCCAGACCTGCAAGCGCAAAGACCCACCATTGCATCTCCTGCCGATAGGCAAAGCCCTGCAACCATTTGTGCATGGCCAGCCAGGCCAGGGGCGAGGCGATCAGGATCGCGATAAGTACCAGCCTGATAAAATCTCTTGAGAGCATCCCTACGATCGTCGAAACACCGGCACCCAGCACTTTCCGGATCCCGATCTCCTTGGTCCGTTGTTCTGCGGCATAAGCGGCGAGACCGAAAAGACCCAGGCAGGCAATGAGGATAGCAAAGGATGTGAAGGAGATAAAGAGCTTGCCCATGCGTTGTTCCGCACGATAAAGAGCGTCGAAGTCCTGCTCCATAAAGGAATAAGCGAACTCCTTCGCCGGCGACATTTCTTTCCATTTGTTGCTGATCTGGGCCATGACCGCCGGAATATTGGCGCCGGCATGAATACGGACACTGAGGGCGCTGCGATCCTCCGCAAAATGAAGGACCATCGGCGTCACTTGTTGGCGAAGCGAGCGAAAATTAAAATTCCTGATCACCCCGACGATATGAAAGGCGCCGATATGGGTAAGGGTATTATCCAACGGAGCATACAGGGTGTGATTTAACGGATCCGACCAGCCAAGCATCTTTTCTTCGGCTTCGTTGATGAGGATGGCGCTGGAATCCGTGGGCATGTCGGCTGAGAAGTTCCTTCCCGAATTTAGTTTCATTCCGAGTGTGGTGATATAGTCCTCGTCGACAAACCAGCGTTGGCTGAGCACCGCCGATTCCTGGCTCAGGCCCGGGTCCTTGAAGAATGACGAGCCGCTCATGTAGTTCTCGGCGGGCAATGCGCCGGTCATGGTGGCGTCGTCTACATCTTTTAGTTTTTTTACTTCCTTTTTGAAGGAATGGGCCTGGTTGCCCAGGCCATATACATTTTGTACGATCAGGACATGGTCCCGGTTAAAACCAAGATCCCTGGACTGGATATATTTCAGCTGGATGTAAACGACCAGGGTCCCGGTGATCAGAAAGATGGAAATAGCGAACTGAAAAACGACCAGGAAACTCCGCAGACCGCCGCCTTTAAAGCCTCTTGATAGTTTACCGCCCTTTAGTACATCGACGGGCTGAAAGGCGGAAAGAAAAAAGGCGGGATACGATCCGGCCAGACAGCCGATGATCACCACAAAGACCAGCAATATGGGTATCATCCAGCGAACCAGCTGCCCGCTGACCACCAGTTCCTTGCCGGAGATCTCATTGAAGAGCGGCAGGAGCGCCCAGGCCGCCAGCACCGCCAGGACAGCGCCCGCCAGCGTAACCATCACCGATTCGGTCAGGAATTGCGCGACCAGGTATTTGCGGGGCGAGCCCAGCACCTTTCTGACCCCGACCTCCCTTGCGCGGTTTGACGACCGGGCAGTGGACAGGTTCATAAAATTGATACAGGCGAGCACCAGAATGAAAGCGGCGATCGCCGAAAAGATATAGACATAGGTGATGCTGCCACCGGGAAACAGTTCGCCGACTGAATTGGACCGGAGATGGATGTCTGTCAGCGGGGTGAGGCTTAGGCGGAAATAGCTTCCGCTTTTTTCCAGGGCCGCAAAGTCCATATGGATCGCGTTTTGGAGTTGCTGGCCAGCATGCCGCTGCAAAAAGGTCGCGAATTTCGCCTGCAGGGCTGCGGGGTTGGCGCCCGGTCTTAACAGGATATAGGTATAATAGTTATTACCAAGCCAGGCATCTTCGCGGCTGTCGGCCCGGCCGGCCATCGAAATAAAAATATCGGCTCTGAAATGAGATTGGATGGGGATGTTTTTGATCACACCCGTGACCTTGAAGACGGTGCCGTCGTCAACCGTCAATGACTGGCCGACGACATCTGTGCGGTTAAAATATTTGATCGCGGTCCGCTCATCGATCACCATGGAGCCCGGCGCTACGAGGGCATTTGCGGGACTCCCCTGGATCATGGGGAAGGAAAAAATGGAAAATAATGTGGAGTCGGCATAGAGGACCCGGTCTTCCTGAACGAATTTGTCACCCTTCCTGACACGTACACTGGCGCCACCGGAGAAGATCCTCGCCGCCTGCTCTATTTCGGGGAAGTCGGCCTTGAGTGTCATGGCGGCCGGCGCGGGTGCAATAGCATAAGAATTCTCGCTGCCGCCGAATTTGATGTCGTTGTTGACACGATAGATCCGGTCGGCCTTTTCGTTGAACTTATCGTAACTCAGCTCGTCCAATACATAGAAGACGATAAGCAGACAGGTGGCGATACCCAGCGTAAGACCAAGTACATTAATGGTGGTGAACCCTTTATTTTTGAGCAGACTGCGGAAGGCGGTTTTGAAATAATTTTTGATCATGTGCAGAGATTTGATGTCTGTTATGCATCAAAATGCGGGCTGGATTTTAGATCACTGACAATCAATTTGGTGAAATTGGTTGATGGCGAGAGAGTGTACGTGATTGCTACAGCTGTGTTCGGATTCGATACAACTTTCAACCGCACGATGTGGGGATATTTCAATCACTCCAGGAGGTACTGGGATTTCCTGAAAAATATCCATAAATTGTATTTCTAATGGGTATTGACCATTTCATCTCCGCCTTTTTCATGAAAAAAACAACCTGTTTTCTTTCCTTTTGCCTGCTGTTTGGCGCCTGTGCTCCGTTGCATCATCAGATCTATCTGTTGAACCATTCCAAATCACCGCTCAATCTAACGCTGACCAATAGCACCAACGGATTTAACCTTTCCCACGAATTTTACGTCCATGCGCTGCGGCAGACCCTACCGATAAATAAAAAAACGCGGCAACAACTCACCGATAGCCTGCCTGTTCGGCAAGAGGATCGCCAAACGCTCGTTTTTACGGTTCCTCCCCAAACGACAGTTTACCTTACCGATCTTTTCCCTTTGACGGAACACCGTGGAAATAACAGGCTCGTTATTGACAAAGCCGGCATTTCCGACACCCTGAATTTAAACTACCCGTACCGGCACATCCCTCTTCTGAAACGCACCGGAGCACGGTTTAGCTTGTTCTATAGATTGATTTGCCACATAGATGTTGGCGACTAAATTGTCTGGCTTTAATTGTATCTTTCGTGCTTATGAAAAAGACGCTTGTCCTGTGCCTTGTCTTCTCCCTGGTCGCCTCCCGCGGCTTCACCCAATCGAAAGGCAGCCTCACTTTGTCGATAGGCCCCACGATACCCCTGGGCGATTTCGCCAGTAAGAACGGGTTCGCCGCTTCCGCCGGTCTGGCGAATGTTGGCGCCCTGGCGGATATTTCGTATCAACACCCTTTAGGCAACAGCCGGTTCGGTTGGATGGCCAGGCTCCGGGGCAGTTTCAATGGCGTGAGCAAAAAGGCAACTTTAGCACCCTTTGAAGCAGAGTTTCCCGGGCATCGATGGTCCATGAACAATAGCCACTGGACCACCGTAGCTGCTCTCTTAGGCTGGTATTATAAGCTTCCCTTAACGCCAAAACTCAGCCTCCAGGCTGACATCGGGTTGGGCGCAGCGGAATCATGGTCACCTAAGCAATCCATCACGGGCATTCGCGATTCGGTAGGTTTCGGCCCTGTCGACCTCGTGCAGGCGAATCTCCATTCCGTCTCCACCACAGCTTTTACAGGGCTGACCGGCCTGGCTGTGTGTTACCGGTGGAACAGTCACTGGGCATTCATGGCAAGGGCAGACTATGTCTATCTGAAGCCAACCTTTCATAATGTTACAGCGCAGCTTATCAATGCGCAAAACCTGATCATTCCCGGGATCATTTCGCCGTATAATGCCACCAGCACGTCATACTACAGCACGACGCACAATTATACACAGGCGATGTCCTCCGTGGATATAGCGGCGGGGGTCACCAGGGTGTTGTAAAGTCCACGCCTAGAGTTCCTTTCCCACCATGTTCATTTTCATATTCATCTTGACAGGAATGGACTGCCCCTGCATATCCAACTTCATATCTGTCTTCATATCGGCAGTCCCATTCACCGGCAAGCCGGTGCTGAGCAAGAAATCCGTCGTCCCGTCGAATGTTCCCGTTATGGTCATCGGCATCCCCTGTACCGTGGCGCCTTCAGCCGTTTTCAGCGTTCCGGTAGCCTTGATAGTCGCAATATTGCCACTGACGGACGCAAGTGTATACGTTCCATCCGTGGTCATCGGGATGCCATTGTTAGTCGTATTCATCGAAGCAGTCCAGCTCTCCCCGATCGTAACCGGCTTCTTAGGATAATATTTATATGCCGCCTCCATATTCTGACGAAAGTTCTCCTCATTGAATACCTGCGAGAAACCATCTGCGCCAGCGCCCATCCCCGACATACTCTCTTTCATCCGGGCCGCGATCTCTTTTATTCCTGTTACCTGCCCGATCTCTCCTTTCTCGTTTATCGTATAATAGAACTTCTGACCGACAAAGGACTTGAACGATTTCATCATCGAGCCCAAAGGTCCTTCCGTATTGCCCGAGGAATCAGTGTCCATATCCATTCCCTGCCCATTCGCATTGGCATGGATCAGCATCCGGGTAAATACCGCTTCGACCTGCTTCCAACCCGCAGAATCGCCCACTACGGCGAATTGATAATGCATACCTATCCGCGTATTGACATGTACGTCCTGTCCCATGACCGATTGATCGATATTCATGTCGACGCCCACCTTATAGCTGAACTTCTGCCCTTTGGCCATGTTGAATTTCAGGTAATAGGTCTTACCATTCCCCTGCGCCAGGGCCTGTCCTCCCAATAAGATCAAAAAACATACGAGATAAAAAAACTGCTTATTCATAGTTGGTTGTTGAAGCTGCAATGTCGGCGGTATTCACCAATACACCATATTATTTTACACCGGCGGCAACCGGATCTACAATATCCGCACCTTCACCGCGAGGTTCACCAAAAACCCTTCCAGCGGCGCATAAATCTCCCTGAAAGCCGGGGCCGTCGGCGGCGGCACCACCACCGGCCCAAACCGTGTCTGCCGCGTATCCGTCAAATCCTCGAAATTCAGCACAAGGCTCACCCGTTCTATCACCTTCTCCACCAGCAGCCCCGCGACCCAAAAATCCCTTGTCTTCGATCCGTCATACAAATATTGCGGCCCCGTATAAAACGCCTCCAGCGCGACCCTGTAGTCGCCATCCTTCTCATTGGCAAGGTCGAACACCACCTTACTCCGGGGCGCCAGGGCAATATGCGGCAACGCCGATACCCCCGTCCGCGCATCGACATAGGTGTATCCGGCGAACAAAGACCATGCATCCTGCCTTATCCGTACACTCGTCTCGAAGCCCCTTGTCGTGTAAGGCTGACCGGCATTGGCAAAGCGGGCATACATCGTTCCGTTTGCCAGTAGAGAGTCCAGCACCAGCGGACGGGCCACCCTGGTATAGAAAAAAGCCTGGTCCACCGTGAGCCGCAGATCCTCCCCAAGGGTACCCGTATAATTCAGGTCTGCATTCCCGCCCGCCGATCGTTCCGCCTGCACCGGGCTGCCGATCGGCAACACATCCTTATACGCCGTCTCTTCCGTCTGCGCATCGAAGATTGTCGGAGACTTATATCCCAACCCGCCCCCTGCCCGGATACTCCACCCGGGCGACAGTTTATACAACATCGAAACTCTTGGCAGCAGGAAATTCCCGTACCGGTTCTGGTAGTCATTTCTTATCCCCGTCTCCACCACCCAGCGCCGCCCCAGGGTCCAATCATCCTGTACAAAAATGCCCGTCGTGACAAACTGATAGTCCCGGATCAGGCTATCCGTCCGCCGGTCTTCACTAAACCGGTCCGTACCGACGGTCACCCCCGCCACTGTTTTATGATGACCCCAGGGCGTCAGATAACCCGCCTCGCTAAACGTCGACCACTGCCGCCCCGAAAAGGTATAATCCATGATCCCGATCCTCCGGTTAAACAAAGACGTGCTATTACGCACCGTCAGCAACTTTCCATCACCCAAATGCTGCACGTACTCCAGCTGGTAATAGTCCCGGTCGCTCCTGTTATCCTCTGTATAAGGATGCGCCGCCGTTGGTCCGTCCCTTACCGCAAGCAGGTCACCCCCGGCCCGGCGGTCCAACGTCGTATTCACCGCCAGGCTTACCGTCGCGCTATCCGTGGGATACCAGAATAGTTTTGGATTCACTGTAAGGGCCGTCAGTTTCGGCAATACCGTAAACCCGTCATTGTGGATATCCACCGGCACCTGTTTGGTGAAGGTATTGAGCAGCGTAAGCCCCCAATGTTTATTCCGGCCCTTATAGAAGCTCCCTACATCCGTCCCGCCCCGCATCGTCTGATTCGCCAATACGTTCCAGTCCGGTCTAACACCCGGCTTTCCGGAAATAAAATTGATGATCCCGGCAATCGCATCCCCGCCATACAGCGAAGACGAGCTACCCTTGATCAACTCCACCTGCGAAAGGTCCAGGGGTGGGATCTGCATCACGCTCAGCCCATTGCTAAAGCCGCTGTACATCGGAAACCCGTCTTTCAAGAGCTGCGTGTATTTGCCGTCCAGTCCCAGGATGCGGATCTGGACATTCCCCGAAGAAGCAGAAGTTTGCTGCGTCTGAATGCCCGATGCCTCACTCAGCAACATTGCTACATTGCTGGGGTGCATCGACGTCTCCTCCTCCATGTCTTCCGTCCCCAGCACCTCCACGCGCGTCGGCAGGTCTTTGATCCGTCCATTGATCCGCGATGAGCTGATCACCACGTCCCCCAACATCTCCACATCCGGCTCCAGCGTCACTGCCAGGTCGTTCGCGCCCCGCAGCGGCAAAGACGCCTCAATCTCCCTGGTCATAAACCCCGTACAGCTGACCTGGATTTCATAGTTGCCGCCTGCCAACCTCTCCAATCGGACCACACCCGCACTATCACTTACCCCACCCCTGTTCGATCCCCTGACCACCACCGATGCCCCAACAACCGGCTGCCGCGTATCCTCATTCGTAATATGCACCACCACCCGATACTGCGCCGAAGCTGCTCCCCCAAACAATAACAAAAAGCCTAAAAATACCCGCATAGTAATACCTGAATTTTGATACTGAAATACATACATAACCACCCATCCCCGCCAGCGGAAACAGGTCAATCAAAAGACAATCAGGAATCAAATGCGGAATACCCGGAAGCGGAGCCATTTTTTACCCGTCAGGGGCGGCCCGGCCAGGCTAAGAGAAGGAATAAAAGAATGAGCACCCACCCCGGCACCTGATGGAGCAACTACGGAAAAATCCACCCGCCGCAGGCTGGCGGTCTGAGCCGCCGCCATTACCGGCGCGCAGGCTACTACCTCCGGCGAACTATACCCGGCGTCATCAACAGGCGGTCCGATGGTCCATTCAACCGAAGATAAAAGAAAAAGAAAGCCAACGGCAATGATCAACCCCTGCTTCACATACTTATGCGTGAAAACCACCGGCCGCTGCAAAATGCTTTTCTCAAAAGAAACAATCCTTTCCAGCAAACCCACAAAAAAGGTCAGGAGGCTCGACAGCACGTTCCCCTTACGGTTCCGGTTAGGCAGCATCACCCGCCGGACCACCTGCCAGGTAAACAACAAAATATCCAACCCAAGAGCGAGGACCTTTTTCGCGATTTTCTGGAATGCGTTCAATGTATTGCCTATTGGAAAATAAGTCGCAAACTATGTGGGAATTCTGAGGGAACCCTGTAGCCGGGTCCATTTCAAGAGGTCTATTGATCGCGGTGCCGGGCAAATTAAAATAAATTTTGCGAATCCGATCGGTTGCGCGAACTAAAATCGATAAAATGAAAGCGATCGATCTCTGGCTGGTCACCTCGATCGATGACAACACCGTTTTCCGGAGAAATCAACGGCCCCCCGGATCAAACCGGAAGACCGCTGATAGATTTAAATTTCAAAACGAGGCGAATAGATGATCTATAATACAACAGCTATTTTATAACCTGAATAAAAGTGCAAAAATTATCCTGTTCTCCGATTTCACCAGGTCAGGTCTCCAATCCGGGGGCAGCGGCGTTGTGGTATATCCGTTAGGCGATGTCACACCCCCCGGTCCCGCAAAATAAGGCACGTTCGCATGCCTGTGCACAAACTCCACCCGGAAGAGAAAGCTCTGATTGGGCATCCAGTCCAGGTTGGTGGAACAATCCCAGGCCTTGAACTGATCGCCGGGATTGGCGCTGAAAGGGAATTTCCCTTCTGTTTGTGTGGGGTTATTGGGATCAGGCAAAGGACTTGCCTGTCCGGTAGGATACAGCACCAGGTACCGTCCGGGATTCGTCATGACACCGCCGCCGATCGTCCAGGCAAATTTGTTCTTTGCAAACCAGACGCGGTTGTAGATCATCGCGCTTAAGAAATATTGAGCAGGTCCCTTTGTTGCCGAATCTTTATTATTAAACCCATTCACGCCACCGCCTTTTTCAAAACCCAGATCACCTGTCAGGGACAAAGCCATTTTACTGATCCCGGACGATGCAGGATTGTTATAATACCTCAACAGCATACTGTTGTCCGAGTGAAATCTTTTCCTGGCTGGCAGGCCGGCAGCATCCGTACCATAGTAATTATTGGTAAGGATCTTGAAGTTGCTGGTCGGGTTCCAGGTAATATTAGCTCCGAGACCAGGCATCGAGTTGAACTTGCCATAGCTCTGCCATCCATTGATGATCCAGGGTTCGATCTTAAGGTGTTTGGTCGGGAAGATCTGGATACGAACCCCGTTGAAGAACCAGGGCGTATTATCAGAAGTATAGGAAGCCTGGTACTCCCAGTTCTCGACCTGGTAGTACGAATTAAGCCCGATGTAGGACAGGAAGAGGCCGGCATCCACATTGATGCCATACCACTTATTAAAATGATAACCTACGTAGGCCTCACTCAGGTAACGATATACGTCTGCCAGCTTGTATTGTCCTCTGTAAGGACTAAGGTCATTTCTTGGAACGACCTGGGTCCTTGTCCCCATCTGCATCATGAACTTTGCCCTCGCGTTCTGATAATTGAAATCACCGCCAAAGCTCAGCTGTGAAAGCTGCACTTCATTATTTCGTGCCAGGGCTGTTGACCCAACTACCGTATTATCATTCGGGTGGTTGAATGAATGGGTATAGTTTATATCGACCATAATGCTTGGCGTAAAGTATTTGCCGCCGTTGAGAACGGAAGAGTCTCTGCGATCACTTCCATTTTGCCAGTTGGTTTCAATGTCATCGAATGGTACTTTAGGCTTAGTTGAATCCTGCGCTCGAATCTGTCCTGTGACTCCAAGAAAAATTCCGCTTGCGATCAATAACTTCTTCATTTGTCATTTTTTTGTTAAAACTCATCCTGCCAAAAAAATGCCGGGTTAATGACATGTTAACCGGAATTATCTGAAATCGCAAGGAGCAAGGACAAACAAGCCTATTTTGCTATCCGGGGTAATCTTCGCGTATTAAGAAAACACATCAAAATGAAAAAATTCATACCAAAATGGGTTCATTGTCAAGGCCTGTCAGATTTTTACGTAATTTATTGTCTATCAAAAAAAATACATGACGACAAATACCTGTAAAATAACGATCCATATGGTTTCAAGTCTTGACGGCATCATTGCAAAAAAAGATAATAGCGTTTCATGGTTCGAGACATCTGATCATTACGAGAATGGAAATACAGAGCCGGACACAGCAGAATTTCTTAAAACCATTGATTGCTATGTGATGGGTGCCCGGACTTATGAACATGCCCTGGAACTTTCAAGATCTTATGGGTGGGCTTATGGAGACAAGCCTACCATTGTAGTAACTCATCGAAGTCTGCCAATTGAAAGACAGAGCATCCAACTGTATTCGGGCGATCTGAAGCAGCTGGTGAACGAACGGCTAAATCCTGATTACAGGAATGTCTGGGTCGTGGGCGGAGCAATGCTTGTCAAAGACTTCATTCGTTTAAAGCTGGCGGATGAAATAAGGTTGTCGATCCTGCCGATCATCCTGGGCGATGGGCTGCCTTTTTTTGACCATATAGGACAGGAACAGGCATTGCACCTGGAGGACCTGAAGGCCTATAAAAACGGAATGGTGGAACTGTGTTACAAAATAACAAAATAGGTGCTGCGCAGACCATTACAAGGTAAGTGCAGAAATGTGCCCGGTTACCATGTCAAAATGAAAGACTTTTTTTCAATATTGATCGATCGGACTAAACAATTACCGGAGGATAATTTCGTATCAACAAGACAGTCAGATGTTTAGGGCGGAACTGCGCCTTCTTGTTTCCATCGGCACAGATTTGGAGCAATACTCTCCGGCCTTAAAAATCGATTGTATGAAAACATTTATAATCTTTGACAATTCCGGTAAAACCTTAGACAGGTTTACGATCATCAATAAGGAGACAGGTGATGTTTTTGGATGTTCTGATAACCCCGACGCGCCCGGCGGCGGAGGTGTCCTGATCGGCAACTGCGCCGGTCATCGCATTGTAATGTATGGAACCGGATGGAGGCAGCGGCTTCCGGGCGCCAATGTGATCCAGGAGGAAGTTAATAATTATATCAACAATGCCAGGCTGGATCCGAACTGGCTGGGCAAGGAAGTGGATCTTAATTATTTGCCCATGAGTGTCAAGCATTATGTCTGCCGTTTGGCCTGCAGTGAGCACGAAGCGAAATATTCAAAGACCAATGTTGTATATATGTCAAACGCTTCGTAGCCAGCTTCGGCAGGGTCTGTGCCCTCTATTCTTTGGTGAGCCGCTTGGGTTGAGCCGCATCTTCACCCCTCCTTCAAAGCCCTTACAGGACTCATAAATGACGTCCGGATAACATGCACTCCAATCGTTGCCCATGCCATGAACAGCGAGACCAAACCGGCAACGATAAAATAAGCAGAGCTCAGATGGATCCTGTAAGCAAAATTATCAAGCCAGGAACGGGTTACAAGATAACTCAACGGCAGTCCTAAAAGGATCGACAACAGAACGATCTTCGTAAAGTCGGCAGATAACAAATAGATTATCCTTAGTTCACCGGCCCCCAGGACCTTGCGTATGCCAATTTCTTTTATTCTTCTCTCTGCTGTTAAGGCAGCCAGTCCGAACAAGCCCAGACAAGAAAGGAGAATAGCCAGGCCCGCAAAGTATTTGGAAAGGGCGGCGACCAGCGTGTCAGCCGTGTATTGTTTTTTATAGTCGTCGTCCAGAAATTGATAGTCAAAGGAATAACCGGGATTGAAGGACTTATAGAAGGCCCGGATATTCGTGATGGCTTCGCGTTCCCTTCCTTTTGCCAGCCTGGCCATGATCAATAAGCTGGATTGTGGTTCCAGTCTGAAGATAAACGGTTTTATCTCTTCATGCAGAGAGTTGAAATGGAAGTCCCGGGTCACCCCGATGATGCGCATGTCCTTTCCCCAATCTTTTATCACCTTGCCTACAGGATCGGATAGCCCCATTATTTTAACCGCGGCCTCATTTACCACGATCGATGATGAGTCTGTGGCAAATTCCCTCGAAAAAGTCCGCCCCGCCGCCATTTTAATTCCAAGGGTTTCGATGAGGTCATAGTTAACGGGCATCTGGTAAAAGCGGATCTTGTCATCCATATTCTTCCCTTCCCAATGAACACCCCGGGCAGCGCCAAAAGGCGGAGCTATAATAGGAGCCATAATGCTGGATGCCTGCGTGACGCCCTGAACCTGCTTCAATTCCGAAAGGAAGGCCGGCAGATCCCTGGCTACATTTCCTTCCTTTTCGAAATAAATGACATTCTCTTTATCATAACCCGGACTTTTTGTCTGGACAAGCCTTATCTGATTGTAAACGACCAGGACCGATACGATAAATATGACCGACAGGGTAAATTGCAGGATAACCAACCCTTTCCGCACGAATAGTTCCCTAAGGCCGGAAGACATATTGAATTTTCCTCTGAGCGTGTCTACCGGTTTGAACCGCGAAAGAAATAATGCCGGGTAACTGCCGGCAATAAGCCCGGTAAGCAGGGTTATGCCCAAACCGGATAGTATGTGACTGAGATTTAGCGTAAGATGTTTGCCCGTCAGTCCATTGAACCCGGGCAGGAAGGCCACGACGAGCAGCAGGGAAATGATCAGCGCTATGAAACTCATCAATACCGACTCCCCCAGGAACTGATAAACCAGGGTACTCCTGCCAGCTCCAAACGTCTTTTTGAGCCCTATCTCCTTCAGCCTGCCGGTTACTCTGGCAGTCGACAGATTCATGAAATTAATACAGGCAATGAGCAGGATAAAACAGCCAATAACGGAAAACAGTCTTACATATTCTACTCTCCCTCCTGCCTGCTTTCCATTTTCATACCTGCCGTGTAACCACGCGTCCGAGTATTTCCGCAAAAACAGCGTCGCGGGTGTCCTGTCAAACTTAACGCTGGAAAAGCTATTCAGCTTAGCATCAAAAGAAGCCAGATCCGTATGATCTTTTAGGACCAGGAAGGTGGCGAAAGGACCGGTGCTGGGGCCGTAAGGCTGGTTTTCGTCCGCATTCAACACCTCTTTCCAGGAGTCCAGCGACAATACAAAATCAAACCGATAGCTGGAATTGGAAGGGAAATCGCTGCAGATCCCTGTAACAGTGACCTGTTTGGATACAGAGGCCCACTTCCATTCCAGGGTCTTGCCGATAATATTATCCGTCGTATTAAATAGTTTCATGGCCAGTCCCCTGGAGAGTACGATAGCATGCCTGTCCGTCAGAACGCTGCCGGGCCTGCCCTGAAGGAGATCATATGAAAAAACGTTGAAATAGTCCTGGCCTACAAAATTCCCAACCGCGCCGACGGTGTTATTCCGCCAGGTAAGGTTGAACTTCTTAAACCAGTTGGGGGGTGTGATAGTGACCGCATATTCCACCTCGGGAAGTCCTTTTTTGATGACCTCGCCCAGCAGACCGTTGGTCCCATCCGAAGTATTGATCCGGTCTCCCTGCCGCTGGTTGATCATGACCTGGTAAAGACGCCGGTCATACCGGTGAAAGGTGTCAACCGCCAGCTCATCACTGATCCATAAAAAGATCAGTAAGGCAAAGGCCAGTCCGGTAGACAGACCGATCAGATTGATGATAAAGGTCGATCTGTATCGCTTAACCATCCTGGAGATGACCTGCCATGGGCGGAATGTTAGTTTCATGCGATCGGGATGCAAAAGATGGGATATTCCATAAATTTTTTATTACTGCCCCGTCGCGGCGCTGGCAGAATAGGCAACAAAGGAATATGCGACAAATAATATGCGGGAGAGTGCCATATACGTTCACTTCGCCCGCAAAGTTGTCGGATTTCGGTCAAATTTCCCAAATACATCCTTCAACACCGTCTGCGCCGAATGATAGCCGCACATGCCATGGACTCCCCCACCCGGCGGTGTCGAAGACGAACAGAGATAGAGCCCCTTCGCTGAAGTCCGGTAAGGCGAAGCACGCAATGCAGGACGGGTGAACAGCTGGCGGAGATCTATTATCCCGCCGTTGATATCCCCGCCGATATAGTTGGGGTTATAGTCTTCCATTTGTGCGGGTCCCATTACGTGTCTGCCAAGGATCCTTTCCCTGAAACCCGGAGCGTAACGTTCTACCTGCTTTTCGATGATAGCCGTATGATCGTGGGTTGATCCGTTGGGGACATGACAATAGGCCCAGGCGGTATGTTTGCCTTCGGGCGCGCGCGAACTGTCGAACAGACTCTGCTGCGCCAACAGTACAAAAGGCTTACCGGCAACACGGCCGTTCCAGGTCTGATCCTCGCCATAGATTATCTCTTCCAGCGTTCCTCCAAGATGAATGGTACCAGCTCGCCGGCAATCAGGATTCGTAAAAGGGATCGGCGCATCCAGCGCCCAGTCGACCTTGAATACCCCCATCCCGTAGCGGTATCTCTCCAGCTGCCAGCGGTAAAGAGAGGAGAACCGGTGTCCCGCAATGGTCAGCAGCTGCCGGGGCGTGACATCAAAGAGAATTGCCGATGCTGACGGCAGCTGCGAGAGGGAGCTGACATGAAAATTGGTTTCTATCGTTCCGCCGAGCGCCCGGAAACAGGCTGCCAGTGCATCCGCCAATTGTATCGATCCTCCCCGGACCAGCGGCCATCCATAGACATGCCCCACTGTCGATAATACCAGCCCGATGGCGGAACTGCTCAAATGGGATAAGGGCAGGATCGAATGCGCGGCCATCCCGGCCCAGAGGCCTTTCGCCTCGACTGTGGCAAAACGCCGCGAAAACCTCGCAGCGGAAGACAACGCCTTCCAGCCAAATGCCGCCAGCTCCGCCGGGTGCGCCGGGAATCGCAAGGGACCCAGCAGATCGGGGGCCAAACCCGGCCATTGCTCCACCAGTGGCCGGAATATATCGAGCCAGGTACGACCATCCATTCCAAGCCTCGCGGCTGTCCCTTCCAGCGATCTGTCCAGGATAGCGGCATGTCCATTGTCGAAAGGGTGTGCGACGCTGAGTGGCGGATAAATATATTGCAGGCCATAGCCGGCAAGCGGCAGCGTTTGAAGAAACGGCGACGCCACGGCCATCGGATGAATAGCTGAGCAGATATCATGCGTAAAACCCGGCAGGGTTAGCTCGGCAGACCGCAGGCCGCCGCCGATCCGGGCTTTGGATTCGATCAGCAGAACAGATCTGCCTTCTCTTTGCAAGGTGATAGCTGCCGCGAGACCGTTGGGCCCCGAGCCCACTACCACCGCGTCATATTCCTTTTTTTCCATCGATTCATTTTCCATTTTTCGGGTCAGGTCCATTTTTCGGGTCAGGTCCATTGGTTCGGGTCAGGTCCATTTTTCAGGTCAGGACCATTTTTCGGGTTTGAAAAAGACCTTCCCATCCGGTCTTATATTCCATGCCGTAACCGGATTAAGATGATAGCCCCCCATGTCCGTTCCGCGGGCTTCGACCAGCTGATGCAGGGTCGGCTGGATATAATCGGTCTCATCGGTGGCGCGGCTAAGGATCTCCGTTTCCCTGCCATCCCATTTCCACAAATACCGGAAGACCGTATGCGCCTTGTCCAGCACTGGTCCCTGCAGACCGGCAGGGAACCAGGACCTGCCGGCATCGGTGCTGACCTCTACGCGGGTGATCTTTCCGCGGCCACTCCATGCCAGTCCTCTTATCTCCACCCACCCTTTTTCGATCTGTACAGGATATGCCGGGAAAGTAATGATCGAACGCGCATCCATATCAAAGCTGAACTGCCGGATCTTACCCTCTTTTATGCCTTCCGTATATTTTGAAGTCTCCTCCCTTGTCATATAGGGCTGGTCCGAAAACTCTATACGACGGATCCATTTGACACAGGTGTTGCCTTCCCATCCCGGCAGCACAAGTCTGGCGGGGTAACCCTGTTCCGGCCGGAGGGCCTCCCCGTTCTGCCCATACGCCAATATTGCATCCTGTAAACCTTTACTTACGGGTATGCTGCGCGTCATCAGAGCTGCGTCGGAGCCTTCCGCCAGGAACCAGGCAGCTTTCGGGTCAACGCCGACCTCGCGGAAGAGGGTCGACAGCAATACGCCGGTCCACTCGCTCTGGCTGGTCAGACCACAGATCTCCTGCGGGGTCATCGTCTCTTTCCCGGAACGGAAATTACCCGAGCATTCGATAAAGCAGATCCGCGAAACGGAAGGGAACCGTTTCAGATCGGCCAGCGTGAACACCATCGGGCGGCTGACCATGCCGTGGATGGCCAGGCTGTATTTTGCCGGATCGATAACCGGGACGCCGGAATGATGGCGTTCGAAATGCAGGTCGGAAGGGGTCAGCATGCCATAAAGGTCCTGTAAGGGCGTTCTCGAAGAGATGTCTGAAGGAGATTTCAGAGAATGCTCGTAAGTAGACCGCTTTCCCAGGGTGCCGGGAGGCACACCGGGCTTGCGTAAGGTGTCTGCTGCTCCGGTGGGGCCAGCCGTCCCGGTGAGGCCGGTTCCGGCGACGCCCTCAGTGCCCGTCGAGCCCGCTGTTCCCGTGGCGCCGGCGACCGAAGCATGCACTACCTGTCCTGAAACCGTCCTCAGCAACGCCGTTGAAGCCACTGTGACAGCGCCTGCAAGCAGACGGCGACGGCTGATCTTTTTTTTGTTGTCATTGTCCTGCTCCATATCACTGTTTGGTATAACCGATTTTTATTTTGCCCTCAGCGTACCTCGCGGCCGCCTTTGCGGTCATCGGGTACAAAACGCGATCGGGCAGGCATCTTTATACCCGCCAGGTTCTTTGCGGTGATCACGGCCTGCGAATCGATGATATGATTGGCGGCCAGCAAAAAGGCCGTAAGACAATATACTTCGTTATCCGATAGTGATCCAGGGGCATTGAAAGGCATCGCCCGCCGGGTGTAATCGAAGATAGTCGTCGCATAAGGCCAGTAGTTGCCGATCGTTTTTATACGCATGGAATCGCTGCTCCTGCTGACCAGCTGCATATACGGTCCTTCGGTACCGGTCTTGCCATGACAGGCGGCGCATTTGACGATGTATATCGCTTTCCCGGCCGCCGCGGTGCCGGAGCCGGGCGGCAATCCTTTTCCATCCGGGCGAATGGCGTCGGCCACCGCAGCAATTTCGGCCGGTGTTGCAGTCCGGCCGAACCCGAAGGAGGATGGCCAGGCCAGCGTATCGGACCGGAGAACCGTGTCAGTCTGCTGCAACGTGTCGGACCGCTGCAACGTGTCGGACCGCTGTAACGTGTCGGACCGCTGCAAAAAAGGTACAAATATCAATGGTAGTAAGTAAAGGGCTTTCATCTTAATATTTCCCCGCCTGTAAGCTGCTTTCCGTCAATGCAAAATTTTTGTTTATCCTGTCCAGTACGATATAGACCGAATCCTTGTTCTCATTAATGCCTGTCAGCACAACCCTGCTCCCGTCGATGGTGTCGTATTTAAGGATCATCCTGTTCCGTTTCTCTTTTTTGGCTGAGGCATAATCCCGTTCTCTTCTTGTTGAAGCCGCCCGGGGATCGATCTGATCGACCTCGTTACCGATATGTGCACGTGCCTCTTTCGGGATCCAGCTGTCCCAGGTTGCCTTAGCGGAAGGTTGTTCGCCCCCGCTTTCGAGACTGCTGCCGGAGCGTTTTCTTTTGCCTTTACCAGGTGCTGCCTTTACGCCCGCCGCAGCCACGTCACCATCGCGAGCGGCTGCTCCATCACCCCGCACCGTCGCCCCGTCATCCGGTGCCACCGCGCCCGGATCCCCGCCAACTCCTGCTGCGCGATTGCGCCGGTCAGGAGCCGCCTTATATTTATCTTCGAGATAAAGCACTTTATCGGTTGTATCCGCATAATAATGATAAACACGACGGCCTCCGGCCACCCCGGTGATCTCAAACGTCCTGTTGACATCCCGCTGCGGATCACCTCCCCCGTTGGAGAGATCAAGCGGGAAAGGTTTGTTGACCGTAAAGCTCAGAGACGACCATTTTTCGAACTCCACTTCCTGCCAGGCAACCGTATCCAGCGGTGAATAGGATATCAATTTATTATTCAGGCGAAATTCCGTCACCGCATAATTTCCTCTCAGGGTTTTCACCCCCGCGACAGCCGGCTGTTTATAAGGATCATAAAGGAAATTGATCAGCTGGAGATAGAACAGCACACCCAAAAATAAAAAGATGGTCAGGCTCTTCAGACCGAAACGCGTAAACCGCAGCCATTTCGAAGAAAAAGAAGGATAGTATGCATTGGGCACCGTGTCGCGTTCGCGGATCAGCAGGTTATATACTTTCGGAATGGTATCCACCAGCAGGAAGCCGGCCAGCAGGACGAAGTAGCTGCTGTATACATGTACTCCCCCGTCATAGGCGAAGTTGACATAGACGATGTCACCAAGCGCGCCGAATAAAAGTATGGCCCCCAGTGCGGTCGTCTTCCGGAAGAACAATAGTGATCCGGCGAGTACTTCCACCACTCCCGCAAAGACCTGGTACCAGGGAACAATGCCCACCGACAGCCAGAAGATCTTTTGCGCCGTCATGTCTCCGAAATTGGTGTTGAGCAGACCCAAACCGGGATAAGGCATTTGTACGGGCAGCAGCTTCGTAAAGCCAAAGCCGATGATGCCGATGCCGGCCCGGTAGCGCACCACCACCCGCAGCCAGTAATACAGGGTCCTGTACTCCTGTCGTTCGGTCTTTCTCCATCGTACGATACCCGTCCAGAGCGATCCTCCCAGGATGGCAATAAAAAGCGTGATGATCCAGTTGGCATAACCCAGCAGGTTGCTCCCAAAGAGACGGTCGCCAAAAATATTGATCCCCGATCCGAAGCGGGCAATATCATAAAGATCGCGGTAGTTCAGCCGGGTCCAGTCGATATGGATAACGGTATCATACCACTCCGTGCTGTTTGGGATGCTGATGCTGATAAAAAAGATGAAGGCGATCCGGAAGGCGATCTTTTGGACGTTGGTCCACTGCCCCGCAGTCTCGCGTGAGTCTATGCTTGTCATAACAACAGTTTTTATAGTTATAATTTCAACCCCTTCTGGCGGCCTGTCTTTGCGGCTTCCTCTACCAGGTATTTCTTATTGATCCTGTCCAGTACCGCATAAACAGAATCATGGTCCTGGTCGATGCCCGACAAAATGATCCTCGAATCCGAAGGCCTGTCATATTGCAGCACGAGCCGTTCGTTCTTATAAAAGGAATTCTTGTTGTACAGCGTGAGGAGCCGGTGTACGGTATCGGCCTCATACCGGTAATAAGACCGGTCGGCCGATCCCTGCACCTCATAATCTCTTTTGGCATCTTCGAGCACCGGCCGCTCGACATTGACCGAATCCAGCACGACCGGGCGGTTCGACCGGATGCTCAGCGTCGTCCATTTTTCAAAGACGATGTCCTGCCAGCGGGTCGAGTCGGTTCTGGAATAGGCCAGCGTATCCTTTCCCTTCCGGAACAGGGAAACATTATAGATCCCATGAACCCCATCCAGCCCTTTGGCAAGCGGGAACTGGTATGGTTCCGATAAGTATCCGTTGCGTGTCCTGATCCCATACAGGATGACAAAAAAGAACAGGACCAGGGCCTTTAATAAAACCCTTCCCCTACGCTGCCAGGGTGCCGCAAAGGAAGGTTTGTAGCGGTTTGCAGAAGCCGGCTTCTGCCAGAACAACAAATTGCTCAGCCGGATAAAGTCATAGGAAAGGACGAATAATGCCAGCGTCACCAGGTAAAGACTATAGACAATATCCCCTCCCCCATAGGCGACATTGGACATGAACACATTTCCCAAAAAGATCGCGAGGACCAGGGCGCCGACAGAAGCGCTGCGCCTGTACAGCAACAGCAGACCGCCAATGATCTCCACCAAACCCAGGAAAGATTCATAGGAAGGCACGATCCCCAGGCTAAGGGAAAACAATTTCCATCGCGTGAAGTCGCCATAATGCGTATTGAGATTGCTAAGTGATGGATAGGGCGCCTGCAGCGGGAACAGCTTGATGAACCCATAGGCCAGGATCGCTATCGCCAGCCGGTATCGCACGATCGTCCTGATCCAATAATAAAGCGACTGGTCGCTGTCATCGAATACAAGCCGTTGGTCGCTCCTGCGCGAAAGCTGAACCGTCCAGATCGCAGCGCCTATAATAGCGATAAGCAGCGCAATGCCCCAATCGCCAAACGAAGGCGGCCCCGAAGAGAACCGCGGTATATAATGTGCGATATCGAAGATGGCGCCATAGGAGAAGGTCCACCAGCGATCCGCAAACAGCTGCTGATAGTATTTGGGATCAAGCGGAACAGACTGGATAAAAAAATAAAGGAAGAACAGCCGGAGCAAAAATTTATTTTTCATGTGACCGTTTTTAATAGCCCGTGTTTTGCGACAGGTTCCCCTTTGAAAGTCCGACTTCGGCGAGGGGAAGCGGGAATACATATTTGTTGGGATCAGACACGCCGAGCACCGCCGCAGCGCGTCCCGTACGAACGAGGTCGAACCAGCGATGAGGTTCGAGGGCGAATTCTATGCGGCGTTCGTTCTCGATGGCAAGCAATATATCTCCTTGTGACACTGCAGTGCTACCTCCAAGTCCCGCCCGGGTACGGATCGCATTGAGATCACTCAGCGCCCCCGGCAGTTCATTCAGATTGGCTCTTGCTTCCGCACGGATAAGATACAGCTCCGCTATCCGGATCACATAGGCCGGATCGGTTGCAGGGCTGCGATAATACAGGTTGCCATACCAAAGACCTGCAGTCGTCTTTGCGACCAGTACGCTTCGGTTGCCCCCGATCGTTGGATCGTTGACCAGCGCCACGAAGGCATCGTTGGGAGCCCACTGCCTGGTTCCGCCGTTTGCCGGTGGCTGCCAGTATGTGCGGTGCCCGTTGGGATAGGTCGTGCTATAGGACAGTTCGAAGACGGACTCCTTTGTTGCTACGGCGCTGGCCGGCTGGAAGAAAGAGCTGTATGGCGTCAGCAATGCATAATTTTTGGTGTCTGCCAGCACCTGGCTCGCATAGGTTTCCGCCAGCGTCCAGTTCTGCTGATACAGGTAAAACCTTGCCTTCAATGCCCAAGCCGTCTCTTTGTTGGCGCGTACAGGGTTTTGTGCCGTTGGCAATGGCAGCAGTGAGTCAGCCGCATTCAGATCGCTCAACACCTGCGTATAGACCTGCGCCACTGTGCTTCTCTTCAGGGAATCCTTGCTGTTCGGCGAGGTCGTGGGACTCAGCGTAATGGGAACGCCGCCCCAGGTACGGGCCAGGTCGAAATAGGCAAGAGCCCGGATAAAATAACCTTCCCCGGTCAGTTGATTTCTAAGAGCCGTCGTCAAAGTCGCATCATTGACCAGCGGCACTTTTGCGATCACATGGTTAGCGATGTTGATCGTCGCATAGATCCCGCTCCATACGCTTTCTATATTGCCGTTGTCCGACGTGATGTTATGGGTGATGAACTGCTGGATGATCGACTGCGAGCCGGTCCACTGCACATTGTCGCCCGGAAGATAGCCGAAGGTTTGAAAAAGACTCCCGTAGTAATTGTCATTGGCCAGCACCCGGTAAGCGCCCCGGACGGCCGTTTGGGCTGAGGCGGCATCGACGATGGTAACCTGGTCGGATACACTGTCTACCGGTTGGACAGCCAGGAATTTCCTGCAGGAAGCCGTAACCGTCGTTATCAAAACCAGCAGGACTATGATACGATAAATAGCTGTATTCATGAGTTGTTTTTCTTTTGTTTTAAAGGGTTACATTCAGGCCAAACTGAACGGTCCTTGGCTGCGGCGGAGTCCCCAGATCCAGTCCCTGTATCGTCTGGATCCCCGTGACATTGGCTTCCGGATCAGGACCGGTGTATTTTGTCAGCAGCCAGAGATTGGTGGCCGCAAAATAGACCCGCACTGTCGTCAGCTTCGCTTTGGAGCTGATGCGGGCAGGCAGGGTATAACCGATGTTCAGCGCCTTCAGCCGGATGAATGAACCGTCTTCGAGGAACCGGCTGTTCTGATCGGTAGTATAGCTCAGCCCATAGGCCGTCTCCCTTGGAACACTGGTAATATCCCCCGGCTTCTGCCACCTGTTGAGCTGATCAGCGAACAGGACGCGATTGGCGTCCCGCGTACCGCCGCCTTCGCCAAAGAACTTATTCAGATTGTAGGTATAATTGCCATATTCATAGGAGAAAAGAATACTCAGGTCTATGCCGCGCCAGGAGAAGGTATTGTTGATCCCGCCGAAGAATTTGGGCATGGCATTGTGCAGGACCTGTCTGGCCGACACGGGCAGGGTGCCGTTGACCTCACCCTGGAAAACGGAGGCCCCGGTCTTGGGGTCGACATACAGCTGCTTGTACAACCAAAAGGAATACATCGGTGATCCCTGCTGCATGATGATCCAGTTCCGGTTGTACTGATAGATCGGCGTGGCCAGTTTCGTAACCTTGTTGACGTTCCCGGAGATGTTGAAATTTGTCTGCCACCGGAACCCGCCATTGCGGATATTATAGGAGTTGATCCCTAACTCGTATCCTTTGTTGCTGACCTCGCCGGCATTCGAGTACTGGGTGGAAAAGCCGGTTGTAGCCTGTACCGGCAGGGCGAGTAATAAGTTGCTGGTATGCTTATCATATAGATTTGCATCGATACTGATCCGGCCATTGAATAATCCCAGGTCGAGGCCGACATTCGTTTGACGGGTGCTCTCCCATTTCAGGTTGGGATTCGCCAGCTGCAATGGCGCCGTCCCGGGCTGATCGCCGGTGCTTCCGTCCGGATAGCCATATCCTCCCGACCAGAGGCCTTGCGCGGCGAAGTTATTGATCCCGTTCTGGTTCCCTGTGATACCCCAGCTACCCCTGACCTTCAGATCGCTGATGACATCCACGTCTTTAAGGAATTTTTCTTCCTTTGCCCGCCAGGAGAGACCAACAGAAGGAAAATATCCCCATTTGTTATTCGTACCGAATTTGGAGGAGCCGTCCGCCCTGGCGCTGAGCTCGATATAATATTTGCTGTCGTAATTGTAATCCACCCGGCTAAAGAAGGAGCTGAGGTTTCCCTTTGTCCAGGTCTGCGAGGAAGTACGGGTAGCTGCTGAACCGATATCCTTATACGAGTTGCTTGGGAAGCCGCTGCCCTGCGCGAAGGTGTTCTCGTCAATATTACTCTGGATCGTATTTCCTACGAGGATCCCGAAGCTGTGCTTTTCATTGAATGCCTTTTTGTAGCTAAGGGTCTGTTCATTGATCCAGGTCGTATTCTGCGTCAGCGAAGAGGTCGCCAGCCCGTTGGTCGGTGCCGCCCCCAGTTGGGTCAGGTTGTTCCAGTATTCGGATTCGTCATAATGATTGTAGTCCACGCTGAAGGTCGACCGGAATTTCAGACCCGGCAGCAGGTCGGCATCCACGTATACATTCCCGATATACCGAAGGCTGACCGTATGCACGTCATAGTTCTGTAACAGGACCTGCAGGTTGTCGAAGCCGGCCCATCTTGCGGGGGTGCCGTCCGCATTGATCTCAGGTAAATAGGTCGGGGTATGCAATGCAGCCTGCAGCAGACCACCCGCAGGACCATCACCCGACCGGCCCTGGTTACGAAAGGTCCGTGAAAAATTGTTGCTGGCGCCGACCTGGATATGATCGTTGACCTTCTGGTCGATGTTCAGCTTAAAGCTTGCCCGTTGAAAATACAGGGGTTTTATGTCCGCTTCCTGACGGGAATATCCTCCGCCGAAATAATACTTCGTCTCCTTGTTGCCACCTGACAGCGACAGGTTGTAATTCTGCAGGTTGCCGGTGTGGAAAAGTTCGTGGAGGCGATCGTACGTCTTTTGAAGGTCCGGCGTACCGCGTGAAGTCGTCGCCCCGGGATTCAGGACCGAACCCGTGAACGGCGGTGTTTTGTATTTCGTGATCCCTGCGGCGTCGTTCGCAGCAATGGCATCCGCCTCGGAATTAGCATAGAACTCATTCTCCAGCAACGCATGCTGCGGGCCTGTGGTGAGATCCCAGAGCTTTGGCGCCCAGGCCGCACCGGTGGAAACATCGAGATTGACGCGGGCCGGAGCGTTGTAGTTACCCCGTTTGGTCGTCACGATGACCACCCCGTTCGCGCCGCGGGAGCCGTAGATGGCCGTTGCGCTGGCATCCTTCAGCACCTCGATATTTTCTATATCCGCAGGATTGATGTCGGCCAGGGGAGAAGTATTTCTGCCTCCCGTATTAACGGACTGAAGACTCGTGTTATTGACAAAGACCCCGTCCACGATATACAATGGATTATTATCGGCATTGATCGAAGTCGTGCCGCGAACGCGCACAAAGATGCCATCCCCCGGAACGCCCGCATTGGAATTTATCTGCAGCCCCGGCGCCTTTCCCTGTAGCTGAGCGTCAAAGCTGGCTACCGGGATGCCGGTGACCTCGGCCGCCTTAACGGTAGAAATGGCGCTGGTGAGATCTTTCTTCCGCTGGGTCCCATACCCTACTACTACCACATCGTTCAGCTGGCTCTCGGTCTCCAGCAGGCCGATATCTATATGCCGGGAAATATTCTCCGTCACTTCCTTGCGCTGATAGCCGATATAGCTGACGATAAAGACGACGGGCAATTTCTGACCGGTAAGAAAGCGAAAGCTGCCGTCCTTTTCCGTCACGACCTCATGTGTCGTTCCTTTTATGTGGACCGTCGCTCCCGGGAGTCCCGCTCCGGTCTTCTGATCGAATACTTTCCCGGTCAGGGTTAGATTATTATTATTCGGCGCCTGGCCCGACACGAAGGAATAAAAGAAGCTGAAAAGAAAAAGAAGGGCAACGCGGCGATGAGGTCGTCTCATAAGCAAATTTTTACAAATTCTTCATTAGTCTACTAAATTACTAGAGTAAAGGTAAATACCGACCGAGAGAGTTCCAAAATAATTTGTCACTTCGAATAGATTTAATTAATGCTTATATAATCCACTAATTTTGTAGACTTCTATTTTTATCATAATATAGTTGCAGTTTTCAACTTTAAGCCATCTACTATGCCGGACCAGGAAATTCCCTTACAGCCATCTGCCGAACGAGATCTGACTGCGGCGCAGCACCTGCATCGTTTATTGTTGCCCCTTATCTTAATATTACTAAGCGGCGATCTTTTAGCGCAGCCTTCCGCACAACGGTCCCAGCAATCCTCGTCCGCGTATATCCGGGAAATAGAATCCTGGCACCGGTCCCGTATCAATAACCTGAAAGCGGACAACGGATGGCTCAACCTGGCCGGTTTGTTCTGGCTGAATGAAGGGAAGAACAGCTTTGGAAGTGATTCGGGCAATGCGATGGTTTTCCCACAGGGCACCATTGCCGCTTCAGCGGGATATTTCGAGTGCAACGGCAATACGGTAAAGATGGTCGTCCAAAATAATCTGGATGTCCGGGTGAATGGTGCTGCCGTCAAAGAGGCGGTGATCTATGCCGGTGATTCAACGCGGCCCCCGGTAGTTTCATCCGGCAGTCTCCGCTGAAACAGAATGTCCTGGATGTGGCTGTTACAGCGGGGGAAAAGGATTACGGGCACCATTAAATTATTAATGCCGCCAGAGCGTTCTCCTGGCGGCATTTCTCTACCTATTGCTCATCAGGCGCACTGGCATCGCGTTTCCG
>DATJJA010000171.1:0-10487 GCA_035492595.1 Puia sp.
GCGAACCTGCGCGTGCTGATGGTGACAGGCGCCGAACTGTTGGTGAACTTTCTGCCGCCGCTGAACATCTGGACCTCTACGGCATACCCGTCTTTTAACAGGAGCGAGATCCTTTCTATTAAAATGGTCCGGCCGGTCTTCTTTTTATCGCGGGTATAAAGATGCACGAGGGCTGTGTCAGAAAAGCTGATGACGCCAACCTGTTGCTTTTGCGCGCTGGCTGTATTGTTTATCCGTTCGATCAGCGCATCCAGTTTTGTCGATACTTGCTGAAGCTGAGTAGTAGCAGCGGTATCGGATCGGGTTGTTGTAGTGGTATCGGTCCCGGCTTGTGCAAATACATGCCCGGCTAGGAGGAGCAGCACAAAAATGAGGATTCCGGGTTTAGGGAATTGTTTCATTCTATTTGTTTATTGTTTTGGAACGGCGATGGTCCTGTTTTGGGGAGTCAGAGTATGCGTTTCGCTGCCTTTCGGCTTGTTGGAGATTATGAGGAAGTCCTTTAATTTCAGGAAGACCTTATTGTTTGTATCCAGGAAAACCTGGCAGGTATCGGCGGGTTGCCCGTTGAGTACGAAGCCCTCTGTGTTGGAAAATATTTCTCTCTCCGCCGTGATAACGGTGAAATAGTATTTCCCATCCGCTGTGGTCCGCGACAAGACCTTCTCGATGTTGACGGTGTTAGGCTTTGTCCTGTTCCACTTCCAAAACAGGAAGTGTTTCCTTATGGTGTCCATCCGTCCTTGCACAGGGACGTCGAGATCTCTGGTAAGTCGAATAAGCAGGGAGTCCTTTGGCTCCGGAGCCGGCATTGGAGCGGGCTTGACATAAGGTTTCAGCACGATCAGCCTCCTGATCTTAAAAGTTCCCGCACTGTCCTTTACCACCAGACTCAGCCAGATCTTTTTTTGATTTGTCTGTCCGCCCCCGACACAGAGGAGAAATTTGCCGGTTTTTCCCTTTGCATTTACCGACAAGCTATCACGCGGGACCGAATCATTGTCACGGAAGTTGTAGTCTACATCTTTTTTTGCATCGCTGCCCGTATCGATCCTGATGGTTACGACCGGAACAGACCCGATCTTTGTACCCAGAACGGTGAAAGGGATCGCATAAATAGTGTCTTTGGCTGGTAAGGAGATGAGGGTGTCAGATTTATGACTTATTACTACATCCTGTTGCGCCAGGCCATTAAAAAATGAAAAAATGGCCAGGGCGATCAAAAAAGAACGCATACTTATAGGGGTTATATAAGCATGCAAAATATTTGATTTTGAATAATAGAAAAATACCGATAAATAGGTATTGTTTTATAGTAATTGCACGAACCTGGATATCATGACAATCCCCTGGGGTTGATAACGGCCACGCGCCCCCCGGCATCCTTCACGCGTTCGGCAAAGTCCGCTGTCCCGCCGGGTCCGTCGCCGGAGGGCATTTCGTCCCAAACCAGTATGGCATAAAGATGATCCTGTGAGGATGCCTGCGCTTTTGCTGTGTCGATCATGCGGATATTGGCGCGCTCAAAGGGGGAGGATGTCGGCGACTGCGATGCTGGTGCGGGCGATGCTGGTGCAGTCGATGCTGGTGCGGGCGATGCCGGCGAGCCCATTGCTGGCACGGGTGATGCCGACGAGCCTATTGCCGGCGCAGTCGATGCCGGCGCCTCCTGATCTGGCCCGATCGTCTTCACACCCCCCCGCCTCCTCAGCGCGTTAAAGCGCTGCTCCCAATCCGTGCCGGGCACCCGAACCGACTGCTCCAAAAAATCCTCCGCCCCGAGCGAGATAAAAAGCCATACCTCCGCACCGCGGTCCGCGCACAGCTCCGCAAAGATGATGTCACTCCCTCTTGCCCCGCCGCAGATCGCCAGGTCACCGGGTCCAACAGACCAGGCCGAGAGCTGCCGGCTTATTTGATCCCGGACCGCATCCGCCTTGCTTTCCGGGAACCGGGGCGCCGGCCGGTCAGGCTTGTCCGTCAAATGACCGCTGCTGATGATGACGTTATGGAATGCCAAAAGATATATTTAAGTCCGGGTAAGTTAGCCAAAAACGAGAAAAACACCCATACACCCCGCCGTAAATTGATGTATATTTATAATATCATTCAGAATCTGGTTCCCTCTCCCCAATAACCCCGACTAATCTTCCGGATCCTCCCTTGATCCAGTCCCTTGCAGCAGACAGAGCATTCATCATCTTATCAATCGTGCTTATGAGACGGGCAACAGTATTTATAGGCTCCTCTACAAAAGGGTTGGCGGTTGCAGAAGCGCTGCAGCGGAATCTTTATAAGACCATGGATGCGGAGCTATGGAACCAGGGCGCCTTTGGCCTCACCGAAGTGACGGTGGAAGCGCTGGTAAAAGCAGGCCATTACTATGATTTTGCGATCCTGGTCTTCACGCCTGACGACGAGATCAAAGTGGAACGGGAGAGCTGGTTTATGCCCCGCGACAATGTCCTGCTGGAATATGGCTTTTTTCTGGGCCGGCTGGGGCGCAACAGGACCTTCATCGTCCATCAGAATCACGAAAAGCTGAAGCTCCCCAGCGATATCAATGGCGTGACCTGCGCCTCGTATTACGAGAACAAAAATTATGATGCCGCCCTTGGCCCCGCCTCCAGTAAGATCAGGGGGGCGGTGGAACAGGAGATCGCCCGGCAGACCGGGGAGGACTTTATAACCCAGGAGAAGATCCGGCGACTGATGCATGGCGGACTGCAGGTAGTGTGTCGTGCGCTGTCCAGTCCCAGGACGCCGGAAGACGTAAAGCTGCGGGCGTTCGTGTTCATAAAAAGCGGCGACGAACTGGTATGCTCTCATTTCTGGGCGCCATTCCCCGCAAAAGAGGTCATCGGAGAGCTGCGGTTCAGGCTGAATGATGAGACGCAGAAACAGATTGCCGTTGTCCGGGCCGCCATCAACAAGGAGGCCGTCGGCATGTCCATCAGCTTCGACCCCGCCCGGCTGACGGATATGGAGGGAGAAATAGAAAGAGACCTCTGTTATGTCCTCGCTGCACCGATCACCGCGCCAAATGGCGAGGTCGTTGGTACAGTAGATTTCGATGCTTCCTCGGAACAGGGCAAAGAAATCTTAAATAATGTAGTCTCCCGGAATGTACTTTTTGAACTGGGGAAGCTGCTTCATCTGGTGCTGATAAAATAAGGTGCCGATAAAATAACTGGTTCTCATAAAATAAACCGATATGCTAGCCGAAAAGTTTTTCACCGAAGTATCCCATTTCTCAAAGGCCAACTGGTGGGTGTATATCGCCTATGTCCTATTGCTGGCCGCCGTGTACTTTTCCGGCGCGCCGAACCTGGTATCAGTGGCGACGATACCTTCCCTGCACTTTATAGCCGACATCTTTATCATGATGATGCTGACCGCCTATCTCCGGGGGGAATACCGGGAGGGCGCCTACTACCAGATCATCAGTATGCTGATCTTCCTGTCGGTAAAGATCTATACCGGTCTCATGGATGGCGGATGGCATTACCTGGCCGCAGATCCCATCTATATCCTCGCAGCTATAAAGAATTACCGAAGGGATGTCAGTAAGAAAGACCTTAAATTTGTCAACAACAGGACGATGACGGCCCTCAGTGTCATCCTGATCACCATCATCGTCATCCTTTCGCGGGATCCGCAGCTGAAGATCCACCTGACGCCTGCCCGATTTGTGCAAATGGGAGGGATCTTCCTGTTCGCCATTGCTCTTACGACTACCGATCACGAGAGACAGCGCTATGAGTTATCGATGGTGGCCCTGGCCGCCATGGTTGTGGGCTCAGGCTGGGAATTACTGGATAGTCTCGATTCGAAGCTGGTGGCGGGGCTGGCCCTGTCCTATTTGCTGCTGCCGCTGACGGTGCTGGTATTCTACAGTAAGAAATGGTCGTATTATATGGGGCACCAAAAGTTGATCTAAAATATGCGTATCAGCAAACTCACGCTCAACGGTAACGATCAGACGCCTGCAGCTGCAGCCAATGCCGACTACCCGACACTCCAGCTGGAACAAAGCATCCTCGTGTCCTCTGCCGTCCGGGGCGCAGATAACAAGATCCAGCTCAATCTGACCGACGACCACCTGGTCGAGCTGGTCTTCGAAGATGAGACGACCTGGCTTTGTACCCCCGATACGCTGGAAGAGCTGTATCCCGGTCAGCTGACACAACAGCGCGGCGGAGATGACTCTTTCCAGCTGCCACTGACCATCAGCGATACCCGATCCGAACGCGGCCTTCTGCAACAGATCGCCCTAAAGGTCGTCAACCTCTTTACGAAGAAGGCGGCTGCAAAAGGAATGGGCCTACTGGCCGATGACCTGGAGGAAAAACAGCTTGGTAAGCTGCGCGGTCTGGTAAGAGTGACCAGCAGTTTTGACCTCGTCCCCTTCGCCGCAGGAGAACTGCAGGGAAAGACGGATCCGGTCCTGCTGTTCATCCATGGCACCAATTCCTCGTCTGCCGGTTCCTTTGGCGAACTGGTGGGCACCGACCTCTGGTCCTATGCCACACAAACCTATAAGAATAATATCCTCGCCTTTCAGCACGAGACGTTGACCAAGAGTCCGCTGCAGAACGCCGTCGAGCTGATCAGCCAGCTCCCCGCAGACATCGAGCTGCATGTTATCACCCATTCCAGAGGCGGCCTGGTAGGCGAGATCCTTGCCCGTTGCAGCGACACCAGTCAGACCGATATCGGCTTTTCGGAAAAAGAGGTGGAATACCTGGCAAAAGAAGGCCGTGATGCGGATGTAAAATTTATCCGTCAGCTGCAGGAGGTATACCGGCAGAAGCGGTGCAGGACCGGGCGGTTCATCCGCGTGGCCTGTCCATCAGGAGGGACTACCATCCTGTCCAAAAGACTGGATCATTTCTTTAATATCACTCTCAACCTCATCGGCGCGTCTACCGGTCTGTCGGTAAACCCCGTATACGTCGCGACAAAGAACCTGCTCACCGCCGTCATCGACCAGAAGAACGATCCGAATGTATTACCCGGCCTGGAGGCCATGAAACCCGACTCCCCCTTTATCGTCGTCCTCAACAACCAGGACACCATCGTCAACAGACCGGTGGTCGCCATCTCGGGGAATTGTAAGGCCAAGGTGAATTTCAAGGCCCTGCTGATCCTTGCGGAAAAGCTGTTCTTCTTCGAAGACAACGACCTCGTAGTAAACACCAAGTCGATGTATGCGGGGTCGAAAAGACTCTCCAAACTGCAGTATTTCTTTGACGAGGGTACCGATGTCGACCACTTCCATTATTTCAAAAACAAAAAAACGAACACCGCCATCCAGCTGGCCCTGCAAAGCCCCCAGGTTGCTGACACCGCGCTGATCAGCGGTTTTACGGAATTCAACAGGGGCGGCCCGCTGACGGAAGGGCAACGGAATGCCTTACTCGACCTTCAGGGCGGCGAATATTCCACGGGCGACCCGACGGGTAAGAAACCGATACTCGTCCTGCTGCCCGGGATCATGGGCTCCTGCCTGGCAAAAGATTTTGAAGATATCTGGCTCGACTACTGGCGTATACTGAAAGGCGCGCTGCTTCAATTAGATACCGGCACTGCGGGTATCCGGTCGCCGGCCATTATAAAGACATCCTATCAGCAGCTGGGCAACAGCCTCGGCCCGGACTATGATGTAGTAACCTTCCCCTTCGACTGGCGCCTCTCCTCTAAAGACGCGGCAGGCATGCTGGAAGCAAAGATCAAACAATTGATGACCTTCAAACAACCCATCCGGCTGGTAGCGCATTCTCTCGGCGGAGTAGTGGTCAGGGATATGATGGTCTTTTATCCGAATACCTGGAAATTGCTGAACGCCTCGGAAGGCTTCCGGCTTTTGTTCCTCGGCTCGCCGCTGATGGGTTCGTTCCGCATCATCAATGTCCTGTTCGGGGAGGACGATATCATTGGTAAGTTAAGCAAGCTCGATCTCCTGCATACCAAGAAGACCCTGCTGGCGATGTTCTCCAAATTCCCGGGGATACTCGGGCTGCTGCCACTCACGAAGGATGGGGGCGCCAGTCCCGGCGGAGCCAGTTACAATTTTGCCGATGCCGCCACCTGGACGGATATGGCGTTGGCCTTTGGTGATACATCCTGGCCCATACCGCAGGCAAACAATGGTTTGAATGATTTTGGGGCATACCGGGATGCGGTCATCGCTGCCATGCCGAATCTCGATCTCTCCAATGCCGTCTATATCGCCGGTCAGTTCCCGCAGACACCCTGCGGGTACCGGATAGATACCATAAAAGACAAGAAGGAGCTGGTGCTGCTGAGTACCGCAGAAGGGGATCAGAGCGTCACCTGGGATCTGGGCATTCCCCCTGTCATGATCAGCAGCAACAGCGTGTATTATGTCAATCACAGTCATGGGGACCTCTCCAACTCACCGGATATGTTCAGCGGGATAAAGGAGATCCTCGAAAAAGGCAGGACCAATCTTTTCAGCAGCATTCGTCCGACCGTCAGGGGTGATCAAAAGATCTTCCGCAAACCGATGACCACCGACTTCGATCTTTCACCGGAAGCCGTGGAGCGGACCCTTTTAGGTCTGTCCGGCGACAAGACGGTAAAAAGCAGCCAGCTGCCGCTGAAGGTCAGCGTTGCCAACGGCGACCTGAAGTATGCCACCTATCCCATATTAGCCGGACATTTTGAACACGACAGCGTCCTGTACGCGGAAAAAAGGATCGATCAGCTGCTGGCCGGTCAGCTGGAAGAAAGAAGCAGGCTGGGGATCTATCCCGGGGAGCTGGGCACCTGTGAGGTGGTGCTGACCTATGCGGAAGATGGGTTCCAGGGGGCTATCATAACCGGGATCGGGGAACAGGACAAGCTCACGGCGTTTGACCTCTCGAAGACAATAGAACAGGCGGCCGCAAAATACCTGCTGATCGTCAATGGCCGCAAGAAGCTGAATACCGCTCAATTCAAAGAACCTATCGGTCTCTCAACGCTGGTGATCGGCTGCGGCTATGGCGGGCTCAGCATCGAGAGTTCGGTACATGCCATATTACAGGGCGTCGTCAATGCCAATGCAAAGATCACCACGTTATACGGAGAAAAGGCCAAGCTGGTCGAAGAAGTAGAGTTTGTCGAACAATACCAGGACCGGGCCCTGGGCTGCTTCTATGCGGTCCACCGGATGGGAAAAGAAATGGGCGGGGCGTTGAATATCGTCCCTGCCGAAGACTCGATTCGCGAGCGGAATGGCGCCCGTCAGAAGGTCAACATCGACCAGGGAAAAGACTGGTGGAACAGGATCACCATTACACAAAATGAAGATGACCACGGGATCATCGACGGGATGAAGTTCTCTATCTCTACCGGTGCGGCCAGGGAGGAATTAAGGGATCTTTATACCAGCGGCGGCGTCGTTCAAAGCCTTATAGAGAGTATCTCGGTCGACAACAACTGGACAAAGGAAAGGTCGGCGGCGGTCTTTGAGCTGCTGATGCCGAATGATTTTAAAAGCCGTCTCAAGAGACAGGGTAATATCACCTGGGTGCTGGACAAATATACTGCCGGCTTCCCCTGGGAATTGTTACAACATAAGGGAGAAGAGGTAAAACCGATGTGTGTCAGCGCAGGGATGATACGGCAGCTGGCTACGGGCAATTCCCGGGTGAATATCGAGCTGGTGACAGCCGATACCGCGCTGGTCATCGGGGATCCCCAGCTGAATGGGTTCCTGCCGCAGCTGCCCGGGGCATTGGAAGAAGCGAAGACCGTGGCGGAGGTCCTCAAGTCCCATGGTTATGCTACGATCCCCCTGCTGAGGGAAGTCCAGGATAATATCATCCCTACCCTTATGAGCGGCAGCTTCAAGATCATCCATCTTGCGGGTCATGGCCTCTTTGACCCTGATCCCAATAAACCATCGGGTATGGTCATAGGGAAAGACAATTTCCTGACGACGCGACAGCTGGCGCAAATGAGCGACACCCCCGATCTTGTTTTTGTCAACTGCTGTTACCTGGGCAAGACCGATGTAGCCGCAGAGAGATACTACCAGTCGCGTTTCAAACTGGCGGCGAGTATCGGCACCCAATTGATCGAGAACGGCGTCAAGGCCGTCGTAGTGGCAGGATGGGCCGTGGATGACACTGCTGCCAGCCGGTTCGCCAATACTTTTTACCGGAATATGTTTTCGGGCAAGGCGTTTGGCGAGGCGGTGCGTATCGCCAGGGAGGATGTCTACAACAACAACAGCGGTGTCAACACCTGGGGCGCGTATCAATGTTATGGAAATCCCTTCTACCGGTTAAAGGAAGAAAGCTGGACGCCGGAGAAAAAACAATATGTCATTACCGAACAGGCCGAGATCGACCTGATGAACCTAGAGAGCGACATGCGGACGGGGGACTTTTTGACGGAGGATCTGCTTGCCAGGCTAAAAGCCATCTCCGATGAAACGGATAAATGCGGACTGCGGAAACCCGTCATCACGGAGCTGGAAGCAAGGATCTACAAGAGCCTCAACAAATACGATCTTGCGCTGAAGAAATATGAGGAGATGATCCTGTCCGAGGAAGGGGGATATTCCTTTAATGCGGTGGAATTGTATTGCAATCTTCGATCGAAACTGCTGAAGGATCGAATAGAAAAAAAGGAATCTGCGGCACTGCTCGAAAAAGAGTTCGACCAGGTACATGCTTATATGGAGGCGCTGATCCTGCTGAGCCCGACGGCCGAACGGTTTGACATTCTTGGCAGCTGCTGGAAAAGACGAACGGCCCTGTATCCGGATAACCGCGACCAGCTGGCGCTGTCCGTCCGCAAGGCGGCCAGCTACTATCGGCAGGCCCACCAGATCAGGGCCAGGGCCTACCCTTTCTCCAACTGGATCGCGTTGGAGAATCTTCTCGTAGCCGCGGGTATACAGCAATGGGGTGGACAACCCGATCTGCCGGGTCTGAACGATCTCAATAAGATGCTGACCGACCTCGAGCTGGCCTATGCGCAGGGACCGGCGACCCGGGTCTTCGAAGACTGGATAGCGCCGTCGAACCTGTTGCTTGTCGACTGGCTGGTGAAATCTACTATGGCGGGCGCCGAGGCTCCCGATACGCTGGCGCCGATCGTGGTCGATAGTTATGCGGCGGTCTGGAAGAAGGTCGGGGCCAGGGAGGACCGGATGTCGGATATCCAGCATCTGCAATTGCTGATCGATGCGCTGACGGGTCTTACGGCGGCGCCAGGCCAGGAACAGGAGCATTTTATGGTGTTGAGGATGAAGGGGCTCCTGGAGGAATTAAAAAAACGTCTTGACTAAAACTTCAAACTATGCCTAACACCAATTATGTAACAAAGAGACTTTGCAATCAGCCCAAGCCGATCGTACAGCAGCTGCCTCCGGGTATTGACGGGAAAAGGGCGTTTTACATTTTATCCAATAACAAGAAATGGGTAAATGGCACGCAGATCAAATATATGTTCATCGAAGGGTCGAAGCCGCAATGGGATGTTGTGCGGAAAGCCTTTCAGCAATGGATGGATCTGGGGATCGGGCTGTCCTTTACAGAAACAGACCAGGTGGATGAATCGATGGTACGGATCGGCTTCGACCAGACCGATGGGTCCTGGAGTTATGTGGGCCGGGATATCCTGACCATTGCAAAGCCCGAACGGACCATGAACTTTGGCTGGGATCTTACCGCTGACTCCTATGGGCTTACCACGGCTCTTCATGAGATCGGCCATACCATCGGTTTTCAGCATGAGCACCAAAGTCCCTTTGCGGGGATCGTCTGGAATACGGACGCGGTGTACAAAGAGTTTTCGGGTCCACCCAACAGCTGGCCAAAAGATCAGATCGACTCGAATATCATCAATAAAATTCCGCCGAACCAGGTGACGGGTTCCAACTGGGACCCTACTTCGATCATGGAATATGAGTTTGGTCCCGGGCTGGTGGTAGAACCGGCAGAGTACAAGGCCGGGATCTTTCCGCCGGGCGTATTATCCAGCTTTGATATTGCGGGTGTCAAATCCTTTTATCCTGATATGACGACCTCCTCACTCGTGAATCTGAAGGTGATGCAATCCACGCCTATAGCGGCGACATCGGGAGGGCAGGCGAATTTTACGTTTACCCCGCCGGTTACGAGGAAATATACTTTCCAGACCTTTGGCGAAATGGACACGGTAATGGTCGTCTCGGAGAAGGGGGATAAGGAAAATCACTATTTGTCCGGTGATGACGACAGCGGGGCTGAAAAGAACACAAAGATCGGTTTGCCCCTGGTCAAGGATCGGGAATATCTTGTAAATGTGCGGGTGTTGTTCTCGCCTACGGAGAACTCGGGAGGGATCGTGGTGTTTTAGCATCGGGGTAGTTGGATAATAAAAAGGAGATATAGGATCCGGGCAGTTCCGTACCCGGGAGCAAACGGCTGCTGCGTAATAACGAGTCGTACGAAGGCAGCCGCCTCAGTGGTTCCCGAGCCAGGAAT
>DATJJA010000172.1:0-10945 GCA_035492595.1 Puia sp.
GAGCCATGCCTTCAGCCTCGGGATGGCCCGCACCATGGATACCATCCGCGCACAGCTCGGCGTAAAATATCCGACGGAGTAAGCTCCCCGGCCTCCCTTAATAGAGCGTTCGATTCCCGTCCCCGGTGGCCTCACCGCGTCTCCAAAAATTTATCCACCTCCCCAAAGAACCACCCGGGCTCATCATACATAATAAAATGCCTGGCGCTGTCGGAGATCGCTATAGTAACATTTCCCGCAGGCCCAAACTGCTCCCGGTATTTTTCCTTCACATTCTCCCTTGTAGCGCCATAAGACTTATAAGCAACCCAATCCCCAAGCACCAGCACCGGGCACCGCAGCTTGTGCATCTCCGGACGAAGGTCCGTACTGAACAGCTCGTACATGACCTCACCCTGCGTAGCCGGGTCAGACCTCATCGCCATTTCCGTTACCTCCCGGATGTGGACGCTATCCCTGATCATCGTCCCTAACATATATTGCTGGCTTTGCCGGATCTGCTCCGGCGTCTGGACAACCATATATTTTTTGATCGTTGCCCCGATGGCCCTCGTGCTGTCCAGTGATACCTGGTTGCCCATGGAAAGACCAGGCAGGAAAGGAGCCGAGCTGACACAGACGATGCCACCCACCAGCTGAGGCTGCTGTATCGCGACTTCCAGGACCAGCCATCCGCCAAGGCTATGTCCTACCAAAAGAGGTTTCTGTAATTTGTTGTCGCGGATGAACCGGGTGATCTCCCCCGCAATGGTCGGCAGCAGAGAGTCCGGGTGGATAGGTGGCCGGCCCGCGAAACCCGGCAGCGTAAGACTGTAACAGGTGTAACGGTCCTTGTAATGCGCTGCCGTCTCCGCCCAAACGTCCCCTGAACAATAAAGCCCCGGAATAAGGATCATCGCCGGCCCCTGCCCGGTCTTCTGCACGGAAAATGAATAAGAAGATTGAGCCCTTACTATCCGGGGCAGGATCAGTAACGTAAGCGCGATCGTTAGTGCGATTAATGTCTTGTACATAATTTTAAAGTTTATTGCTGTAAAATGACCACCTTTTTCCCGCCGTAGAAAATCGAATGGACGTAATCAACCCCGGCAGGGATGAAGATCAGGTGAAGAATTTTTCGTCAATAAATTCCGCACTTTCGTGGATAGGGATTGTATGGCCCGTTTTTCCCTTCTATTTTGCAGCATGACAAGTTTCTTCTTTCGCTATCGCTGGCATTTCCTTTTCTGGGCCCTCTATTATATAGGCTGGACCAGCTTTTCCCTGTATACCTATCATGAGCCGGTATGGCTGACCCTCGCCGTCACCACCGCCTGGTTCCTTGGTCAGGCAACCATGATCTACCTGGCGGTCTATAGATGGGTCCCCCGATTACTGCGGCCCGGCCGCACCTGGTTATTCTTTTTCGCCCTTCTGACAAGCATCTTTTGCTGCGCGACATTCACCGCAGTGACAATGAACGCCCTTCTGAAATCGACCGATCCATCCTATACCCTATCCCTATCCTCCCTTTTCTGGTATGCGGTGCTGGCCAATGCCTACTGGTGTATAGCCGCGCTTGGCTTTACCATCGTCCGCGACCGCTTTCGCAACGACAGAAGAAATCAGCGGTTGGAAAAAGAGCATACCGAGAATGAGCTCCGTTTCCTCAAATCCCAGCTGAACCCTCATTTTCTCTTCAATGCCATCAACAGCATCTATGTGCTCATCCGCAAAGACCCGGCACTGGCTGAACATACCCTGGCCCGCTTTTCCGACATGCTGCGCTACCAGCTATATGACTGTGCGACCGACTTTATACCCATTGAAAAAGAGCTCACCTACCTGGAGAATTATATCCGCCTTGAACAGCTGCGCAAAGGGTATATGCTAAACCTGGACTATGAGGCGCAGGAGACCGTCCGGGATTTTTCCATCGCCCCCCTGCTGCTGATACCGTTGGTAGAAAACGCTTTTAAATTCGTATCTTCCTATACGCACCGGGAAAACCAGGTCCGCTTCCGCCTCCGTTTCGACCACTCGCAGTTTCAGCTCGAGATCACAAATACGGTGGATGAGCCGGACATCACAAAAGCCCCGGGCTCCCCCGGCGGCGTCGGACTCGAAAATGTCCGGCGAAGACTGGAGCTCCTCTACCCCGGACGACACGCGCTGGACATCGCCCCCGGCAAAGAATCCTATACCGTTTCACTCAAACTACAGGTTGTATGAACATGACTTGCATCATCGTCGACGATGAACCCCTCGCACGGGAAGGCCTTGAAAGACTGGTGCTGGAAGCCGGTTTCCTGGACCTGGTAGCCCTCTGCAGCAATGCCATGGAGGCCAATCGAATCCTTTCCACTGAAAAGATCGACCTGATGTTCCTCGATATCCAGATGCCTCGCCTGCGGGGAACAGATTTTCTCCGGAGCCTGGAAGTAAAGCCAAAGGTGATCATCACCAGCGCCTATGCGGATTTCGCGCTGGAAGGTTTTGAATTGAATGTCCTCGACTATCTGCTAAAGCCCATCACCCCGGACCGGTTCCTCAAAGCGGTCAATCGCGCCCGGGAGGTCCTGTCACAGGAAGAAGCCTGGTTCTTTGTACGCGCCGGCAAAGGTTTTGAAAAGATCGCCTTCGACGAATTGCTATTCATCGAGGCCGCTCAGAATTACTGCGCCCTCCATACCACACGCGGCAAATTCCTTACGCTCAGCACGATCCACGCCCTCGAAGAACAGCTTCCTGCAGATCAGTTCCTCCGGATCCAAAAATCCTATATCGTCTCCATCAGCAAAATACAATCGGTAAATACACTGGAAGTGAGTATCGGCCAGCACACGATCCCCGTCAGCAAGAACTACCGGGAGGCCCTCCTGAACCTGGTAGATAAAAAATTATTGCGAAAATGACCCCGCCTGGTATGAATTCCCATGACTCCGCCTATAATGAATTCCGCAGCGTAAGATAGAAAGGCACCTCTTCCTGCAAATGCGTATTATTCAATATTTGCCTCGCTGCCATCACCCCCATTTCTTTAAAATCCGTCGAAATAGTCGTGAGCCCATTCAATATGATCTTCTTCAATGGCGTCTCATTATACGAGATCACCCCCACCTGACGCCCCAGCTCCAGCTTCAGCGATACAATCCGCTCCACCAGCACGACCAGGTCCTCTTCCATCAGGTTGATATATACCTCCCCCTCGGCGATCGGTTCCTCCCCGATCGTATGCACCACCTTGTAGGCAAACGCATACTCCTGGCAAAACCGGCTGCAGCCCTTCAGGATCTCCACCGGATGATACGTATAGGTGGGAAAAATGATCTTTATCGTATGATACTTGCTCAACTGCTCCCGGGCTTTTTCCAGCGCGGAATAAATGTCCTGCTCGAAGTTTTGATATACAGCCGCATACTCTCCCGTAATTCCGGAGATCTTCTTGTCCAGCACCAGCAGCTTTTCCTTCGCCACGCTATTGATGATCTCCTGCGCCCGCTCGCCACCTTCGAGAAAATGAGGGATGATGACATAATGAGAGTAGTCATCCTTGCGATCGCTCAGCAGCTTCTTGAATAAGTTGAAATCGTTGTTGTAGATATAAAAATCGACTACCGTATACTCTCCCAGCGAAGCAATAAAGGCATCATATAAGATCTTCTTATGCGCACTGAGCTTGTTGAAAAGCAGGAATATCTTCAGGGTCTGACGAAGATCAGTATGCTGGATAAAATACCCCTTCCCCGGAACCGAACCCAGCACCCCCATCTTCTTGAGATATTTATAACCCTTCTCCGCAGTATCCCGCGAGATCTCCAGCTCAAAGCTCAACTCATTGATCGAAGGCATAAGATCGTTCTTCCTGATCTTGCCCATTTCTATCGCCTTTAAGATCGAATTGGTGAGTTGAAGATACTTGGGAGTGGCCGCAAACTCATCCACCCGGATCCAGTCGAAAATATTCTCGTGCTTCATAAATGTCGAACTCCGTCCAATTTCGCCCAAAATAACAAAAAAAAGGGAGCCCCAACGGCCCCCTTTCTAATATTGCCCGCAAACAAGGCCCCTTCCAGGGTCTCGTTACGGCTGCCGCCTCATATACGTCCCATCCTCAAAGATCACACTGTAATCCGAAGCAAAAAACGTACTCTTATAATAATAATCCGTCGTAATGATCTGCGCGCCCGACCCACACGCCGCCACAAACCCGGATTTATCATTAACACGCGCCTCCTTTGTATCGCCATCAGCCCGCGTACGAACCATATACCCTTTTTTCACCATCTCCGGGATCTCCGCATCCTTCGGATTGTTCATGATCATAAAAGCCGCTTCCGGAGTGCCGGCCGGCGAATCCGTAAACAACACCCGACCCTTCAAAGACGGATGCCCCTGGATATACGAAGCACGATGCTCGCCCCCCTCATCCAAAATAAAGACGAACTTCCCCCGGGCTTCCTTCATAGTCGGCCAGTGACCGGCAAGAACAGCTGCCTCCAGCGTAGGAAATTTCCCCCTTATCTGGTCAGGAGTGATAAGATAGGCGCGACCCAGGTTATCCAATATTTCTTTATCCAACCGGTCAAACACTTCCGCCGTAAATTTTTCAGGTACCGTAAACCCGGGAAGCTTTATCTCCGCATCTTTGGCATTCATAGTGACATAGATCGGATAGTGATCCGGATGTTTGTCGGACCAGGTCTTCAGCTGCTTGAGACAGCCGGCAAACGTCGGACAGTTGCTCCTGAAATCAAGGTCCTGTACATGGAAAACTTTAAACCCGGGTTTGTTCATCTCACCCTCAGGATCATACGCAGGAGGATTCGATGCCGCCTCCCATTCTAATCCCTTTGGATGAGCATACTTCCCTCCCTTCTCATCCGCATATACATCTATCTCGAGATTACGCAGCCCAAGGTCCATCTGCTGATCCAGGCCCACATGACTGTATTCCAGTCCCATGGCCGCCTGAGGGTTCTTTGCTTTAAGTAAGGAGAACAAGGCCGTGTCAATGGCTCTTTTGTAGCTGTTGTGCGAGCCGATGATCTGAACCTTATTGATAGGAAGGTCATCAAAACCTGAGTCGCCCCCTATGGCGAGAAGAAAGGCAAGTGCTGCCGATAAGATCAATTTCATGTTGCTGATTTTTTTGGTGCAATTGTTATCAAAACGGATAACAGCGGGATTAGGACTATCGAAATAGAAAATAAAATATAAAAATAATCAACGGCAGAGGCAACCACATCACTACGCTTTTTATTAGCAAATACAAAACCCCCTATGACTACATAAGATAATATTCCATTTACAATCGCGTAACATAGCTTTTATCTATTTGCGGCCCTAAGCAGCAAGATGTCGATATTAAACACACCAAAACAGGAATCCATCATGAAGGCAATTTTAAGGCTTTTATTTTTAGCGATCTTATCTTCTCCGGTTACGCTCTTCGCCCAGTCCGCACGGACAGTGAAAGGGCTGGTGACTGACGAGAACAACGCGCCGCTAAGCGGCGTAAGCGTTATGATCAAAGGCACCCATAAGACCACAGTCACCGATGGCGATGGCAGGTTTTCGATTGCCGTGCCCGGCAACGATGCCAGACTTCAATTCTCTTACGTAGGCTACACCGCTAAGGAAATTGCGGCAGGCGAGGAGAAGAATATCACCGTAGCATTGGCCGGCAGGGGCAGCCAGATGAATGACGTGGTCGTTACCGGCTACGGACAATCTTCCAAAAGAACGATCACTGGCGCCATAACCTCTGTCTCCGCCGAGGACTTCAATGTTGGTGTGATCTCCTCCCCCGGGGAATTGCTGGCAGGTAAAGTACCAGGGATCAACATCACCAAAAGCGGTGATCCGAATGAGCAGCCGGTGGTCATCCTGCGGGGTGCCTCTACCCTGCGTACCGGCTCCGCCCAGCAGCCCCTGTACGTCATAGATGGAGTCCCGGATGCATCCATTGATCTGGTAGCGCCTTCCGACATCGCAACTATTGACGTATTAAAAGATGCCGCTGCAACTGCAATTTACGGTGCACGTGCAGCCAACGGTGTGATAATGATCACGACCCGGCGGCCAAAGTCCGGACAGTTCCGTTTGTCTTATAATGCCTACGTTGCAGCCGAGAAAGTCTCCAAAAGGATCGACATGCTGTCGGCTCCACAGCTGCGGAATTATCTGATCGCGAATGGATCTCCGTTAGTGGGCGGACACAGCAGCGGTAATTTTGACGACTCCGTCAACAACAACTGGCAGGACCAGGTACAACGCACCGGCATTAGCCACAATCACAATATTTATTTCGGGGGCAATACCGGTCCAACCGTCTTCGGAGCCAGCATCAACTACCTGAACAACCAGGGTATCATGAAAGGCAGTTCCCTGGAAAGGACGACGATCCGCGCCAATATCGAACATCACATGTTCAACGACAGGCTGAAGCTGGGATTGAATATCCTGAACGCTTCTTCCAACGCCAGCCAGATCCCCTCCCAGGTATATGGCGCTATGCTCACGTATATGCCCACTCTCCGGGCTATAGAACCGGATGGCACCTATTCTACCGAGTACCCCCAGGGCGGTCTGAATCCCGTATCGCTGATCAACAACAATACCAACCAGAGCAAGGCAAGGACCTTCCTCGCCAATGCACTGGCTGAAGTAAAGATCATTCCCGGACTGAAATACACCCTGAGCCTGACTACCCAGACACAGGACACAACATCCCAGATCTATTACAACAGCAAGTCCGAATTAGCAAGGAACCTCAACGGCGAAGCCAGCGTCTCGCAGACGGAAAGCACCAAGAAGCTGGCAGAATCCTATTTCAGCTATGAAAAGACCTTTGGCTCACACCTCATCCGGCTGCTGGGCGGTTATAGCTGGGAAGAAGATCATCTTGGCCTCGGATTCGGAACGACCACCCAGAACTTCCCCAACGACCAGTTAGGTGCCAACAACCTCGCAGTAAGCAGCCCTCCCGCCAACACGGTCAGCTTCATCAACAGCCATATCGGGACATTGCGGCTGATCTCCTACTACGCACGTGTCAATTACCAATATGCGGACAAATACCTATTCCAGGCATCGATCCGCGACGATGGTTCTTCTGCCTTTGGTGTCAATAACCGCTGGGGTTATTTCCCCGCTGTATCCGGTGGCTGGCGGATCAGTAAAGAAAGCTTTATGGAGAATGTCCGGTTCTTCGACGACCTCAAATTACGTGTCGGTTATGGAGTAACCGGTAACTCGCTGGGTTTCGATCCGCTGATCGCCCAGGTTCAATATGGGATTACCGGTCGCGCCGTTACCAATGGATCTACCTTGGACGGTATCGGCCCGACTCAGAATCCAAACCCTGATCTCAAATGGGAAAGCACTGCGACAACCAATGTGGGCGCCGACTTCTCCATCTTGAAAGGAATGTTTACCGGTTCTCTTGATTATTACAACAAGACCACCTCTAACCTGATCTGGTCTTATCCTGTGTCTGCAACACAATTTCCCGTGACGAATCTCACGACCAATATCGGCAAGATCACCAATAAAGGCGTGGAGTTACAATTGAATGCAGTCCCCGTCAGGACAAGGGATTTCACCTGGAAGACATCATTCAACATCGCGCATAATGCCAACAACGTAGTGTCCATCACCAATAGCCAGTTCAACAACCAATATGTCTACACGGCCTTCGTGGGCGGAAAAGGACAATCCGGCAACTGGTCCCAGATCATCGAGCCTGGTCATCCTATCGGCTCTTTTGACATCTGGCATTATATGGGAAAGAATGCGAAGGGCGTAACCGTTATGCGTACGGCAAAGGGAGACACTACTACCAATCCGACAACCGCCGACTATTACATCGCCGGGAGTGCCCAGCCGAAACTGTTGATGGGATGGAGCAATAGTTTCACCTATAAAGGCTTTGACCTGAATTTCTTCTTCCGCGCCGTCACCGGCAACAAGATCCTCAACGCTACTCTCGCTACCCTCAACGATCCCATCGACGCCAAGACGCAGAATCTGCCCACTTTTTCATTACATGAATCATTCAACGACATCCATTCCACTTACATTTCGGACCGTTTCCTGGAAAATGGCGCTTACCTGCGGCTCGACAATGCCACCCTGGGTTATACATTCAAGCTGCATACACATGCTGTGAATCGTCTGCGGGCTTATGTTTCCGCTAATAATGTATTTGTAGTCACCGGGTACCGCGGGATCGACCCCGAGATCAACATCGGCGGTCTCACACCAGGCATAGACGCTAACAATTATTATCCGAAAACACGTTCCTTCCAGTTCGGGGTGAATGCTACTTTCTAAAAGCACTAACAAAAACAAAATGAAAAAGAACCTATTTATAGCCTTTATAATACTGACGGCAGCGTTCTCAGCCTGCACCAAACTAAATACGAAGGTAGAGTCGCAGTATGTACCTGTTATCCCTGTAACACAGAACGACTACACTTCCTATCTCAACGCTATCTATTCCCAGTTGGCTAACAATACATCCGGCACCCGGTACGCCGTCGAATACTTCCGCTTACAGGAACTGTCGACAGACGAGGCAATCATTCCCGCCCGCAACGGCAACTATGATGATGGCGGTCAGTACCGGCTTCTTCATTTGCATACCTGGAACGCCGATCATCCTACCGTTACCAGTGTCTGGCAATGGGGATTCCAGGCTATCAACACCTGCAACAACATCATCCAGCAGTTTAATAAGGCGGCTAATTCGCCCATGAAGACATCCTCCATCGCCGAAGCCAAAGCAGTACGCGATCTTTACTACTTCTTCCTGATGGACCTGTATGGAAATATCCCGATCGTCAGCGATACCGTACCCGGCCCTGTTGCGCCGCCTACAGTACCCCGGGCGCAGGTGTTCCAGTTTATCGAGAATGACATCAAGTCCGTTATCTCTGCTCTGCCCACCGCTACTGGACAGCCTACATATGGACATGCCACGAAATGGATGGCATTCGCCTTGCTGGAAAAGATGTATCTCAACTCCCAGGTGTATACCGGTACGCCCCGTTATACCGATGCCGTGGCCATGGCCGACAGCATTCAGAACAGCGGCCTTTATTCACTGGATGCCAACTATGGTTCCGTCTTTGCGCCGACCAATGGACCACAGGTAAAAGAAACCATTTTTGCCATACCCTATGATGCGAATCTGATCAAGGGGAACCAGATGACCCGGTATGGGTTTGCTTCCTATATTTATCCGGCGTACAATCTGCCGAATGCCGGCAGCGTCGCCATGAGCACCGACTCCGGATTTTATCACCAGAACTTTATCCTTCCCGGGGATACGCGCGACACGTTCTGGCTGCGGGGCCCTCAATTCTATTTTCCCAACCAGCCGATCAATACCGCCCTGTATCCCGCCTCTATCCTGCCTACGCTCAACGCTTTGTATCCGGCAGCTATCTATCCCACTACCAATATAGTGCTGGACGCCAATTACCACGGAAATACAAATCCGAATGTGCTATATTCTACCGGGACCTCCCCTTCCAGTCTCATCTTCTGGCAGGTGACATACCGCGATTCGCTGGTGCTACAGGGTGATCCGATAAAAATGGACCTGGGAGACGATATACTGGCGCAATGCGAGGGTATCCGATCGAAGAAATTCTACCCCGATCCAAATGAGAATCCCCAAACCCAGGATCAGAACAATGACTTCCCGGTGTTCCGGTTGGCCGATGTGCTGCTGATGAAAGCCGAAGCAATACTCCGGGGGGCCCCCGCTACAACGGTGAAGGGCACCCTGCAGACTCCCGCAGTGCTGGTCAATATGATCCGCAAACGCGTCGGCGCGCAATTGACCGCCGATCCGCTTGCCGTGGACAGCCTTCTGCCCGAACGCGCCCGCGAATTCGCCTGGGAATGCTGGCGGCGGAATGACCTGATCCGCTTCGGTCAGTTCGAGAATGGCTGGGGCTTCAAGGCCCCCGGCGCAGCCGATGCAACCCGGCAGCTGTTTCCCGTTCCGAATACGGAGTTGTCGACGAATCAGAACCTCAAACAAAACCCTGGGTACTAAGTCTCCAGGTAAAGCTAAAAATTGGGAAAGAGGCCATCGCATGATGGTCTCTTTTTCCGCTTACTCCAGATTAATTTCTTGTGCAAACGATAGAACTTATTCTTATAGAATAGTATTATCTCTTTTATACGATCATTCTTACCTGTGCCGCTTCGCAATCCATCTATTAAAGCATCCGGAGAAATAGTCGATTTTACATCCAATACGATCCTCGCGGCCTGTTCAGAACCGCTGATAATCCTCTTCGCAATTGTATCAGGTAAAGTAGTTGAAATACATTTCAGATCGGCTTTCATCTCAATAAAACCCCGCATCGGAAAGCCCTTCATCAATAAGAAACACAATCAGACTCTTCGGCCCATGCGCCCCCAACACAAGCGATTGCTCAATATCAGCCGTCTTCGAAGGCCCGGCAATAAAAGTCGCAAAACCATATGAGCCCACACCCATCCCTGCCGCAGCCCCGGCCACTCCTCCCTTCTCTCCCGCAACACCCGCCACCTCTCCTTTCGCCGCCCCAGCCCCCTCAAATTTTTCTATCCACTCATAAGCCCTATGCATATCCGCCACAATATCCTGGCACCGGATAACCAGCGCCAGATGCTGCGCTATAAAAGGCAAAGCCCTTTCGATCATCCTGTCCTCCGTGATCCAGCATGCCCCATTCTCCGCCACCCCAAAATGCGCGGTCAATACAGCAAGCCCCACATCCTCCAGCACATGCGGATCAGCATACCGCCCCCCCGTCTCCGCAATCACCGTCAGCTCAGGACAACCCGAGATGATCCGGCCAACACGCGGATACTGCTCCCGTAAAATAGTAGCGATCCGCTCATATCCCGATACCAGGTAAGCGCTGCCGCCAATACTTTCCAGCATGGCGATAAAAGCCCC
>DATJJA010000173.1:0-4762 GCA_035492595.1 Puia sp.
GGCTCCGATGGCAACGCTCATGCCTTGACCAAGAGATCCGCTCGCAACTCTTACGCCGGGAAGATGCTCATGAGTGGTGGGATGGCCCTGAAGACGGGAATTGATCTTCCGGAATGTAGCTAGCTCTTTGATGTCAAAATACCCGGACCGTGCCAGGGCTGAATAAAAAACAGGGGAAATATGACCGTTAGACAAAAAGAAGAGGTCTTCATTCTTCCCATCCATATGAAAATTGGGGTCGTGTTTAAGAACTTTGAAGTAGAGAGCGGCGAAGAAATCAGCACAACCAAGAGAACCACCGGGGTGACCGCTTTGGGAGCCATGGACCATTCTTACGATATCTCTTCTGATCTGGGAAGATACTGCTTTTAAGTCAGCCATATTGTTGGATTTGTTGAATCTTTTTGTTAACTGGTAGGCAAATCTAAAGGTTTTTGTCAAAACCCAGGATTCAATTTTTTGTCGTATTCAGGGGATTTTTCTATCTTTCCGCCGCAAATCTCCTGCTTTCCTCCTTATTCCAGCTTACCTGCCATGACCCGGGAACATCAATAGTGAATTACTCGTATTAGTAGCATCCAGAAAGAATCGTTATTTTTGTTCATGAATCAAAATCAGACTGATGTTTGATGTTTTACTTTCGATAGCTATTTCATTTACCATTACGTTCCTTGCCATTCCCGCCGTTATCAATGTGGCTGAAATGAAAAAGCTTTTCGATATGCCCGACGCCCGTAAAGTGCACAACGCGCCTATCACTCCACTGGGGGGGCTGGGTATTTTTGCAGGCTTCATCTTTGGCTGTCTCCTCACCGTCCATTTCAGCCAATACCCTGAACTTCAGTATTTTATGGCGGCTTCCTTTGTCATTTTCTTCCTCGGTCTGAAGGATGATATCCTCATCATCTCACCCGTGAAAAAGTTCATCGGCCAGGTGCTCGCCGCCTTCATCATCATCTACTACGGCAATATTCAGATACGCAGCATGCACGGATTTCTGGGCATCTATCAGGTGCCCGAGATGTTCAGCCTGCTGCTGACCTATTTCGCGGTTATCGTCGTCATCAATTCTTTCAACCTGATCGATGGCATCGATGGTCTGGCCGGCAGTCTCGGCCTTCTGTCCACGACTATCTTCGGGGCTTATTTTCTTTATGTCGGGATGCTGCCCTATGCGGTGATAGCTTTTGCGCTGTCGGGTAGCCTGCTCGCCTTCCTGATCTTCAACTTCCAGCCCGCCAAGATCTTTATGGGAGACACGGGTTCCCTGCTGGTAGGGACGATCAACGCCATTCTCGTATTGAAGTTTATCAATATCGCGGGTTCCAGCGACGTTCGGTTTCCCATTCCCGCCACTCCGGCGGTTGGATTCACGATCCTGATGATACCGTTGCTGGATACGCTCAGGGTATTTGGGATCCGGATCCTTCACCGGCGTTCGCCCTTCAGCCCCGACAGAAACCATATTCACCATCTGCTGCTCGACCGCGGATTCTCCCATCGCATGATAACGCTGACCCTGGTCGCGGTCAACGCCGTAATGATCGGCCTCGTCTTCATGGCCCGTTCGGTCAACTGTACGATACTGTTATTTGGCATCTTCGCTGTTTTCTTTGCCATGATCGCGGGCATCTACTACCTTATGCCTGCACCGCGTCTGTTCGTCGCCAAGACCGCGAAGGAAGAGAACGCCCAGCTCACCAAGGCTTCTCACCTGGTTCCCCTGACAAAAGATTCGATACTGGAACAGAATAATTAGAGACCGGCGGCAAAGACCGGCGGAATTTTTGGTCCAATTCACTTTTGTCAAATTTTCCCATTTGACGTAGGTTTGCAATGTCTCAACCAATTAGCTATGTCAGACGATCTGGAATTTATCCTGGAAGAAGCCAGGGACGGCATGAAAAAGGCAATCAATCATCTTGAATCTGAATTAATTAAGATACGGGCAGGAAAGGCTAGTCCCCAGATGCTCGACGGGCTTACCGTTGACTATTACGGTACCCCTACTGCGCTGAACCAGATCGGTAATGTATCCGCGATGGACGCGAGGACGCTTACGATTCAACCCTGGGAAAAGAATATGCTCCAGCCCATCGAAAGGGCAATCATCAATGCCAACCTGGGCGTGACTCCCCAGAACGACGGCAATATCATCCGGCTTTTTATGCCGCCGCTGACGGAAGAAAGAAGAAAGGAATTCGTCAAGAGGGCCGGCGGTGAAGGCGAACAATCCAAAGTAGCCATCCGCAGTATCCGCCGCGACGCCATCGAACAGATAAAAAAATTACAAAAGGAAGGTCTCAGCGAAGACGAAGCCAAAGACGCGGAAAAAGAAATCCAGGACATCACCGACAAGAATATCGCGCTGGTGGAAAAGCACCTGGCCTCCAAGGAAAAAGAGATCATGTCCGTCTAAACCGCTCCGTTACCCTGTTGACAAATCTCTGCTGACCAATTTACGAAGATCATTACCGGCGGGAGTTCACACACCAGGCCTCCCGTGTGCCCCTGCCCGGCACGCCGTCAGGGTTCCTGCCATTATGGATACCTTTTATATCCTGCAACCTGTCGCAAGCTTGCATAAAACAAAGAGGTATGGGAAAAATTAAACTCGGAGACATCGACACGCGCGCCCCGAAAGACTGGGACAAACAGGAGACGAAGAACAGGCTGGTAGATATACTGGCCGAACTCGACGAACTGCAAAATCTATTATATGCAGAGTCGAAGCATTCCCTTCTGATCGTCATCCAGGGCATGGACGCCAGCGGCAAAGACGGTCTTATCCGCAACGTCTTTGGCAAACTGAATCCCCAGGGCGTACTGGTAAAATCTTTTAAGGCCCCTTCGGCAGAAGAGCTGGGACACGATTTTCTGTGGCGGATACACGCCAATGCCCCGGCAAAAGGATATATCCGGCTCTTTAACCGCAGCCAGTACGAAGACGTCCTGATCACCCGCGTACACAAGTGGATCGACGACGAAACGGCTTACGGGAGGATGAAGGCTATCAACCGCTGGGAAAACCTGCTCGAGGAGCACAACAACACCCATATCCTCAAATTCTATCTCCATATCTCGCCGGACGAACAGCGGCAGCGTCTGGACGAGCGGATCAAAAACCCTGCAAAACAGTGGAAGTACAACGAAGACGACTACAAGGAAGCCAAACTTTGGGACGACTACATGAAGATGTACGAGGACTGCTTCCAGAACTGCAACGACGTCCCCTGGACGATAGTCCCCGCGGACCAGAACTGGTATAAAGAATACCTGGTTGCCACTAAGGTAAGGGACACGCTGAAAGGCCTGAATATGCAATATCCGGGCCTGAAGAAGAAGTAGTATATTCAGTATGTCTTAAAACACGCTTATTCAATAACTAAAATCAACTATCATGGGAATGCTAAAAGAGTTCAAAGACTTCGTAATGCGTGGCAATGTTCTCGACCTTGCCGTAGCCGTGGTCATCGGTGCTGCCTTTGGTGCCATCGTGTCTTCTCTGGTTGAACACATCATCACTCCACTCCTGCTGGCTCCCGCACTAAAAGCCGCAAACCTGCAGGACATCGACAAACTCACGTGGGGCGCTGTCAAATATGGCAGCTTTCTGTCCGCTGTCATCAAATTCCTGATCATCGCCTTTATCCTCTTCCTCATCGTAAAATTCTTCAAGAGCCTCGAAAAGAAAAAGGTTCCCGCTGCAACCGAACCCACCGCTACCGAAAAGCTGCTGGCTGAGATCCGCGACGAGCTGAAGAAGAGGCCAGCGTAAATAAATAATTATTTCAGTTGCCAGGACCGGCCCTGGCAACTTTTTTGTTATACCCTTTCCTTTTATTGTAAATCAAACTGACGAGTTATGACGTATTTTAAGAAGACGCTTATCCTTCTGACATTCACGACGGGGTCTATCACCCTCGCGCATGCGCAAAACAGGATACAGCAGCTGAGAGACGAGGCCAATGGCGCCGTTATCGTAAAAGACCCCAACGACACGACGAAGATGACCTGGAAGACGGGGGGACTCTATAACCTCAATTTCAACCAGGCCGCCCTCAGCAACTGGTCCGCCGGCGGCGACAAATCAGCCCTCTCCCTTTCCACGCTGCTCAACCTCTATGCCTTCTATAAGGACGGCCGCCGCTCATGGGACAATACACTCATACTCGCCTACGGCATAACCAATACCACCAGCCTCGGCACCCGCAAGTCCGATGACCGGATGGACGTGGTGTCCAAATACGGATACGACGTGGGTAAGAAATGGTACCTCAGCACACTGTTCAATTTCAGGAGCCAGTTCTCGGCAGGATACAACTATGTAGACCAGAATACCAAAGTGCTCACCTCCAATTTCCTATCGCCGGGTTATTTCCTGCTTTCCCTCGGTATGGACTATAAACCCAACGACAATTTCTCCCTCTTCCTGTCCCCGCTGACCGCCCGCATGATCGTCGTCAACAACGACTCGCTGGCTTCCATCGGCGCCTTCGGAGTCGACTCAGGCAAACATTCCCGCTTCGAGCTTGGCTCATACGCCTCGATCAACTACAAGACCAACCTGAGCAAAACCGCCGCATACACCGGCAGACTCGACCTCTTCTCCGACTACCTTCGCCGTCCCCAGAACATCACCGTCTACATGACCAATATCCTTGCCGTCAAGGTCACCAGGCTGATCAGTATGAACCTCTCCGTTACACTGATCTACGACAACGACACCAAGTCCGTCCACGGCGATGGCACCGTCGGCGGC
>DATJJA010000174.1:0-17080 GCA_035492595.1 Puia sp.
CTTCCTAAGTCATCGAAGTGCTTTGGAGCGTACACCTACTGATGGAGGACACCTTTACCTCACTCGGAGCTACAAAAATACAGTTGAACTACCTGGGCTAACCCTGCACTTTTCCAAAGGCCCCGCTCCCCTGGAGGATGATCAATTCTTCTTTGGCAATCTCAAAGTATCAAGCCTCGCTCGAGCGTGGCTGGAGAACCTTCAACAGACAAAGGGATCTGGAGAGCATGTGAAAACATTAAGCCGGGAACAATTGGAAGAGAAAATAGAGGGTTTTCTCCGGGTTAAGGGCGAGAAGACGGTCAATCAACTCCGCGATCGGGCGAGAGCCATTGCCCCTATACTGAGCATGGATAAAGAATTTGTATCACTAAACCAACTAATAACCGATCTGCTTGGAACCGGACTATCAAAGAATCTCGTCAGTCCAATTGCCAGAGCAAGGGTACTCGGTGAACCAGTAGACCCGGACAGAATCCAGCTTTTTGAATCGGTTTATGAGGAACTGAACAGGCTAGAATATCCGGACTATCCAAATAAAAACAAGAGCGTCCAATCATATCGGAACTTTGCCTTCTTCGAAAGCTATTTCTCTAATTACATTGAAGGAACTGAATTCACCGTTGACGAAGCCAAACAGATCATTACGACTGCCACGCCCCTGCCCGCCCGGGACGAAGATTCACACGATATACTGGGAACTTTCCAAATCGTCTCCAATCCCAATGAAATGTCCATTTTGCCTGATTCGCCGGATCAACTCCTGGTGCTATTAAGGGAAAGACATGCTATACTGCTCAGTGCAAGAAAATCGAAAAATCCGGGCGAATTCAAGGACAAAAATAACCGGGCCGGTAGCACCGAATTTGTCGACCTGGAGTTGGTATCCGGAACTCTGAAAAGAGGTTTCGACTGGTATAGTCTGCTGCAACACCCCTTTGCCAAAGCGGTCTATATGATGTTCATGATTAGCGAAGTCCATCCATTCCTGGATGGGAATGGAAGAATTGCGAGGGTAATGATGAACGCGGAGCTAAGTTCCAAAGGTTTGTCGAAAATCATTATACCCACCGTTTATCGGGAGGATTATATGGGTGCACTAAAAAAGCTTACGAAACTGCGAGACCCGGATGCTTATATAAGGATGATGCTTCGTGCATGGGAGTTCAGTAGCCACATTCACGATGAAAGCCTCGACGTTATGGAAAAGTACCTGATAAGTTGCAATGCGTTTCTGAGCCACAAAGAAGGATATTTAAAAATAGTCCCTCATTAGATTTAAACAGTTTTGAATATCTTTATATAAGTCCGTCACCAAAAACCGGGGTGGGAAATTCGGTGTCCCGACCAACCACAAACGAGCCAACTCAATCAGAAAACAGGTTATTGCTGCAAGGTAATTTCTCCTACATCAGTAGCCTTCTTTTCGTTGACAACTACTCCTTCCTTTTCAAAATTTTTATAAGGAGCTACGGCTTCTATCACAAGTTTGTAAGTGCCCGGTTTTACCTGACCAATTTCAAAAGTACCGTTTTGAATATTTGTTCTCATTGTGTCCAATCCCGAAACAACGTAAGCTGAAGTTGCGGCAGCTGACGGACTCACTTTTCCTTTGATGGAACCATTCTTGAAAGCAGTAAAAGCAAATAGCGCAAATGCCATTGCTAAGCTTACAGCAACGACTGTTATTTTATTCGTTTTCATAAAACAATTTTAAACGTGAGTGAATTAACTTGACTGTTTAGCACGCAGCTTATCTCTACGAAATTCAATAACTATGCCAGTCCCCGGCATAAATGTTTTTGCAGTACCAAGGGGCTGAGTGGGGTTTTTAATGCACATTTTGCGCTACCGGTGGAATGGTCTCCGGGTAGACACGGTGGAATACATTTACCGCGTTCAACGGGGAGGGATCCAAAGCGCTGAAAGCTGAGTTCTTGTCCCTCCCACTCTGCAAACAAACTGATGCCCCCGGTTGGGGGCATTCTTATTTCGGAGTATTGTCGAACCTCTATAGTCAGGAACTTTTCACCGGGACAAGCCACATTTCAAGGAAAGTGTCCCCGATCTTACCTCCCGTCTCCAGGTTCGACCTGATATTCCAGGTGCCGGACGAGGGTTGCCAAATGAACCGTTGCGTGACGATGGAATCCCCGCCCACCCTGGAGACCGTTTTAAATTCATTTCCGTCACGATACCCATAGCCAAACCCTTCAGACAGGTCGGCGTCCCCTTCTATGCTCACCCCGTGGACGACATATCGCCTGGTCCTGTGATTATATCCTATAAACACCTCATATTCCATTGGTACTTTCCACCAGGGTATGACCTCATTGCTCTTTGAATGCAAATGGAAAAACTGGTGGTTCAGCTTCCACGAGGCCTCGATAACGCCGGTAAAAGAGCTCCCGTGGGCCGTCGAGGTTATATTCCAGTTGCCCGCCAGGTGATTAAGGAGATCATCGTGAAAGCGCCCATCGGTCGTATCTTCGGCAGCCTGGGCGAAGGAGGCCACATAAAAGGATGTCGTTAAAAGTAAAAGGTATATCTTTTTCATGCCGGTAAAGCTACCCCTATTGCCATCCCGCGGCAATCACCCAAACGGGTGATTTTAGATTAATTTCTTATAGATCGCCTTCGCTACGGCTTCGCTTTTGGAATGGACATGAAGCTTCTCATAAATATGCTTTACATGGGTCTTAACGGTATCTATGGAAATAAAGCATGTCGCGGCTACGAGTTTTAATGAGCAGCCTTTCACCAATAAACCCAGTATCTCCCGCTCGCGGTCCGACAGATCGATAAATTCGGTTTTTTCACCACCACCCGCGTGCAGCCTGAACATCTGCAAGACCTTTACGGCAACGGAGGCAGACATCGGCGCTTCGCCAAGAAAAGCTTCCCTGATAGCATCGATCATTCCTGAGGGAGCTGTCTTTTTCAGGATGTACCCCGATGCACCTGCGCAAATCGCGGCAAATATTTTGTCGTTGTCTTCAAAAACGGTCTGGATCAGGATCTTTACTTGCGGGAATCTCTCCCTGATCGACTGAGTCGCTTCTATCCCGGAAATGCCGGGCATATCAATATCCATCAGCACCACATTGGGATCGGACGATTGCATGTCACGGCCAAGTCGATTTGCATCGGAGAAGGCCCCCGCGCAGATCATGTCATCCGCATCATCGATCAGCCGCTGCAAACTTTCAAGTAACATCCTGTTGTCCTCGAATATCGCTACCCTAATTTCCATATTTAAATCTAAGTTCTATCGTTGTTCCCACATCTAATACCGAGGTGAGTTTAAAGTCAGCGTGCAGGTCGGCAGCTCGTTTCTTTAGCGTGCTCATGCCATTGCCATTGCTTTTTCCCTCGACCTGGAAGCCTCTCCCGTTGTCACTGATAACCATCTCAACTTTTCCGTCTCTTCGTGAGAGGCGCACAACTATTCTTTTCGCTTCAGAATGTTTGGCTGCATTGTTCACCGATTCCTTGAAGAACAGGTAAATATTCTTACGTTGCTCCATTGTCAATGATATCGAATAAAGCCTGGCGTCGGCGCCGATATCCAGCTCGATGTTTTTGGCTTCCAATATTTCGGCGGCAAATCGGCACATGCGCTGAAATACAGTTTCGAACCTGTCCTTCTCCGAACTTATCGCCCACACAATATCGCTTAGATTTTCCTGTACGGCCGCAGTATTTTCGCCGATTATGCCAAGGAGATGCTTTGCATCCGGCAACCTTTTCCTGGCAAGTTCGTTCATAATGCCGATGCTGCTTAAAGCCGATCCAATGTCATCATGCAAGTCGTCGGCTATACTATTACGCATTTTTTGCAGCTGGATCTTCCTTTTATGCTTCAAAACAATGAGCGCTACCACCATCAATATTAACAGGACCGATAAAAAGAAGTATTGGAGAAATCGGGTTCGTAAAGCAGCCCTGGCAGCCTCCATTTCCTTTTGGTCTTCCTGCTGCTGAAATAAGATATTCTGCGCGGCGATCGTTTTTTCCCGGTTGAACAAACTGTCTTTTATCGCGTACGCGATGCGCAGGTATTTAAGGGTGCTGTCCGGGTTATTTTGAAATGCATAAATATCCGTCAGCGTATTCGCTGCTTTAAGAACGGCAACAGGGTAAGTTTTGACCATTTTTCCAGTCAGCACCTTTTGGGCATACCACACAGCCGAATCGGCCTTCCACAGTTCCTGGTACATTTTTGCAAGCCCATTATAGGCATCGACCGTGGTCATTTCCATATGCATTTCTTCCGAAAAAGGAAGGCTCATCCGGTAGTAGGTCAGGGCAGAATCAAAATACCCGCTCGCGCCATAGGCATCGCCTAAAAATTTAAACTGTAAGCTCTTATTATACTTGCTTTCCTCGCTCGTTCCATTCAGCAGCGGATTCCGGGTCGACAATTCATATCCTCTTTTCGCGTAAAGCAGTGCCGAATCATTTTGCCTGAGAGCAATGAATACGGGGACGAATCCACTATACATGGATGGCAGATCATCTTTAAGAGATTGGAGTTCCGCAGCCTTCAGAATGGTGCGATAATAGCCTAAAGCAGTACGAAATTCCCCCAGGTTAAAGTAGCAATCCCCCAGCATGCCATTTGCCCACCCGGTGGAGGAGGGCGTATTCAGATGCTTGCTTATCGGCAACGCTTTGAAAGCATACTCCAGCTCCAGTGCATAATTTCCCAAAAAGTACAACGCTTTATTCATGGCAACGATGGCCCAGAATTTACCAGCTTCGAAATCTATATTCTCTGCCAGTGACAATGCCTTCCAGGCATAAACAACAGCCGAGTCCGGCTCAGAAAAAGTATAGGCATTGCTCAGGAGAATGAGCGATTTGACCTTGCTTGTATCGTTCCTTGATACGGCCACGATCTTTTTCATCGAGTCCGCCCACAAGCGATCCTGTCCCACTGCTAATTCTGAAAAAAGCACTGAAGTTATTAGAAAGACGATATCAGTCGAGGTGATTTTCACCAGGCACTTGGCAAGAATGTCTTTTTGAACATGACCAACGGCATTTCGGCCGTTCTCCCTGGCGTCAGCCGTTTATGGCGGAAAAGCTAACAGAAACGGCATAAACAGCATGAACACAACTGGCTCGATTTAGCGCGGGCCTTAGTATAGTTTCGTCGGAAGTTCGCTCACAGAAATGATCTTTCCGTTAAAGTTTGTCTTATCAAGCGAAATTATCGCTTGCCTGGCCTGCGTCACTACTGGCATACAGACCTCTCCACTCTTTAGCGAACGGCCATTCAGGGAATTTCTATTTACCATGGCATGGTCGACAATCCCGTATTGAAAGAACAGTTTTCGTAATTCCGTGTCGGTCGTATTCAAGCTGATATTAAAAATCCTGATATTCATGAACCTATAATTTGAAGGTAATCTTAACAATTTACCGGCGTACGCATTATACTGCCCCTACTTCCACGTAATTGTTCATGAAAAGAATACGATTCAACCTTTTGATCGCGCTCTTTGCATTCAGCGTGTCCATTTCAATAAATCCCCACCGAAGAGAACGCCCGGTCTTCTCGTCGCGCCCAATATGTGAAAGTCGCACGGCGCCGAAAGGCAGGAACAAATGGGCAAGTTGATGCGCCGTCGTCATCTCGCTTAAATTACCGATATAGATTTGCATAATACAAAATTTAATGAGGGAGCTTATATGTGCGAACTGACGATAGGGCTAACTGGCAGATCAGACTATAAGGAGTCAATAACAAATGAAAGATACCGATTAATACCGGCACTGGCAAATATTACTTTTATTTGAAATGTCAGGCCATTCATCTAAAGGCACGCATTTCAAAATAAAACAACGGTATTCATTTAATAAGGCTACATTACACCCATCACCACTTCTTTCGCGGCTACGATTACTTTTTCAGCATAAGGTTTTTAGTAAATATTTAAAACGTTCACTTTTTAAAATGTTAACTATGAGACTTTCTGAGTTTATTTTATTGAATGAGCAAGAAAAAAAATCGACTGTCCTTCACAGGGGTGTTCTTCTCGCCAAGAGAAGTAGCTTCGAATCCATGGTATTTTTGTTCCAACTCGGTAGTTATTATGTGGAAGCGTATTGCAACCCCTCGAATAAGGCGATCGAAGAGTACAGGATGTTTGACAACATCGAAGTTTTGAGCCCTTATTTGGACGCCATACCACTCGACAACCTACTGAATTGAACGTATCATCGATTCATCTTAAATTATCCCGTTCTTTGCAACGGGATAATTTATTTGGCAAATCAGGGTAGAAGACGTATCTTCACTGTGTTAATTTGAGTTCTGCATTTGTATTTGTTAATTTATCCCGCCTCACGAACTGGATTTCTTTTCCTCTACATTGTTTGCTTTTCTCACATCTTTTACTTTTTAATTGTTAAGTATGAACATTTATGTTTCTAATTTGAGCTTCAACGTACAGGATGAAGACTTAAGAGAGTTTTTTGCTCCTTATGGCGAAGTAACCTCCGCGAAGGTTATAATGGATAAAATAACGAACCAATCCCGTGGATTCGGTTTTATTGAAATGCCTGATGAAGCAGCTTCAAAGAAGGCGATCGCTGAACTGGATGGTGCAACCGTCGAGAACAGGACCATCAAAGTCAATGAAGCAAGGCCCAAAGAGGCTCGACCGGCTCGCAATGATAACGACCGCAATTTTAACAACTCCAGCAGCTACAATAAGAACAGATATTGATATTCGTTCAAATTGAATTAAAGCTCCGGTTTCCCCGGGGCTTTTTTATTGTCTTACACCGTACAAAGTAACTATTGCCTATTTCTCCAGTACCGCCGGTAGGATATAATCCGTCATCATCTTATCCACCTGTGGGTGCGCATAAGGCATTCCGTAAGCAGTCGCGGTCACTACAATGACCAGCGGCTGGTCGGTGAAGACGAAGATCTTGTTGCCCCCGTTGCCCGTACAATACCAGGTCTCGTAGTCTTTCCCGCCGACGCGGTAGAGCTTGTTCCAGAAGAAATACCCGTAGTATTGATCGGGCCCGTAAGGTACGGGGTGATATTTGGTAAAGGTCTTCCGCACCCATTCCGCGGGGAGGATCTGTTGGCCCCGCCATACGCCGCCATTCTTGTAGAGCAGCCCATACTTCGCAAAATCAAGCGCCTTCAGCCGGATGCCACCGGCAGTATTCGAACTCGCCGAAAACCCCATGTCCGCTTCAATTCCCTATTTGCCCGTTTGATCAGGTTTTGCCCCGCACGACGTCCCGCGACTCTCCATTTTTACAGGAGAATAATTTACAAAAAGTTGTCATGAGAAATGGAACAAATACAGTCGCTATCGGCATTTTCCTGATCGTGCTGATCTCAGCAGAGATCGTCTGGAGCTGGCGGCAGGATAAGAAGGCCTATGGCCTGAAAGACACTCTTGCCAATCTCGTGATCCTGGCAGGCTTTCAACTATCCAAATACCTGTTTGCCGGTTACCAATTATTTATATTACAAGGAGCCTTCCATTATGCACCGGCACACCTGCCCGTTACGATATGGACATTTGCAGCCTGCTTCATCCTTGCTGATCTCACTTATTACTGGTTTCACCGGCTTTCCCATAAGTGGCAACTCCTCTGGGCTTTTCATCTGGTCCACCATTCAAGCCCCTATATAAACCTGACCACTTCCTATCGTCTCAACTGGCTCACTGCAACGATCAGTCCTTTCTTCTTTCTGCCATTGGCCTTCACTGGTTTTCCCCCTATCTATATTGCCCTTAGTTATGGGCTCAATCTGTTGTATCAGTTTTTTATGCACACGGAATCCATTGGGAAATGGGGCAGACTGGAGGGCATTATTAACAGCCCCTCCGCGCATCGCGTACACCATGGGAGAAACCCCATCTATATCGACAAAAACTTTGGCGGCGTACTGATGATCTGGGACAGGCTGTTCAGAACCTATCAACCGGAAACCGAAAAAACCAAATACGGCATTACCACTGGCTTTATTGGTCACAACCCGCTCAAACTCGTGTTCAAAGGTTTCATAGATCTCTTCACCGGCAAATTAAATTCCAAAGGATAATGCATATGACAAAAATAATCACTCTCCTCGCGATTATATCAGCATCGCTAATCACGGGAGGCGCCGATGCACAGGTGATAGTGGTAGCTCCCCCGGTCAGACCTCCTGTTACCAGAACCAGACGTCCACCACGCAGAAACCAGCCCCCATTCGTACCTAACGTCAATGTTTCAGTCGGTTATGGATTTCCCGATCTCGACAGGAACTATCTGCCCGATTTTTACGGGTTCAGCCGGGGCAATAGTTCACAATCGGGAGTTATTACAGGTTCCATTAATTATCAGTTCAGCAGAAAAATGAGTATCGGGGTGATGGTGGCCCATGGCCAGGTCAGCGCGCCTTATTACGATTATTATTCCACCTCTCCCGACTTTACCGGTCGACTGGAGGCCTGGAGTTTTATGGTCAACATTGTAAGATATATTCCTATTGGCGTTGCTGTCACCCCCTATATCAAAACTGCCATTGGCGTCAATAGCTGGCAACAGGAGTATAAAGATCCTGCTGGCAACAAGGAGGCCGTCACTGCCACCGACCCGCCCGATCTGGCCCGCCAGTTCGCACTCGGGGCACGATTCAGGATATCCCGGCAGGCAAGCCTGTTTGTCGAAGCAGGTTACGGTAAGTATATCCTGAACAGTGGATTTTCGGTAAAATTCTAGGAAAAATGGACGATTCGCCAGGCTATCTGGTCAGAGATCGCGTATCCGGACCTCCGGGCATATCCTCCTCCGCCCTCAGACTTATAGCGTCCGCTGTCGGAAACTTCGCCGGAACAGGATAGGTCACTTTACCTGTCGCCAGCCATTCCGTTGCCCGGATCAGGGTCGTCTGAAAGTCGATAGACCGATAGCTCACCGGATAAACATCGCCCTTCCACAAATGCCCCATGCTGGAAGCATATACCCTGCCCTTTCCATATTGGACCACCCAATCGACCGGGAATATCCTTCCGGTCACACTATCGGTAGCCGCAGACAATACCGTGAGATTCTCCGCTGGTCCCCGGGCATACCGGTACAATTCCATGGAGGCCGTCCGCCACCGTTGGGGGTATCCCTGGTTGATCGGGTGCCTGTTTACGATATGGATCACAGCGTCGAATCGCGCCCCATGGTTAGTACCTTCGCCCTGCCCAGGCGGGATCCGCGTGATGCGATCAGCCGAATCCAGTTGCAGCGCATATCCGTAGCTCCGGGACCGCCATCCCAATCCGATGATCGTATCATACTGCTGCCACCGGGCAAAAGCATTGTTGGCGGAATGAAGGACATACAAACCGCCGCCGCCCCGTACGTAAGCCTCCAGCCGTTGCTCCACACTTCGGGGCCAGCGTAGCGACGTGTCCTGAATATTGTTGCAATTCTGAATGACGACAGCATATTCCCCGAATTGCGGGTCCCAGGACGTCCCTGATAAAGAGTCTGCAGAATTCGGAGCCGTTGAGACCGTCACCTCAAAGCGCCCCGTCTCTTCCAGGATACGCCTAACCATCAGGCTGGTCTGTTTCCAGTCATGATTACTGAAACCATCCACGATCAGAACCCGAATCGCTGATTTGCTGACAGCACTAACTGCCTTCTGGCCATGAGCCAGAGGGCCAAACAAAAAAAAGGCGATGATCAATAATCCTATTCGCATCATGTTCATTGATATTTAGCCATACTGAATGCCCATAGATCCTGTCATCTCAATTCACCTTCGCCAACCCTTCCACCACCTTCGCCACCTCGCCCTCGATTCGCTCCACACCATAATCACAATTTCTCACAACAATAGCCCCTGCCTTCGAGCCGGGACTGAACATCATAAAGGCAGTATAGCCCGCAACAGCCCCATCGTGACCGGCTATTTTAGATCCATCTTTAGGATAAATGATGTTCAACCCAAATCCATACCCGTACTTCCCCTCCCCGGGCGTCTGGATGGTTTGCATCATCTCCCTGTATTTTTTTGCTAACTGGCCGGAATCGCTGTATTGTGCCATGACAAAACGGGCCAGGTCACCAGTAGTGGTATAGATACCTCCATTAGGAACCTTATAACCTCTTCCGGCATACTCTGCTTTAGAGACCTCACCGTCGGGCTTCCCGCTAAGGCTATTCCGATGATAACCTACAGCAACCCGATCCTCATAGCCCGCAGGTATGATATAAAAACTACTGGTCATGTGAAGCGGCTTGAATATCCTGTTTTCCACCATCTGCATGAAGGGCTCATGAGCAGCCTGGGACAGCGCCAGTCCAAGAATGCCATAACCGATATTGCTATAGGAAAATTTCGTGCCCGGGGGAAATGTCACATCGGTGGTGGGAATGGAACTCAACACCTTATTCTCCCAATCGCCAATAGGCCCAGCCGCCGCATTCCACAGCCCCGGCTCCCTCGCCAGGCCTCCGGTATGACTGGCCAGCTCACGAAATGTAATTTCACTGGTATCAATGCCTTCTTTCCTTTTCAACTTCTTTATCTCCGGGAGATACCTGGCGACGGGCTCATCCAGTCCGATGGTCCCATCCTGAACCAACAATAGCATAAGATAGGCGGTGAACGTCTTTGAGATGGAGCCGATCCTGTAAACAGTGCTGACACTGGCGTCGATCCCCTTCTCATTGTCCGCCTTCCCAAAAGCTTTGGACCAGGCAATCTTATTTCCTACGAAAACGATCGCGGACAAGCTACCTACCGTGTCCCTCTGATGTTCCTCCTCCAACTGCCTGTCAAAGCTGTCAATAACTCCCTGAAGGGTAGCAGTATCCTGGCGGGAAATGGGCTCTGCTTTTTGCGCGCTATGGCAGCAGGGCAGCAGAAACAAGCCGGTTATAACAGACAAAAAAGCTTTTCTATTCATATAAAGCATTATATGCGATAGAAATATACGACTTCTCCCCCTATAATACCACTCTATTCTCCCTTTGGTGCCTGGAATGTCACCGAAGAGCAAGAGACAGCCGCCACCAGGCAATTCCTTCCTGCTATCATGCTGCAATGTCCTACTTTGAAATTATGTCAGCTAATACTATCACGGCGCCCACCAGGGCAAAACCTGTATCGGAAACCCGTAAAACGAAACGCGTCGAATCCATTGATCTTTTAAGAGGCGTCGTAATGATCATCATGGCGCTGGATCATGTGCGGGATTATTTTAGCAGCAGCGCTTTCCTGTTTAGCCCGACCGACCTGACGCGAACCAGTGTTCTCCTTTTTTTTACAAGATTCATAACGCACTATTGCGCGCCCGTTTTTGTATTCCTCGCAGGTATATCGGCTTTTTTATATGGCGGCCGCAGAAGCAGAAAGGAATTGTCTTTTTTTCTTTTTACGAGGGGACTATGGCTGCTGATCGCAGAAGTTACCATCATAACCTTCGCCTGGACATTCAATCCATCCTGGCATTTTATTAATTTGCAGATCATCTTTGTCTTCGGGATCAGCATGATCGTCCTGGCAGGGCTCGTTTACCTGGACAAACGCCTGATTCTTTTGGTGGGAATTTTGCTAATAGGCGGTCATAACCTGCTGGATACAATACATGTCCCTGGCAATGGGGTTCCTTCCCTTCTTTGGGCTGCGCTCCATGAACCAGGGTATTTTACATACGGCTATTTTACGATAAGAATACATTTCCCGGTATTACCCTGGATTGGCATAATAGCCATCGGTTACTATCTGGGTAGCTTGTATGCTTCCGGCTATGACGCAGCAAGAAGGAAGAAAACACTCCTTTTCCTCGGCGGCGGGGCCATTGCACTTTTCATTCTTTTGCGAACTGTCAATTTATACGGCGATCCCGCTCACTGGTCGCTTCAAAAAAATTCGATCTTCAGTCTGCTGTCCTTTTTAAATGTTTCTAAATATCCGCCTTCTCTTCTTTATATATTGGTGACACTGGGGCCTGCGCTAATTTTTCTGGCCCTCACGGAAAATGTGCGGGACTCACTTACAGAAAAAATACAGGTTTTTGGAAGAGTCCCCATGTTTTACTACATACTGCATATTTACCTGATACACCTGCTGGCGGTTATAGCGGCGGCCGTTTCTGGTCACGATTGGATGGATATGATATTGAGGAACAGGGCGAATGCCACACCTGAACTGATAGGATATGGCTTTAGCCTCGCAACGGTCTACATAATATGGATAGGGCTAGTTCTTATATTGTATCCATTCTCCAAATGGTTCGGGCGTTATAAAAATAACCACCAGGCCAGATACTGGTGGTTAAGTTATTTATGAGAAGCTCTGCCCCTGCAGAGTCACCTAAGTGACTTAAACCCTGCACGGATTTCCTTTACAAAGCTCTCGGGTTGCTCCCACGCCGCGAAATGCCCTCCTTTCCCGAGCTTGTTGTAATGGATCAATTTAGGATACGCCTTCTCCGCCCAACTCCGCGGAGCGGGGTACAATTCATCAGGGAATACACTTACGGCTACCGGTATCTTGACGCCCTTGACATTGAAATACCCAAATTTGCCCCAGTTCTCCCAATAAAGACGTGCGCCCGAAAGGGCCGTGTTGGTCAACCAGGTGATCGTAACATTGTCCAGGATATCGTCCCGCGTCAGGCCTTCCGATTTCCCATTAAATACGCGGGTGATGAGATCATAGCTGCGCGCATCGTGATCAAGGAAATAAGCCGCCAGACCAATAGGAGAATCTGCGATCCCGTATAGTGTCTGCGGCCGCAAACCCATCTGAAACCCGTAGGCAATGCCCTTTTGGTACACGAACTGCAGTCGCTCGTAAGCGACCTTTTCTTCAGCAGAAAGACCCGAAGGCGCCGGCGCACCCGAAAATGCTGCCTTGTCAATTTCAGCAGGAATTACGCCAGCCATATTGGTGTGAATGCCGATCAGCTCCGGTGCCGCTTCGACAGCCATCAGGTCCGTAACTACGGCGCCCCAATCACCCCCCTGGGCCACAAATTTACTATAGCCCAGTCGTTTCATCAGCTGTATCCAGGCACGCGCTATTCTATCCGGCCCCCAGCCACTTCTGGTCGGCTTTCCGGAAAAACCATACCCTGGCATGGAAGGTATTACCACGTCAAAGGCATCCTCTTCCTTTCCGCCGTAAGCAGTAGGATTAACCAGCGGATCGATGATCTTCATTTGTTCGATGATCGAACCCGGCCACCCATGCGTGACGATCAGCGGCAGCGCATTTTTGTGCTTTGAGCGTACGTGAATAAAGTGGATGTCCAGGCCATCTATCTCAGTGATGAACTGCGGCAGTGCGTTCAATTTTGTTTCGATCCTTCTCCAATCATACAATGTTGCCCAGTACTCCGCGAGTGACAGCATCGTCGCAAGTTGTACTCCCTGGGAAGCGTCCGAAACCGTTTCCATATCGGGCCATCTTGTCGACAATATCCGTCGCTTTAATTCATCGAGGTCAGACTGCGGGAAAGTCATTTGAAAAGGGCGGATCATTTCGCCCGTCTCAGCTTTCTTGAGTGATTTTGTTTCCGTCTCCATTGTTTGCGTGTTTAAATTGTTTTGTAATGTTGACACTCATTTTCGAAGGGAGCGGAAAGCCGGACAGGCGTTTATTTTTGCTTCTATCCGACGCCAGTCATAATAACTCGCCCAATAGTTTGCGATTGCCTGCAACATACGGTGCAAAGATACTTCCGGCATTCTGCGAAGTCCAAGTAGCAAATAGGTTGACCGTCACATTTTGCCGCCGAAGCAGCCAATTCCGGCGGTCAAACAGCCAAATTCGAAGACCAGCCTATGGTCCAGCCCGAAGTACATCGGCTTGCAGCAAACGACACCCTGGTCTTATATTTATAGGTCGTCGCCAATTAATGACCAAATAAACGTAACTTTATAACTTCTTCCTTTTCCCCTACTCAGTATCGCATCGGCCTGGACCATCATTTCGACAGGAATCGCAGCGCTCAAATATTTCAATTATGAAAGTCACGGCCAGTACTGTTTTCGACATCTTGTCGCGTTTACGCGATTATTTCCAGGGGGCCGGGGTTACGTCGGCGTATGGCGACGAGGAGCCCTTTCGCTCCGAACTTTATAGCTCAGACCAGCTGAACATCCATGCCAAAGCAATTGCGGGAACGCACCAACTGCAGACGGCCCATCCCGTAGATCACCTGCTGAAACGACTGGCTGACAACGAAAACACGCTGCTGGAAGTACGGGACTTACTCGTCGAAAACATCAAAGCGGGAAAAGCCATCACTCCCGGCGCAGAATGGCTGCTCGACAATTTCTACCTCATCGAAGAGCAGGTAGTCCTCGCCAGAAAACACCTGCCCAGAGGATACAGCGAAGCGCTACCAACTCTGGCCACAGGCATTTCCGGGGGCATGCCCCGGGTCTATGATATCGTACTGGAGATCATTTCTCATAGCGACGGCCGCGTGGACGCCCACAATCTCGGCAGTTTTGTAGCCTCCTATCAGACCACGACGGAGCTGACTTTGGGCGAGTTGTGGGCCATACCGATCATGCTTCGGCTGGCGGTGATCGAAAACCTTCGGCGGGTTTCCGGAAAGATAGCGCTGGATATGATCGACCACAACCTTGCCGATTACTGGGCCGACAAAATGATCGATACCATAACGAAAGAATCGGGAGATCTGATCCTGACGATTGCAGACATGGTACGCTCAAACCCTCCGTTCAGCAGCTCGTTCGTTGCCGGCTTTACCCGAAGCCTACAGGGAAAGGGCCCCGCACTGGCACTTCCGCTCAGTTGGCTGGAACAGCAATTATCAGGGATGGGCACCAATAGCAATGCCCTTGTCCGACTGGAAAACCAAAAACAAGCCGCTGATCAGGTTTCTGTCCGTAACAGCATCGGAACTCTGCGATTTATCGGCACGACGGACTGGCGGGAATTTGTCGAGACGCTCAGCATCGTAGAACAAATATTGCAAAAGGATCCTGCCGGCACCTATCCCCGCATGGATTTCGCCACCCGGGACCGGTACCGCCACGTTGTGGAATCCATCGCAAAAGATTCCAGTTTGGCAGAGACAGACGTTGCACAAAAAGTACTTGCCCTGGCCGGTAAGCACAACGATACTCATCTATCTGCCAAAAAAGAGCAACACGTAGGCTACTATCTGATCGGAAAAGGACTAAAGCTCACAATACAAGCGGTCGGGAAACGCTACGGTCCGATCCGGAACATGCTGCGGGCAGCCCGGAGGATCCCACTCTTCCTTTACCTGTCTTCTATTTTCGTTCTGACCTCGCTGATAGCCGCCGCCATGTTCTATCTTCCTTATAGTCAGGGCATTCGCAACAAATGGCTGCTGTCGGTTGTTGTCGTGCTGGCGATTTCAGCATCCGCGCAGCTGGCCGTTGCCCTGGTCAACTGGTTCTCCACGCTGCTGGTGAAACCCAACTTATTGCCCCGCATGGATTTTTCCAGGGGAATCCCACCCGAATATCGCACCCTTGTAATAGTTCCCACCCTGCTTTCCAGCCCGGCGTATATCGAATCGCTGTTGGAAGGATTGGAAATACGCTTCCTCGCCAACAAGTGCGATAACCTGCATTTTGGATTGCTTACCGATTTTGTGGACGCCGATGTGGAAACGCTCGGAGAAGATCAGGAGTTGACCGACCTTGCAAGTGCCGGGATTGACGCACTGAATCGGAAATACCGCCGGACGGATGACGATATTTTCTTTCTCTTTCATCGTTCCAGGGTATGGAATGCAGGGGAAAGAAAATGGATGGGCTACGAGAGGAAACGGGGGAAAATAACAGCCCTTAACGCCTTACTTAGGCGCCGGAGAGAACATGAATTTTCCCTCATAAAAGGAGACTACCAAATTCTCTATGACGTAAAATACGTGATCACCCTGGATTCCGACACGCAGCTTCCGAGAGAATCCGCGTGGAAACTGATAGCGACGATGGCACATCCGCTCAACCATCCCGAATACAATATACGGAAGAAGCGCGTCACGGCGGGATACGGTGTATTACAGCCAAGGGTAGAGTCATCCATACCTCTAACCGCGACCTCGCTCTATCTGAATATGCAAGGCAGCGATTCTGGCATCGACCCTTATACGCGGGTCTCCTCTGACGTTTACCAGGACCTTTTTGACGAAGGATCTTTTATCGGAAAAGGAATTTACGATGTAGACATTTTTGAATTGACTTTCAGGGATCTTTTTCAGGAAAACCGGATACTGAGTCACGATTTGCTGGAGGGCTGTTATGTGCGATCCGGATTAGTAAGCGACGTGTTCTTGTATGAAGAAAATCCTTCCCGGTATGAGTCAGACCTCCTGCGTCATCACCGATGGATCCGGGGCGACTGGCAGATCGCCGGCTGGATTTTGCCATTTGTCACGACCGGCACAGGACACATGATCAGGAACAGGCTTTCCATGTTGTCGAGGTGGAAGATAATCGATAACCTGCGGCGAAGCCTTCTGCCCATCTCCCTATTGTCGATCCTCTTATTAGGATGGTTCGTTCTCCCTTTTGCCTGGTTTTGGACTTTGGCGGTCTTTACCGTCACGCTGCTCCCGCCGATCCTCGCTATCGGCTGGCAATTATTGCACAAACCCGCTGACATCACGGTTAAAGCACACCTGTCCGAAATAGCCGGCAATTTGAAAACGACGCTGATCCGGTTTGCCTTCGGACTTTCCATACTTCCATTTGAAGCGTTCCAGTATGCGGACGCCATTCTGCGAACTGTTTGGCGAATGAATGTTACGCGGAGGAAGCTACTGGAATGGACGCCGTCTGCCAGTCACGCCGGAAAGCGCCGCGGCTCCCTCTGGTCCACTTATCGATTTATGGCGATCGCGCCGCTGCTGGCCGTTGGCTGTGCGGTGTTCCTGCTGCCGAATCTGCAAGATCTGCTGATCGCCAGTCCCATCCTTATATTGTGGCTTTTGTCGCCGGCGGTGGTATGGCGCCTGAGCAAACCGAAGACGGAGGCCAGCCCGAAGCTAACCACGCAAGAATTGTATTTCTTGCATAAAACCGCCCGCAAGACATG
>DATJJA010000175.1:0-6475 GCA_035492595.1 Puia sp.
TGCGGCTTGCTGACATAGTCCACGCCAAGGGTGTTCCATCTGTGTTGGGTGCCAACCGCAAGGGAATGGATTCCCGTATTGGTGGGGTCGAATGGGGCCAGCAGCTGCACGTAGTCGTTCATCGCGACGGCGGCCAGGGTGCTCTTGTCGCGGAATGTGGTCAACCACGTAAAAATCGTCTCGTTGTCGGTCCGGTGAAAGGACTCGTTGTAAAAGTAGGTGGAAGTCAACTGCGGCCCATGGCTCAGGACCGCCCCGCCGCGGGGCAGGAAGAAATAGGATACCTGCGGATTCAGTTTGATATAGCCCTGCCTCGGAACATAGCCTACCTCCGCGTTGTAGTTAGCCCCAGTGTATTCATAGCCCGCCCCTACCAGCCAGTGGCGGTCGGCATACTGGAGGTTCCCGGCATGGACATAGTCGTCGCCGCGGCGGCCGGGACTAAACGACTTCAACAAAAGCATTTTCCCCGTCCAGAAATTGTTGGACGAAGCAAGGTTGAACTCCATGCCCATATTCCGGTTGTACAGCGAATACGCGGGATGGGTCGTGTCCTTCCCCGGCTGGTAGTGGATCGCCTGCTTATTAATGAAGATAAACCCGATATTGGACCTCGCGAAGATCTTGCGCTGGATCGCCAGCATCGAGAAGTTCTGCTCGGGCAGACCGATCGAATCCACCCTACCTGTCTGCATATCCATCAGACCAACGCGCCAGTTGGCGTCGAGCTTGCCGCTGAGCCGCGCACCAAACTCGATCGGTACGCCCAGCCCGATCCGACGGGAAAAGAAGGGGCGGATATCGGCATAACCCAGATTGTTGAAATGGTCGGCATTCTCGAGAAAGAACTGCCGCTTCTCCGGATAGAACAGCTCGTACCTGCTGAGGTCGATGACCTGACGGTCCACGTCGACCTGGGAAAAATCCGGGTTAACAGTCAGATCAAGATTGAGGGACGAGGTGACGGCAATCTTGGCGTCGCCGCCGATCTCCTTCTTATAAACATTGGGCCCCTTTGCCCCATAGTCCTTTTGCACGCCGCCGAGTACATACGGTATCACGGAGATATTCGGCCCCGGCGACGGCGGCGGCTCATCCCATACCAACACGCCGGTATAAGCCAGCGATGCCGTCGGAAACTGCCGCGGAACGGGCGCCCAGGCCGACTTCTCGGTTGTCTTCAGGTCGTTCCGGCTAAAGTTGATGCCCCAGTGGGTGAGCCCATTGCGGTACCGGAGCGTCTTGAACGGTATCGCGATCTCGAGCACCCAGCGGTCGCTATAGCGCCGCACCACCGAACTCCATTTATTGTCCCAGCTAAGGTCGACCTTGCCTCCCTCATACATCAACCCGTCCCACTGGCCGCCCGCCGCATTGGTACCGAAGGAAAAACCGCTGGTCTGGTCCTCGAAGGGATCGATAAAAAAAATGAAATTGTCGTTTTTCACGAAGCTGAAATCCCGATGGAGGGACTCGACCATGTCCGGCCCCGGTCCCGCGTCAAAACACTCGGCGACGAGATAGAGATTTTTGTCGTCGTAGGTCATGCGCACCTCCGTTCGGAGACTCGCGTGACTGGTGTCCATCGGAAGGACCATATAAAAATTGGCGGCTTTCTCGGCCTGCTGCCAGGCTGGCTCGTTGATGATCCCGTCGATCCTGACGGGGCTTGTCGCGCGATGGATATGTAGCTCAAATCCGGCATTCTTCTTTTGGGCCGCGACCAATAGCGGGAGAAACAGCGGCGCGACCAATAGCGGGCGAACCAGACGGAGAATAAAGGTCAGTGCAAGCGATAGTCTAAATTTCATACTCGATACCTAAACAACGGAAAAACCAGGACGCCCATGTGCTTTGCGCACTAAGCAAATCCTGGTTTTTGGAATATTCTGCTCCAACTACCCCATGCTCTAGTCGGGTAGCTTGAAGTAATTCTTGATAGAGTTGTAGTCTTTCTTGTCGGCCGAAGCGGGCACCGATCCGGGTGTGATAACATACCTGTACTGCTGGACCTTTACGCCACTAACAGTCTGGGTACTCGCGTTAAAATTCGCCGCCAGATAAATCGAGTCCACGACATAGTTGACCTGTATGGTCAGGCCCGCGAAGAGGATATCGGTATATGGCAGTGGGTATATAAACGGATCAGCCGCTGAACCCGCATTCAGATAGACCAGGATCTGGCCCTTGGAAATGATATTGGCGGTGAGCTTGGGGGCCACGATAGCTCCGACGTAGTACAGCGTGTCCAACCTGCCCTGGACAACGGTGTCCGGGGTTGTAACGGGCTGGAAGGCGACGTCCGTCCAGGCCGAATAAATTACATTGGCTGTACCCGTATCGCCTTTGGGGCCCGCGGCTCCGGCGGTGCCATTGGCGCCGGCAGGTCCGGCGGGACCAGCAGGACCCGTATCCCCTTTCTTACAGGAAAAGACAAGTACGGCGGAAGCAAGTACTATTGCTGCATAAGAGTAAAGTCTTGGTTTCATAATTTATTATTTGAAGTGTAATTGGTGCAGGGATAACAATTTAAGCATATTATGCAAGATTTCCCGCCCGTTCAAATACTTTTTTTTTACAAAGTAAGCGTGGCTTTCGCCGATCGGTCAGTCTGGTGCAATTCCCGGCAGGGATTTGGTAGATTTAAAATAAAAACCATGAAACGCCTTGTCTACCTTAACGCGGTCCTTACCGTGATCGCCTGCTGCCTTGTCATGATCACCCTCGCCATCACCGGACTCCTCCCCACCGCCAGCGCAAAGGACAATGGGCGGAGCGCACCCATTGCAGTAGATATCACCCGCATTGGCGGAAGCGAGCTGTCGAGGAATGAACTACCGGTGAACCTAAGCCGCATTGCCGGTGAAGACGTCTCGTACAAACCCCTGCCGGTGAATATAAAAGAAGCCGACAGCCGGCCGATCCGCAGCAATCCGGTACCGGTGGCGGTGACGAAATAATAGCCTGAACACTAGCCGCTATGGCGCACAGGTGTCTGGTAGTCAAGACTTTATTGGGATGGGATATTTTTGTTCAAAATTCCGATCGTTTCGCGAGGCTGCTTCGTCAATAGATAAATACATACAATGCAAAATCTAAAAGACAAAGTAGCAGTCGTATTCGCGGCCACCGGCGAGATCGCGGGAGCAGTTGCACGATCGCTGGCTCAGCACGGGGCAAAGGTTTATGTTAGTGCCCGGAATCCGGACAAGTTAAAAGTTATTGCCCAGGAGATCAGGGCCGCCGGCGGCGATTTCGTGGAAGCTGCAGGCAAGGTGGACGCGCTGAATGAAACGGAGATAGACAATTTTTTGGGGAAGGTCGTGGAAGAGAATGGAAGGCTGGATGTAGTTTTTAATGGCATCGCGGTCGAGTATAGCGAGATGGGGGGCAGGCCGCTTACGACGGAGGTGAGTTTGCAACAATTCATGGCGCCAATGGAAAAGATTTGCGGATCACAGTTGCTTACATCTCGTGTGGCAGCGAAGTATATGATGAAGTGCCGGTCAGAGGGGACCATCTTGTTGCTGACAGCCGCACTGTCCAGGAGCAAGCTTCCCAACCTGGCAGGGATCACGGCCGCCTCTGCCGCTATCGAAGGGATGACCCGCGTGATGGCCGCTGAATGGGGACAAGGGGGAATAAAAGTGATCTGTAGTTGCCCCGGGGCCCTGATGGAGACGAAGCGGATCTCGGCATGGATCGAAGCCGCCGCAAAGAATTACGGAATACCCGCGGAGCAGCTGGTTGCGCAGTACAAGGCCTTCGATATTTTGAAAACGAGCCCGACGCTGAAGCAAGTGGGCGAGACGGCAGCTTTCCTTTCTTCAGATGCTGGCGTGGTTTTCAACAGTCATATCGTAGACGTGGACTGTGGTAAACTGAATATACTGTAGTAATTTAGGGATGCGGTTTCCCGTTGTGGGGACCGCATCTTAATTTTTTCACGAATGGAAAAAGAAGAGGTCCTCAATTCCGCCATAGCCGGAGATATCACCGCATTTCAGACCCTGTTCACCGAATTTCAAAAGCAGCTGAAGTCTTATTTGTATAGGCTGCTTGCGGATCGCAACGACGTGGAGGACCTGACGCATGATACCTTTATCAAAGCGTTTACCAAAATATCGACGTTCAACCGGGAATCGTCTTTGAAGACTTGGGTATTCAAAATAGGGACGAACTTAGCTTACGATCATTTAAGGAGGTCGAAGAGATGGCAGGCGGACGCGCAGGATCGGGGTGCGGATCTCGCCATCGGATCGGAAGCGGTGAGACGCGCGTTCTGGATTGTCCATGACAACTCGCCGGCGGGGACTTATGAGATGCGGGAGCATATCGATTATTGTTTTACGTGCATCTCGAAGACGTTGCCGATAGAGAATCAGGTGGCACTGATCCTGAAGGATATCTATGATTTTCAGGTTAGGGAGATTTGTTTGGTTTTGGGGAAGACGGAAGGGGTGGTCAAGCATTTGCTGAATGGTGCTCGCGGTACCATGACGGATATTTTTGAGCACAGGTGCGCGCTGATCAATAAGCAGGGTGTTTGCCATCAGTGCAGTCATATCAATGAGATCTTCAATCCGAAACAGAATCAGCAGGAGGAGTTGATGAAGCTGGAATTGGTGAAGGGGTCGAAGAAATATAATCGGGACGAGTTGTTTGAGTTGAGGACGGTGTTGGTTAAAGCAATCGATCCGTTGGATGCGGCGGGAACGGATTTGCACGAGGAGATCATGAAGTGTGTGAGGACGGCGATTGGGGAAATTGGGGGGGTGTTTGGGGAGAATCCGGCGGGCTCCTCGGATTCCGCCCAGGGGACGCCGTGAACCGGCCGCCTGGTCGCGAGAATAAATGCCCCCGGTACTCGCGGGGTCGGGTTTCGTACCCTTTTTCCGCACGCCCTGATCCCCAAAATCCCGTTAAAACACCCGTGCGAACGAAGGAAAACCTCTCTATATTGGGTTTGAAAAGCTTTATTCTATTCAACATCAATATCGAGCAGACATGCCTTCCATAGAAGAATTACTAAAAGAAGCGAAGGTTCTAAATGACAGAACCGACTACCAGCAAAGCGTTGATTTGCTTTCCGATGAACTACTAGCAAATCTAAACAGCTCCGATCTATACGCAGAAAAAGCGCAGGCCTATTACAGACTGAAAAAGATCAATTTCTGCAGAGACGCGGCAGAAAAAGCATTGGTTATTGACAACAAGAACGCCAAGGCAAACAACTACATGGGAAATATTTTTGCAGATTTGGAGGACTATCCAAAAGCAATTGACTCGTATCAAAAAGCAATTGAAACAGACCCAAACTGGTTATACCCATATAATGGATTAGGAACAGTATATAGCGAATTGAAGAAATACGGCGACGCTATTGATATTTTCAGAAAGGCCATAGAAGTTGATCCGAAGCATGCCTATCCGTATAACAACCTCGGAAATGTCTATAATGAGTTAACACAATACGACACAGCGATTGAGCTCTATAACAAGGCAATTACAGCAGACCCTAAACTTCCTTATCCTTACAACAATTTAGGGAATGTCTATAGGTATTGTAAGAATTATAATAAAGCTATTGACGCTTACAAGCATGCAATCGATATCGATCCAAAAATCGGGAACCCACACACCGGCCTTGGAAACGTCTATTCCGACTGTAAACAATATGATGACGCAATTGACGCCTATAATAAAGCAATAGATTCCGATCCAAAATATTTTTTCCCATATTATAGCAGGGGACTCGCCTTCTTTGACACAGGGCAATATGCAAAATCCATGTCTGACTTTAAAAAATATATTGACCTGACAAAAGATAAGCCCGACTATTACACATCCTTTGCCAAGTCCAAGGTTATTGAGATAAAGAAAATAATAGACAATAAGGATTATAGTGCCTTAAACGAATTAGTCAAAAAGGTCAAAAAATTACTAGCCTTTGAAGGAGACCTTATTACTCACTATACAAGCCTAACAGCAGCAAAGGCATTAATTCTCGATGGCAGTTTGTTTAGATTGTCAGAAGGGACTTATTTAAATGATACATCCGAGGGACGGGAATTATTTAAGTTCTTATCTTTCCATCCATCCCCTGCTAAATCAGAAGATAATGCGCCCACTCCATTTGCTCAAAAACCATTCATAGGAAGTTTTGTTGCCGAAAACAAACAAGATGACCTGACTTTGTGGAGAATGTATGGTAAAGAATCCAAAGAAGAAGCCTCTGGTTGCGCAATAACATTGGATAAAGCCAAATTATTAGAGTTATTAAAGAAGAAGCTAACTCCTGAAAGTAAGATGGATAGATCCTTAAAGACCGATGAGGAATTCAGCTTTTATAGGGTGGCGTACAGAAGAAATGACCCAACAAAACAGTTTTTTATTCCTGGCGGGTCAAAGGATGAAGACATGCTAAATAAATACATGGACGAACTCTTTGAAGGGGTTAAGGCAATAAAAATGC
>DATJJA010000176.1:0-35005 GCA_035492595.1 Puia sp.
CGTTGACGTTGACGGTTATCGTTTTGACGATCGGGTTGCTCCGGGTCTGCAGGATCCGGGGCGTAATGGCCGGGAACTTGCGGCCCATGCCGTTGCTGTCACTTACCGGCGGCTGGTGAACCATCGCATTGGGCACGGTGATCTTTGATGTGGATGGGGCCCTGGCCGGCTCCGTTTTATCCGGTTTGCTGGTCTTTGGAGGCGATATTTTTGCCACGGGCGGCGCTGGATTTTTCACGGATGGCGCCGGCTTTGCCCCGGGTGTGGTGCCGGCAACTGGTGCCGGCTTGGTTCCGGGCTTGGCTCCGGGCTTGGCTCCGGGCGTGGCTCCGGCAACTGACGGTGCAGGCTTCGTTGCCGGGGGCTTCGTACCTGCTGTAGGAGGCTTCGCGCCTGCTGCGGGTGGCCTGGCGCCCGCTGCCGGAGGTATTGTTTTGGCCGTGGGCGGCGCTGTCTTCACGCCTGGCTTTGCGGCCGCGCCGTTCCTGTGCGGCGTGGTGGTTTTGGCAAGACCGCTATCCTTATGCGCGATCTCTTTCTCTTTTTTTGCCAGGAAAGGTTCCACATAAAAATCGCTGGATGCGACCTTACGCAGGAAGACGGTACCCCGGCCGCAGTTGGAGGAATCCCGGACATTCATGCTGACATAGGTCCCTTCGAGGAACTCTTCATCCCCCGACTTTGAGTACTGCAGGAAGCAGGTCATGATACAGACGTCGCCGGACTGGTTTCTCAGCTCGAGGAGTTTGCCTTCCTGCAGCATCACCTTTCCCGTATGCGCATTGACGGTGCCCATTGCAGCGGCCTTGCCATAAAAGATAGAGGAAAGATAGGAGTAGGTGACGGCTTCAAAATGTTTGTCTGTCTGGGCTATCTGCACCTCGAACCGGTAACGGTCATCGAATATGGAATTTCGCGCTGCTACATTTGCCGACCGGAAATGCCCCTGCCATACTCCCGTCACATCCTGAGCCCATCCGGCAAAAGGCATCAGCAAAAAAAATAACTGAAAAAATCTCCGCATATTCTACGATTTGCCAAAGGCAAATTATGGAAATAAATCGTTGGATGGGCTACCGCTGGTAATTTTTAACTATAGCCGCCAGAATGGATTGCGTGCTCCGCCGCAGAACTTCGGCAGGGCTGCGTGCTCCGCTGCGGCAGTGCTGCGCATGCCTGACCGGGGCCAATGATTTTGCTCGCAAAGGTAGGATTCGCTGCTCGGCAAGACGTTGAGATTCCCTACCTTTGCGACCATATGAAGATCACTTTGCCCGACGGCGCCGTACGCGAATACGAACCCGGCGTCACCGCACTAGAAATCGCCAAGTCCATCAGCGAAGGATTGGCCAGAAAAGTTTTAGCCGCAAATGTCAACGGACAGGTATGGGATGCCACGCGCCCCATCACAACCGACTCTACCCTGAAACTGCTCACCTGGACAGATACGGATGGCAAATCCACTTTCTGGCATTCTTCCGCGCACCTGCTGGCCGAGGCGGTGGAAGCGCTGTACCCCGGTGTAAAATTCTGGGTAGGCCCCGCCGTCGACAACGGGTTCTACTATGACATGGACCTGGGCGGAAGGCAAATTACAGAAGAGGATCTCAAAAAGCTGGAAGTAAAAATGGCCGAGCTCGCAAAGCAGAACGAGGCCTACAGAAGAAAAGAGATCAGCAAGGCCGAAGCCATAAAATTCTTTAGCGATAAGGGCGACGAATACAAGCTCGACCTGCTGGAGAACCTCCAGGATGGGAACATCACCTTTTACACGCAGGGATCTTTCACCGATCTCTGCCGCGGACCACATATCCCCAATACCGGCTTTATAAAAGCGGTTAAGCTGACCAATATTGCCGGCGCCTACTGGAAGGGCGACGAGAAGAACAAACAGCTGACCCGCGTCTACGGGGTGACCTTCCCTTCCCAGAAAGAGCTGGACGAATACCTGGCCATGCTGGAAGAGGCGAAGAAGCGCGATCACCGCAAGCTGGGCAAGGAGCTTGGTATTTTCACCTTTGACGAACAGGTCGGACCGGGTCTGCCGTTGTGGATGCCGAATGGCGCCATCATCATCGAGGAACTGGAAAAACTGGCCAAGGAAACCGAACTGCGCGCCGGTTACAAACGAGTCGTGACGCCCAACATCGCCAAGGAAAGCCTTTACATCACCAGCGGTCACCTGCCTTATTATGAGGACAGCATGTTCCCGCCGATGGAGCTGGAAGGCGAGAAGTACTACCTGAAATCGATGAACTGCCCGCACCACCACAAGATCTTCGGCGCAGAGCAGAAATCCTATAAAGACCTCCCGTACCGCCTCGCCGAATACGGAACCTGCTACCGCTACGAACAAAGCGGCGAACTTTTTGGTTTAATGAGGGTACGCTGTTTGCATATGAACGATGCACACATCTACTGCACGAAAGAACAGTTCTACCAGGAGTTCAAAGCCGTGAATGAGATGTATCTGAAGTATTTCAAGATCTTTGGCATCGATAAATATGTAATGCGTTTTAGTACGCACGCGCCGGAAAAGCTGGGTAAGAAATACATCGACGAACCCCTGCTCTGGAAGGAAACGGAAGACCTGGTGCGGGATGTACTGGTCAGAACCAATACGCCGTTCATAGAAGTGCCGGATGAAGCGGCCTTTTACGGACCAAAAATTGACGTTCAGATCTGGAGCATCATCGGAAGAGAGTTCACCCTGGCGACCAATCAGGTGGATTTTGCGCAGGGACTTCGGTTTAACCTGCAATTTACCAACAAGGAAAACCAGGCCGAAACGCCGCTGATCATCCACAGGGCCCCTTTAGGCACCCACGAACGGTTCATCGGGTTCCTTTTGGAGCACTATGCGGGCAAATTTCCGGTATGGCTGGCGCCACTGCAGGTTAAGATCCTGCCGATCACCGATAAGTCCCTGGAATATGCACAAAGTCTTTTAGTTTCCCTGAAAAATGCGGATATTCGTGTAGAACTCGACGATCGCAGCGACAAAATAGGCAAGAAGATCCGGGATACCGAGCTCGCAAAAGTTCCATATATGCTGGTCGTTGGCGAAAAAGAAATGGCGGATAACAAAGTAGCCGTCAGACGACAGGGAAAAGGCGATCTGGGTGTTCAGGGCATCGAAGAGTTCATTGCTCAGATCACAAAAGAAATAAAAGAGCGTCTCCCGAATCCCTAGGGAGGATGCAGTCCGGTATATCGGGAGATATATCAATTTTGAAAAAAACAAAACAATAGAAGCTTCCGACAGGGAGGGAAGCTGAACTTAAAAACAGTAAATGGCATTTCCACCGAGACCCCCACGCGGGAATTTTAATCCAAGATTTAGAAAAGAACAACAACAAGAACATCGTACCAACCATATGATCCGGGTGCCACAGGTACGATTGGTAGGAGACAACGTCGAAGTAGGCGTTTACACTATCCAGGAGGCGTTGAAAATGGCACAGGAGCAACAGCTCGACCTGGTCGAGATCTCTCCAAATGCGGATCCCCCAGTATGTAAGATCATCGATTATAATAAGTTCCTTTACGAGAAGAAGAAGAAGGAGAAGGAAATGAAGGCCAAGAGCAAGGCCTCCGAAGTAAAAGAGATCCGGTTCACCCCGAATACGGACGACCATGACTTCGACTTCAAGGCTAAGCACGCCGAAAAATTCCTCAAAGAAGGGAATAAGGTAAAGGCTTATGTACAATTTAAAGGTCGTGCGATCCAGTTCAAGGAAAGAGGCGAGCTGCTGCTGCTGAAATTCGCTGAACGACTGGGTGATGCGGGTGTGCTGGAAGGCATGCCGAAAATGGAAGGGAAAAGGATGCTGGCGATCTGGGCGCCGAAGTCCCAGAAAAAGAAGACGGAAAAGGGAGCAGCGTCATAGTTATCCCTCATAAAATAATAAAAAAAGGTCCATTTTGGGCCTTTTTTTGTGTTTATCGACTATTTTCCCCTAATTTTGCACTCCGTTTTACTGTCCCGTAAGGGCGGGAGCGGGAATCTCAAATAGCCCAAACGGCTCCATAAGTGGTTCGCCTGTGCGAATCCGCCAGCAGGGTATCATGCAAAAAGCATTCAAAATGCCTAAGGTTAGAACCAATTCAAGTGCCAAGAAGCGTTTTAAAGTAACCGGCACGGGTAAGATCACCTTCCAGAAAGCCTTCAAACGTCACATCCTTACAAAGAAATCCAAGAAGCGCAAACGCGTAATGGCCAAGAAGGGCGAAGTCGCTCCTGCAAACCTGGACTTCGTCAAACGCCTGTTGAGGCTTAAATAAGCTGCAATAGCAACTTGTCAGAAGGTACTTCATTATTAATTTTCAAACTAGTTAGATATGCCACGTTCAGTAAACGCCGTCGCTTCCCGCGCACGCAGGAAAAGAATCCTCAAACAGGCAAAAGGGTTCTACGGCAAACGTAAAAATGTATACACAGTCGCCAAGAACGTCCTCGAGAAGGGACTTCAATATCGTTATGTCGGCCGTAAATTAAAGAAAAGAGAATACCGCACGCTGTGGATCGCCCGTATCAACGCCGCTGTTCGCGCCGAAGGCCTTACTTACTCCGCTTTTATCCATAAGCTGAGCCAGAAAGGTATCGGTCTCGACCGCAAAGTGCTGGCTGACCTCGCCATGAACGAGCCGGATACTTTTAAGGCCCTCGTAGCTGCTATTAAGTAAACGATTCAACATATACTTAGAGAGCTCCCATCAGGGGGCTCTTCCCCGGAAAGAATTTCCGGACATTATTGAAAAAGTGAGCCCTCTAATTTTAGTCGATAGAGGGCCCACTTTTTTTTATTTTCACAATTGTAAGAAAACCTCCATTTTTGCATAGTTTTTTTGGAAATATTATCCAAAACATCTTTCATAACCATTAATATTGAATACACTGGATCAGTCAATGAACAATACGTACACCGACCTGGTGACGCAAACCTTTAACTTCCCACAAGACGGATTCGAAGTCAAAGACAATTATCTACAATTTAATGGCCTTGATCTGAAAGCGCTCATCGACAAGTATGGCACGCCGATGAAGCTGACCTATCTGCCCAAGATCGGCAGCCAGATCAATAAGGCAAAAAAGATGTTTGCTGCGGCAATGAAGAAACATCATTATGAAGGCAAATATTTCTATTGTTACTGTACAAAGAGCTCTCACTTTTCCTTTATCGTAGAAGAAGCGCTAAAAAATGACATTCATCTCGAGACCTCTTATGCTTACGACATCGAGATCATCAAGAAGCTGTATCAGCGTAAGAAGATCACAAAGGATACCTACATCATCTGTAATGGCTTTAAGCAAAAGCCTTATACCAGCAGGATCGCCTCCCTGCTGAACAGCGGATTTAAGAATGTGATCCCGATCCTCGACAATAAGGACGAGCTGCAGCAGTACAAACGCTCGGTGAAGGTACCTTTCAAACTGGGTATCCGCGTCGCCGCAGAAGAAGAACCGAACTTCCCTTTTTACACTTCGCGGCTTGGCTTCCGCGCCCGTGAAGTGCTGGAATTCTACGTGGACAAGATCGAAGGCAACGAGGACCGCTTCCAGCTCAAGATGCTGCACATCTTCCTCAACAAGGGGATCAAGGACGATATCTATTACTGGAGCGAACTGAACAAGGTCATCAACCTTTATTGCCAGCTTAAGAAGATCTGTCCCGAACTGGATTCGATCAATATCGGCGGTGGCTTCCCGATCAAACATTCGCTGGGTTTTGAATACGATTATCAGTTCATGATCAATGAGATCGTAAGTAATATCAAGAAAGCCTGCAAACGGAACAACGTTCCGATGCCCAACATCTTTACGGAGTTTGGCAGCTATACAGTAGGAGAGAGCATGGCGCATATCTACAGCGTCATCGGTCAGAAGATGCAGAACGACCGCGAGATCTGGTATATGATCGACTCTTCCTTCATCACGACGCTGCCCGACACCTGGGGCATCGGGGAACGATTCCTCATGTTGCCGGTCAATAAATGGGATGTTGAATATCAGCGTGTTGTATTGGGAGGGATCACCTGTGACAGTCATGATTACTATGACTCGGAGGAACATATCAACGAGGTATTCCTTCCCAAGGCGGATAATGGCGAGCCTTTATACGTGGGCTTTTTCCATACCGGCGCCTACCAGGATCAGATCAGCGGTTATGGAGGGATCAAGCACTGTCTGATCCCGAGTCCGAAGCATGTGATCGTAGGGTATGACAAGAACGGAAAGCTGACGGACTGGCTCTATGCCAAGGAGCAGACGGCTCAGAGTATGCTGAAGATCCTGGGGTATATGTAAATCATTTACATGCGATACTATCATTTTTGCCTGGCGGTCGCGCTTGTCGCGACCGTCGCATATATGCCCTTGCGCGCGCAACCTGCGGCTGCCAGACATGCGCAGTCGACCGAAGATTCCGTTAAGGCCGCCGTCAACCTGCTTTTTACCGGAATGATCCAGTCCGATGCCGCAAAGATCCGCAGCTCCTTTACGGACAGTGCTATCCTGCAATCCATTGTCGAGAAGGATGGAAAGACCAGGACCCGCACAGAAAGCGTCGATGAATTTGCAAAGAGTATCTCCAGGCTGGAAAAGGGCGTAGCGGACGAGCGCATCCGGTTCGATGTGATAGAGATCGATGGTCCGCTGGCCATTGTCTGGGCTCCCTATAGCTTCTATTATAAGGGACAGCTGAATCACTGCGGGGTCGATTCATTTCAGATGCTGCTGGTGGATGGGGTATGGAAAATCCAGTACCTTATCGATACCCGCCGGAAACAACCTTGTCAATAAGCGCAGCCACCTTTCTTATTTCTTTTTCAAACGGTATTTCTTGTTGACGCGAGGATTATCGAAATAGGCGTTCAACTGCTCTTCGGTCATGCTGCTGGTCTCTTCCAGCGGCACATCGATCAGCTGTACCTGGGTTTGCTTTAGCTCATTCTTCAGATTGCCGATCTTTTTGACTATTTCCGGATCCTTTTCCCCGACCAGCGCGTTGTCGCGCATAGTATAATCGAGGCGTTTGATGGAAGAGCGGATAAGGCTTGCCTGGTTCTGTTCGGCTGTCAGCGGCGGCGCCACCGTTTCTTTTACGGGAACCAGGGCTACCCCCACGCTGGGCAGGATAGTGCCGGTCGTCTTGGCACTCTGGCTGGCCTGGGCGGAGAAGATCGTTCCACCAAGGGCGGTTGAGGCAGTGGTCATATCAAACTGCGTTCGGGTATGGCCGGTCTTTTTTACCTTTTTGTCGAGCTGGAAGAAGGCATACTTCAGGCGGAGGATATAGGTGTTGATGTTTCGGATGGCCAGCTCATAATCTCCCTTCATATAAGGATAATTCAACGCATCTTTTACATAGATCCGGATGGTCGCAGTATCCCGCATAAAAACCTTATTCGTGCCGACAAAGTAAAGGATCAGGAGTTTTTGCTTGGCTGAATCCGATTCTTTTACAAAATCATAGGGAACTGACCAGGTAAAGTCGTCATTACAGTTTTTTATATTCGAGCTGGTCTTGATCGGGATGTTGGAGTAGAAGTTGATGCCTTCGATAGGGTAGGTACCTGTTTCACATTGCACCCGGAAACTGATGGAATCCCCCTCTTCTATATATAATACATTGCTTACCGTCGGTTTTACGTGCGAAGGGATGATCTCAGTGGTAAAAAAGACGATGGTAAAGGAGGTATCCGCCCGTTCTTTTGGGTTATTGAGATTCTGTACACCGATGTTGACCTTGTATTCGTAATCGTATTTTAGCTTGCCCGAGAGGAAATAGGATTTGTCTGCCTTGAAGGTCAGGAGGCCGTTCTCCTTGATCTTAAGACCTACAGGCGCGTTCTTCATAAAAAAGAAATAACGGGCGGGGTCCTTATTGATCTCCAGCTGATAACTTAGCGTTGAATCTACGTGCAGGGTAAAGTAGGGGTTCAGGTTGCGAATACGCAGCGCAGTGTCGGGAAGCCCGGCAGTGTCGGACAGCTGTAAAGGCACCCGGAAGGCTGGATTCTGAGAAAACCCTTCGTGGAAGAATAGAATGCCTGTCAATACGAATAGCCAGAGCCTTAATGCGCCAAAAGGTTTAATCATATTCTTGGATGAATTATTGAGTCTGTTCACTCAGCGAACTAAGGGAACGAAGCCCGGTTTTGGGTCACTGAAGCCCGAAATTAAAACAATCAGTAGAAATATGGTACCGGGAATTAAAATTTAAAATCCATCAAATTCAACATTTTAGCAGTTCTTTAGTTCTAATTGACCTGTAGATATGCAAAAAAGAGGCCGGTCCGGGGGGTAACCTTTAGGACCAGCCTCATTATTCAACCAAAAACCAACCAAACCTGCTTATGAACCTTAATAACCAGATCTTCTTATTCGTCGATCGAATCTTATAATTTTAACCAAATCTCCTATTCCATTACTGGATAGTGATCTGTTTGGTGCTTTCCTTTACCTGTGCCTTTTTGGGAAGCAACAGTTTCAGAACACCGTTTTCGTACTTAGCCTGAATTCCATCGCTGTCGATGCGGTCATCCAGGTTAAAACTGCGTTTGAAGCTCTTGAAAGAGAATTCCTTACGGATAGTCTTGTAATCTTCGGTCTTTGTTTCTTCCTTCTTTTCGAAACTGACGGTCAGCTGACCTGCATCCACGGAGAGCTTGAAGTCTTCCTTGCTGCGGCCGGGGGCGCTGAGTTCCAAATGATAGGCTTCAGCCGTTTCGTGAATATTCACGGGAGGAAAGTTGTAGCTTTCGTCGCGGTGTAAACCGGCAGGGAAACCCTGGAAGAACTCATCTACGAAGCTTGAAAGGCTCTTTTGGCCGTTGTTGTTAACTTTTACGAGTGTCATAGTAATGCTTATTTAAGTTTTATAAATTTTGTTTGACGGGAAGGAAGGATCAAACGATGTACCAGCTGGCCAGATGACCTTGGTTTAGGAAATTTTGGCCTGGTACAGGGAATTTTGATGACATAATTGCATATCGGCTCGGTTTTTAGTGACATAATTGCCTGTTTAGCGGCAATTATAGCTCTATCGTCGGCAGAGCCTGCCGGCTATTCCCGCAATGCCGCTGCTCAACCCCCTAAACTGATCTCCGTCTAAAAGGATATCAAAAGGCGCAATTGAACTTTTTATCTATTTTTGTGTATTATTAGTATATCTAAAATCACAATAAAACAATGTATCCACAGGAAATAGTACTGCCGATGAAGGAGCAACTGACCGACAACGGTTTTCAGGAATTGCTCTCGTCCGAAGAAGTAGATAATCAGCTGCAAAAGACAGGAACCACGCTTGTAATGGTAAATTCTGTTTGTGGCTGCTCAGCCGGTTCCGCCCGCCCGGGTGTGCTCATGGCTGTAGCCAACAGTGGCAAAAAGCCTGATTATCTGACTACCAGCTTTGCCGGGTTCGACCTGGAAGCTATCAATAAGATCCGCGAGCATTTGCTCCCTTATCCTCCTTCCTCTCCGGCAATCGCCCTGTTTAAGGATGGAAAACTGGTGCATATGATCGAACGGCACCAGATCGAAGGTCGTCCCGCACAGCTGATCGCTCATAACCTGATCGCTGCGTTCGACGAATACTGCTGATCATATTTGTTCATAGTAATACATACCCCTCCATGCGGATTTGCTGGAGGGGTTTTTTATTGGACGGCCTCCGTCCAATAAAAAACCCCAAAGACATTGGCCCTACCAGGCAACCGAGCTCAGCGAAGGTTGCGAGCGAGAAGGAGCGTGGCGAAGCAGCTCCGCCGAAGCTCTAAGGCGCCGGTACAGCACAACCAGCCGCCGAAAGTAAAGTTTGCCAGCCCCGCTACCTGGGTGAAACAGCAATGTGGAAATCCTAAACCCAAAATGTGGATACCAAGATCGCCCACCTCTCAATATCCACATCCGTGGATAAGCCATAGGATTCAACATCGATGAGCCTTCCAGCGAAAAAGTGTTCCCCGTGGAACACTTTTGTGGAACTCGAATCCCCAGATTTTAGTATGTGGGGATAAAATATTTTTGGAGGGAATTTGGCTTTCTGGCTTAAAACATTGAGAGTCTATGTGGTTCCAACAAGGCTCTAACCTAAACGGGCATTTTTATTGGCCTGGTATCTTATTCCTGCTCTATTTAATTTTTATAATGTAGGTTTGTACGCAGCAAAGAAGCTGCCTAACAGACTATGTATCCCAACCTATATTTTGCTCTCAAGGATTTATTCGGAAATGTTCCTAAATTTTTCAACTTCCTACACTTTGTCAATTCCTTTGGCTTTTTTGTAGCTCTATCCTTTATTGCTGCGGCGATTACGCTGACAAAGGAGCTGATGAGGAAGGAGAGGGAAGGGGTATTGCATTATCGGGAGGAAATGGTTTGGGTCGGTAAGCCCGCCACTCCCAGCGAACTGGCGCTGAACTTTATCCTGGGCTTTTTACTGGGATTTAAGCTGATCGGTCTTTTTATCTCCTCCAGTCCGCTGACCGCCAATGTCCAGGACTTTATTCTCTCGGGTGAAGGCAGCCTTCCAGCCGGTCTGGCGCTGGGGATCGTCCTGGCCGGGTTGAAATGGTATGAAAAGAACAAACAGAAGCTTCCTCAGCCACAGGAAAAGAAAGTCCGGATCTGGCCGCATGATCGGGTAGGGGATCTGACCATCTTTGCCTTCATATTTGGATTCCTTGGCGCAAAGATCTTTAACAGCCTGGAGACCTGGGATGACTTTGTAAAAGATCCGATCGCTTCTCTCTTCAGCTTTAGCGGTCTTACCTTCTATGGCGGTCTGATCTGTGCTGCGCTGTCCATCTGGTGGTACGCAAAGAAGAACGGAATTGGCTTTTGGCATCTCAATGATGCCGCCGCTCCCGGTCTGATGCTGGCCTATGCCATCGGGCGTATCGGCTGCCAGGTATCCGGTGATGGCGACTGGGGGATTCTCAACAGCGCTTATATTTCCTCGCCGGAAGGCAAGGCGATGTTGGCAAACCCGGGGGATTTTGAACGCATTACCCAGCAATATAAAGAAGTCTATCTGCCTCAGTTCGGCGGTCTCGACAAAATACCTCACCTCAGTGTCAAGGCGCCTTCTTTTCTCCCGGACTGGCTTTTTGCATATCCATATCCGCATAATGTCATCAGCGAAGGGGCCCGCATCCCCGGTTGTGAAGGTCAATACTGCAGCCAGCTGCCGATCCCTGTTTTCCCAACCCCTTTTTATGAGACCATTACCTGTCTGATCCTGTTCTTTATTCTCTGGTCTTTCCGCAAACGTCTGACCATCCCAGGCACTCTCTTTGCCGTCTACCTGATCCTCAACGGGATCGAACGTTTCCTGGTCGAAAATATCCGGGTCAACAGCAAATACAACATCTTCGGGTTTCATCCCACACAGGCAGAGCTGATCTCCGCCGGGTTGGTGATCTCCGGGATATTGATCTACGTCAGCCGCAAACGCGCTGCGCAGCGGGGAGGTATTCCGCCGGCTGCGTCCACGATCCGTCCGCCGCAGGAGGTATAAAAAACAGGAAGGACCTATTCCATTTTCAAACTATCCACCGGATCAGCTGCCGCCGCCTCGAACGAATAGAACCCGACCGTAAGGAAAGTGATCAGGACGGCCGTTCCCGCTGCGAGCGGAAAGACCCACCAGGCTATCGTTGTCCGATACGCGAAATCCTGGAGCCAGCTATGCATCGCAAACCACGCGATGGGTGAAGCTATCATAAGAGCGATAACGACCAGCCGCAAAAACTCCTTTGACAATAGCGCGATGATGGTCGTGACCGAGGCGCCCAGGACCTTTCGGATCCCGATCTCCCTGGCACGCTGGAGGGTACTGTAGGCCGCCAGCCCCAGCAGGCCGAGACAGGAGATAAATATCGCCAGCAGACCAAAATACAGGAAGACCCGCTGGAACCGGTCCTCCGCTGAATATAGCTTTGCAAAGTCTTCGTCTACGAAGGAATATTGAAAGGGGCGTTCGGGGGCCAGCTGTTTCCACCGTTCTCCAAGGGCAGCGATGGTCTGCGGGATATGATCACCGGTGATCTTTACCGAGATCATGGCATAGAAGCGGGGATTAAAGACCCGGAAGGCGAGAGGCTGGAGGAACTGTCCGGTCCTACTACCGCCCGTCCAATATTTCCCCCTTTTATCAATACCACGGGCGGACCTGTAACCCGGTACTGCTTACTGCGTCTTATTGGGGTAATCGATTGCTTTTCGTCAAAGAAATCCGAACTCCGGTCAAGTAAAATTCCCGGCGCCGGCTACCCCCGGTACTTTTGTTTCACCAACCAAGGCACCCAAAGAACTTCGTCGGAGCTGCTTCGCCACGCTCCGCCTTGTTCATGACCTTCGCGATGCTCGGTTATAACTTAAAACAAGACGGCTACCAATTATCAATGAAATCAGCCTCCCAACATAAAACAATGATCTATGCAATACAAAGTACCAATCTTTGTGTCGTAGTAATCAAACAACAGTACTAAATAGATATACACTTTTTTATGAGAAACACACACGCTTTATTAATTGCTCTTTTCTTCACCGGCGCGTCTTTTCGGGGTCTGAGCCAGAATGCGCCCGCAAATGGCGAAGGTGCCCGCGGGAATGCCCATACTGCATCCGCAACCGCTCCAACAGATCCGGCTACGGCACCGGCAACAGCTGAAAAGAGCCAAAATAGCTCTGCAGGACCAGAGGATCCTTTTTCCGGAAAAGTGACAGGCCGGATCGGCGATGCCAACGGCCAGCCCGTAGAAGCAGCTACGATTACCTTGCTGAACGCCAAAGATTCATCAAAACTCAAATCGACGACCAGCGGCAAAACAGGGCAGTTCAGCTTCGACCACCTCGCCACCGGTAAATACATCGTTTCCGCCAGCTCGGTCGGATACAGCCCCGCCTGGTCACCTGCCTTTGAACTTTCTCCCGCTCAAACTTCATTAAGCCTGCCGCCAATGATCCTGGTCTCTGCTACTACCAGCCTGAAAGCTGTATCCGTAGTCGCTAAGAAGCCCCTGATCGAAGTAAAGGCCGACCGGACCATCGTGAATGTCGACGCCTCTCCCTCCAACGCGGGCTCCACTGTCATGGATGTGCTGGAGAAATCCCCTGGAGTGACCCTTGACAAGGACGACAACGTCAGTCTGAAAGGCAAACAGGGCGTTACGATCATGATCGACAACAAGCCCACTTATCTTTCCGCCTCGCAGCTGGCCAGCTACCTGCGCAGCCTGCCGGCTTCCGCTGTCGATCAGATAGAGCTCATGACCAATCCTTCCGCAAAATATGACGCCTCGGGTAACTCGGGGATCATCAACATAAAGACAAAGAAGAATAAGTTGAGAGGATTCAACGGCAACGTGAATCTTACCCATACACAGGGCGTCTATCCAAAACCCAGCGGCAGCTTCAACCTCAACTATCGCGATGGGAAGGCCAACTTCTTTGTGAATGGCGGTTACTCCCGCTGGGAAGGCTTCCAGCACCTGGACATCACCCGTAAATACCTCGACGGCGATGCGGCAAAAACGATCAACTCGATCTTTACACAGACTACGGAAATGCATTTCCTCAACCCTGAAATGAACCTCAAACTGGGTATGGACTATTATGTCACTCCAAAGACAACGGTTGGCTTTGTGGTCAGCGGCTTCCGCAACAAAGAGCAAAACCGTTCCTCCAGCAATATCCGCCTGATGGACCCTCATTATAATGTGGATTCCTTCGTCTACTCACCCAGCACCAATAATACGACCTGGAAAAATGGCTCCGCGAACATCAATTTCCGCCATCAGTTCGACTCCGCGGGACGCGAGCTCACCGCCGATCTGGATTATGTGCGTTATTCTTCGGGCAGCGATCAATACTTCGACAATATTACTTATACCCCCGACATGCAGAAGAAGAACGAAACCGTGCTGACGGGTAACCTGCCCAGTGTTATCAACATCTATACATTCAAGACGGATTATACACGCCCGCTGGCAAAGGGATATAAGCTGGAAGCCGGTGCCAAGTTCAGCTATGTCAATACCGACAACAACGCGAATTATTTCAACCTCGACCCCTCTACACAGATCTCCAGCGTAGACACGACCAAGACGAATCACTTCATCTACAAGGAGAATGTCAACGCCCTCTACGTGAACCTGACAAAACAGATCAAAAAGCTCAGCATCCAGGCCGGTCTGCGCGCGGAGAACACCAATTACTCCGGTCACCAGCTGGGCAACGGCCTCTCGGTGATCAACAGGGATTCTTCGTTCAAACGCAGTTATGTAAACCTGTTCCCGACCGTCTACTTAAGCTATGATATCAACGACAAGAACCAGGTCACCCTTAACTATGGCCGCCGTATCGACCGCCCCGCGTACCAGGACCTGAACCCCTTCCTCTTCTTCCTCGATCAGTATACCTACCAGGCAGGTAATCCTTACCTCCAGCCCCAGTATACCCAGAACGTAGAGGCTTCCCATACCTATAACCATTTCCTGACGACAACCCTGAACTACAGCTATACAGAGAATTTCTTCACGGAAACCTTTGAGCAATCCGGTCACGCCACTATCGTTCGCAACGGCAATATCGGCAAACGCCAGAATGCGGGTATATCCGTCAGCGCACAGATCCCTGTTTCGAAATGGTGGACCACCGTTCTGTACAGCAACCTGAACTACAGCAAATTCAGCGGTATGCTGTATGGCGAGAACATTGATGTGAATGCGACCACTGTTCTGTTCAACGTCACTAACCAGTTCACCTTTTCACATGGATGGGGCGGGGAGATCTCGGGTTTTTATCGCACCAAAGGCATCGAAGGTCAGGTCGTTATCCAGCCTCTTGGCCAGGGATCGGCAGCCATCTCAAAAAAGATCCTGAAGGACAAGGGTAGTCTTAAGCTGGCCGTCCGCGATATCTTCTATACCAACAAACCCAAAGGATATATCAACTTCCAGCAGACAGAGGCGACATTCGCCAACTACCGGGACAGCCGGCAGGTGGCCATGACCTTTACCTATAATTTTGGCAAGCCCCTGAAAGGCATGGGCGGCAAGAGACGTAGTGGTGCCGGCGAGGAAGAGAGCCGCGTGAAGACGGGCGGGAATAATTAATGTTTCTCATGTGTACTCATCAATACGGCCCTGCTATTTGGCGGGGCCTTTTTTTTATTACATTTGCCTCCACAACTCCATACTATGCCATCCTTTGACATCGTCAGCAAAGTGGACCCGCAGGTCCTGGATAATGCGGTCAACGTTACCAAAAAAGAGATCACCAATCGCTTTGACTTCAAGGACTCCGTCGTCAGGATCGAGCTCAATAAGAAAGATATGAAGCTTGACCTGGAAGCGGATAGCGATATGAAGATCAAACAGATCACAGACGTGCTGATCAGCCGCTCCATAAAACAGGGCCTGGACCCCCTGGTCTACGATATGAGCAAAGACCCCTATCCAAGCGGTAAGGTCACCCGCCAGGAAGTACCGGTCCGTAACGGGCTCAAACAGGAAGATGCCAAAAAGGTCGTCAAGCTGATCAAGGACTCGGGATTAAAGGTCCAGTCCCAGATCATGGATGATCTTGTCCGGGTTACTGGCAAGAAGATCGATGATCTGCAGGAAGTTATCAAGCTTTGTACCGGCGCTAACCTGGGAATTGCCCTGCAATATATCAATATGCGCAGTTAGGCTAACGATGCGGCGACCCTTGCACTCTTTGCGTCAGCGCCGGCAAACAGGATGCGGCGGGTTCATGGTGGTCAGCGGCCTGATGCCGGCCTCCGGCACCCCATAAATTATTTGGTTCAACAGCCTGAAATCCGTAGTTTTGCAACCTTAATAAAAAATGGACCCCGGTCCAATTAATAATTTGTACGGCCAAATCCGTACAACCTTTAAACAGAACAAGTTATGAAAAAAGGTCTCCACCCGGCAAACTACCGGCCCGTTGTCTTCAAGGATATGAGTAACAACACTACCTTCCTGAGCAAATCATCCGCTCAGTCAAGGGAAACTATCAAGTGGGAAGATGGCAACGAATACCCCCTGATCAAATTGGAAATTTCAAATACTTCTCATCCTTTCTTTACTGGTAAGAACGTCCTTGTGGATACTGCCGGTAGGATCGATAAGTTCAAGAAACGTTACGCGAAGAAAGACTAATAGTTTTTTGCGCAGCGTTCCATAACGAATTATCCCCTCGAATGAGGGGATTTTTTTTGCCCATGATTATGTAGATTTATCCCATGGATACGCTGTTACTGGAAGAAAACTCCTGCATCGATGACCTCCGACCATTCACCTCGACGCGCTCGGTGCTGGATATCCGGATGGGCGTTTTTACGCTCCGGGAGAAATGGGAGAGGATGCTGGGTAAGGGTGCGTTTGAGCTGGTCAGCGGCGATACGCCAGGTGCATTGCCGGCCAATATCCTGCCGACACGGGAACTGATCACCGCCATCGATAGAGCGGGAGACGGGTCGGGCGCCCGCATCATCCGTTATCCCTGGGATATCTTCCGTTATAATGCAGAAGCGCTGATCACAGATTTTGACCTGGTCTCCGCCGGCCGCCCTTCGCAACCTATCCCGGCTTCGGTACAAGCTATCAATCCTGAAAAGATCTTTATCGAAGAAGGCGCCCGTCTTCAACACTGTCTGCTCAATGCTTCCACAGGCCCTATATATATCGGCCGCAACGCCGAGATCATGGAAGGCTCGCTGATCCGGGGGCCCTTCGCGGCCTGTGAAGGCTCTACCGTGAAGATGGGAACGAAGATCTATGGCGCTACCACCCTCGGCCCTTATAGCTCAGCCGGAGGAGAGATAAAGAACGTTGTCTTCTTTGGTTATTCCAACAAGGGGCATGATGGCTATCTCGGAGATGCGGTGATCGGTGAATGGTGTAATCTTGGGGCCGGCACATCCGCGTCCAATCTAAAGAACAACGCAGGGGATATTAAAGTGTGGCACCCTGCATCCGGCCGGGCCATCAGCGCCGGCCTGAAATGCGGTTTGCTTATGGGGGATTATTCGCGGTCGGCGATCAACACTTCTTTTAATACCGGCACAGTCGTTGGCGTTTGCTGCTCTGTTTTTGGAGAGGCCCCGCCACCTAAATATGTTCCGGATTTCAGCTGGGGAAGCGGCCATCGCTATGAATGGGATAAGGCGCTTCGCGACATCGACAACTGGAAGAAACTAAAAAATCAATCCCTTACCGATACCGAAATACTGACTTTAAAACATATTTTTGGGATTCTATAAAAAAATATAATGAGACAACAAATAGCCGCTGCAAACTGGAAGATGAATCTTACTTACCAACAGGGAGAAGAATTACTGGATACCATTCTGAAAGAGAACATATCCCTGGCCGACCATCATGAGGCTATTTTTGCCGTACCCTTTCCTTACCTGATCATGGCATCGCAAAAGCTCGCAGGCAGGAAGAATTATTTTGTTTCTGCTCAGAACTGTTCCGATCAGAAGTCCGGCGCCTATACCGGCGAAGTAGCCGCAGAAATGCTAAAATCGATCAACATCACCCATTGCGTACTGGGACATAGCGAGAGAAGGGAATATTTTTCCGAAAGGAATGCCTCCCTTGCACAGAAAGTAACGCTTTGTCTGCAAAACAATATCACACCCATCTTCTGCTGCGGCGAGACGCTGAGCATCCGCGAGGTCGGCGCACAGGAAGGATATGTAGAGACGCAGCTCAAGGAATCTCTTTTTCATTTCACCGAGGCCGAGATCAGGAAGCTAGTCATCGCCTATGAACCCATCTGGGCCATCGGCACAGGCAAGACGGCTTCCGTCGCCCAGGCACAGGAAATGCACGCGCATATCCGCGCCATCTTTGCCGCAAGATACAACCAGGCGACAGCTGACAGCATTTCCATCCTTTACGGAGGCAGCGTAAAAGCGAACAACGCCAAAGAATTGTTCAGCTCTCCTGATGTGGACGGCGGACTGGTTGGCGGCGCTTCTTTAGTGGCTGCTGACTTTATTTCCATCATCCGGTCGCTGAAATAAAACTTTTTTCACGAAGCGTGGACCTTTATGAGCTTTAAACAATTATTGTACAAGGTCCTCATTTGGAGGGGACTCTATCTCCTCTCCGCCTTCCTGCTCAATATCCTGATCGCACGGCATTACAACGCTGTCGGCAGCAGCGTGATATATTATCTGATCAATCTCTATTCCTTTGTGCTGCTGATAGCCGGCTTCAGCCTGGAAAGCGGGATGGGCTTCTTCCTGGCGAAAAAAGAGGCGGGCGCCCGGAGCCTGGCTGTTCTTTCCATTGGCTGGACCCTGGCAGCCACCCTGCTGTCGATGGGGCTGCTGAAAGTCTGGTTCCTTTTTTTCGATCCCGATGTCGCCGGCGATCTCTGGAGAATGACGGCCCTTACCTTTATCCCGGGGCAACTGCTGATCACCTTTTTTATGGCGCTGTTCTATTCGAAAGAATCGGCAGGGCTGCCCAATATGATCCTGACGGCGGTGAATATCGTGCTGATCCTTCTTACCCCATCCGGTAACCTGACCCTATACTTCACCGGTATATTGTTACAGGGAGTGATCATGGCTGTCTTCTTTCTTCTGAAATACGGCAAGGATGAACAGCAGGGTTTCCCCGACCAGGTTTTGCTGAAGAAGCTCTTTCACTTTTCCCTTATCGCACTGGTCGCCAACATCGCCTTTTTCCTGGTCTACCGGGTCGATTACTGGTGGGTAAAACATTATTGTACACCGGACGAGCTGGGGAATTATATCCAGGTGTCCAAACTGGGGCAGATGATCCTGGTCCTGCCAGGCCTGCTTGCCGCCGCTGTGTTTCCCGGAACGGCCCTGGGCAGGGAGCAGCATATGCCCGACCACCTGGCCCGGATGAGCCGCATCGCCGTCCCGCTATTCCTTTCCCTTTTCGTACTGACCGCCTTATGGGGCCGGCAGCTTTTTCCATTACTGTTCGGCCGCAGCTTTGACAAAATGTATGTCCCCTTCCTGGTGATCCTGCCCGGGATCTTCTTTCTGTCTGTATTGGCCCTGCTCAGCGCCTGGTTCGGCGGACTCCGACGCCCCGGTGTCAACGCCGCGTCCGCCCTGGCCGGCCTGCTGGTGATCATCACAGGAGATCTGCTTTTCATACCCCGCTTTGGGATAACCGCCGCTGCCGCCGCCAGCACGGCCGGGTATTTCACCTGCCTGCTCTGGTCCTTGCTGGCCTTCCGCAAGGAGAGCCGTATTGGCCTGGGCTCTTTGTGGATCATCAATAAAGAGGATTGGCGATGGCTGAAAAGACAAATCCTGTTAAAAAGATGAGCAAAATGGGAGAAACGAACTATATCCTAAAGCTGGCTGGATGGTATCCCAGCCGGGTCGACGAATATAACGGCGACTTCATTCAGCGGCACGCGGCCAGCATTTCTCTCTATGAAAAAGTGATCGTGCTCTTCCTGGTAAAAGATCAGACTCTTCGCGGGGGACATAGTGAAGTGCGCCGGTCCGAAAGAGGTAATCTTGTCGAATATATCGTCTACTATGGCGCCGGCGGACCGCTGGAAAAAATGCGTTCGCTCGTGCGTTATCTTCTGCTGGGACTTAAAATGGTCCGGCAAATAAGGAAAGAGCACGGGGCGCCGGCCCTTATGCATGTCAGCGTCGTCTGGAAGGCAGGACTCCTGGCCCTCTTATTAAAGAAAAAGTACGGCTGGAAATATATCGTTACCGAACACTGGTCGGGATATATGGAGAAAGACCCCGAAGGCCTCCATACCCAGGGGGCGCTGGTGCAATGGCTTTACAAAATGGTATATCAAAGTGCTGATCTTATAGTGCCGGTCAGCGCAGAAATAGGAAGACAGATCCTCCGGTGGTTCCCCGGCCTTCCCATGGAAGTCGTGTACAATGTCGTGGATACGGATCTCTTTAACTATAATCAGACCCCTTCGGAAATAGAACTGCCGGCATCGGGAGTATGGCGGCTGATCCATGTTTCCTCCATGGGACACCACCCAAAGAACATAGAAGGCATTCTGCGGGTCCTGCAACGGCTGACGGCCGAACGGGATGATGTGGAGATCACGCTTGTCGGTCCTTATCCGCCTGCCGTCCGGCAAACGCTGGCCGACAGTGGACTGCTCGACCGGAAAGTGCTTCTCACCGGCGAGGTATCCTATGCAGAGGTGGCCAGGTTCCTCCACGGAGCCCACCTGCTCTTTCTTTTCAGCCGGTACGAGAACCAACCCTGTGTCCTGCTGGAAGCCCTCTGCTGCGGACTGCCCGTCATCGCTACCTGGGTAGGTGGTATTCCCGAGATCGTGGACGACAGCAACGGCATACTGGTGGGATCGGAACAGGAGGACCAGCTTCTGCAGGCGTTTGTCAATGCGCTGGACCATTATTCTCAATATGACCGCCCGGCTATCGCTGCCGCCGCCACACAGAAATTCAGCTATGCTGTTATTGGTGAACAGTTTGCGCGCATTTACCGCCGGTACCTGTCGCAGCCGTAACCCGTTTCAATTTGCTATTTTGAACGGTGCGATCCGGCAACTCCGGTTTGCCCCCTTGCGGCTAATAGCTTATTTTTGCACCGCGCCTAAAAACGGCTGCCCAAGGAATGAAGAATATCAGAAATTTTTGCATTATCGCCCACATCGACCACGGAAAAAGTACCCTGGCAGACCGGCTTCTGGAAATGACCAACACTGTTTCAGCAAGGGATATGCAAGCCCAGGTACTGGACGACATGGATCTTGAACGGGAAAAAGGGATCACCATCAAAAGTCACGCAATCCAGATCAATTACCCCTATCAGGGACAACAATATGTCCTGAACCTGATCGATACCCCCGGACACGTAGACTTCAGCTATGAGGTCAGCCGGGCGCTGGCCGCCTGCGAAGGCGCACTGCTGCTGGTGGACGCCACCCAGGGGATCCAGGCCCAGACCATCTCCAATCTTTACCTGGCCATCGAGAACGACCTGGAGATCATCCCCGTTATCAATAAAATTGATATGGATGGGGCTATGGTGGAAGAAGTAAAGGACCAGATCATCGAGCTGATCGGCTGCAAACCGGAAGACATACTGCTGGCCAGCGCCAAAACCGGTCTTGGCGTACAGGGTATCCTGGATGCCATCGTGGCCCGGATCCCGGCCCCCAAGGGCGATCCCGAAGCGCCCCTTCAGGCCCTGATCTTTGACAGCGTATTCAATTCCTTCCGCGGGATCATCATCTATTACCGGATCATAAACGGTACGCTCAAAAAAGGCGATAAAGTAAAATTCGTTTCTACCAATCTTACATACGAAGCCGACGAAGTAGGCGTGCTTAAACTGGCGCTGACTCCCAAGGCCGAGGTAAGAGCAGGAGATGTGGGATATATCATCACCGGCATCAAGAATGCAAAAGAAGTGAGAGTGGGGGATACCCTGACCCTGGCGGCTAATCCTACCCAGGAAATGATCAAAGGTTTCCAGGAGGTCAAGCCCATGGTATTCGCCGGCATCTTCCCCGTCGAGACGGACGATTTCGAAGAATTGCGGGACAGCATGGACAAGCTGCTGCTCAACGACGCATCGCTGACCTATGAACTGGAGACCTCTCAGGCGCTGGGTTTTGGCTTTAGATGCGGTTTTCTCGGCATGCTTCACATGGAGATCATCCAGGAAAGGCTCGAAAGGGAATTCAACCAGACCGTTATCACGACTGTCCCCAACGTTAGCTTCGTCGCTCATACCAGCAAGGGGGAAGTCATCATTGTCAATAACCCGTCTGAAATGCCGGAGCCGACAAGGATCGAACGTATCGAAGAACCCTATATCCGGGCGCAGATCATCACCAAACCCGAATACATCGGCAATATCATGACCCTCTGCCTGGGTAAAAGAGGGATCCTGCTGAACCAGAGCTACCTGACGACAACGCGTGTCGAGCTGATCTTCGAAATGCCGCTGACAGAAATAGTCTTTGATTTTTACGATAAGCTGAAGAGCCAGACCCGTGGTTACGCCTCCTTCGATTATCATCCCATCGATATGCGCGATGCCGACATCGCCAAGATGGATATCCTGCTCAACGGCGATAAAGTGGATGCGCTGAGCGCTCTTATCCACCGCAGCCGTGCGTCGGACTTTGGGCGCAAGCTCTGCGAGAAATTAAAAGAGCTGCTGCCCCGTCAGCAGTTCCAGATCGCCATCCAGGCCGCCATCGGCGCAAAGGTCATCGCCCGCGAGACCATCAGCGCGCTTCGAAAGGACGTTACCGCGAAGTGTTATGGCGGGGATATCAGCCGGAAGCGCAAGCTGCTGGAAAAGCAAAAGGAAGGCAAGAAGAGGATGCGCCAGATCGGCAATGTGGAAGTGCCGCAGGAAGCCTTCCTGGCCGTACTGAAGCTGGACGAGTAAGCGGTTTTTAAATCATAAAATTTATGCGTACCTCGCTTCAGAAAGGAGAAAAAGTTCTCCTTGTCACCCATCGTAGCTGGACCTCTCTCATCCTCCCGGTGATCATCGCCCTGGCGGGACTGGTCGCCTCTTACTTTATAGGCTTTATCGAGCGCTACGGCTGGATCGCAGCAGTGCTTGGATTGCTCTATCTGCTGATCCGTTATGCCAACTGGAATGCCAATATCTGGGTGGTCACCAACTTCAGGGTCATCGACGAGGTCGGCCTGCTCAGTCATTTCGCCAAGGAAAGTCCTCTCGACAAGATCAATAATGTGTCCTATAAACAGACGGTCATGGGCCGGATCTTCAGTTATGGGGATGTCGTGATCCAGACGGCCGCCGAGGTTGGCGCCACGACGTATATCGATGTCAATCACCCGAAACGCCTGCAGGAGACTATCGTCCTTGCCCAATCCGAATTGAAGAACTGGGAATATGGCAACCAGGCCCAGCAGATGGCGGCTGCGATGGATACGCGCAATGGTGCGGTGCCGACGGGCGGCGGCCAGGGAGCACATGGCCCCAGTTCCCCGCAGGTTGCGGCAGAACTGGAAAAATTATTTGAATTAAAGATGAAGGGAGCGCTCTCCGAAGAAGAATATATCCGCGCGAAGAACCGGTTATTGAATCATTGATCACCGTGACTTCTGCCGCGCTATTGCCCCGCGGGCTTCTTCGCCGGTGCCGCGGGTTTTGCTTTCTTTGTCTGAATATTCTTATCCGTCGACTCCTGAAGTTTTGCCTCATTTACATTCCCCTGATCATCGAGCATCTTTTGTTCCATCGGGAATTGTCCATCCTTTAGCTTGTAGCTGAACAGCTGTTTCTCGATGTGCAGCCACTGCCCGTTCTTCCACTGAAACGCTTCAAAGTCGCCATCCGGGATATAAGTATCTTTTTTCTGCGGTTCATCTCCTTCGGAGACGAGATGATCATACACCACCATGTCCATTTCCGGATCATAATTGAAATGAGTGCCCGCTTCTTTTTTGTATTCGATGGCAAAACGATATTGAACGTCCTTGCGCGTAGAGTCATCCTTGAAAGAAAAATAGGGTCCGCCAAACATCGGCTCGCCTTCGGGACTAAAGGTCAGCACCTCCATCCATTTCTTATTGCTGGTCTGGCTGTAGTCGTCAAAACCCAGGAGAGTGTAATAGTTCTTACCCTGCCAGCTTTTTTCGATGATCTTGTAATAGATCGCTCCGATCCAGTTACGCCTTGTGCGCACCGAGTCCAGCGGCTTGCCGGTGAACATCGACGCATCGAAAAGAGGGAAGAGCTTTAAGGAGCCATCGGGCTGCCGCATCTGGATCGCGCCTTCCTGCAAATAAAGAAAATCGTCTTTGCGGTATTGCCAGGTCAGGATGCGGAAAGAGCTGTCAGGCGCATATAACCTGGAGATCGTCTGTAAAGAATCCAGGGGATAATAAAACGAATAAGGCAGCTTCAGGGTTCGTACCAGTGACCGGATGAACTGGCTGTCCGCACGAAACCTGTCCGCCGCGGACTCCCCATTGACGATGTCATACGCAAATACCTTCAGGGAGTCTTCCCGTTTGCGAAATTCCTTTTTCCGGGCATAAGTGATGGGGTTCTGGGCGCTTGTCTCAAGACCAGCACCCAACAGCATCAGTAAAAGAATAAAAAGAAGGTTTCGCATATTGTCTCAACGCCAATCAATGGCGAAAATTTCATGCCAATTGCAAATGTTTTGCAAATTCATCTAAAGAACTAAAAACCATATCGATGGCAGGATGGGGAAGGGGCTGTTCGGGGTTGGTGGTTGTCAGGAAAACAGTATACATCCCGGCATTCCTCCCAAATTCCATGTCGCTGATATTGTTGCCGACCATGATGCATCTGGCAAAATCGATCTCCGGAAAATCCTGTTTCGCCGCATGGGCCATACCTGGCTGCGGTTTACGTAAAGGATGGGCATTGTCCAGCGAGTCCGCATAATAGATCCGGTCGATCCGACCTCCGGCGAGGACCACCTCGGCCACCATTTTGTCATGGATGTCCTGCAGGTCTGCTGCCGTCATCATTCCTTTTCCAACGCCCCGCTGGTTGGTCACGACGACGATGCGGCCAAAGATGGATGCAAAGGTCTTCAGGGCTTCTTTGGTCTTTTTGTAAAAAATGAATTCCTCGTAGTTGAAGATATAGGATCCTTCCTTTTCTACATTGATGACCCCGTCCCGGTCGAGGAAGAGGCTCCAGCGCTGATCTATTTTTTTCCAGTCTGACATTTGATCAAATTTGATGGCGGGCCGCGCTTAGTTCTACGATGGTGGAGGTGAGCCGGCTCCATTGATATTTCTCTTTTTCCGAGCGGAGGGCAGGTATAAAAAAAGATCCCCCCAATGTAAAGAATCGCAGCATCGCATCGGCCATGGCAGCGGGTTCCGGCTCGGCCACCAGTCCTACCTGTTCGTGGGGTACGAGGGCGGGAAGGCCGCCTACATTCGAGACGATCATAGGCTTTTCGAAATGATAGGCCAGCGGCGTCACTCCGCTTTGCGTAGCGTTCCGGTAAGGCTGGATCACGGCGTCTGCGGCGCAGAGATAATTCCTTACCTCGCTGTCGGGGATAAAGTCGGTGCGCAGCAGCAGGAGATCCCTGATCCCGAGCCGGTCGATAAGTTCCTGGTAGGGCGCGGCATCCTCATAGAATTCGCCGGCTACGAGCAGCCTGATCCCGAGGCGGCGGATGCGCGGGTCTGCCATCGCTTCCAATGCGATATCCAGCCCTTTGTACTTGCGGATAAAACCAAAGAACAGGATGACCCGGTCCTGGTCGCCGATGTCTATTCCTTTATCCCGCAAAAGCGCCCGGGCAGCGGATTGCGGGATGGGTTCACCAAAATTATCGTACAGGGGATGGAGGACCTGCCGGGCCGGTTTAACCGCTTCGAAGGTTCGCAGGTCCGACATCACTTTCTCGCTCATGGTGATATAGGCGTCGCAGGCTTTTAGAAAATAACGCGTGAACGGTTTGTCCCCCGGTCTTTTCTCATGCGGTATGACATTGTCGGTAATGGCGATGATCCGCGTATGCCGGTTCTTCCGTACCCTCCGCAGGATCGTCCCCAGCGCCGGTCCCATCAGCGGCAGCCAGTAACGGACCACGATGATATCCGGCCGCAGCTTCCGCAGCTCTTCGCCGACAGACCACCAGCTCAAAGGATTGATGGAATTGATCCGGGAGAGAATGGTCAGCCCTTCCGGCGGCGGCTCGGTAGAGTATTGGGTGGTACCGGGGAAAAGAAAATCGGGATATTGCAGGGAAAAGGAATAGATCGGACAATCGTACCCTTCCCGGATGAACTCTGTGGCCAGGCGCTGGTCAAAAGTAGCGAGCCCGCCGCGCAGCGGATGCCCGGGGCCTATGATGACGACGGTGCCTTTTGCGGGGGTGCTCATAGGACTTCAAGACCCAGTTTTTGTTCGATGAGATAGGAGTTCCGTCCCGGGGAATTCCGCGAGATCAGCTCTGCCACGAATCCGGTAAGGAAAAGCTGGGTGCCCACGACCCAGCAGGTCAGAGCGATATAAAAGGATGGCCTGTTGGTCAGCGCAAAGGTGTTCATGTTCTGCAGTTTCTGAACCACGAGGGAGATCACTTCTCCAAAACCGATCAGGCCGAAGAGGACGCCGAGAGGGCCAAAGAAATGCATCGGGCGCTTGCCATACTTGCCAACAAAGGTGATGGATGCCAGGTCGAGCAGACCCTTGAGGCCTCTGCCCAGACCGCCGAATTTGGTATGGCCGTATTTGCGCGCGCGGTGTTCCACTACTTTCTCGCCGATCCTTTTAAAACCCGACCATTTCGCGATGACGGGGATATAACGATGCATCTCGCCGTAGACTTCGATGCTCTTGACGACCTTATTCCGGTAGGCTTTTAACCCGCAGTTGAAATCATGGAGGTTGATCTTGCTGACCTTTGCCGTTGTCCAGTTGAAGAACTTGGACGGCAGGGTCTTGGAGACAGGGTCGTGGCGTACTTTCTTCCATCCGCTGACCATGTCATACTTGTCTTCCCGGATCATGCGCCGCAGCTCGGGAATCTCGTCGGGGCTGTCCTGCATGTCAGCGTCCATGGTGATGACCACCTCGCCGCTGGCTGCCTTGAAGCCTTCGTTCAGGGCTGCGGACTTGCCATAATTCCGTTGGAACTTGATACCTTTTATGTGTGGATTCGATCTTCTCAGCTCTTCGATGACCTCCCAGCTGCGGTCTGTGCTGCCATCGTCCACAAGGATGACCTCGTAGCTAAGTTCGTTGGCCTGGACCACGCGCTGGATCCAGCTGCACAGTTCGGGCAGGGATTCATCTTCGTTGTAGACAGGTATGACGATTGAAATATCCATTCGTATAGTTTATAGTTCCGGACCGGCGGTTCCAGTGGTTTTCGGGTCGCCGGCTCCGGCGGCTCTCATACCGGGCTTCGACGCCGGCTCTGGCCGCTTCCGCTTGACGATGGCCGCGATGACAAGGGCGATGATGAAAAATACGATATAGGAAAATGCCAGCCCCATCAACAGGCTGCTCAGCGCAAAATTATCCTGTGTTCGTATCGCTTCTATTTGCTGCCTGATCTGGTCTTCGGCTACGCCCAGCGAGCGGTAACTTCTTTCCGCGCCGGCCAGAATTTCAGGCAGCAGCCGCTGTTTGAAATGCGGGTCGATGAAGTTGACCAGCAGCCAGGGAAACAAAGTGCGTGCCGCAAGCCCGAGAACAAAGACGGTAAAACAAACTTTAACAGCTTCGTGGAAGGGCAGCCAGCCGTCATTCGCTCTTTTCTGGACCAATGCCGCTGCCGCTCCCATTACAATTACGATGATATAGCTTAAAAAAGCTATGCCACCCACAAAAGCCTTTGGCCCGGCAAAGTAAAGGAACAGGATAAAGAGGCTGACCGCTGCAGCAGCGATCAGGCCAAAAATAAAGGCTATGGAGATCTTTTTTGCGGGCATCAGGCGGATTGGTTTAAGGATAATTTTTCCCCGTTCAGGATCCCTGTTACCCTTCCCTGTAGCGTCTTGCCAAAGAAAGGACTGTTCTTTGACCTGGACTTTGTGCTCTTCTCTTCCAGGGTGGTCTGACCTTTCGGATCAAAAAAGGTCAGCACGGCTGTTTGTCCTTCACTGATGACCGGTTGATCCAATCCGAATAATGCCCGGGGGTGGAAACTGAAGAGTTCTGCGATGCGTTGGGGCGCCAGGTCGGGAAGCACCGTCTGCACGACGGCATAGGCGGTCTCCAAACCTGTCATGCCGTTCCTGGCATATTCGAATTCCAGTACCTTGCTGTCAAATTCATGGGGCAGGTGATGGGAGCTTATGCAATCGACCAGCCCTTCGGCTACGGCTTTCCGCAGAACTGTTACGGAATGCTCATCGCGTAAGGGCGGATATACTTTAAGGTTGGTATCGTAGTTCACCAGGTCGGCGTCGGTATAAAAGAGATGATAGGGGGTGACAGAACAGCTGACGGACAGCCCCGAATCCTTTGCCCGGCGGATATAATCCAACGAGCGGGGAGAGGTCACTCCGGTGAAATGGATCTTCGACTCTGTATAACGCGCCAGCTTGATATCCCTTGCGACCATCAGCTCCTCGGCCATCATGGGTTTTCCGGGCAGACCCAGCCGGGTCGAGATGATCCCTTCGTGCATGAGGCCGCCTGCACCTACTGTCTTGTCATCAGGTATCTGGATGATCGTGCCGCCAAAGGCTTTGACGTATTGCAAACCCTTTAATAACAACCCTGCCGATTGTACCGGGCTGGTCCCGTCACTGAATGCAACGGCGCCACTGGCCCGCATATCATACATTTCGGCGAGGTCCTTTCCTTCGAGACCGCGTGTCATGGCCCCGATAGGCCAGATATTGACAGGCAACGAAGCCGAGCCCCGGCGGATATATTCTACCTGTGACTTGCTGTCGACGACAGGCTTTGTGTTGGGAAGGACGAACACGTCGGTGAAACCACCGGCAGCCGCTGCAGCCGCACCTGTCGCGAGGGTTTCCTTATATTCGTAACCCGGGTCACCGAAATGGGAAAAAATGTCCACCCAACCTGGAGAAACACAGAGGCCGGGCTGATTGACAACGGTGGGTGCGGTGGCGCCTGCGTTGGTGCCCGATCTGTCGCTGGGGTCAGTGCTTGTGGCCGCATCTGCTGAAAGATCCTGCCCTATAGCCTTGATCCGGCCGTTCTCAATAAGAATATCCCGGACGGTTCCGTTGTGTGGAGAATTGCGGTCAATAATGTTAACCTTCTGTAAGAGAATCTTCATTACCAAAATGTATGTGCCGGAGACTCACTTTCCAGAAAAATAGCGAATCTCCGGCAAAGCTTTAATGACTGTCCTTCGGACAAGTGGCTTTCAGCCACTTATGGTGCGCGAAGATAGCGCTTTTCAGGAATTTCACTCATATTCCACGAACAATTTATCAGGGTAACACCACATCCATTTCTCTCCCGGTTCCGAAGAAATGATGACCGGATGATGGGTGTGATGGTAATGTTTTGTCATGTGCGTGTTGGGAGATTGATCACAGCATAATGTTACGCCGCAGGTCTGGCAGGTACGCAGGTGGACCCAGTCAGATCCCATTTTGATACACTCTTCGCAAACCTCTTCTTTTGCCTGCTTCAGCTCTTTAATGGCCTGAATATGCGAGCAGAGGGATTGTTCTGCCATGGTGGATATTTTTTTGCCGATCCGGCGCATTCGCCGGGAAGGCGGTGATGATTCTGTGTCTTAAACTTCCGCGAGGTATTTGTGAACAAAACTGATGGCCATCGACCCTTCCCCGACGGCCGAAGCTACCCGGTTCATGGCGCCCGCACGAACATCACCTGCCGCAAAGATCCCCGGGCAGCTGGTTTCAAGTAAATAGGGTTCCCGTTCCTGTTTCCAGATCTTATTGAACTGGTCATGGGTCTTCAGATCCCTTCCCGTCTCCAGGAAGCCTTTGTCATCCTTGATGATATCCAGACCGATCCAGTCGGTAAAGGGTTTGGCGCCGATGAATATGAACAGGGCATTGGCCTTGTGAACGGTTTCCTGCTGTGTGTCGGCATTCATGATCTTCAACTCTTCGAGCCGGCCGCCGCTGCCCGTCGCACAGGTGATCTCGCTGCAGGACATGACGTGTATATTACTGCGGGTGGCTATCTGATCGATGAGGTAGGCCGACATGGTGCTGGTAAGATCTCTTTTGCGGATAATGATATATACATTACTGGCAAACTTTGACAGATGCATCGCTGCCTGCCCGGCGGAATTGCCCCCGCCGACCACAAAGACCTCGCAATTACGGAAGGCGGATGCTTCCGTCATGGCCGCGCCGTAATAGACTCCGGCTCCCGTAAAGTCAGCGATCCCCTGGGTCTCCAGCTTCCGGTAGTCAACACCGGTGGTGATGACTACGGCATGTGTATTGATCTCTTCGCCATTGTCGAGAATGACCTTTTTGTAGCCATCCTTCTGACAGATGCTGCTTACCGACCGTGGCAGCAGGACTTCGGCGCCCAGTCTTGTCGCCTGGGTAATGGCCCGGCGGGTCAGCTCCGATCCGCTGAGCCCATTGGGAAAGCCCAGGTAGTTTTCGATACGGGAGCTGGTGCCTGCCTGGCCGCCCGGACTCCGCCTTTCGACCAGGAGCGTCCTGAGGCCTTCGGAAGCGCCATATACGGAAGCGGCCAGACCTGCCGGCCCGGCGCCGATGATCACCACATCATAAATGCTGTTCTTTATGCCGGGATTAAGACCGACCTTATCGGCGACCTGGGTTATGCTGGGGCAGGACAGACAGGTGCCGTCTTCAAGGAAGACAGCCGGCAGATCCTTCAGCGCGATATTGTTCAGCTTTAGCAGATCCCGTCCTTCCTGGCTCATCTCGACATCCAGCCATTGATAGGGTACCAGGTTCCCGGACAGGAACTCCTTTATCTCATGGGACTGCGGCGAGAACTGATAGCCGATGATCTTTAGTCCTTTGAAAGGAGGACGGTATGATTCCTGCCAGTCGTCCAGCAGCTCGGAAATAGTAGGGAACAATTTCTCCTCGGGCGGGTCCCAGGGTTTCATCAAATAATAATCCAGCTGTACATCATTGATGGCGCGGATGGCGGCATCGGTGTCGGAATAGGCCGTCAGCAGGACCCGTCTTGCATCCGGGTAGATCTCGCGCGCCTGCTGGAGGAAATCCACTCCCTCCATCTCGGGCATGCGCTGGTCGGAAATGAACAGTGCTACCGTCTCCGATTTGTTCTTCAGCTCGATGAGGCTTTCCAGCGCCTCGCGTGCTGAGGTCGTGCTCAGAATGCGATAGTCCTCGCGGTAATGTGACTTGAGATCACGGGTGATGGCCCGCAAAACCTGGGAATCGTCGTCTATAGAAAAAATAATAGGTAATGTCATAGTCGGTTAGTGTTGCAATTTACGCTATTTCCATGGTAGCATCGTTGCCTGACAGTTTTCACGGTTGCAGATATCATCGCATTTCTTGTATATCTCAGCCAGCAATAGGAAAACAAACAATAAACACGGTCTTACCCGGCTCGGAATTCACTTTCACGGAACCATGATGCTGATTGACGATGCGTGATACTACATCCAATCCCATGCCTGTTCCTTTGCCGATGTCCTTTGTTGTAAAAAAAGGATCGAAGATCCGCGATATTATTTCCTCCGGGATGCCTGGCCCGTTATCGATGATGGACACTTTTACAAACTCGTGGTCTTTTTCGGTTTTTATGATCAGACGGCCGCGGCCTACCGCTTCCATCGCATCGAGAGCATTGTCGATCAGATTGGTCCAGACCTGGTTCAGCTCGCCCACAAGAGCGAAGATCTTTGGCAGGTCCTTATCGAATTCGCGGATGACCTCGGTATTCCCCTTTTTAAATTTATACTGCAGCATCGTAAGGGTATTCTCTATGCCGGTATGGACGTCGATGACCTCTTTTCCCTTTCCCTGATCCATATGCGTAAAATTCTTTACCGACTGGACCAGGTAGAAAATGCGCTGGGAAGACTCCTGGATATCCTGGAGCATTTTTTCTGTTACGAGGTTCTGGTTCATCCAGTTGAGGACCGGTGAAAGATATTCTTGGGGCATGTGCTTGTAAAGGTCCGCAAGATCGTCGCAGGTGAAGGCATAGTCCAGGAAAGTTTCTGCTATCTCGTCGCTGTTCTCGACGGAATGTTCATCGAGCCAGTCCCGCATTTCATCTTCCTGTTCGGCTCGCTGCATCAGGGTAAGCTTTGGCCTGTCTTTCCGGGCAAGCACTTCGAACAATTTATTGGTGACGAGGTCTACGTCTTTTTCCTCCACTTTCATGTTCATCAGCTTCTTGAAGGTCTCGGGTCCCAGCTTCAGGTGTTTGGTCAGGGATTCCGAACCCCGGACAATGGCCGCGGCCGGGTTGTTCAGCTCGTGGGCCAGGCCGGCCGACAGCTTACCGAGCGCCATCATCTTCTCGTTCTGCTGCTGCAGGGAGGTGAAGCTGCGTACCCGGTTGGTCAGCACATGCACCAGGGCCTCGGTCAGCTCGAAGTGCTGGCTGACCATTTCCCGGAACTTTTCCGCCGGCAGGGTCATCACGTCGGCGTCTTCCAGGACTTTTGCGCTGACGTTGGCTGTCGCCGCCCTGGCAAAAGGCAGAGAGCCGCTGATATCTTTTGGGAGCATGATGTACATCTCCCTTATCTCTTTATTTTGTAACATATAAAGGCGGATCTTGCCGGTCCGTAGAATATGCGTACCGATGACAGGCTCACCGCCCTTGAACAGGTATTGTCCTTCCGGCAACGTATAGTGCCGGCTGTTGTCTATCATCCACTGAAGTTGTGTCAGCGGGACTTCTTTTAAGGCCTCGATGGACTGGAGCCATTCGGCAGTAATGGTTTGCATGATGGCAATGTACTGCTTTCCCTCATACTGACAAAAATGGACGATCCCTGTATCAAAATCGGACAGCGGTAAGCCGGAATAGCCTGTAAATTATTGGTTTGCAGACTTGTATAAATCCGGCATCGAATTGGCGATCTTAGGGTAAACCAAGGCTCATGCTCACCAATTATTTCAGGACTGCGATACGCTTCCTTTCCCGGAACAAGACTTTTAGCGCTATCAACATCCTTGGGCTCGCGGCCGGGACCCTATGTTGCCTGTATATCGTGCTGTATGTAACGGACCAATACAGCTATGATCAGCAGCATGCCGATGCGAAGGACATCTACCGCGTTACATCCTGGATGAGCACGGCGGGGAATATGCCGAAAATGTCCGCCTTCTGTTCTCCCCCGATAGCGCCGGCGATGGAAAAGGATCTCCCTTCGATTGCCAATTTTACCCGGGTGATACGAACGGATGGATTTGGGGTCAAACAGCATTTGTTACGATATAAGGACAAGTCTTTTTATGAAAAAGACGCCGTCTATGCCGACTCCACCTTCTTCGATATCTTCCGCTTCCATTTTCAGGCGGGCAATGGTGAACAGGTCCTGTCGGAGCCTTATACGGTCGTGCTGCTGTTACCCGTAGCATTGAAATTGTTTGGCAATGAAGATCCCGTTGGAAAGGTGATCAGCATCGACAACGCCTACGGAAAACATGACTTCAAGGTGACGGGAGTGATCGATGAAAGCTTTGGCAAATCGCATATTCATGCCAATATCTATATGGCGATGAACAGCGGCGGTATAGGAGCATACGCCAGGCAGAGCGATTCCTGGGCGGGAAACAACTTCACGGCTTCTTATGTCCGGCTCAGACCGGGCGCCAATGCTGCCGCTTTGGAAAAACAGCTTCCTGCTTTTTTGAATAAATACGGGGCTCAGCAGCTGAAGAACCTGGGCATGACCAAAGAGCTGCGTCTGCAGCCGGTACGGAGCATTCATACTACGGCGGGATATGATCACGATGACAGTTCCGTCAGCAGCGGCTTCCTTTTGTTATTGCTCCTTATAGCGGTCCTGATCCAGCTCATCGCCTGTATCAATTTTATGAATCTCAGCACTGCCCGGGCTTCCCGCCGTGCAAAAGAGGTGGGTGTAAGAAAGGTCATCGGCGCCGGCAGATCGGACCTTATTCGCCAGTTCCTCGGGGAGTCCCTGCTAATCACGATAGTATCTGTATTGATCGCACTGCCCTTATTGATCCTGGCCCTGCCCTGGCTCAACCAGATCACCGGGGCGGATATTCACCCGGGACTGCTGATGGACTACCGGATCGCGTTGCTGCTGATAGCCCTCATAATCGGCACGGGGCTGGTGGCGGGCAGTTATCCGGCCTTTTATCTTTCTGCCTTCCGGGCGATAAAGGTGCTGAAAGGGAATTTTACCAATCATGTATCGGCAGCCGGCATTCGTCGCGGGCTCGTCGTTTTTCAATTCGTCTTATCCATAACCCTTATCTCGGGGATCATCGTTATCTACAGTCAATTGAATTTTATCCGAAGCAAAGATCTTGGTTTTGACAAGGATCAGAAGCTGGTCTTTTCATTCTATACCAGCGAGGCGAAAGACCATGTATCCGCATTTGCCAGCGACCTGCGGCTGCTTGCCGGGGTAAAGGACGTCAGCATAGGGAACAATCATATGGGCGCGGGTGTTCCGAACGACTGGATCTACTTTCTCAGCGGCGGCAATGGCGCCAGTGGCCAGGATATAAAGCAGATGTATACTGACGAACATTTTGTGAAGACCAACGGCATCCGCATTATCAGCGGGCGCGATTTCCGCCCGCTCGATTCCGCGAGTGTGCTGATCAACGAGACCACGGTCCGCAAACTTGGGCTGACGGCGGCTACGGCGCCCGGCACGCGGATCTTCCCGCAGCAGGACCCGGGGGAAGCCCCTGCCTGGCTCCAGGTAGTCGGAGTGATGAAGGACTTCAACTACAATTCGCTGCATGATGATGTCAACTGTTTCATGCTGCGTTTTGCGGACCAGACCGTGAAGCAGAACGTGGATATTCGGTCTGATCTGACCGTCAGTGCCTCCGCCGGAGACTATAAAACATTTTTGCAAAAGGTCAAGAACCTTTGGAGCAAACATTTTTCGGGTGTGCCGTTCGAATATTCTTTCGTGGACGACATCGTACAGCAGCAATATACGACCGAGCTAACGCTTTCCCGGATCATCAATTCCTTTACGATGATGGCGATAGCCATTTCCTGTCTGGGTCTGTTTGGCCTGGCCGCGTTCAGTGCAGAGCAGAGGAATAAGGAGGTCGCCGTCCGGAAGGTATTGGGCGCCTCGGTCAGCGGTCTCGTCGGCCTGCTCTCCAAAGACTTTTTAAAGCTCGTGGGGCTGGCGCTTGTCATTGCGATCCCGCTTTCATGGTGGACTATGCAGAAGTGGCTGCAGGGTTTTGCCTATCGCGTACCGCTGAGCTGGTGGATGTTTGCGCTCGCGGGAGTGCTGGCTATCGGGATCGCACTGCTCACGGTGAGTTTTCAGGCCATTCGGGCAGCTGTTGCGAACCCGGTAAAAACGCTCCGATCA
>DATJJA010000177.1:0-25372 GCA_035492595.1 Puia sp.
CTCCATATTCTGTGTCTTCTGCTTTGTTCCGGCTGGTGGCCGGGTTTCCGGGAAATCATGTTCTGACGATCCATAACCATGAGGCGGAGGCGGAGAATGAGTTCTATTTGTCGGGGAAGGGGGATTTTTTGCGGCTTTATCAGCAGATGGGATTGGATGTGTCTTTTTTTAAGGGGACGGGTAAGAGGAGCCTGGCGAGTTATCTGCCTTATTTTTATCGAAACCAGTCGTTGATATTGGTGCATAATGTGGCGACGGGCGAGGAGGATCTGCGGGCGCTGGCGCGCGGGGGGGCAGGTGGTGCGGGGGGGACGGAGAAGCGCTGGGGAGGCGCGGGGGGGCCGACGCTTTATTTTTGTCTTTGCCCTAATGCTAATCGTTATATAAGCGATCGGTTGCCGGATGTCGGGATGTTGGTACGGAATGGCTGTACCATTGTGATGGGAACGGATAGTCTTGCGTCAAATCATCAGTTGAGCATATTGGAAGAAATAAAGACTTTGGAGCAGGCTTTTCCGCAGCTGGATCTTGCGAGCCTGTTGCAATGGGCCACTTATAATGGGGCGCGGGCGCTGCAATTGGATGGGATGTTGGGGAGTTTTGCGCCGGGGAAACAGCCGGGGGTCGTGCTGATCGGGAATATGGAGGGTCGGCGATTGGGGGCCGGGGCCACAGTGCGGAGGTTGGTTTGAGGGTTGGCTTGCGGGAGATAAAGGGAGGTTTGGGGGTGAGGGGATATGTGTTTTGGGGGAAATTGAATTTGTATATACAAATTCAAATATTGGTTTTAGGATTCCCGAGCGCCGAGCGCAGCGAAAGTCACGAACGAGATGGCAGAGCACGGCGAACGCCACGAACGTTCCTGAGCGCAGCGAAAGGAACGAACGAGAAAAGGCAAGGGACGCCGCCTTTTCGAAGTTCTGAGCGAGGAACGAAGCTCCGGCGAAGTTCTGAGGGACGAAGCTTTGCGGAAGTTATAGGTGTGGTTGAGAGCGGCCGGGGGGCGCCTGTTATGACAGCACCGTCTGGAGGACAGTCAGGGTCCGCATTTCGCCAAAGTCCGGTACATGGAGCGCGTAAAAGATCTGAAAAGCTTGCAGGAGGGCTCTGCGGGTCTCCTGGTTCAGCGCCAGCTCCTGAAGCTCTTCGGGTTGCTGCACCCGCAACAGCTGGGCTGTAATATAGCTATATGAGCCTTCGAGGACCTGGTGATGCTGGGGGTGTTCGGCGACGAACTGGCCTTCCTGCAGGTCGAGAAAGGGGGTTTGTTCGGTATAGATGTCCTGGATCCGGAGTCCGAAGAAGCCGGCCAGGTGCAGCATAAAGAAGAGCGGGAAGTTTGCCTGGACACGGCCCTCGCTGGCATCGAGGTGAAGGAAGGCATCTTCGATAAAATAGAAAAGGTCGGGGTTTGGTTCGGGTTGCCTGATACATTTCTGCAGAAGCTCGACCATAAACACGGCTACGGCATTTTTCAGGACATCGAAGAAGATGTGCTGATAGACAGTGGCCCATTTCATTTCCTTTATACGCTGGAGGTTTTTGAGGTCGTTGTGATAGACGACGAGGTCGAGGATGGCGGAGGGTTGAAAGAGATTGGCTTTACCGGGGCCTTTACGGGTGGAGGTGCGGACGCCGCTGACGAGATAGGTTTGGATGCCGAAGAGTTCGGTGTATAGGGTGGCGATGAGGCTGGTTTCGCCGTATTTGACTGTTTTGAGAACGATTCCTTTTGTTTTGTAGAGTTGCATTTTTGTTGATGGGAACCCGTTTTCTTATTTGCGGAAACCAGCGCAATCGTAAACGAGTGCGTTCGCGTAACGATTGGCTCTTTAGATTGTGGACCTGCGGTCCACGAGGCAAAAGTCCTCAAATTGCCGTTTATTTGCAAAGTAAAATTTTCATCATGTGGGAATCCATTGCCCGTCTGGTCCTCAAATTCAGGTTATTTTGGCTCATTCTTCTGCTCGCTGTCACTGGTTTTATGGCTTACAGGGCTTCCCACGTCCAGTTGAGCTATGATTTTACCAAAACGATCCCTACTGACAATCCCAAATACCAGGCTTACCAGGAGTTCCGTCAGCGGTTTGGCGAGGATGGCAACGTTTTGGTGATCGGCATGCAGACGGACAGGATCTTTCAGCTGGATGTGTTCACCGACTACATTGCGATGACGGAGGAGCTGAAGAAGGTACAGGGGGTGGAAGATGTGCTGGGTGTATCTGCAGCCATCAACCTGATCAAAGACAGCAGTACTCAAAAGCCAAGGGCGGTGCCCATATTTCCGGCGCATCCTGTGACGCAGGCTCAGATAGACAGCGGCAAGGCCATATTTCTGGGATTGCCATTTTATCGTGGTCTTATGTATAATGCCGAAACGAATACCTGGCTGACGGCTGTACATGTCAATAAGGATGTCATGAACTCCGCCGGCCGGATCGTCACGGTGAATGCCATAACAAAGGTTGTGGATGGTTTTGGTGCCAGGCATGGGCTGGCGGTCCATACCAGCGGATTACCTCTCATCCGGACCAGGATGGCGGTGAAAGTCTCGAAGGAAACGACATGGTTCCTGCTGGGGTCAGTGCTGATCCTGTCGGTGATACTTTTCCTTTTCTTTCGCAGTCTCAGTACCGTATTGCTTTCGCTGGGAGTTGTGATCATCGGGGTTATCTTCAGTCTTGGGACCATGGACCTCTTTGGCTATAAGATAACGCTGCTGAATGCGCTGACCCCTACCCTTGTGGTCGTCATCGGCATTCCGAACTGTATCTACTTTATGAATAAATACCATACAGCCTTTCGGGACACCGGCGACAAACATGAGGCGCTGGTGGCGATGATCGGCAGGATGGGTGTGGTGACCTTGTTCTGCAACCTGACGGCGGCGATAGGTTTCGGCGTCTTTGCGCTGACCCGGAGTGCAATACTCAATGAGTTTGGTGTAGTTGCGGGCATCAATATCATGCTGCTTTTCTTTATCTCCTTTATACTGATACCGGTGGTGCTGAGCTATCTGCCTGCGCCAAAGCCAAAACATATGCGTTACCTGGAGAACCCCTGGCTGGCTATTATCCTGAAGAACCTGGAGATCTGGACCCTGCATCACCAGCGTGCCATATATGGTGTCACAACGGCAATCGTGCTGGTGGCGATAGCGGGTATGTTCCGGTTGCAGTCCGAGGGATTTATTCTTGACGATCTCCCCAAAAAGGACCCTTTGTATGTGGATATGAAATTCTTTGAAACCAACTTCAAGGGGGTGATGCCGCTGGAGATCGTGATAGACACGAAGCGGAAGAAGGGCCTGAAGGCGGGCACGCTGAAGATACTGGACAGTGTCGACCAGCTCTCGAAGTATATCAGTGCCCGGCCGGATATGGCAAGGCCTTTGTCCCTGGTGGAGGGATTGAAGTTCATCAAGCAATCCTATTATGGAGGGGACAGCAGCAATTACAGTGTGCCCAATGATAATACGGAACTGCTCTTTTTATCTACCTATCTGAATCTGAACGGAGATAGCTCGAGGTCGGGAAGCGGCGCAAGTAAAAACAACAGTCTGACGAGGCTGCTGCATAGCTTTGTAGACAGCAATCAGCAAAGACTGCGCGTCAGCATCAATATGGCGGATGTCGGCAGCAAGCAATTGCCATTGGTGCTGGATGATCTGCAAAAAAAGACGAGTGCTCTGTTCGACTCTTCACGGTACCGGGTCGAGTTTACGGGAACCAGTGTGACCTACCTGGAGGGCAGCAGCTTTGTGATAAAGGGATTAAAGGATAGTATCCAATGGGCCTTTCTGCTGATAGCCGCCTGTATGTTATTCCTGTTCCGGAGTCTGCGGATCCTGATCTGTTCGCTGGTACCGAATGTTATCCCGCTGATCATCACTGCTGGTATAATGGGCTGGGCGGGAGTCAGGCTGAAACCTTCGACGGTGATCGTGTTCAGCATCGCCCTTGGCATTGCGATAGATATAACGATCCGTTTCCTGGTGAACTACAAGCAGGAGTCAGCAGGAGCAAGTCCTGAGCAGGCTGTGATAGATACGATAAATAAGACGGGCATCAGTATCCTGTATACTTCGATGGTATTGATCGCGGGCTTTGTGATCTTTTGTTTTAGCGATTTTGGCGGGATCCTGGCGCTGGGGTGGCTGACTTCGGTGACTTTGGTGATAGCGACGATCACAAACCTGGTATTTCTCCCCGCATTACTGGTGAGTCTGACTAAATCTCGACGAGTCCGTTCTTGATAGCGAACATAACGAGTCCGACGCGGGTGCGGACCTTTAATTTTTCAAAAAGGGTATTTCGGTAGTTGTCCACGGTGCGGGGGCTGATAAACATCTTATCGGCGATATCCTTATAGGAAAACTCTGAGCAAACGAGCCGCAGGAACTCTTTTTCCTTGTCATTGAGGACGATGGGATCTTCGGGGTTTCCGAGGTCCTTGTGCAGACCGCTGATGATCTTGCCGGAGATGTATTCTGAGAGATAGAAGTCCTTCTTCATGATGGAATCCAGGGCCAGCTTCAATTCTTCCGGTTCGATATTTTTAAGGATATATCCTTTGGCGCCAAGGCGGAGCATGCGGATGATAGTATTTTCATCGCTGAACATGGAAAGGGCCAAAACTTTAACCTGGGGATAGTTCTTATGCAGCCAGCGGACTGTTTCGTAACCGTCCATATCCGGCATGTTGACGTCGAGGATGATAATGTCCGGGATCACCTGTTGAGTGATCTTGACCTTGATGTCTTTTCCGTTATCGCCTTCAAACAGCACTGAATAATTCTCAAAGGAGCCTATAAGTTTAGCCAGCGCTTTGCGTAAGAGACTGTGATCATCTACAATACCAACCTGTATTTTCTTATTTGGTGCTCCCATAATATGTTCGGAGATACGCTTTTTAAAAACTAGCGCAACTCCGGTCATGCGCTAATATCTGTCCTAAGGATGAGGCCCTTCCAGGGCATCTTTATTTATAATATATCCTTTTCCAGGGGCATCTCCACTGTTATGGAAGTCCCTTTACCCGGCTGACTTTGAACAGAGATAGTTGCGCCGATCAGGGAGGCACGGTTTGTCATGCTCTTCAGACCAATACCGCTGGAAGAGGATGCCTGGGTTCGTTTCTTTGTTACATCAAAACCGACCCCGTTGTCCTCAACTTTCAGAACAAATTTATTATCAATTGAGTAATTAACCGCAATATTTACGTGAGTGGCCCTGGAATGTTTCAAAATATTGTTCATCATTTCCTGAAACATTCGATACAAAAAGATAGATCGTTGATCCTCAAGCTTATATTCATCCCCAACCACTGACAGTTCGACTTGCAGCAGCCCGGTCCTTTGCATGCTGTCGAGGTCAAAGCTCATGGCTTCCACGAGTCCGATCTGGGTGATGCGGTCGGTATGGAGGCCTTTGGTTAGGTTTCCCATGTCATAAATGACCTTATTGAGCATTGTACGACTGGTTTGAACACTTTCGTATGCGGCATGATCTTTTTCCAGGGGCAGGATGGACAGGGATAATTTTACGACTGAAAGTACCTGTCCAATATTGTCGTGCAGTTCCTGGGCGATGGTTTTGAAGGTCGTTTCCTGGATCTCCAGCTGAGATCTTAGTAATTCCTGCTGGTACTCGTCTTTTACCCTTGCCAACTGCTGTTCCTGTCGATGTTGTCTGCGCTGATACAAGAACAGCGTCGTAACGATGAAACCTACCAGCAAAAGGGCAAGAGCGACAGCAATCAGTATAATTACATAGATTTCCTGGTTTTGAGCCGACATAAAAAGGCGATAGTGAACGATAAATATAGAAAACTATTCAACAAAATATAGATTATAAGCAAATTCTGGATAATTAGTTTGGGCATGGTGTTGATAAAGTTGAGCAATCCCTGCATTGGAAAACTGCAGGCATAGAAGAACAAAAGGCCGGAACAGATCCAGAAAGAGGGCTGGCGCAGGAGGTTGACAGAAGTGCGTAATTGGAACAATTCCCAGAAATAGTAGATACTGGAAGAAACGATGAGCAGGCAACCGAGGCAATAAGTCATTGTATTAAAGGCAACGGTCTTTTGGACAAGAAATAAATTGATAACGGCAGCAAGGATATAAAAGAGCTGGAAGTACTTGAAGACTTGTTTTGCTTTCCGTCCCTGCACGATCCGCCGCACCAGGTAAAGGTAAAAGGAGAAGCCAAACATATCGACGAGGTTACCGAAAAAAACATTATTTAAGGCGTGCATAGCCAGAAAATCCAGTGTGCTGTCAAGGAGGAAATTTATGAACAGGAAAACCGAAAACACTTTGAGCCAGGGTTCATGCTGTGAGGGACGTAAGAAAATGGTCAGGCTTGCCAGAAACGTGATGAATGCTGCAATAGGGGAAATATAAAAGAGGTAATTGGATAGCATTTTCAGCAAGATAGTTGAAATTTTCCTGATTTTATAGCGCCAAAATCAAAAAGCCGCCTCGCAAAATGCGCGGCGGCTTTGAAAATTTCTCTCTCAGGTGATTGGGAATCAGAAAAATTAAATAACTTCCATGCTGCTGTCTTCACGCACGATAAGCGTTGATTTACCCTTTCCGCCGCCGCCACAGTAAGGAGGGCAGATGATTCCACCAGTATAAGCGACTATTTCAGGCTGATTTTCATTATTTGCGTAGAGCTCCTTGCTGGAGCCGTAAGATCCGTCTTTTGTGCGGTTGCCAATCATAACGATAGTCTGGCGACCTACGAATTCGGGGTTGGAGTAACCTTCGGGGAACACGCCAAAATGGAAGCGGACGCTGTCTCCGCCATTGTTCTTTACGTTCTCAAGGAAACCTTCCAGTTCTTCCAGGGTGAACCAAACGCTCAGGGAATCAGCTTTACCCAAATTATCGGAGTTGTTAGCCCATCTTTCCTGTTTGTAGGCGCTGGTCAAAGTATCTACTTCCTGTTTTGTTGCGAAATTGCCTGCATTTACGGATTTTTTTTCAATTGTGTTCATGGCTGTTTGTTTTAGAATGTTGAAGAATAATTTGCTGGTGTAAAAGTATTCTCCAAGTCTATACAAGGCCAGTCACAAGCGGATACAAATCAAATAATTATAAATTACTATTATTCGTAAAATAAAGGAGATCAAACAATGAGGGGGAGAATATGGCAAAAAAAAGGCTTTTCCTGCATATAAAAAACAGTAAAACATCTTAGTAAATGCACGTGTAATCCGCATCCAATAATTGCGTGTTTCACGCAAAAAAATAACGTCTCATTTTTTGGGCGGCATTTTGAGCAGTTTAAAATATTTATAGGACATTTAGTAGAGAGGTTTAATCATGTCCCGTTTTTAAATTTTAATATCCTTAACAAGTGTTTTTCAAAGGAAGTGTGCAAATGCTGAAAACTGCCTGACTGATGGTAAGCTATTACTATCTACCTCTAATGACGACGACCTACTAGTTAGCAACAGCATACATAACCATTAACACCTTATCCTGTTTTTGTTCCTTGCGTGTGTGTGGGTATGTATGCTGATGCCTATCTTATTATAACGCAAGTGCGTAAAGAATCTTTTTTGCACGCATGAGAAAACTCAAACGCTTACCTACTGTGACCATTCAAAACGACCGGGTTCATCTTGCTAAACAAGATGAACCCGGTATCGATTTGATCTCCCGCCGCTAATAATTATCACAATTTTCATGCTCCTTTCGTACATTCGCGCCAAATGGCTGCGGAAATTTAGCCATTTGCGCGAAATATTTTATGACGGGCCTTCGGCCGACAGACCTGTGGTCCGTCTTGTTTGCGCCAAATTCGCGTCTTCCGCACGTTGTTTGTGCGTCTCCATGTCTCAAAATCAGCTCAATGAACAAGAAAATAAAATCGGCATTGATTTCCGTCTTTTACAAGGACGGCCTGGACAGCATAGTTAAAAAACTACATGACTTAGGTATAACGATCTACAGTACGGGGGGTACTCAGCAGTTCATCGAGTCGTTGGGACTGCCTTGTATACCTGTGGAGAGTCTCACTTCCTACCCTTCTATTTTGGGCGGCAGGGTCAAGACGTTGCATCCTTCTGTCTTTGGCGGGATCCTGGGAAGAAGGGACCAGCCGACGGATGTGGAAGAGATGTCCCGGTATCATATCCCGGAGATCGACCTGGTCATCGTGGACCTTTATCCTTTTGAGGAAACGGTCGCCAGTGTCAAGAAAGATGGTGGAGAAGACAAGGCCATCATCGAGAAAATAGACGTAGGGGGGCCATCCATGATCCGTGGGGCTGCCAAAAATCATAAAGACGTGGTCGTGGTCGGCTCGAAGGCGGACTATGGTTACCTGGAGAGCTTGCTGGACGGGCAAAAGGGTGAGACTACGCTTGAGCAGCGGCGCAAGCTGGCGGCAAGGGCTTTTGAGGTCTGCGCGCATTATGATGTAGCCATTGCAAAATATTTTACCCAGGGTGCGGGAGCGGTGCTGACGCCGGGGGCGGAGGTGGGCGCAGCCGGAGTAAAGCCGGGTGCGACCGGGGCAGAGGGGACGGCTTCGGGGGTGGTAGAGCCGGGTTATTTCCTGGAATCGGTGCCTTCTCCAAAATCCCTCCGTTATGGAGAGAATCCGCATCAGGCCGCGCGTTTCTATGGGAAGCTGGAAGACCTTTTTGACCAGGTCAATGGCAAGGAGCTCTCTTATAACAACCTGGTGGATGTAGATGCTGCGGTGCAGCTGATACAGGAGTTCATGGGTCAGGAGTCAGCTGGCGGCGAGTCGGTATTTGCCATCATCAAACATACCAATCCATGCGGTATTGCTATCCGCCCTACCCTGAAAGAGGCCTGGGACGCGGCATTAGCCGGCGATCCGGAGAGCGCCTTTGGCGGAGTGCTGGCCTGCAGTACTCCCGTTAATAAGGCAACGGCAGAGGCCATCAACGAAATATTTTTTGAGGTGCTGATAGCGCCTGCTTTTGATAAAGACGCCCTGGATGTCCTGCGTTCGAAGAAGAACCGGATCCTGCTTGTACAAAAGGCGCGGATAGAGCCGGCATTCCAATACAGGTCGCTGTTGAATGGCGTACTGGAGCAGCAGCCTGACAAGGGCAACTACACCGAGTGGAAGGAAGTTGGCGGCCGCGAGACCACGGCAGCAGAAAAAGAAGATCTTTCTTTTGCGAATATTGTTTGCAAACATTTAAAGTCCAACGCCATTGCGCTGGTGAAGAACAGGCAGCTGATCGGCAAGGGCTGCGGGCAGACGAGTCGTGTCGACAGTGTAAGGCAGGCGATAGCAAAGGCCGGGCAGTTCCAATTCGATCTGAACGGTGCGGTGCTTGCAAGTGATGCTTTCTTCCCCTTTAACGACAATGTTCAGATCGCGCATGCAGCAGGGGTCACTTCCTTTATACAGCCCGGCGGGTCGGTAAGGGATAAGGACTCGATCGAGTATTGCGTGGAGAATAAGCTGGCGATGGTGATGACGGGGGTACGGCATTTTAAGCACTAAAAGGGCGGAGCCCTTTTACGCGCTACGCGCGCGACATTAGCGCTGGTTAGGCTCCATGGGAGCCGGGATAGCCGAAGTAGCGACTTCGCAGCCCGGTGATTAGCTGTCCCAGAACACTTCCTGCTTCAGGAACACCTCATAAACTTCGCGCCAGCCTGCAAAGGCAGGATCGGTGCCGAGGAAGTTGTTATGCCAGATGGTAACCATCAGGCCATTCACCTTTCGGATGTGGTAATAATAGTGCATCAGCTCCGTCATGGCCTGAGAAGGCGTGAAATTCTGTTCGTAACGGGCGTTGGCATCCATGAAGCAAAAAGGGAAGATCCTCATTGTCGTCTCTTCTTCCCGCTGCAGATCATACCAATAAAAAGAGGAAGCTACGGATGCGCGGAAGCCATTGATGCTGCCATAACCCATGGAGAATTCCTGGTCGATGCCATAGAACAGCAGACGGCGATACGTGTGAGGTAGCGTAAACCGTATATAATGCTGGCGGCTTCGGGTGATGCTGCGGTCTGTAACCTGTTCCATCCATTCTATCTCTTCTCTTAGGAAACGGTCCTGGTCACCGCTGCCCCAGGAGGGGTGGATGCCCAGCCGGTAACCGGCAGCGTGATAGGCCACCAGTTCCCGAAGTCCGGGTCCGGAAGGTGAGATATTTCTATCTACTCCTTTGCACCGGGCTGCAACCAAAAAGAAATAATAGGGTTTCATACGACAATACAGGTGCAGGGAATCGAGCCATTCGTAGGCATCATAAGGGTCTGGGCGGCGGCCCCTCAGGACGGCGATGCGTTCGCTCAGCCGCCGCCATTTGCCGGTAAGCAATTCCTTCCCCCCCGCACTAAGATTGCGCATCGTACCCTTGAACAGATAGGAATAGGCCAGGTCGATATCATAGGTCGGTACGAATTTGAACGCCGGATAGCGGAAGATGAGATCGGGATAGAGGCGCCGGAGTGCAAGTTTAAACTCAAGCAGCCAATAGTTGACGATGGGTATGTCGAGGAAGCCTTCCTTCCAGGCCAGTGAGTTTTTATGGGCATACCGGCCGTATTCATCCTTTTCATGCGGCAGGTATTCTTCGTACCGGCTCAGGAGATAAAAAGATGCGGCGAAAATGTCGAATGGGAAGTCGCCGGTTGTGGCGAAGAAGGCTTTGTGGCCTTTATATTCGAAACATTTTATTGTCTGGGGAGTGATGCCGGTTTCGAAGAGCAGCGGCGCGGGGGTTAGAGAGAATATTGGTGCAGGGACGCCTACAGCCGGATGCGCTGTGAGATCCATGTCGGAATAATTTATCCGGGGGCCGGTCGTCCTGAGAAATTCCTCTCTGTCGCTGGTGATACGAATGGGTGTATCATCAAAGATCTCCTTGTTAAAGAACCCGACTATATAGGACAGCCGGGCGGTGATATGGGGAGTGTACAACAACATTATCCCTTCCGTTCATCTTTCCAGCGCTGATTAAAGGTTTGGGGAGCGAAATTCAGTGCATCCCGATGCGTATTCCATGCATTGAATGCCTTATTGACGACCCAGTTCTTCATCTTTGCCGTACCCATATTCATCATACTGCGATTGAGGCTTGCCTTTCTCCATACTTTCCAGGCCAGTTTTTCAGACAGGGAGCTATACCCTTCTTTCACCGCCTCATAACGATTGTCCAGAAGCAGTTCGTGCAGGTTGATCTTTACTGCGCAGACCTCGGTACAATTCCCGCAGAGTGAAGAGGCGTAACTAAGATGTTTCCATTCGCCCATGTCTTTCAGGTGCGGAGTGATGACAGAGCCGATGGGGCCGCTATAGGTAGTACCGTAGCTATGGCCGCCGATATTCTTATAAATGGGGCAGGCGTTGAGGCAGGCTCCGCAGCGGATGCAGTAAAGGCTTTCGCGGGATTTTGCATTGGCCAGTATATTCGTCCGGCCGTTATCGAGCAGGATCAGGATCATTTCATCGGGGCCGTCTGTTTCTCCGGCTTGTCTTGGGCCGGTGATGAGCGTATTATATACGGTTATGCGCTGGCCGGTGCCGTAGGTGGCGAGCAGGGGCCAGAACAGCCCCAGGTCGGTCATGGAAGGGATGACCTTTTCCAGGCCGGCGATGACGATATGTGTTTTGGGGAAGGCGGCGCTAAGGCGTGCGTTGCCTTCGTTCTCGGTGACGGCGATGCCGCCTACGTCAGAGATGATAAAGTTTGCACCGGTGATGCCTATCTCTGCCTGGACATATTTTTTGCGGAGCTGTTCGCGTGCCACGAGCGTGAGCTGTTCGGGTGTCAGGTTGGGTTTTGTGCCCAGCTTTTCATAAAACAGTTTGGCTACGTCCTCCTTGCTTTTATGCATAGCGGGTGTCACGATATGATAAGGGGGTTCGCCGTCCAGCTGCTGGATGTATTCCCCGAGGTCCGTTTCTATGCTTTCGATGCCGTGTTCTTCCAGAAAGTGGTTCAGCTTGAGCTCTTCGGTGACCATGCTCTTGCTTTTTACGATGGTGCGGCAGTTCTTTTCCTTGCAGATGGTAAGGATCTCGGCGAGGGCCTGATCGGAATTCTCGGCCCAGATGACCCGTCCTCCTCTTTTTGTGAAGTTGGATTCAAATTCTTCCAGCTGTTGGTCGAGGGTTTCGATAGCGCGCCATTTGATATTCTTTGCTCTTTCGCGTGCGAGGTTGAGTTCTGCGAATTGCTGTTTGCCCTGGGGAACCACGGCATTATAACGACCAATATTGAAATTGATCTTTTTCCGGTGATCCAGGTCTTCCGCCTTAACCGTGCTGCGGGCGATGAAATTGGCTGCCGTTTCCGTCACGCTGATCAGATTTTGAGATTAGTGTTCATTTTTTGGAGCCTACGCCTTTTGTTCGCTTCCCTGCGAAATAATTCTCTGCCACTTGTTCGAGGACTCCGTAGAAGTCTTCGCCGTATTTGCGGATGATCGCTTCTTTGAGAAAAACATAGGCGGGTACTTTTAGTTTTTTCCCCTGGACGCAGGCGGGGCGGCACATCGTCTCGCGCGGCTCATAATTGACGACCTCACCTGCCTTTGTCTTATTGATCTTGATGGGATAGAGGTGACAGCTGATGGGCTTTTTCCATTTGGTCTTGCCGTCATAATAGGCCTGTTCGATGCCACATTTGATGATCCCTTTTTCATCCCTGAATCCGTAGGCGCACATTTTCCCGCCGATGGTGGGTGTGACCCAGCCGAACTCGCGGTCGTACTGATAACGGCCCTGGGATTCGATCACTTTGAGTCCTTCGGGAGTGAGATAGGGTTTGACTATTTCGAAGATGGCGTTGAGCTCGTCCATTTCTTCTTTTTCGAGGGGTGCGCCGGCATCGCCGTCTTCGCAGCAGCCGCCTTTGCATTTCAGCAGGTCGCAGACGAACTGACCTTCAACGACATCATCGCTCACCAGTACATTATCGATTGCTATCAAAATTTGTATTATTTATATACAAATATAACCCCCTTTGATTACTTTTTGGCGTTTGGGGCGGGAGAAGTGGGCATCTTCCACTTAAAGGTATTGATCAGGTGCGCCACGTCTTCCTGTAAAAAGACATTGACGGGTTTAAGGGAGTCTTCGTTGGGGGTGGTGTCGAAGTAGAGGGCGCCGCGGAGGAAATGGTGTGTCGAGTCGGTGACGTAGAACTGTGTGGCTGTCGCCGCATTGCCGCCTACTTTAAAGAAGACGCCGCTGACGCCATTGGGTGTCTTTATGACGGAATCTTCGATGGAGCTGGCCTTGTAGGTATGTTTAAAGGTCATTTTGTAGGCGTCGTTCTTTAGTTTGTCGAACGTGTTGGACCGGGCCGGGTCGCGTGAAAATTTATCTGGGCCTATCTCTTTGTAGCTGATGTAGATGCGGGCGCCGAACCGGGGGAAGTCGACATTGATCCAGTATGGATTTTCGGGGATGGTGTCAAAATAGCTGCTGTCCCTCACAACGGATGCATAAACGGGGTATTCGAAGGTATAGGGGAAGTCGGGCCGGTCGAAGGACTGGTATTGATGCGGCGGAAAGTCGATCTTAAAATAACCCCTTCTTTTTGGTGAATAGACTCCGTTGCAGGAAAATAGTCCAAAAAGAGACAGAAGAAAGATAGAGCGAAATATTTTCATGATTTTTGGATGGTCACTTTTACTTTTTTGATGCGGCTGTTGTCTGCATCGAGGACGGTAAACTGGAAGTCTCCACAGGAGATAACGTCATTTATTTTGGGGATATCGCCGGAGATCTCGAGGATGAGGCCGGCAAGGGAATCGCTGTCTCCCTTTACCTTATCGAATGTATCGACGGCGAGATTCATGGCTTTACAGACGTCGTGCAGCATGGTTCTGCCTTCGAAGATGAAGCTGCCGTCTTCCAGCTGGCGGTTGGCACTTTCTTCGTCATCAAATTCGTCCCGGATGTCGCCGATGACCTCTTCCATGATATCTTCCAGGGTGACGATGCCGCTGGTACCGCCGAATTCGTCTACCACGACGGCAAAATGGACCCTTTTCTGCTGAAATTCCTGTAAGAGGTCTTCGATAAGCTTGTGTTCGTGAACAAAATAGGGTGACCTCAAAAGGCTGTGCCAGTCAAAATTGTCGGCTTCGTTAAGCCAGGGGATGAGGTCTTTTGTATTGATCAGGCCTGCGAGTTCGTCAAGGCTGCTCTTATATACCGGCAGGCGGGAGTAGTGTAGTTCTTCCACCCTTTGTTTCAATTGCAGGAAGTTGAGGTCGTAGGAGATCCCTGAGACGTCGGGGCGGGCGCGCATGACCTGGCGGACGGTGATGCTGCCGAATTTGGCGATGCCGTTCAGGATGTTCTTTTCTTCTTCGGAAGACTCATTTTTAACGGACTGATCTATCTGATAGCGAAGCTGTTCGCCTTTTTGTTTGCGGCCGAAGAACTTTTCGAGGCCATTGGACCAGCCGACGACCCAGGAGCTGATGCGACGGAATAAGAGATGAACGAGCTCGATGATACCGGAGGTATAATAGGCGAACTGAAGATTATTCTGTGTAGCCCATATTTTTGGCATGACATGGCCGAAGAGGATCATGACGAAACCGATGAGAATCATCTTGACGATATCGAACAGCCAGATATTCGGTTTGAGCAGCACCATCTCGTCGATAAGGAAATTGGACAGGATAATGATAGCTATGTTGATGATGCTGTTGGCGATGAGCATCGAGGCCAGGAGCTCTTTAGGGTCTTCGAGCAGGGAGACGATGCGTTTCCAGGATGCGTCCTGTTTGGTCTTAAGGATATTGATATCCTTATAGGTCAGAGAAAAAAAGGCCACTTCAGAGCCGGAGATCACAAAGGAAAGGATGAGAAGAAAGAGAATGACTATAGCTAAGACAGTGGTCGCCTGGGGGTTAATAACCAACAGACCTGATGGTAATGTCATGTCCAGTAATCTAATCAAAGGGAACTCCAAAATAAAGAGGGTTTCGTGAACGATAATTATTCATGGACAAGGGGAGTGTTGCCATTAAAAAGGAAGGTCTTCTGACGGTTCGCCGATGGGGGGCGTGTCGGAATTACCAAGACCTTCGATGCCTTCCTGGTGAATAGGGGGATGGGCGTGACCGCTATCCGTGCGTTTGTCGAGCATGATCAGGTTGTCTCCTACTACTTCGGTAGCGAATTTCTTGTTTCCTTCCTTATCTTCCCAGCTGCGGGTTCTGAGTCTTCCTTCAATATAGACCAGGCTGCCCTTGTGGAGATATTTTTGCGCCAACTCGGCGAGTCCGCGCCACAGCACAACTGTATGCCACTCTGTTTGTGAGATCAGTTTGCCGGCTCTATCTTTGAATGTTTCGGTTGTTGCTAAAGAGAACTTGGCAACGGCAATATTACCTTCCAAGAATTGTACGTCCGGATCTTTTCCTAGATTACCAATGAGCATCACCCTGTTTACGCCTCTCATACAACTGAGTTTGAAAAAGTTTTATAAATCGTCTTTCGGATTAAATTCCAATTAAAAGGTCGGGCCAGTTTGCCGGACAAGACCGACTTACTGTGTCCCGGAGCCGCACTTATATGTAAATTAACGTTTTTTCGGGCAAAAAGATAAATTTTTCCAATGAGGGGCCGGTGTTTAACAGGATGCAATCCATTGACAGTCCGAACCGAAGAAACTCGTCCGGTCACGTCATATCGGATGATGTCCGCATATAATTTCCATGCCAGCGACATCAAAACAAGCTTTGTGCCGGGCTTGGGTCCAGGAGCCAGGCATTGATAAACTTCGGAAAGGGGTATTCGGTCAGCTCTTTTCTCTCCACGAGGACCCAGTCCTTTAATGAGGGTATTGTCTTTTTGAGGCTAATGGTAATAAATTGTCCCTGGATCGTTTGATGAGACAGTTCCTGGCGGTAGATCTTTGAGATATGCCTGACTGTGAGTGTCTTCTCTCCAAAGAATAACCGGGCGAAGTCGGATCTGAGGAGGGCGTCGCCATAGACGGGTTCATCTGTTTCCCAGAGGGGGAATTCGTACAATCCTTCCCAGATATCCTTTTCTGTTCGCTGGCGGATATAGACCTTACCCGCGGGGACCTCGGCTATAAAGTAATAGAACCAGCGTTGTCTTTTCTGAATACTTTTTTCTTTTACAGGCAGTTGGGTGGTAAGACCTTTTTTATAGGCCTGGCAGTCGGCGTTCTGTACACAGTCGGGGCATAGCGGGTTTCGGGGCACACATATGGTGGCGCCGAAGTCCATAATAGCCTGGTTGTAAATGTCAGGCTGCTCTTTATCGAGCAATTTACCGGCAAGTTCGGTAAAGAGTCGTTTGCCGGCTGTCGAATCGATGGGTGTAGGATCGGCGAAGTAACGGGAAAGTACGCGGGTGACATTTCCATCTACCACTGCGTGAGGAAGTCCGAAGGCAAAGGAAGAGATGGCTGCCGCGGTGTAGGGGCCGATGCCTTTCAGGCCGAGGATCTCTTCGTAGGTGGAAGGGAACACTCCTTTATATTCTGTATCAATCCTTTTAGCAGTGGCGATGAGATTTTTGCAGCGGCTGTAATAACCGAGTCCTTCCCAGAGTTTGAACACTTTCTGTTCCGGGGCGGTGGCGAGGTCGTGAATAGTCGGGAAGGTTTCTACGAATTTTTCATAGTAAGACCAGCCTTGTTCGACCCGGGTTTGTTGAAGAATGACCTCACTAAGCCAGATCCTGTAGGGATTTTTTTCCCCTTTCCAGGGCATTATCCGATTATTTTTACCATTATGCCATTTTAATAAAAGGGTGGTAAAAGGGGCTTTTTTTGGTGCCATTTTTGTTAAAAAAAATTCACAATCAATATTTTAGAGAATTCTTGCACAAACGAATCAAAACCAGTATTTTGATACCTTGAAACTAATTTTTAGCTGTAATGAGTTGTGAATTAATAATTTTGTTATATATTTAAAATCAGAAACTTATAAAACTTAATCCCCATGAGAAAGGCAGACCTTGTTAACCAAATATCGGAAAAAACAGGTATACCTAAGGTTGACGTCCTGGTGACGTTGGAAACCATGTTCAAAGAAGTGAAAGAAACTCTTTCCCAAGGTGAAAATATTTACATCAGGGGATTCGGGAGTTTTATCACTAAGAAAAGGGCTGCAAAGATCGGCCGTAATATTAAAAAGAATGTGGCTGTTCATATCCCTGAGCATTTTATTCCGGCCTTCAAACCTGCTAAGGAATTTGTAGCAGAAGTAAAAAAATTGCAGTCTGTGAAGGAAGATCAGCCAAACCCGGATGAAGAGATGTAGATTTGCGTCTCTAACTATCAGCATGAAGAGACAGCAATTTCTTGTAGCCGGCACCGGGGTGCTATTACTACTCGCTCTGTATTTTTTTGGACACACTGTTCCTCCTCAACACAAACCGGAGCCTTCCGAAGGCGGTGCTCCTGGGGCTTCCCTTGTTAAATCCATTGGTTTACAGGATATTCTACAGGCATCTCAAGCTCGTTTATCTCCTGCTCAACTATCTTATGTAAACAGACTGCAGCAATCCGTCGTACGGGGTGATGTGAAAGTGCAGCAAATAAATGCTGACCGGCAACTGGCTTCTTTTTGGAAGGATTCAGTTGCGGATGGCTTTTTATTATATGCGCATTATACGGGAGAAGCGGCTAAATTGGAAAATTCTGAAAAAAGTCTCACCTTTGCTGCCCAATTATTTTTGCAAAGCTTGCGTGGCCAGGATAACCCAGCTTTAAAAGGCTGGATGGCTACAAATGCTAAAGAGTTGTTTGAAAAGGCATTAGAACTGAATCCGGGGAATGATTCGACAAAGGTAGGGCTTGGGGCCAGCTACATTTTTGGCAGCCAGGCGGACAATCCGACCGAGGTCATGCAGGGAATTCAGCGGATTTTGGAAGTAGCCCACCGGGATTCCACCAATATGTATGCTCAGTTCATGCTTGGTGTTGGGGGTATGGAATCGGGGCAATTTGATAAAGCAATCGAACGTCTGATGACGGTGATCAGGCATCAACCTGCGAATATCGAAGCGATACTCATGCTGGCCGAGATCTATGAGCAAAAAAGTGACAAGGCAAATGCCGTTAAGTGGTACGGGGCTGCGAAAAAGATGATCAATAATCCGGAGATGATCCAGGCGATAGATCAGCGGATCAAGACTTTGCAGTAAAAAAGGTAATTATTTTTTAACTATAAAAATGAATTGAGTATGCCTTGTGGTAAAAAGCGTAAGCGTCATAAGATTGCGACGCACAAGCGGAAGAAAAGACTGAGAAAGAATCGCCATAAGAAGAAGAACAAATAGTTGCCTTTACGAGGACGGTCCGCCATAAGGCGGACCGTCCCGTAGATGTCGACGGAAAACGCCCGATACGCTTGAATAAGGAACTGATCATAAATGCGACTCCGCAGGGTGTTGAAATAGCCCTATTAGAGGATAAAAAGCTGGTGGAACTTCACCATGAAAAGGCTGATGCGAGCTTTGCGGTCGGAGATTTATACCTTGGAAAGGTTAAGAAGCTCATTCCGGGATTGAATGCTGCATTTGTCGATGTGGGTTTCGAAAAAGACGCATTTCTTCATTATACAGATCTGAGTCCATATGCCCGGTCGCTGTTGAAATTCACTCAACAGGCTATGAATGACACCAGCGCTGAAGGTTTTGACTTTGGTGGTTTTTCGGTTGAGCCGGAGATCATTAAAACGGGGAAGATCAATGAGGTATTGAATGGCAAGCCTCATATTCTCGTACAGATCCTCAAGGAGCCGATCGCTGCGAAGGGTCCCCGTCTGAGCTGTGAGATCTCTCTTCCCGGCCGGTTTGTCGTCATCACTCCATTTAATGACATAGTAGCAGTTTCGCGGAAAATACATTCTTCTGACGAGCGGAAACGTCTGCAGAAGATCGTGGAAGCGATAAAACCGAAGAATTTCGGGGTTATCGTGCGTACGGCTGCGGAGGGGAAGAATACGGCCGAGCTGCATGAGGATCTTACGGAGCTGGTAGCGACCTGGAAGACGATACAACACAATCTGAAGGGTGCGGTAGCGCCGGCGAAGATCCTGAGTGAGCAGACAAAGACAACGAGTATGCTTCGGGATCTGCTGAATGAGGATTTTAACAAGATCGTGATCAACGACCGGAATATCTTCAATGATACCAAGAGTTATATTCAGCGGATCGCTCCGGACAAGATAGACATTGTCTCCTATTACCATAATGGTTCGCCCATCTTTGACCAGTTCAGCGTGACCAAGCAGGTGAAAGCCGCTTTTGGGAAGACGGTGAACCTGCCGAGCGGCGCCTACCTGATCATCGAGCACACCGAGGCGTTACATGTCATCGACGTGAACAGCGGGTATAAGAGTGTAAGTAACAATCAGGAGCAGAATGCGCTGGAGACCAATATGGAGGCGGCCGAGGAAATTGCCCGGCAATTACGGCTGCGTGACCTTGGGGGTATCATCGTAGTGGACTTCATCGATATGAAGCTGCCCGACAACAAGCGGAAGCTGATCGAGGCGATGGAGAACTTTATGCGTACGGACAGGGCCAAACATGCCGTACTCCCTATTTCGAAGTTTGGGCTGATGCAGATAACGCGGCAGCGGATGAAGCCGGAGGTTACCATCAATACGCAGGAGGTTTGTCCGACCTGTAATGGCACTGGAAAGATCTCCTCTGCATTGATCCTGGAGGATGAGATAGAAAAGAATTTAAGTTATCTGCTCAATCATCAGCATAAGGACCTGATATTGGCTGTACATCCCATCATGCATGCGTATCTTACAAAAGCAGGTTTTCTGGGTTTTGGCTCGAGGCAGTGGAAATGGAGATGGAAGTATAAGCAGAAGATCCGGATCCGTGCGAACACGAATTATCACTTGACAGAGTTTCATTTTTTTGATAAGCAGGAAGATGAAATAAAATTATAGGGATCGCGCCAGCGGCGTGATTAAAAAAGCCCCGGTGATCGCCGGGGCTTTTTGATTTTGGAGGCGAGAGTACTAGTAGTTGGGGTTTTTTACTGGTGCGCTGCCGGCTGCGGGAACGTTCAGGGTCGTCTCGTCTGCAGGAACATCCCAGTAGTCCATGAAGTTATAGCTAATGGTCACGTTGTGATCAAAAGTTCCATCGACGTTGAAAAGGAGGTTCCCATAGCTGCCGCCCCCCTGGGAAATGTCGTAGGTCCATCCCCATCTTCTTGCATCATAATATTCAATGCCTCTGAAAATGAGAGCGGCGCGTCTTTCCCGGGTGAGTTGAGTCATAGCTCCGGCGAGATCGAGGCTGGTGCCTGTAACGGGTGCCACGCCTGCGCCCTGATAGGTCCTGACGGCATCGATATAGGACAGTCCAGTCTCAATATTGCCTGAGCGGATATTTGCTTCTGCCAGCATAAGGGCGTTCTCTTCGTAGCTGCCTGCGATGTAAACTTCGTATTGGCCTGTTTGTTTGCTTCCGATCACATAGGTTCCTGTTACACTTTGCTGCAGGCTATCGACGATGTTATAGGGCGTGCCGTAGAAGGGATTGTTGTAAGTGCTGCCTGTTCTGAAATTCTGAGTAAAGCGCCGGTCCCCGGCATTGAAATTCTGAGCATACCGGACGCTTATCTTAAACGTGGCTGAAATATTTGGGCCTGTCGTCTCTGCCGCCGCGCAACCGCTGGATGGGGTGAAGACTCCATTCTCTGATACAGAGGTTACCGAAAAGACAACGTCGTCTGATCTTATGCCATCGGAGGCAAGCTGGAGCACGGTATTCCAGTCAGCAGAAGTCATCACAGAGGTGGAAGACCTGGCGATAGTTGCGGCAGGATTTTGATTTACGAAGGGCGAAAGTTTATTCATGAGTATATTCCTTGCCAGCATCGTGTTGATATTCCGCTTCCACATATCGGTTGATGGCACGCCTCCGTGGGCCACCTGGCAGAAGGAAGGGATCAACTGGCCAAGAACAGCAGTGTAGTCATCCTGGCTGGTAATCCCCGACAAAGTTGATGCGGCCAGTTTGAAATAATAATTGCTGCGTGCAAGGATGGAATCTTTGATCTTATAATTCGGATTCACCTTATTGTCGGGCTCGTCCTGGATCAGGCCGGAGTAATAGAGAGTGCCAATACCAGCATAGGCATACCCTTTCCACCAATAGCACCAGGCTTCGATCGTCTTTAGCCGGCTATCTGCATTTCCTGTGAAAGGAATTTTGCCCGCCAGGGAAAGTACTGTATTGCAAGCTCCGTTCATAGCATACATATTCAGCCATTGGAAGTACAGGGGGTTATTACCGCTGCCTCCGTAGATATTAAACCCACGGAGCACTTTAACCTGCGGCGAGGGGTTGATCACTTTGGTGCCATCGTCCTTTATGTAATAGTCCGGTTTACCAACTGTTGTGACCTGGTTGTTGGAGGCATCGGCCCCGATATTATCTGCCATAAGCTCGATATAGCCATAGGGCAGTGAAAAATAGCTGTTGCCAAGCCATCCGTCGCCGTTGATAAATCCATTGACATAAACTGCGCCCTGGGCCAGGGAAATAATCCCCGCTTCTGTGGTCACGTTGCCTGAGATGGTCGGAAGATTAGGGTTCTTGACATCCAGCTGCTTTTTGCAGGAGCTGATGGCAATACTGAACATTGCGATGGTTATAGCTAAATATTTCGCTTTATTGTGAGTCTTGATCATGATCTTCATTTTTGGTAATTTTCAAATTAGAAACCGACGTTCAGGCCGACCTGGTATGATTTGAGGTTCGGAATGCTGCTGTTGTCCACTCCCCGTGCATAGGCCGAGTTTGGCGTAAGTGAGCTGACCTCGGGATCGAATCCAGGGTATTTGGTCTTTGTCCAGATATTGCGGCCGGAGAGAACAAGTTGTAACTTCTTAAAATATTTGATCTTGTACAAGTGTGCAAAGTCCAGGGCCAGAGCGACGTTGCGTAAGCGGAGGAAGGAAGCGGAATACAGGAAAAAGTCTTTTGGAGCTTCGTTACCCGATCCATATGCGCTGCCAAACAAGCCGTAGTAGGCGCTGGCCCAGTAGGCGGTATAGGCGCCCTTCTGGCCGTTGATAGTGACGGGTTTTGCAAAGTCGCCGTCGATCCCATCGCGATACATCCACTCTTTGGTCTCGTCATACATATGAGCGCCATAGATCCAGTCAAGCTGGAAGGAAAAGGTCAGGAAGCCTTTGTAGGTGAACTCATCAATAAAGGAGGCGTTGAATTTCGGGTCGGTATTGCCGAGATTATATTTCTCGTTTGTGAACTGGATGAATTTTGTTGCTGTATCGACCAGATTTCCGTTTACCACCTGGTATTTTCCTGCATCCTGGGGTTGAATATACAGGGTCTTACCGTCCTGTTTCAGCTGGTTAACGCTGTGGATGGTCTTGTATCCGTACAGCTGACCGATGCGATATCCGGCGTCAAGGTTGACCAGGAGGCTGTTGCCATCGATCGGGCCTACCGGGATGCCGACCCCACCCGAGCCGTGTACGCCATCGATAAAGGTCGACTGGTGATTCCAGTTGGCTGTAAAGTTCCAGGTAAAGTCTTTCGACTGGACGACAGGGAGGTTGATCTGAAACTGATATCCGCTGGAATGCAGGTCGATGGCGTTGTTGAGGCTGCTGGTGGAGCCGCTGGACAGCGGGGCGTTGACCTGGTAGATGACATCGCTGCTTTTTCTATGCCAGTAAGTAAAAGAGCCGTTCAGAGCCGTGAACCAGGCGCCTTTGCTGTTCAGCGGGAATGTCAGGTCGATGCCTGTCTCAAATTCTTTGGATACTTCCACGTTGAGACCTGGATAAGCATTTGTCGTTTGCTGCGAGTAAGCGATCTGGTTGCCGAGGTTACGCTGATCGAGTACCGGGAAACGGTCGAATGGCCGGGGCTGGATACCAGCCTCACCATATGCTGCGCGGACTTTTGCATAGGACAGGACGTCGGCCATTTTTCCGTTTGACCAGAAGCCAAGGGAAGATGGTACGAAATATCCATTGATCCGGGGGAAGGTAAAGGGTTTGGATCCGGTGCCAAAGGCTGATGAATAGTCACTTCGGAAACCGCCGGATACACCGCCATAGCTGCCAAAATCTATTGTCTGGTTAACCAGATAGCCATAAGTAATAAACGGTTCTGTATAGTCGCGGGCGACGGCCTGGGAACCCGTCGAAGTGAGGATGATCGGCGGCGCGAGCGGAAGATCAAGTCCGTAAGTGTCGTATTCGCGATAGAAATTCTTGCGATAGTCAAATGCGACCTGGGTAGTAGTCTGAATAGGGATGTTCAGGTGGAAATCGTTCTGGAAATCCGTCCGGAAAAATGCGCTGCCGAGAAAGTTCTGGAAGGTTGTATTATATTGCCAGTTATCGATCTCTCCGCTATTGTCCGATCCGTTGTACCAGCTGGCCCAGGAGCCCTGATAATTGGAGTTGATATTCTGGGATTGGTTGCCGTAGGTCGTCCGTATATTCTCGTTCCGAAAATTGATTCCGTATTTGGCATCCAGTTCGAAGAAATGGTTGATCTTGTAATCGGCATCGAAATTTTGAACGATGTCTACCTTGTTGTCTACGGTACTTACATATTCTTTTTGATAAAAGGGATTGAAGGCATTAATACTTAAATAGTCTGCCACCTGGTAGGCGGGGGAGGTCCCATCCGCCAGTTTATATTTCAGATCAAAGAATGGGGAGGTATTAAGAAATGAGAAAACCTGTCCATTATTTCCGTTTATTGTACCCTTGCCATAATCCTGTCCGCCGGGTCCGCCCAGTCCAAAGGGTACCGTATTGCGGGTATAGATCAGCTGTGTGGTCGAGCGCAAGCGGAATCCTTTAAAAAGCTCGGTTCCAAGGTTTGCGGTGAGGTTGCTGCGATCCACGGAACCTGCTTTCATGACAGCGGTGACGGTGTGATTATTGGAGGCGGTGATCGCAAAGTCACTTTTTTCAGTGGCCCCGGAAATATTAATTACGTTATTATAGGTACTTCCGGTCTGGAATATCTCCTTGAAATGATCGTAATATTTGAGGTTAGCATTATAGGGACTATTGGAAATATTACGGGGGTCAAGGATGGCATACCGGGTTGCCCCTCCATATTTATACGAGATACCGGAGATGTCGCCATACTGATCGTACGCGAGCGGCTGGCCGGTTTTACTGTTAATGATATTATTGTTGGCGTCGGTCAGCCAGGGGTGTAATGCGGCTTTTGTTACGTGGCCGCTATTGATATAGGAGTTGGAGGCATAACTGCTGGATATATTGATCGCTACCGCTCCGCGTTTGCCTTTTTTTGTGAAGATCTGGATGACGCCGTTGGCCCCCTGGGCGCCGTACAGGGATGCGGAAGCCGCGCCTGGCGCAACTTCGATCCTTTCAGCAGTGCTCAGGTCGAGTGAGCCGAGATCGGTTGCCGAAACTTCTACTCCGTCGACCATGATCAGAGGTTTTGTGCCCCTGTTCACTGTATTGATGCCTCTCAGTACGATATTTACCGGATCACCGGGATTGCCGCTTGTCGAGGATATCTGGGCGCCCGGTATCTTTCCTACCAGGGCCTGATCGATGGATGCGGTAGGGGTAGGGGGTAGTTTTTCAGCGCTGACCGATTCGATGGCCAATCCGATCTTCTTTTTACTTGTTGCCACGCCCAACCCGGTGACTACGACCTCGCTCAGCGATTTAGAGTCTGTGTTGAGTTGGATGTTCAGAACAGTGGAGGAGCCTACTTTGACCTCTTTGGTTTCGAAGCCGATCCCGCTGACCAATAATACTGCGCCGGGGGGAACATGGAGCTTGAAGTTGCCATCTCCATCGGCGCTGGTTCCTCCTGCGCCTTTTGATGTTTTGATCCGGATGGTAGCATTGGGGATGGATGAGCCTGTCAAATCTGTGATCTTACCGGTAATCTCGGTTGTTTGTGCGAGCAGAGTTTCGCCGATGAGCAATAGGATGCTCATCAACAAGCAGTTGAGTTTTCTCATGTGTAGTAATTGGTTAATAAATGAACAATGAATCCATGCTGGCAGGCAATAGTCGTTCACTCTTTAATGTACGCAAAGGCTGGAGGATAAGAGGCAGACCTTAAATCGCATTAAGGGCGTTTGGGGCTTTAATTTACGAATTAAAGCAGAATTTTGAATTATTTAACAATTTAAAATTGGTTAATAAAAGGTTATTGCGTGCACAAACTGAAAATCAACCCTGGATCGCTTAAAAGACAAAAATTGGCCCCGGTAGACACCGGGGCCGTCTTTCACTGTCAACATTGAGTCACACATTCTTACTGATAGATTCGGAATTTTATCATGTGTAGTAGTAGATAAGCTGGTGAGATAGGATGGGAAGGTTTTCCCCTAAGGG
>DATJJA010000178.1:0-7688 GCA_035492595.1 Puia sp.
GGATTCGCCAGCTGGCTCGGCGACGTGCCCGGACTGTTCAGATAATTGGCGCCGCCCGTCGAAAGACCCAGCGCCGCATAGGAGCCGATGCCATTTTGATTGCCCGACAAACCCACGCTGGCCCTGACCTTCAGCTCGTCAAAGAGATTCCATCGCTGCACAAACCCCTCCTGGCCCGCCCTCCACGTAATACCGCCCGATGGAAAATAACCCCAGCGGTTATTCAAACCGAATTTGGACGATCCATCCGCCCGGATACTCCCGTCAAGCGTATATTTATTGTCATAGGTATAACTGGCCTTCCCAAAGAAAGAGACCAGCTTGGCAGTGGCGGAAGAAGAAGAGCCAGTCGTCGTCGCCGCCGAAGAAATAGCCGTTACGCTATTGCCCGGGAACCCCTGCCCCGTAGCGCTGGTGGACTTGTTCACCACGGAGTTGATCGTATTCCCCACCAGGGCATTGATGGTATGTTTCCCCTCGCTGCCAAACGACCGGATCAGGGTCAGCACCTGTTCATTGGTATATACGTAGTTCTTCGTCTCATACGAAGCCGCAGAGCCAAGCGTCGCAATCCCCGCGCTGATCAGCGTGTTCGAATAATTATTTTCATATTCGTCATTGTTATCGACACTCCAGCTGCTGCGCAGCTTCAGACCGGGCAAAAAAGTATACTCGCCGAATATATTCCCGATCGTACGCCAGCCGACTGCATTGTTGTTGAGATTTTTGATCAGGGCGATATGATTGTCAAAACTGCCATATCGGGCATACGTGCCATCCGGCTTGTAAATAGGCAGATAGCTGCGCACAAACAGCGCCGAGTTGATCACCCCCTGCGGATTATTGTCGTTGCTGCTCAGGTTGCGATAGCTCCGGCTGATATTGATGCTGGTCCCTATCTTCAGCTGCTGGCTGATATAGTTATCGTAATTGAAACGCGCCGTATACCGCTCGTAGTTGGAAGGCCGTACAACAGACTCCTGCTTATAATAACCTACGCCCGCATAATAGGTGCTCTTATCCGTTCCCCCCTGGACAGCCAGTTCATAATTGGAAGTAGCCGCCGTCCGGAAAAGATCCTTGAAACGATCATAGGTCGGCAGCGTGTCGGGATTTGGAAATGGCAGCGCGACCGTTGAAGGATCCAGTCCCTTGTCGATAGCCGTATTCCGCACCGACTCATTCGCCAGCAATCCCGTCTGCGGACCATTGGTGACCCTGAACTTTTTTATGGCATCCCCCCAGCCATGATAGGCATTCAGCGATACCCGCGGGGCAGTACCCAGTCGCCCCCGCTTCGTGGTGATCAGGATTACCCCATTCGCACCCAGCGATCCATAGATAGCCGTCGCACTGGCATCCTTTAAGATCTGGATATTTTCTATATCGGACGGGTTCAGATCGGCCAGCGGATTGGACGGCTGCTGGCTTCCAAGCCCGGTCTGGATCGGCTCGGTATTACTTACAAATACCCCGTCGATGACATATAAAGGATCGACAGACGCATTGATCGAATTATTCCCCCTGACCCTAAAAGTAATGCTGCCCCCCGCCGCACCCGAATTGGCCGTTACCTGCACCCCGGCTGCCTTGCCCTGCAACAGCTGATTGAAACCCGCCGCAGGCGAGTTCTTAATGGCATCCCCGCTCACACTGGTAATAGCCCCCGCAATAAACTTCCTGCTCTGCGTGCTATACCCCGTAACAATGACATCCTCCAGCTGCCGGTTCTCCTTCTTCAAAAGAATAGAGGCCGCTTCACGCGCATCCACAGACAAGGTCTCATAACCGGAATGACTTATAATAAGTGTCTTGTCACCCGGACCCAGCAAAAGCCGGAATGAACCATCCGGACCGGTAGTCGTCCCCCGGCGCGATCCCTTCACAACAATACTTGCTCCGCTCAATCCTCCCTCATCGGAGACCACTTTGCCCGTGATAGAACCCTCCTGCGCAACAGCGGATAAGCCGGCAATAAATAAGCTAAAAAGAACAAGCGTAACCACTTGTATTATATGGTGTCTGGCAGTATACATTTAGGCAGCAGTTTTGTTATTTTTTATTAGTCCACTAATTTAGTAGACAAATATATTAACTAACTGTCGACACTACAAAAAAATACTTATTAAATCTTCGTTTTGAAGTATATTTGTCATTACTACACCTATATAACATACTAATAATAACTCAACAAATGTCACCCATCGCTATTTATCACGAACACCCCGATTGGTTCAAACCTCTTCTCGAAGAGCTCAGCAACAGGGGCATCCCGTACACCCGTTTCAATCCGACCCGGCACAACTTCGCGATCGAAGAACCCAGACCCGATTTCTCCTTATTCTTTAACCGCATGAGCCCCTCCGCCTATCTCCGCGATGGAATCCAGGGCATGTTCTATACCTTGTATTATCTGAAACATCTCGAGACCCTGGGTGTACCCGTTGTCAACGGCTACAAAGCCTGGACCTTCGAAACATCAAAAGCCCTCCAGTTGCAGCTGATGCAATCCCTGGGATTCAAATATCCAAAAGCACACGTTGTAAATCACCCTTCACAGCTGGAAGCAGCCGCAAAAGGACTCCGTTTCCCCGTAGTCGTGAAGGCCAACATCGGCGGCAGCGGCGCCGGCATCACAAAATATCAGACCATCGATGACCTCCGTGCAGCCGTAGCCGAAGGCAACCTCGATTTCGGTGTCGACCATACAGCCCTGCTGCAGGAATTCATCCCCGCCCGCGACGGCTATATCACCCGCGTAGAGACCCTGGGTGGAAAATTCCTCTACGGCATCCGCGTATACCTCACCGGCGATACATTCAACCTCTGCCCGGCAGATATCTGCCAGACAAATACAGGAGTGGAACTGGTACGCAATGCCTGCGCGCTCGACGCACCAAAGAACGGCCTGAAAGTAGAAGCCTATACTCCGCCTCCCAACGTCATCAAGACCATCGAGACCATTGTACAACAATCGGGGATCGACGTCGGCGGCATCGAATACATCATCGACGACCGGGACGGAGAATTATATTATTATGATGTCAACGCCCTCTCCAACTTCGTTGCGGACGCCGTCAATGTCATCGGATTTAACCCACACCACAAGCTGGTGGATTACCTGGAGAAAAGAGCCGGCATAAAAACAGGAACCCTTCTGGCCCACGCTTAAACCAACTACTATTATGAGATACGGATACTGGATGCCCGTCTTTGGCGGCTGGCTTCGCAACGTCGAAGACGAGAACATGCCCACCACCTGGGATTACGTCAGGAAACTGGCTATACGAAGCGAAGAGATCGGCTTCGATCTCGCCCTCATCGCCGAGTTATACCTGAATGATATTAAAGGAGAACAGGCCCCCTCCCTCGATGCCTGGTCAACAGCAGCCGCGCTGGCAGCCGTTACCCATAAACAGGAGCTGATGGTCGCCGTCCGCCCCACCTTTCATAACCCGGCCCTGCTCGCCAAACAGGCAGCCAACATCGACCATATCAGCAATGGCCGCCTTTCCCTTAACGTCGTCTCATCCTGGTGGCGCGATGAAGCCACGAAATATGGCATCGGGTTCGAACAGCACGACGACCGCTACGCCCGGACGGCCGAATGGCTGACCGTTCTCAACGGCGTTTGGAACGAAGATGGCTTTTCCTTCAACGGCAAATACTACCAGGTCGCCAATAATACCCTGCAGCCAAAGCCCCTCTCCCGCCCCCGGCCAGCACTCTATGCCGGCGGAGAATCGGAAGCTGCAAAAGACCTGATCTCGACTACCTGTGACGGTTATGTCATGCACGGCGATACCCCCGAGACCATCGGCAAAAGGATCAAAGACATGAAGGAAAGAAGAGAAAAGAAAGGCCTCCCGCCATTGAAATATGGCGTCGCCGCTTATAGTATCATCCGCGACACCGAAGCCGAACTAAAAAGAGAGATCCAGCGCATCACCAATGTACAACCCGGCAGCGCCGGTTATAATAATTACCAGCAATGGCTGTCCGGCACACAGCTGGAACAAAAAGTATCCCTCGAAGATTATTCGGTCTCCAACCGCGGCCTTCGCAGCGGCCTGCTAGGCACACCCGCCCAGGTCGAAGACCATATCGGAGCGTTCGAAAAAGCCGGAGTAGACTTCTTTCTGCTCCAGTGCAGCCCGCAGCTGGAAGAGATGGAACGCTTCGCAGAAACTATAATACGTAACGAAACCTACGCCTGATAGCGAAGGACGACTCCGCCACCGGGACGGGGTAAAGAAAAAGAATAAAAAAGAAGCTGAAGAAAAAAATGCCCTTATTGGTATCCAATATATTCTCTGAAAAAGAAACAAACAAGATCAGTAAAATAAAAGTGCTCAAAAGGATATCCCTCCGCCGGTAAGCAATCATCGCCCCGGCCACCAATACCCCCAAATACAATAACACCCCGGTCACCCCCGTATTCAACCAATAACTGAGATACTGATTGTGCGCATTCAACTCATGCGTATACGAAAGGACCAGGTGATGAGTTAAATATTCCCCCTTCAACCTGCCCACCTCGGCTCCCGCACCATAACCGATCCAGGGAGACTCCCGTATCAGATCCCACGCACAGCCCCAACGGACCATCCGGGGCTCAGGATCTTCGATCCTCCCCGTAACACCCTGCATATCCTGTTTCAACGCAACCATATATCTCGTATGGAGATCCTTATTCGTCCTTACCAGCGCCACCGACAACGAACTCAGCAACACCAGCACCAGGAACACAATACGCCGGGCCCTCCCGCGCAACAACAACCACGGGACCAGCACATTTATCACCACCAGCATGGCCAGGCAGACAGCCCTCGACGCCAGTTGCAGGATCGCAGCCAGCAATAAAAGAGACATCAGCCCATACGCCCATTTCGCCGCAACCCGATCACTTCTCAAACCCAGCCCCACCACAACGATCAGCGATATCCCCAGGTCCATAGCGAAATAGGTAGCATGCAGATCTATCGGCAGCGTAAAAGAATGGTTGAGGAAATCCGGCGTGAACAAAGCCGTCCAACCCAACCCCAGCCGATGGATCCCGGCAAAAGCACAGCCATATAAATAGATCACCGTAAAAGTACAGGAGAAAGCAAAGGCCTTCAGCAAAGGCCCGCGGACCTTGTTCCAGTCCAGTCGGGAATACCAGGCTATCAACGGGAACAGCAATAGAGCCAGCTGCTTCTCCAGCTGGTGACCCGCATCCCCAAAACGCGGCGCATAAACCGAACTGATCAGCATTAAAAAGAACAGCCCCGCGACCAGCCAGCCAGCCCAGCGGAATGACAGCTTCCTGTCCGTCGCCGGATGAAGAAGAGTATGTAACAAAAGCCCGATCAGCGACAATTCACTATAGAGCCGGTCGAAAGGCAGCGTGACGAGAAAAACCAGCAGCAGATAATAGCTGATCTTATTCTCGGGAGTATCTTCTATATAAAATATTTCTTTCATTCCTGAACAAGAATAGACTCTGTAAGATGAATCGCTCGTATTGTGTGACTATCGCCGGCCAGGTAAATTTCCCAACTACCTTTTCATAATTACGCTGCGTCATGGCCACTTCACTTTCACCCCTGTTGAACGCTTCTATAAAACCCGCTACATCATCCGAAGAGGAAAAATAGTAGGCATCCGAACCCAATACATCCCGGTTGAAAGGATTCTCATGCGCAAGGATCAATGCCCTGCTCGCCATCGCCTCCAGCAGCGACGGGTTTGTCCCCCCCGTACTATGCCCATGAAAATACAACCAGGAAAAGGATTTCAAAGAATGCAGCTTCTCCTTTTCAAATACAGCTCCGCAAAATACGATCCGCTCATCGGCGCCAAATTTCTCCTTGAGATGACGCCCAAGTCGATTCGATATATTCCCGATGACAAGTATCCTTCTTTCCGTTTTGCTTGCCACAAAACCATTCAAAATAGTTTCGATATTATTTTCCTCTTCCATCCGGGCCATCAGCAGCAGATATTCTCCAGGCTCCAATCCATATTCCCTGGGCACCGACGCATCCGCCTCGGTAAATAGATCGGCGCCATAAGCAATATATTCCGTTCCAATCCCATATTTCTCTTTGTAGTAGTCCTGGATGACCGGTGAATCCGAGATGCGGAAATGACTGTACCGGACAGCCAGCTTCTCCGCATAAAGCAGGAAACGCCGCGTCATTCGCGAATATTTCGCTCTTTTCCATTCCAGCCCATCCATATTGTAGAGGACAACCGCACGCTCCGGAAAAAGAAGCCCCCAGACAGAGCTGCTCGTATACCCCAGCTGCAGGATCACATCGAAATCCCTGTCCCGGGCATCCCTGATACAGTTGAGATCATAAACGAACTGCCCCGCACTGCCCAAAATATATTCCGGATCATAACAATGCACGATGTTGACCCCTTCCCATACTTTGCCCTGCCAGGGATGATTATGGGAATTGTATACCGTAACCTCATGCCCCGCCTTTACCAATCCGGGTCCTAAATGCTCCGCCAGCTGCTCGAACCCCCCATAGTGATTGGGTATACCCCTCGTTCCCATGATTGCGATCCTTAGATTCATATCCTGCTTAAAATTTTGTCATACCCCCTTGCTATTCCGGCAGCAGCCCGGCCCCAGGTATAATTGGTTAAAATTCTGTTCCGTAAACCTTTTCTAAAGATAGATTTCGCAGCATTGTCCACCGCCCTGAAGATAGAATCCGGATCGTCCGGGTCACAGTAAAAGGCATAATCGCCATAGTACTCCCGCGTATACCCCTTGTCGGTAATGACAATATTGCAACCCATCGCCCCGGCCTCCAACGAAGAAAGCCCGCAGGTCTCAAACCAGCTGGGTAATATATGGACCTTCGCTTTTTGATAATATTGTACCAGGTCATTCTGAGGGATGTGCCGGATGAACTCCACATTCCCACCAGCGATCTTCCTGCACTCCCGGTAATAATCGACATGTCCCGGAGCATGATCGCCGATAATAAGCAGCTGGTAACGGGTATTATTCAACGCTTTTATCAGGTTGAGCTGATTTTTAATACCCTCGATCCGCGCCACACATAAGACCAGCCGCTCATCCTTCTTCTGCCTTTCATCATAAGAGAACAGGTCCGCATCCAGCCCGTTCGGTATCGAGATACAATCAGCCTTAACTTCATATTGTTTCGCCAGCTGCCTGCTCTCCAAAGTCGAATTGGAGAACAACAGCGACGCATGATCGAGTATTTCCTGCACCGAGCCCTGCTGCCCCTTCCACAGATAGCTCTTCGTCATCAGCTTGTCCTTCCCCAGAAAATAGCGGGCAACAGTCTTGCAATATTCTATGGCGCCCGGAGAAAGCAATCGGAAGATCCGCCCCGACAACCCCTTCCTGTGATGTTTGTCATATCCGCTGTAATCCACCAGCAAGGTGCTGACAACAAATGGCTTCCCCGGCTGAATGTGGCACAAAATATCAGCGGGACGAATAATGTTGAAAAAATGTAACAGATCGTACCGCTCATAGTCGATCACTTCGTCGGTCAGGAGAATATCGACCTCTATACCCAGCTTTTCCAGATGCCGCGCAGTCTGAGCCACCTGGAAGGTATCTCCCCCTCTTACCGTATATAAAGTCGATCTGGTGATAAACGCAACTCTCATTCTATAGAGATCAAACGCAGCGATAAATCCAGCGGTTGCCT
>DATJJA010000179.1:0-8245 GCA_035492595.1 Puia sp.
CTGTGTTCCTGGCTTCGGAAGATTCTTACTGGGTACATGGTGAAACCATCGCTGTTGCCGGTGGCCAGCGATAATATAAAGGATCACCATGAAGGCAGGATAACCAACATCAATGGCAGGAATATTTCCTGCCATTGATGATAACCCGGTATCTGGCTCTCTGAAGTCGTTGTCATCGGCTATTCAGGCGGCGGCGCCCCACCCCCTTTATCAGACTGCGGGCATCCCCCCATTTATTCATACCATCTTACTTCTTCTTGTCATAGAACTGCGGATTATCATTGAGCTTATAGTAAGTATTATAATTGATAACCACGCACGGATGACCGCCGGCCTTCTTCTCCGGCTTACAGGGCGAGATCAGATAGGGATCCACATAACTGTCACTGTCCGGCTTTTGCCTGATGGTTTGCAATTTGCCGCCTGTCAGAACGAATTCCTCGCTCTCGACCCCCGGATTGCCCTTCTCAAAAGTACCTCCTACAATTTCTTTCCTGTAATCTGCTATCAGGAACAAACCGCTTGAATCCAGCCTGTACTGACCACCGAGGCCCCGCACCGCCGATATATCGTTGTACTGACTGAAATTCAGTACAAAACGTCCATCGGAAAAAAACTGGAAGTTCTTTCTAAGGGCATCTCCCACCGTGGCGGAACCTTCCTGCCATACACCGATAAGCTGCTGCCTGCTAACACCGCTACTGCGATTCGCGCCTTGCTGGCCAAAAACCAGCGTAGAGATCCCCAATAACAAAACGGATACAATTGTTCTCATGGTCTATATTGTTTTACAAATGTCGCGTCAATGGCCGCCGGCGGGATCCTGGCCGGCATAAAGGGGCCGACGCTTACAGGAGTGCTGCCACCCAGCACGGCGCCGTTCTCTGCTATCGGCTTAATGTCACTGCTCAGGATAAAATAGCTAAGGGGAACTTTACACAAAGTTTGTAAGATTTTTTTCAGATGATGGAAAATGTTATTGATTTCAGTCGTCAGGTTAGACTCAGTGCAAAGATTCCCGCCAATATCAATGTGCTGGCAACCAGTCTTCTTTTCCCATCTTTCTCGTTTAGCGCCCGTGAACCCATAAATACGCCCAGCAAAATGCTTGTTTCCCTTGCCGGGGCAACCACTGTCAGGGGCGCATATTTCAGAGCTTGCAATACTAATATATAAGCTGCCGGACTTAATAAACCGATCGAAGCAATGATCCATTTATACTGTTTAATTTCCCTTCTGACCTCATGCTTTTGTGTTACGATGAAGGGGAAAAGCAATAATACACTAAAAACATTTGAAACAAATGTGATGATTAGTGGAGATACAGCATAAGTTTTTATGGCTACTGTATCATTAAAAGTATACAAAGCGATAAATAGTCCGGTCAGTACGCCCCAAAATACTCCAGTTACTATTTTAGTATTGTTTTCCTTCTTAAAGCTTAACCCTGTTATGATAAGTACGCCGGCAAGGATCAGGAACAATCCTACGGTAGTTTTTACTTTTAATTGTTCGTTTAAGAACAAAATGGCAGCGGCAGATGAGAAAAGCGGGCCCGCTCCTCTCGCCAGCGGATACACGACAGACAGATCGCCGCTCCTGTAACCTTTCTGTAATATGAGAAAATAGGCGATATGCAATACGGCGCTACTCAAAGAAAACCAAATTACAGGCTGGCAGTAAATGATATCGCCCTGCTTTATGCTGTAAAGCAGAGCCGGTAAATAGAAGACAACGCTGACAACATACATCAGCCAGACAAATGGAGCTTTGCCATTTGCCTTTTTAGCAAGAAAATTCCAAAACGCGTGAAGTACTGCTGCCGTTAAAACTAATGAAAGTACATACAAACTCATCCCATCTGACAATTGATCAATAAATATAGAGGTAAACTGCTGAATTTGGCAGAACATTCAGGCAATGTCTCTCAGGCATGCAGTCTTTCCAACGTTCTTCGGGTTGTCCAAAAAGGTCATCCGGAAACTGGCAGCGCATTTTAAGGTTTCCCGGGAGGCGTTGGTCTTGCCGCGGGCATGAGAAATGTATATTATAAGGAAAATATTGCCAATGCCCCAGTTCCGGCCTACCTTTCTCAGTGGAATACTACTGATCACCTTTACAACCCTGTCGGCGCAATCCATACAAAGCACGGCCTGGAAAGGCTTTTACCAACCGCTGGCTGACACTCTTACGCTGTATTTACTGACCGACTCCTCCTCTCTGATCTCCACGACCGGAACCCCTCTTCTACTGTCGACCTTCAAATTATCCGGAGATAAGATCACTTTCCGGGATTATGGAGGGATAAATGGCTGCCCGCATGATCTGACGGGATCTTATCGTATCAGCCAAACTGCCGATACATTAACATTGACCATGGCTGAAGACCCTTGCGCCGGCAGGGGTGACTTTTTCCTGATAAAAAAGTGGATCAGGTTTACCCCCAAAAGAGGAAAGTGACGTCGACTATATATCTCAACTAAATGCATCGTAAAGTCTTAGCGGTCGATCGCTTATTCATGATAGTCGAATATATAATCCCCAATCGCACTTATCAACCCTCTTTGCTGACCTGAACCATCCCGGTTCAGAAACCTATCAGGAAAATAGGCGCTGGCCTGCTTCAATCCCTTGTAAATCTTATGCCAGCCCCCAGGGCATAATTATTGCTTTTATTAACCTGCCAACGGGCTTGTTGTAGGGTATCATGAAAAAGCCGGCGCGATGATGTGCCTGCTTTTTCCTTTTTTTATGTGAACCATTGGAAGACGCTCTCAACCCGTCTTCCCTTTGCTGATCAAGGACACCGCCTTATCCGCATCCACTTTCTTAACGGCCTTGAACTTCTTCCCCTCCAGCCTATTGTAATCCTTAAAAAAAGCCTCCAGTTCCTTGAAGATATTCTCCGGTATATCGTCAATAGACCGAAACTTCCCAAAGATCGACGAGCACTTCGGTACCGCCAGGAACCTATCATTTCTTATCATCTTACTCCCTTTCCTGCCCTTGGACTGCTCTGCGCAAATTCCCCCGAGCACCCGGCATTTTACTATAATACCCGGCACGCTCTGAAATTCGGAGATCACTATTACGTCTAAAGGATCGCCGTCCTCCCCCTTCGTTTTAGGAATAAAACCAAAATCATAAGGGAATACCATTCCCGAAGGCAGGATCTTCTTCAACCGGAACAGCTGTTCATCCGGGTCAAAGTCATACTTCTGCGCGCTTCCTTTCGGCGTCTCGATGATCACGTCAATACTGGCCATGTTATTTAATTTTAGATAAAACTATAGCCCGACAATTGCTATCCATAGTTAAAACCATATTATCATGGACTTACTTTCCACACTCTTCGGCCACGGCAAAGACCTGAACAGTCTCCAAATGATCTGTCGCGCCATCGTCACCTTCTGTCTCACTCTTGCCTTCCTGCGTATCGCAGGCGTCCGCACCTTCGGTAAAAAATCCGCCTTCGACAACGTCATTATCATCATGCTGGGCTCCATCTTCTGCCGCGTCGTTGTGGGCGCATCGCCTTTCATACCCACGACCCTGGCCTGTCTTGCTTTCGTCCTCGTCCACTCCCTGCTCGGCTGGCTGGCCTTCCACAGCGACACCATCGGCCGCTGGATCAAAGGCGAAAAATCTCTCTTATATTCCAATGGCACAGAACAGGAAAAGAATATGCGGATAGCCCGTATCAGCCGGAAGGACCTGCTTGAAGCCGTCCGTAAAGAGCTCCATCATACCGATCTTCAGCAGGTCGCAGAGATATACATCGAACGATCCGGAGAACTCAGCGTTATCAAAAAGGAGCAATAAAATATCTGCCACACCTGTTAGCTTTGGCGTGACGCGACAGCATCAAGGCCGCCGCGCTCGCTGCGATCCCAAAAAAGCCGAAGACAGCGGCTATGGCTGACCCGACCCACCGGCGGCACCATACACCTGTCCATTGGCGTAGCTGCCATCCTCCGACGCCAGCTGTACATATATCCCCGCTAGCTCAGCCGGCTGCCCAGGCCGACCCAGCGGCGTATGACCGCCAAACTTCTCCACCCTCTCCTTTGGAGAACCACCGCTGATCTGCAACGGTGTCCAGATAGGTCCCGGCGCCACCCCATTAACCCGGATACCCTTCGGCCCGAGCATCTTCGCCAGCGACTTTACGTAATTCATGATCGCGGCCTTCGTCTGGGCATACGCGTATAGATCGGGCGAGGGATCATACGCCTGCTCCGAAGTCGTCCCAATGATCACCGCGCCCGGTTCCAGATGAGGCAACGCCTCTTTGATGATATAAAAAGGCGCATAGATATTCGTCTTCATCGTAGCATCAAATTCCTCGTCTGTTACGTCTGCGATCGACGGCGCCGTCTGCTGCCTCCCGGCATTATTCACAATAATGTCCAGACCACCGAGGGCATCCACCGCGTCCCGCACAAGCTGTTTGCAAAATTCCTTATCCCGCAGATCACCCGGCAGGGCCACGGCATTCACGCCTTCCGCCTTCATCAGCTCGATCACCTCCCTTGCATCCGGCTCCTCCGAAGGAAAATAGTTGATAGCGACATCTGCCCCCTCCCGGGCGTAGGCAATGGCGGCGGCACGACCCATCCCCGAGTCACCGCCGGTGATCAGTGCCCGCTTACCCTTCAGACGACCCGACCCGTGATAGCTGGTTTCCCCATGATCCGGTTTCGGGTCCATCCTGGACGCCAGACCTGGCCATTCCTGCTGCACAAACTTGAACGGGGGCTTAGGATACTTTTTGGTCGGGTCCTTCATCACCACCTCATTACCCCCGCTGTGCCTGCCAGGCGACTCCTTTGAAGCAGCGCCCGGAACATGTTTCTTAGTAACTGTCGACATAGTTGTATTCTTTTGTTCCAATCAACCGGTTCAAAGCCTGTGCCACCGGGGTCTCCACACCAGCCTCAAAAAAAGCGCACCCATTTGGCATGCGCTTCATCCTCATAATTTCCAGCCTATGGCAATTTGCGGAAAATAGTACACATTATGAAGACTTCCGGGCATGGTTTACAAGGTCGGGGGGCATGATCTGGCATGTTTTTCAACGGGAATGGACGGGGACGCCTATCAGCGCCAGGTTTAGTACCCTCGCCAAAGCCTGCCTTCCGGTTCATGGGAATGAGGAAGAAATCCAGATATTGACAAGTACAAGTATAACGGAAAAGAAATGAGTGAAGCCGTTGCCGGTCGAAATATGAGGCGTGATCAACTAATTTTGGAAGCACCTAAATAATCAGTACTGCCCGGAGCAATGACACTTAAAAAGATAATTACAAGGAATAACACAAGCTGAATAATATAAAAGCGGTCCAGACTGGCTCTTTCGGATGCAATCTCCTGTAACAAATGGCCTTTATTCTCTGCGACCAGGCTCCTGAACTTCATCCCATGCGGGTTGCCCACTAACATGCCGTGCAGGAACAGACCTGTGACGAGCATCAGCTTGAGCCGGAACCATGGTTGCCGCAAGATGTCTTTGGATAGTACCAGTAACCCGATGCTGGTCAGGATGATAGTTCCTGCTCCGGCGCGGACGAGTATTCCGAATTTTGACATGACCGACAGCAGGCCCACAGATCTGTCATCCCGCTGATCGGCCAGCCTGCAGAATATTTTAAACGTCATATAGTCAACGACGGTAGTCCCTGCCATGACTATAATGCCGATAATATGCAGCGTCAGAAGGATGCGAAACAAAAATTGTGGATTTCTCATGGTTATTACATTAGCTGAACCGGAACGAGCTTAGCAGGAAGATTAAAAGAAAGAGCGCGATCTGCGCGCCGTTGAACACAGTGAGCTTTTTCATTGTAGCGTCAATTGTTGCGGAGTCCGATTCCCTCCGGAGCTTTCTGGTGAGGGACACTCCGAAGAGCAGCTGATTTAAAAGAATCAGCGCGATCACGACGAGCTTTATTTTGAACCATAACAGCTGCATGATCACACCATGATAGCCGATCATCATGATCACTCCTCCAAGTAGAATCAGGATAGCCCCCGCTGCCTGTAAGACCGGATACCGGTCGGTCGCCTTCAGCATCAGGAACGCTTTCTCCCTTTCAGTAAACAGCAGTTTTCGAAATCGCAGGTTTGCCGACATGCCCGCAAAAGTGGTACCCACCATCATGGTAATGCCTGTCAGATGAAGGAAAAGGCCAATCTTTATCAGAGTGAACGTGTTCATTATTGATCGATTTTATTTTTTATGAACGACCTGTAAAGCCGCAGCAGGTAAGACATTAATACCAGCGCAGCGAAGAATTGCAAGACACCGGTGCCTTCGAACAGGAAATTGTCAGGTATTTCATAGGCCGGTGCGGGAAAGAGTCTTCGCCATTTCGAAAGGGATAGGCCCCCAAAAAATAAGATGTTCTTCAGTATATGGTTGTATAACCCCTCGAATATCCCGATGCCCAACCCAAAGACGATAAAGTTGATTATGAGATAAAGGAGCAGATACACTCTCTTCCTATAAGCCTTATACAGGTACACGAAAACAACGCAGACCAGTAATACAATCCCACCGTTGATTCCAACATCCCTTCTCCAGGGTGTGTTATAAACCGTCGCTCCATACAAATGATGAAAGGTCGTAATAATATAGACCACCGAGGTGGCAATAACGGAATATCTCAGACGCATCTTAGACAGTTGTTTAGTGATAACCCAATGTTTACCTTTGTAAAACTAGCTCAACAGCATCGGACGGGCAAGGGACATCAAGCCTCGCCTGTCCGTTATTGAACAAACCACACATAAATGTTCAGAAATGGCAAACAGCTCAACTATGCGATCTCCAAAGGAAGACCGCCGCATGGTACGGACAAAAAAATGTCTCGCAGATGCTTTGAAGCAGCTGATCCTGGAGAAAGATTATGATAGTATTACGGTCCAGGATATTATTGACCGCGCCAATGTTGGCCGGAGTACGTTCTATACCCATTATGAGAGCAAGGAACAGTTATTGGTCGGCAATATCAATTTCCAGGAACAGCTGATCTGCCTTCCAGAAGAGGGCGGGTCTCCTATGGGTATCAATATCCAGTATTTGTTTGAGCATACAAGGGAACACCTGTCTCTTTTTAAAGCAATGCGCTACAGCAAGGGGGTAGAAATTCTGGGCAATTATTTTACTGAGCTTTGTGCCGGCAAGATCTTTGAACACATGAAACGTCATTCTTCCTTTAAGAAGGATAACGAGCGGATGCTCTGTTATAAAGCGGAAGCTGCTGCCGGGGGGATCATACGGATGCTGTTCAAATGGCTGGACGATGGTGCACGGGTGCCTGCAGGAGCCTTGATCCTTTATTCAAATAAAATTCTGGCTGATCTTGTTCACGAAGAGATCGGGAACTAGTTTGAAGAGACGATAACTACGATGGACTTTTCAGGACAGTAACTTTGGACTTTTCGGGAAAACAGTTTGACTATCTGGTGCTGACATTTGCATCTTAAAATTTAATGCAATGGGAGCAACAAAAGCGTATGTAGTCACGGGCCCTACTTCCGGTATAGGATATGCCACTGCACTGGAACTGGCCAGGTATGGCACGGTAATTCTTGTTGGGAGAAATCGGGATAAGCTAAGCCAGGTACAGAAAACCATTGAGGGAAAAGGGCTAAAAGCTGTATGTATGGTCTGTGACATTTCAGATATCAAAAGTGTGAGAATCGCAGCGGAGCAGATTGTTGAACTGAAGCTCCCGATAGCAGGGGTGCTTAACAATGCAGGAATCATGCCCGCAAAGGCCGCCAAAAGCGCACAGGGCTGGGAAATGACCTTTGCCACCAACCACCTCGGTGCCTTCGAACTTACCGAAGTCCTCTCACCTCACCTGCCCGATGGGTCAAACGTGGTCTTTGTTGCCTCTGCCATAGAAGACCCGGAACGTAAGCCTGCAAAGGTGATGGGAATGCGCGGCGGCCGTTACATTTCTGCTGAGGCAAGTGCTCGCGGCGAATGGAAACCAGGCGGATCAAAAATGGCGGGCATTGATGCCTATGCTACATCGAAGCAGTGCATACTGGCTGTGGCAATGGCTCTTGCACGGGAAAACCCGAGATTGCATTTTAATGCCGTCGAGCCTGGAATAACCCGAGGAACAAGGCTTGGCGGGGAAAGTACAAACGCCATCGTGCGTTTCATATTTGGCCATCTTATGGCTATTATACCGCCCTTCTCGCACTACAGCAGTACACCGGGGAAGTCAGC
>DATJJA010000180.1:0-16435 GCA_035492595.1 Puia sp.
TGGGAGGATGAGCAAACGAACGATCCGGGTAGTGCTCATCAACTAATGATCCGAAAGTCCGAATCGTATACGGTTCTCTAAGCGAGCGACATCCTATTTCAATTTGCACCTTCGCTTCCAGATAACCCGGAAGAGGTATAACGTTTGGATAATAGACTTCAATAATGCGTGGATCCTGGTCGCTGTCCTGCGTTTCAACTATGTTGAGCCTGACATCCTTCAGGCCTTTTTGACTGTTCTTGAATGTAATTCCTCCAGGAATATACCGGATGTAAAGGCACTCGCCGCTTTTCTTAATGCCGTGATTTGCTTCTTCTATAACTCACCATTGAAGCCCAGATAGGCGCGGTCAATAGCCAGGTCTACATCTTCTGAGAATCGGTTTATAAGCTTCCATGCCTTGCTGAGCGATGTTCCACCTTTAAAAAGGAGATGTTTCGCCATGCTCATTTCGAAAATAATTGAAAGCGTTTGCACCATCCACCAGTCCTTTTCAATTACAAAAGCAGACATGCCAGTTCTCTCCGATATCTGCTCATAAGCTACCACTTTTCTTTCTTCGGGAAGGCTGAGCCACTTGATCATTCTTTTCCGATTTTTACAATTTTCGCAATATAATTCTGATCCATTCCGGCGCCAGGCGAATGTCATGTTCCAGGCGGTACGATTCTTCCTTTTTAAGTTGTTCCAATATTATCGCTGTTTCGTGGTCGGTAATGTTTTCTTTGCCTATTTCCTTCAGTGCCTGTATGACCAGGCTGCTGATTTTACCGATGGCAGCAAGATTTTTAGGCGATGTTTTTTTAAAAATAATCTTTCGCTTACCCAGGTCTATCGTTCGTGCCGCACCATCCGTAAGGTATACTACATTTATGGGGACTTGCGTGGATAAGCCAAGTGCATTGAGCGCCATGGCTCCGGTTGGAATAATACGAGCCTTGTCACGTCGCCGTATGGCTTCGGCAATAGCTTCGGTCGTTGGTTGAAGAGGTCCCCATACAGGGTCCTGTTCCAGCCGGCCATATATACCCCTCGCCACACGCGAAATTTCCTTTTCCTTTTCCATTCTTTCTAAGGCCTTGGACACAGCTTTCGCTGAACCGTAAGTCAGGAAATCTTCTGTAAAAAAAAGCGACCCCCTGCCCGCTTTTTTTATTTTCTTAAGTATTTTATTATCAATTGATTCCAATTAAAATAGTACTTTATTTGTCGCAAAAAAAGCAAAAATATGCGACAAAATATATCAAAAACAGAATGAGAGACTTCTTTTCGAATTGTAAGCTCACGATTCCGGGAATTATCCGCGGATCCAACTGGCATAATACCCCCCTTAAATTGACATTTTTACCCAGCATCAAAACTCATTTTCCCATCTAACTTTGAAAAAAAACTCATGGAGCCCACAAAAATACACAACGCCCAAACCCGGCTCGATGTCAGCGAGTCTGTGATCGATGGTTCAAAGTTTCTCAAAGTCATGCTGAAAGACTGCCTCTTTCAGGACGTGATGATGGCCGGAGCACGGGTGAAGGATGCTAATCTCAGTGACCTGGAGATCGACGGAGCTCAATTGGGCGGCGCCTATATCCACAACATCGGCATGCCTCCGAAAGGACATCCCCTGCATGATCCCCAGGCAAAAATGCGCCCTCTGAAATTTGAGGATTGCAATTTAGAAGGCAGCAGGATACAAGACTGCAATCTCAGCGCCGTTGAGCTGATCAACTGCAATATAAAAGGACTGAAAATAGACGGCATAGATGTCAGCGCAGCACTGGCTGAGTATCGCAGGAAATGAGATGGTTCCAAAACATGGCACTCCTGCAAAATTATCAACGGCCGAAAAAGTCTCCTTTATTCCAGGCGGGCCTGTCAGTCGTTTGGGCCACGGAATAGCTGATCAGGAAATTGAGCTGTACATATTTCCTGGCGGCACTGTAGTCGAAACTATTGGTGATCTCATCAGAAGGTTTGTGATAGTTCTTATCCCGCCATTCCTTTGTCAGCTTCACCAGGTCAATAGAAGGATCGCTGGCTTTGGTGCCGTATTTTACATGCAGTGCCGGAACGCCCTCCAGTACAAAGCTATATTGATCGCTTCGGATAAACCGGACCTCTTCCGGCATAGGGTCTTCCTGTACTTCAATACCAAGCTGTCGGGCGGCGAAGGCCACATTCTTTTCGAGGCTCGAATGTGCGGCGCCCAGCGGCGCGATCGACAATAAAGGGAAGATCAGCGTTGGCATGTCCGTGTTCACATCGGCCACGATCTTTTCCTTCGGTACCGTAGGGTGACTGGCAAAATATGACGATCCCAATAGTCCCATTTCTTCACCTGTCACCATGATTATTAAAACAGAACGGCGGGGTTTGCTGCCAATACGTTTGTACGTGCGCGCGATCTCCAGCAGGGAGGCTACACCCGAAGCATTGTCGTGTGCGCCATTGTAAATGGAATCGCCATTGACAGGTTTGCCGACGCCCACATGATCCAGGTGGGCTGTATGCACTACATACTCAGCCGCCAGCCGGGCGTCGCCGCCTTCGATCCGGCCAATGACATTATAACTTTCGATATCACGGAAACTATTGGAATACCGGATCATCAGACGACTGGTGAGGGGAAAAGAAGAGGCTTTTGATCCGGCCAGGTCCGCCGATGTCTGAACCAGGTTTTTGCCTGTATTCATAAACATCCGCTGCAATACTTCATGCGGTATCCGACCCACTGCCAGAAGATTGTTGTTGGAGACACGGCTATAGGCCGTAGTCTTTTCGGGGTCCATGGCAACAGTAATGGTGTTGCTGCCGCCGCCTCCGGGAGCCTGCTGAACCGCCAGTAAGCCGATGGCCCCCTTTGAAGCCGCAATACTCAGTTTGGAACCCAGATTGGAAAAATGCGCGGTCAGGGTTGACGGTAAGGTGATGCCGGAGGGCGTTCCGGCCAATACCACTACAATCTTTCCTTTTACATCGATCCCTTGGTAATCCGAATATTTACCCGGGATATCCAATCCGTATCCGGCGAATACCAGGCCCGCCTCTGTATTGACCGATGCCCGTAATGCGTTGGGTAGGATAAAAATATCTTTTCCAACAACAAGACTATCCGCATTACCCGTTCCGTCTTTCAGCACGGCAATAGCTGAGCTGTTGTCGATCGTTGCTTTCCGCAATATGACCTTTTGCGTATAACCGCCATTCTCACCGGCAGGCAGCAAACCTATTTGTTTGTATTGATCCACTACATAGTCAACAGCCATCTGATATCCGGGCTCACCCGGCAGGCGGCCTTTCAGCCTGTCGTCTGCAAGGTACGTTATATCGCGTCGGATAGCGTTGCTGTCTACCTGCTCCAGGGCTTGTCTTGTACTTTTAGTGAGAACTATATTTTGCGAAGAAGCCTGTATATAAAGCAGGCACAACGAACCGGCGAGCAGCATATAAGTTGATCTCATGCGTTAGTATTAAGAGGATGTATTAAACTTCAAATTAGGCAAAAAAACTTACCTTGCTATGCGTTGGAAAAAGAAAAATATACTAAATTAACGGATGAACAGGCTCTGTTACAAAGGACGGCGGAAGGAAGCCGGGAAGCCTTCTCCATATTATATACTCACTATTATACTGGTTTATATCGCTTCGTCTTTTTTATCCTGAAATCGCCTGAAGATACCGAAGAGATCATTCAGGACGTGTTCCTGAAGATCTGGGTGAAACGTCAGACCCTGACGGGCATCCGGTCATTCGAGGACTATCTTTTCCGGATGGCCAAGAACCGCGTTTTTGACAGTTCCAGGCAGTCCCGGACCCGTCGGAAGCTGAACCGCCATATCGCACCAGATACCGAGGAAGGTGCGGATTCCCCTTTCGATGACCTGCTTTTCCAGCAGTACCATGTCGCGGCGCAGGAGGCCATCAGCCAGCTTTCCGATCGCAGAAGAGAAATCTTCCTGATGAATGCCCGCGATGAGCTGACTGCCCGGGAGATCGCCGTATTATTAAATATTTCACTGCCTGCGGTAAAGAAGCAGCTGCATGAAGCCCGTCATTTTATAAAGGATTACCTCCGAAGGAATGCCGGCTGGCTACTTTTTTTTATCATCGGGGGTATCCTTTTTCTTTCTCAGTAGTCTTTACTTTGAAGTTATTTTAGCATGAGCCCAACAACCATCGTCTCCATTATCGAGAAATATAGCACAGGAACCCTGTCTGCCGATGAGCAACGGACATTCGATGAATGGCTTGATGGGCTGTCTGCTGAAGAGTTTCACCGGACCCTGGATGCCTGTACGAACCTGCCTGCCGGGCTTAGAGCGTATCCCGCCCTTCCTCCTGAATTTGCGCGCCGGCTGGAGCTTGCGATAGATGAGGCTGACGGCCAGGATAATACTATTCCTCTTTTTCACTGGAAGAAATGGACGGCTGTCGCGGCTGTCCTCGTGCTGTTGTCGACAGGCGCCTGGTGGTGGGTTTCTCATAACAAGGCGCCCAATGCACAGATAGCTTCAAACGATGTATCCCCCGGGATGAACGGGGCGATCCTGACGCTGGCCGATGGCCGGCAGATCGTACTGGACAGCACGAACAATGGTTTCGCGACGACCGATGGTCAGGCGAAGATCGTCAAGGGTAGCAAAGACCAGGTGACATATAAGGCCGCCGACGCTGCATCGGCGGATCTCGTTTATAATACGCTCAGCACACCCCGCGGACGAAAGATCAACGTCGTCCTCGCAGATGGTACGAAGGTTTGGCTCAATGCCGCCTCTTCTATAAAATACCCGACGGTTTTTTCAGGCAGCCAGCGGCTGGTCGAGATCAGGGGCGAGGCGTATTTCGAAGTAGCTGCAAACGCGAAGCAACCTTTCATAGTCCAAAAGATGGGAAGCGATTACGAAGTACAGGTGCTGGGTACACATTTCAACATCAATGCCTATGACGACGAAGACGGCATAAAGACGACCTTGCTGGAAGGAGCCGTCCGGATAAAAAATAAGATACTAAAGCCGGGACAGCAGGCTGTTGCCGGAAAAGACCCGCATGAGGTCACCATCGTCCCTAACGTAAATACCGGTGAGGTCATGTCCTGGAAGAACGGCGTCTTTAATTTCGACCGCGCGGATATTCATACCGTTATGCGGCAGATTGCCCGCTGGTACGATGTAGACGTAGAATACAAAGGAACGATCACGCGGCATTTCGGGGGCACCATATCGCAGGATGTCAATGTCTCACAGGTCTTTAAAATGCTGGAGCTGACAGGCGCTGTTCACTTTACCATCGAAGGCCGGAAGATCACCGTTATGCCATAGCCGGCGCAGATCCGTTAACCGGCGCGGCAGCTAAGCCATTGTAACACCATAAACTGGACGACGCCAGAACCATTGTAACACCATAACCAAACCTTTTCCCGAACCAAACTCACTGGTCCAAAATGAAACCGGAAGTGCTGTCACACTTCCGGCGGTTATTGGGCCAAGCGAATAATTATACAATCCCGTTAAGACTGCTTATTGTTTAACCCAAACATTACAAATGTATGAGATTTAAGGCTCGTGGCAAATTCCGATGTCCATCATCGGAGTTGTCAACCAAAACACTGCGTGTGGTGAAATTAACAGCTATCATCCTTTTTACAGCCTGTATGCAGGTCAGCGCCCGGGGGTACTCCCAGACAGTAACCCTGACGCGAAACAATGCCTCTCTTGTCATCCTCTTCCAGGAGATACAACGACAGACCGGTTACAATTTTTTGTATTCGTATGAAGACGTAGACCGCGCGGGCACGGTGGATGTAGCGCTGCAAAATGTACCTCTGCCCGAGGCCATGGAAGCCATTCTGCGCGACAAGCCGCTGACCTACGCCATCATCGAGAAGACCGTGGTCATCAAACCAAAACCCGCCGCAGCCGTGATCATCTCTCCTTATGTCAGCCCGGCCCCGGCCCCGGCGCCGCCCACCTTGCGCGGTCATATCGTCGACAGCCTCGGCAACCCACTGGTCGGAGCATCGGTGACCATCAAAGGCACAAAGACCGGCACAAAGACGGGGATCAAAGGTGAGTTCGAAATAAAAGACCTGCCCAAAGGCGCCGTGCTCTTGATCTCCTATACCGGCTATATCAACAAAGAAATTACCCCCGCTCCTGATGCCAACGTTTGGCTTGTCCTTCAACGAAGTCCGGATATCCTCGACGCCCCCGTCATCCAGGCGTACGGCACCACTTCCCGCCGCTTCAGCGTAGGGTCCATCTCTACCGTCGACGCAGAGACCATCAGCAAACAGCCGGTCACCAACGTCCTGCTTGCCTTACAGGGACAGGCGCCCGGTCTGGCCGTCAACGCTACCAGCGGCGCCCCCGGCTCGAAAGTCGAGGTGCAGCTGAGAGGACAAAATACCATTCAGAACACGACGATCAACTACAAACCCTACGACCAGCCGCTGTTCATCATCGACGGCGTACCCTTTGCTCCTCAGAATAACAGTATCACCCTGGTGCAATCACTTTCCAGCAACGGCGGCTACAGCGGCGGCATCAGCCAGGCCGGCAGTCTCAGCCCCTTCAACGGTATCAACCCCGCCGACATAGAAAGCGTCAGCATCCTGAAAGATGCAGATGCCACCTCCATTTATGGTACCCAGGGGTCCAACGGCGTCATCCTGATCACCACCAAAAAGGGAAAAGCCGGAAAGACAAATTTCAACCTGTCCGTCAATACCGGCTTCAACTCCGATTCCCGGAACCTGAAGGTGCTCAACACGCAGCAGTACCTTGCCCTGCGGAAAGCCGCCTTTGCAGCCGACAGCATCGCACCCGGCAACGACCCTTACAATTATGAGACTTACGCCCCTGACCTGACTGTATTCGACCCGACCAGGTACACCAACTGGGAAAAAGTCATCTATGGCAAAACATCCAATAATACGGACGTACACGGCAGCCTCTCCGGCGGTAATTCCCAGAATACGTTCATTCTTTCAGCCGGTTACACCCGGTCGGATTTCAACTTCCCCGGTAACTACGCCGATCAGCGGTTCTCGCTGCATACCGCTACGCATCATAATTCGGCTGACAATCGCCTGTCCGTCGACTTCGGAACAGACTATTCCTACGATCAGAACAACTCCGGTCGGTTCGGCGGCGGTTCGAGTACCCTGAACCCGCCCAATACCCCCGACCTGCTGGATAGATCGGGTAATATACTGTGGGACTACAAGGGTGTGGATATCAGCAACTATCAATTCTATGCCTATCTCAAGAAGCCCGTCAATGTGAACGTGAACAATCTGAATACAAGCCTCCACATCGCCTATAAAATAATTCCGGGCCTAAGCATAACCGCCAACATGGGCTACAGCCGCAATTCGAATGTCGAACATTCCGAAAACCCCGTGGCTTCGCAGACACCGGCGTACGCCTATGCAACCGCGAATTTTTACAATGGCACCTACCAGACGATCAACATCGAGCCGCAGGTGGATTATATCAACAGCATCGGAAAGGGAGTGCTTTCGGCCCTTATAGGAGCCTCCTACAAAAAGAACCTCACGTCTTCCGAGGGCATCACAGGATCAGGATACGCCAATGATAATTTCCTGGGATCGATCAACGGCGCCAGCATGATCTACGGCTCTGACCAATCCAGCATCTATAAATACAGCGCCGGCTTCGCAAGACTTAAATATGTCTACGACCGCAAATACATCATCAGCCTCACCGGCAGACGCGACGGATCCAGCAACTTCGGCCCCGGTCACCAGTTCGGTGATTTCGGATCGGTAGGCGCCGGCTGGATCTTTTCAGAAGAAAAAGCCTTTAAAAAGGTTCTCCCGCTGATCAGCTATGCAAAACTTTCAGGCAGCTATGGAACCACCGGCTCCGATGGTATCGGTCCTTATCTCTACCAGTCTTTCTGGGGCCCTGCCGGCAATGGCGCCGTCCCGGTCCAGGGCATTGCTCCCAACGTACCGCAGAATCTCTATAATCCCGATTATAGCTGGGCCGTGAAGAAATCACTGAATATAGCCATGGACCTCGGATTTTTCCATGACCGTGTCCTGCTGAACGCTACGTATTACCGCGACCGCGAAGGCAATCAGCTGGCGGGTTACCCACTCCCCGCACAGGCCGGTTTTCCCAGTGTCCTGGAAAACCTTCCCGCTAACGTTCAGAATAAAGGGTGGGAGTTCTCGCTGACATCCAGCAACATCAAGTCAAAAACTTTCAGCTGGTCGACCAACTTTAATATTACCTTCAACCGGAACAAGCTGCTGTCCTTCTACAACCTCGAGTCCTCCTCCTATGCGACCACTTATGTCATAGGCAAACCTACCTCGGTAGTGCTCGGATACAGGTATAAAGGAGTCAACCCGCAGACCGGCCTCTTCGAATATTACGATGCAAAAGGGCAGGCTACAAATACCCCCACATATGGACTGGTATCCGCAGGAGGTGACGAGGTTCCCATCGGAGACCGTGAGGTCAAATACATGGGCGGTATGGGTAATACCTTTTCCTATAAACACTTCAGCCTTTACTTCTTTTTACAGTTCTCGAGCCAGAATGCGCCCAATTGGTTAAGTAATATTTATTCTTCCAATTCTCCCGGCCAGACCTCCCGTAACAGCCCTGTCCAGGCACTGGACTATTGGAAGAATCCCGGGGATCATACCCCGCTGGAACGCCTGACCAGCAGTTACAGCAGCGCCGCCGCCAACGCCAGTTCAAATTTTGCGCAATCCACCGGCGCCTACAGTGACGACACCTACCTGCGCCTCAAGACGGTATCCCTGTCTTACACCCTGCCGGACGCAGTGGCAAAAAAGCTATACCTCCACGACACCCGTATCTACGTCAACGCTCAGAACCTGCTGACGATCACCAACTACAAAGTCGGCGATCCGGAGACATTCGGCAGCCTGACAGGATTCCCCCCGCAGCGTATCGTAGCATTCGGTCTATCTCTTAACTTTTAAATCGGAAGCCACCATGATAAAGCTCCATTTTAACAATAAAAAATACATAGCCGGTCTCCTCCTGGCGACGGCGCTGACCCCCTCCTGTAAAAAACTGATCGACATACCCGCCAACCCACCGACTGCAATCACGGAGGCCCAACAATTCGCGGACAGCGCCTCTGCCATGACCGCGGTTGCAGGAGTATACAGCTATGTCTCCTATGGGTCAGGATTCATGTACAACGACGCCAGCCTGACGATCACCACCGGACTTTCCTCCGACGAACTGTCCACGACAATTACGTACGATCCTTTCCTGCCGCAGTTTTACAGTTACGGCGTGACCAACCTGAACACCTATGCCAACACGTTATGGGCCGCACCTTACTCCGGTATTTACCCGGTCAACGTGATACTGAGCAATGTAACGGCCAGCAACAAATTGTCGGCGGCCTTCAGGACTCAGATTGCCGGCGAAATGAAGTTTGTACGGGCCTTCTATTATTTCAATCTCGTCAATCTGTTTGGCGGTGTGCCCATCGTAACCTCCACCGATTACAAGACCAATGCCACTTTGCCCCGTGCATCGGCCGACTCCGTCTACAGCCTGATCCTGTCCGATCTCGCAGACGCCCGCAAGGCGCTGACAGCCACCTATCCTTCATCGGGTCATCTGCGCCCCAATCTCTACACCGTCCTGTCCCTGCTGGCAAAGGTGCAGCTATACCACCAGCAATGGCAGGCCGCTTATGATGATGCGAACACCGTCATCGGCTCGGGCGCCTACAGCCTTGAAACCGATCCGGATAACGTCTTCCTCGACGGCAGCAGCGAAGCTATCTGGCAGATCCCCGCTACAAACGCCACTAGTGTTACCCAGGAAGCGACAAAATTCATTCCCTATTCCAGCGGTATCGTCCCCAGCTATCTGCTGACCCCTTTCTTAATGAACGCCTTCGAACCTGGCGACCTGCGCTTCCAGAGCTGGGTAAAAGACTTCGCGGTCAACGGCCAGGATTTCTATGCCCCCTATAAATACAAGAATCTCTCGCCTGCCAGCCCGACAACAGAAGACTACATGATCTTCCGGCTCGCAGAGCTATACCTGATACGCGCAGAGGCGGCAGCACAATTGGGTAACACCGCCGGCGCACTGGACGACCTCAACCAGGTCCGCGCCCGCGCCGGTCTTGCCCCCAGCACCGCCAGCACACAGGCCGACATCCTTGCCGCCATCATGCACGAACGCCAGGTGGAACTATTTACCGAATGGGGCAGCCGCTGGTTCGACCTGAAAAGGACAGGCGCCGCCGACGCCGTGCTGAGCGCCGAAAAGACCGGCTGGAAATCCTATCAGGCCCTCTACCCGGTATCAAAGACACAACTGCAGTTCAACCCTGCATTAACTCAGAACCCCGGTTATTAAAAGGCTTGATCCGGCCTTAGCGATCATCAATCTATTCTCTCATAATTATGCAAACACCGATCGTCAGAATCGAACACCTTTCCCATAAATACAGCAGCAGCTGGGCTATACGGGATATCAACATCGAGATCAGCCAGAGCGGCATCGTAGGACTGCTGGGCTCCAACGGAGCAGGCAAATCCACCACCATGAACATCCTCTGCGGAGCCCTGAACCAGACCGAAGGGAATGTCTTCATCGGCGGCATCGACATGCGCAAAGAACCCGAAGCCGCAAAGAAGCTCATCGGTTTCCTGCCGCAGAACCCGCCGCTCTATATGGAGCTGAGTGTCGACGAATACCTTGTCTATTGCGCCAACCTTCGCAAAATGAAGAAGGCAGAGATCAGACCCGCACTCGAAGATGCGAAAGAACGCTGCGGCATCGCCCATTTCAGCGACCGCCTCATCCGTAATCTTTCCGGCGGTTACCGCCAGCGTGTCGGCATTGCTCAAGCTATTATCCACCGCCCCCAGCTGGTAGTGCTGGACGAACCGACCAATGGCCTCGATCCTAACCAGATCATCGAGGTCAGGGCTTTGATAAAAGAGATCGCCGCCGACAGGGCGGTGATCTTCTCTTCGCATATCCTGTCGGAAGTCCAGATCCTCTGCAAAGAGATCAAAATGATCGAAGGCGGACGTATCGTATTCGCCGATACCATGGACGCCTTCAACAACTATGTAGAACCACACAGCGTCCTGATGAGCATGGACAATCCCCCCGTGGATACACAGCTGCTGCAGATACCCGGCGCCACAAAAGTGGATTTCCTCACCGAACGCCAGATCCGCCTCTATTTCAACGGTGACCCATCCATCACCGAGACCATTATAGAGACAAGCGTACGCAACGGCTGGCGCCTCCGGGAGATCAGCCTCGATAAGAGCTCCCTCGATGAAATATTTGCCCAACTTTCAAACCTTACGTCCAAAAACTAAATCCCCGATGAAAACGACACTTAAGATCGCAAGGACGGAGCTGGCTCTGTTATTTTATTCTCCTATAGCCTGGTTCCTGTTGGTGGCCTTCCTCTTCCAGAGCGGTCTGGCCTACACCACGGCTATCGAAGGATATCTTACACAACAGCAGATGGGTGGAATCGGACTGAGATACCTCCAGTTCTTAACGAACAATCTGTTTGCAACTCCCTATGGCATCTGGCCCAACCTGGCCGGCAAATTATATCTTTATCTTCCACTGCTCACCATGGGATTGATGAGCAGGGAGATCAGCAGCGGAACGATCAAGCTCCTGTATTCCTCACCGATAAAGGTCCGCGAGATCATCTTCGGGAAATTCTTTGCGATGATGGTCTACAACCTGGCGCTGATCCTCATCCTCGCCCTCATTGTCGTATGCGCCCTGTTCAATATCCGCGCCGCCGATGCGGGTCTGCTCTTCTCCGGTCTGTTCGGACTGTACCTGTTGCTCTGTGCCTACGCAGCCATCGGTCTGTTCATGTCCTGCCTGACCTCCTACCAGGTCGTCGCAGCCCTGAGCACCCTGGTACTGCTGGCCGTACTCAGCTATATCGGTACCGTATGGCAGGACAAAGACTTTGTAAGAGACCTCACCTATTTCCTTTCTATATCCGGCCGCGCAAACCATATGCTGCAAGGATTGATCAATACGAATGATATTTTATATTTTTTGGTGATCATCTTTGTTTTCTTAGGTTTCGGGATCTATAAATTACAGTCCGACCGGGAGTCGAAGCCCGTCTGGGTCAAGGCCAGCCGGTACACGCTCATCGTAGCAGGCGCGCTGGCCGTCGGGTATATCACCTCCCGTCCCGGTTGGATCGGTTATTGGGATAACACCTCCACCAGGACGATGACCCTCACCGAAGGGGGACAGAAGATCCTTAAGGAAACCGGCGACGCTCCCATCGAAGTCACCACCTACGTCAATCTGCTGGATAACCGTTTCTGGTACGGCCGCCCCGATCAGCGCAATGAGGATATGGCCCGTTGGGAACCCTATCTCCGCTTCAAACCGAACATAAAATTCAATTATGTTTATTTTTATGACAGCAGCGGGGATAAGAATCTGTTCAAGTACAACCCCGGCATGAGCCTAAAGGCGCTGGCGGAGAAATACGCCAAGTCTATGAAGATGGACCTGGCGATGTTCAGGACGCCCGAAGAGATCCACAGGATCATCGACCTGCGCCCGGAACAGAACCGTTATGTCATGCATCTGCAATACAAAGACAGAAGCACCTTCCTCCGGTTGTATGACGACCAGCGTGTTTTCCCGTCGGAGGCAGAGACCGGCGCAGCGATCAAACGCCTGCTGCAGGCCAGGCTTCCGAAAATTGCCTTCCTGCAGGGTGAAGGCGAACGCAGCATCGACAAAGCCGGCGATCGCCACTATGACCTGCTGACGGAAAAGATCACCTTCCGCTACGCACTCGTCAACCAGGGTTTCGACGTAGAGACCCTAAACGGGAAAGACCAGGAGATCCCCGGAGACATTGCAGCGCTGGTCATCGCCGATCCCAAGGTCGGTTTTGACACGGTCACGTTAAGGAAGATCAGGAGTTACATCGCTAAAGGGGGCAATCTGCTTATCGCCGGTGAACCCGGCAAACAGTCCCTGCTCAATCCACTCCTGCAACCGCTGGGCGTCCAGCTGATGGATGGCATGCTGGTAGAACAAAGCAAGAACTTTTCCCCCGAGCTTATCCAGACCTTTCTCACGCCGACGGGGATCGGTCTCAGCAGGCAGTTGAAAGACGATGCACAGGACAGCTTCCCCGTCACCATGCGCGGCGCCGCGGCACTCAGCTACAGTAAAGACGGACCCTTCGCCATCAGTCCGCTTGTAATGAACAACGCCGCTTCCAGCTGGAACAAAAAGGTCAAACCCGACCAGGATCAACTGGAGACAGCCGAGGACAAAAGCGCGGTTGGCAACATGTTTGCGGTCGCCGCCGTCTCCTACCCCGGAGACCAGCCCGAAGAAGAAAAGAAAAAGAAAACCGCCGGCAGTGTTCTAACCTATGCTCCCGACCAGGGTGACCAGAAAGGCCCCTTGCCGGTTGCTGTAAGCCTTACCCGTAGTATCAATGGCAAACAACAGCGGATAATAGTCTCCGGGGACGCGGACTTTCTCAGCAACTCGGAACTGGCCCGTCAGAATATAAGAACAGCCAACTTCGATTTCAGCACGGCTGTTTTCAGCTGGTTCAGCTATGGAGAATTTCCCATCGATGGCTACCGGCCACAGTCCCTGGACAAACGACTGACTCTTACCGACAGCGGCCTTTCTTTCTTAAAGATATTATTGCTCGGAATTCTGCCCGGCCTTTTGCTGCTCATCGGAGCCGTCACGCTTATCCGACGTAAAAGAAAATAAAATGCGCTTTACCACCGATCAACAGACCCTCGAAGATCTGAATATTTTTGGCAGACATGGAGCGGATTCCGTCTATGCGCTGTTTAACCGGACGTATACCCGGGGCGGAGCGGCCCTGCTCGAAGACTGTTTCCGCTACCCGCTGGCGGATGCGGAACGGATCAACCAGCGCAGTGGTCTTATCCGGTATTTTGCGAAGGCAGGTATCGAGTTCCCGTTTCGCCCGGAGGCGTTCGATCAGGCGGAACAATACCTTGCCAATGAAGACGAACGGACAAAACTGATAGCCGGCGACCGGACCTTGCTGGGTAAGGTCAGTGGCCTCATAGCCGAAGACAGCGAATACAAAACCATCCATAGGGGCGTCTCCGCCCTGGTAGACATTTTGCAGACGCTGCGGAGTTTTGCAGATAAGATTGGCGCCGAGCGCGAGGGCATCGCGGCACTGCTGGCCGAACCGGCGCTGCAACCGCTGTTGCAGGACGACCACAAAGGCAAGCTGCCCTTTGAGAAAGTTGCGGCCTGCGATACTATCCTGCGTTTCAGACAGCGGGAGCTGGTCCGGCGCATTTTACAACGCGTCTACTATTTGGACATGTATATCTCGGTAGCCAAAGTCGCCAACGACCGCGGATTCAGCTTTGCCGAAGCGTTGCCGAAGGAGCGCCATTTCATCCGCCTCGAAGGAGTCTATCATCCACAGGTAAAGAACGCCGTCCCCAACACACTGGACATTACCCCCGACAGCAATGTCATTTTCCTGACGGGAGCCAACATGGCCGGGAAATCGACCTTTATGAAATCACTGGGGATAGCGCTATTCCTGGCGCACGCAGGTTTGCCGGTGCCTGCCAAAATGATGGCCTTTTCGGTCAGGGATGCCATTTATACCACCATCAATCTTCCTGACGATCTCGGGATGGGCGCCAGTCATTTTTATGCGGAAGTGCTGCGTGTAAAGAAGATGGCCCGCGAGCTGAGCCTGGGTAAAAGCCTGTTCGTCATCTTCGATGAATTGTTTCGGGGCACAAATGTAAAGGACGCCTATGAGGCGACTGTTGCGCTGACCTCGGCCTTTGCAGGTCGAAGGGATTCGATGTTCGTCATTTCCACGCATATCATCGAGGCGGGAGAGGTACTGGGGGAGCGAAATCCTAACATCAGTTTTGTCTATCTGCCAACCCGGCTGCGGGAAGGTCTGCCGGTTTATACTTATACGCTGGAGAAAGGTATCACCGCCGACAGACACGGGATGGTCATTATCCAAAATGAAGGGATCCTCGATATTTTAAAGAACGGGAAGCCCAAACTAACGAAAAACGAAACGGTATGAGTTTTAGCGCAGACAAACAGACGACCGACGACCTCAATCTACTTGGAAAATACAAACCCGGTTCGGTCTATAGTCTTTTCAATACTGTCCGGACAAGGGGAGGGGAAAGATTGCTGGAGGAGATGTTCCGCTCGCCTTTGTCCGACCACCGGGCAATCAACGCCCGCAGCGATATTTTTCGGTATCTGGCAGCAAGCCCGGTCACGTTCCCCTTCACCGGCCAGCAGATCTCGCTTGTCGGGGACTACGTGGGCATGGGTGGTCACAGCAATGGTCTGGCCCTGGCGGTTTCGGTCGGACGTCTCCGATTGCTGGAGACTGTTGTGAGTGATAAAAGATATAGTGATATCCGGGAGGGGGTGGCGGCGACTGTTGGTTTTTTGCAGGAATGCGGTGATTTTATCCGGCGGATCGCTTCGCCGGGGCAGCCTGGAGAGGTTGCCGAAGCACCCGCACAGCTTACGCAGGCACCCGCCCAACTCGCCGAAGCACCGGTCCAGCTCGCCGGGGCGCCGGCCCAGCTTACCGCAAAATGGACAGCGGCCCGCACCATTCTCGACGACCGCCGGCTGGCGCGTCTGCCTCTCCAGCACGAAGTCGCCGCCTTACCCTGGTACCGGCTGGCAGCGCTGCATCATCTTTTCACACATACCTTACAAAGCGAGCTGACGCGATTGCTTGACATTTTGTATCATCTTGACCTGTATATCGCCGTTAGCCGTGTGGCGAAAGAAAAAGGTTTCTCCTTCGCCCATGCGCTGCCGGAAGAGGACTATATCGTACAGGCCGATGATCTGCGGCATCCCTGCCTGGATAAGGCAGTGGGGAACCCTGTTCTGCTGGACAGATACCATAACGTCATATTTCTGACAGGAGCGAATATGGCGGGAAAGTCGACCTTTATGAAGTCCCTTGGCATAGCGGTATATCTTGCTCATATGGGTTTCCCGGTTGCCGCAAAGAATATGGTCTTCTCCGTAAAGGATGGCATATATACTTCCATCAACGTGCCGGATAACCTGGGCATGGGGTATAGCCATTTTTACGCGGAAGTGCAGCGGGTCAAGACCATCGCCGGATCAGTGGGTGCGTCGAAGTCATTGCTTGTCATTTTTGACGAACTGTTCAAAGGCACGAATGTAAAGGACGCTTATGACGCGACGCTCGCGATAACCGCAGCCTTTTCGGAATACAGGAACTGCGCGTTCGTGATCTCTACGCATATCATCGAGGTAGGGGAGGTGCTGCGGGAGAAATACAATAATCTTCAATTTGCTTTTCTCCCCACCGTCATGGAAGGGAGAACTCCGCG
>DATJJA010000181.1:0-30634 GCA_035492595.1 Puia sp.
GGCATCTATTATTATCCCGAACATTGGAAGGAAGACCAATGGGAACGCGATATTGCCAGGATCGCTGAAATGGGTTATACCTTTGTCCACCTGGCAGAGTTCGCCTGGTTTAAAATGGAACCTGAGGAAGGAAAGTTTGACTTCAGCTGGCTTGATAAAGTGGTCAGGCTTTGCGTGAAATACAAGCTAAAGGTGTTGCTGTGTACGCCTTCGGCCACCACTCCGGCGTGGATGCGGGCGACCTATCCCGAAACCTTTGTGATGGATGGACATTACATCCGGGGTGAGCATGGTACACGGGGGTTAGGGTCGATAGTCAACCCCACGTATCGACAGTTTGTTGAAAAGATCGTGGCTCAAATGGCGAGGCGTTATGGCCGGGATGAAAATATCATCGGATGGCAGCTTGATAACGAACCAGATGCCAAACCCGACTACAGCCCTTCTTCCCAGGAAGCATTCAGGTTATGGTTAAAGGACAAATACAAAACCATCGAAGCATTGAATGCTGCGTGGGGAGCTGCCTTCTGGAGCCAGTGGTATAATAATTTCGACCAAGTCATTATTCCCAATACCACCCTGGTCGGCTGGTGGGGCAATAATCCCCATGCATTACTGGATTTTAAACGGTATTCGGCAGACGCCCAGGCTGAATTCCTGGATTTTGAGGCCGGTATATTGCGGAAGTTCATTTCTCCGGACCAGTTTGTAACCACCAATTACACGGCAGTCTCTACCGGAGCCGATCCCAGGCGCACAGGAAAACTGGACTTTGCTACCTATACAGCCTATCCCAATGGCGGTACCGACAACCTCGGCGATCAGGGTTTCCGGCTGGGGAACAGTAAGGTCATTCTTTTTGCTTCCGAATATTTTAAGTCGGTGGGCGGAGAATCCGGTGTGATGGAGATCCAGCCCGGACCGGTGAACTGGGGTAGCTATAACCCGCTGCTTCTCCCCGGCACTGTCCGGATGTGGCTGTATCACAGCTTTGCGGCAGGCGGCAGAATCGCCTGTTCCTACCGGTTTCGTCAAATTAACTACAGCGCGGAACAGTATCATGCCGGAGTGATAAAAACAGATGGGGTAACGGCGTCGCCCGGAGGAGAGGAATATATCCGGTTTATGAACGAAATGAAGGTATTACGGGATCAATATAAACCTGGTGTCAAAATGCCGGAGAAACTGGCGGCCCGTTCCACTGCCATCCTTTGGGACCTTGAAAATTTCTGGAGTATCGACAGGCAAAAGCAGACATTCCGATGGGATGCCTGGAATTATCCTATCAAATTCCTGGAAATAGCAAAGTCCCTGGGCGCACCGGTTAGTATTGTCCCACCGGCTGCCGATTTCTCGAAATATAAATTCCTCATCGTTCCGGCATATGAGATGGTGGATTCGGGGATGGTGAAAAAATGGAACGACTACGCGACGGCTGGCGGGCACCTGATCATCACCTGCCGGACGGCCACAAAGGACCATTCAGGACATTTTTGGGAAGGTGAATGGGCCGCACCGATAGCCGGCCTTATCGGAGCGCATGTGCTGGCGAACGATATGCTCCCCGGATCAGCCAGGGGTGAACTTCTCATGCGATCGTCCCATTACTCCTGGAACAGCTGGGCAGACCTGCTGATCCCGGATAAAAATACGGAAGTACTGGCAACCTATGATAACCAATTCTACAAAGGCAAAGCCGCGGTTGTAAAACGGAAAGTTGGCAAAGGTACTGTAACCTACATCGGAGTAGATACCGACGGGTCCGATATGGAAAAAGAGCTGTTACGGGAATTATATATCAATGCCGGTGCAGATACGGAGAATTATCCTCAGGGGGTGTACGTTTATTGGCGAGACGGTTTTTATATTGCGGTAAATTATTCTTCTGCGGAGTATGCCATGGACGTGCCTGCGGATGCCAAAATTCTAATCGGCGAAAGAGCTTTGCAACCTGCAGGAGTTTTGGTCTGGAAGGAATAGTGGCGGCGTCTTATTTAAGAACAAAAATGCATGCAATGAAGAATAGGAACTACATCATCATCCTTCTAAGCTTAATTTATCATACTTCAGCTTTCGCTCAGATCGAGGGTGCCCTTGAAAGAAAACAATTTTTCGATCATAACTGGAAATTTTTTTTGGGTGATCTGTCTGATGCAGGATCAAAGGATCTCAACGATAAGAGCTGGCGCAACCTCGATCTGCCGCACGATTGGAGTATTGAAGGCCGGGTAAACCCTAAAAACCAGACGGGCGCCGCCGGAGGATACTTTCCGGCTGGGGTAGGCTGGTATCGGAAAAGTTTCAACGTCCCTTTTGCATGGAAGGGGAAGACCGTCTCTATTTATTTTGAAGGGGTGTACATGAATTCCGAGGTATTTATCAATGGAAGATCGCTTGGGGTACATCCTTATGGCTATTCATCCTTTAGTTATAACCTTTCACCCTATCTGGATCCTGGTCGTGAAAATGTCATAGCTGTCCGGGTGGATAATTCAAAACAGGCAAACTGCCGGTGGTATAGCGGTTCCGGAATCTATCGGCATGTTTGGATGATGGTGACTGATCCGCTACATATAGCTGACTGGGGAATTGTGGTCACGACTCCCGACGTATCCTCAAAAAGAGCAACCGTTGTAATAAAAACACGGATAAAGAATGAAACCGGCCTTCTTCAAAGTATTATCCTTAAAACCCTGCTACGGGCCGAAAGCTCTAAAGAGGCGGGGAATAATCAAATAAGGGTTGAACTGGCCGCTAATAGTGAGAAAGAGATCACGCAGACCATAACGGTATCGGATCCTATGTTATGGACGCTGGAAACACCCCATTTATATGCGGCCCGGATCCAGGTCTTACAAAACAAAAATGTCGTTGACGATCTTAAAACCAGTTTTGGTATCCGTTCTATAAAATTTACTACTGAAAATGGTTTCCAGCTTAATGGCAGAATGATAAAGATTAATGGTGGCTGTGCTCACCATGATAACGGCTGCCTTGGTGCTGCAGCTTTCGACCGTGCGGAAGAGCGGAAGATCGAATTACTTAAGGCTGCCGGCTTCAATGCGATACGGACTTCCCATAATCCTCCCTCGGAAGCTCTTTTAAATGCCTGCGACAGATTAGGACTGCTGGTGATCGATGAAGCGTTTGATGGCTGGAAGGAAAAAAAGACCCCATACGACTATGCTGGGTATTTTGACCAGTGGTGGCAACGCGACCTGGCTGCCATGGTGCTGCGCGACCGTAATCATCCTTCTGTTATCATGTGGAGTATAGGCAACGAAATACTCGAAAGCAAAAAGCCGGAAGCCGTTGAAACAGCCAAAATGCTGGCAAATGCTGTAAAAAAAATGGACCCGACACGCCCTGTCACCTCGGCAATGACTACCTGGGACCAGCGTTGGCAAATTTTAGATCCGCTGATGGCGGCGCATGATGTCTGTGGGTACAATTATCAATTATATCGTGCTCCATCCGACCATCAGCGGGTTCCCTCGCGGATCATTCTTCAAACCGAATCATATCCGAAAGATGCTTTTGCCAATTGGGACCTGGTACAAAAAAATAGTTATATTATCGGTGATTTTGTCTGGACAGCGCTGGATTATCTGGGAGAATCGTCGATCGGCCGTTGGTATTATTCGGGCGACGTACCTGGTGAACACTGGGAGCATGATTTTTTCCCCTGGCATGGTGCTTATTGTGGCGACATTGACCTGACCGGCTGGAGAAAGCCCATATCGCATTACAGGAGCATGTTGTATAATAATACGGAGAAGCTATATATGGCCGTTCGTGAGCCCGAACCTGAACCTCTGGAAATTAAAACGACATTGTGGTCGGTATGGCCCACCTGGGAAAGCTGGACATGGCCCGGATCCGAAGGGAAGAACGTGCAGGTGGAAGTTTATTCCAAATATCCTGCAGTCAGGCTCTACCTTAATGACAGTCTCATTGGTGAAAAGCCAACGACCGAAGAACAGGCATACAAAGCTACGTTTTCAGTGCCCTATTCGCAGGGTATTTTAAAAACCGCAGGCGTGGACCAGGGAAAGGAAATTGAATCGACCCTGCTGCGAACGTCCGGTGAGGCGGCAAAGATAAAACTAACTGCTGATAAACAGGAGATGGCTGCCAATAGCCAGGACTTGATTTATGTAACAATCGAAATAACGGATAAAGAAGGGATATTTCAACCGAATGCCGCCGACCGGTTGCATTTTAAAATTGATGGGCCTGGTATAGTTGCAGGCGTGGATAATGCCGATGTTAAGGATACTGATCCCTATACGGGCAATACACGTAAAGTATGGCATGGGCGTGCATTGGTTGTCATTAGAAGTACTCATGCTGCCGGAGAGATCAAACTTACAGTTACCGCGCAAGGTTTGCCCGATGCCTTTTTGAATATTGAAACAAAATAGTTGACGAAGATGAAAAAAACAGTAAGACGATCTGTAATCGGTTTTGCATGGACAATGATGACATGCACGGTTATTGCGCAGCATGTTCCGAACGACAACAAGCAGGAGGAAAAGATCCGCTCATTAATCAGTCAAATGACACTCCGGGAAAAAGTGGGGCTGCTGCATGGAAATTCAAAGTTTAATGTGGCGGGAATAAAAAGACTGGAAATTCCTGAATGGGCATTAAGTGATGGCCCTCATGGCGTACGGGCGGAAATAAACCGCGACAACTGGGCCTATGCAGGATGGACGAATGATTCCGCAACCTGCTTTCCCCCGGGTACGGCACTCGCCGCCACGTGGAATCCTGCACTTGCTTACGAGCGGGGAATTGTATTGGGCGAAGAGGCCCGTTTTCGCAAAAAAGATGTTTTACTTGGGCCCGGCATCAACATTATCCGTTCGCCGCTATGTGGAAGAAATTTCGAGTACCTGAGTGAGGATCCGTTGCTAATTTCAAAAATGTCGGTTGCCTATATCAAGGCATTACAATCGAAAGATGTGGCTGCAAGTGTAAAACACTGGCTGGCGAATAACCAGGAAGAGCATCGGGATTCTATCGATGTGTACATGAGCGAAAGGGCGTTGCGTGAAATTTACCTGCCTGGATTTAAGGCGTCTGTAACCGAAGGGGGTGCGTATACGGTAATGGCGGCATACAATAAATTCAGGGGCGACTGGTGTTCTGAAAATGAATACCTCAATAGGGAAATCCTTCGTAAGGAAATTGGTTTTAAAGGGGTATTAATGACTGACTGGTCTGCCGCACATTCAACTGTAAAAGCTGCTTTGACAGGACTTGACCTGGAAATGGGGACCGATAAAAACGATTACAATGAATGGTATTTTGCCGATCCATTGATTAATGCCGTAGAAACAGGGAAAGTTCCGATGTCTGTGGTGGATGAAAAAGTGGGGAATGTGCTGCGCGTAATGATGAAAACAAGAATGTTTGACGAAGGCAGCCGGGAAAAAGGGAAGATGAATACAACGGAACATCAGCAGGCTGCCTATAACGATGCTGCTGAAGCAGCTGTCTTATTGCAAAACAACGGCAATCTGCTTCCGTTAAATTTCCATAAATTAAAGTCAATTGCAATTATTGGCGATAATGCCACCCGAAAACATTGCGGGGGCGGCCTTAGCTCGGAAATAAAAGCCTTATATGAAATAACTCCGCTGGAGGCTCTCCGGAGAAAGTTTGGGGCTGCTGTAAAAATAAACTTTGCACAGGGATATAAAAAGCAATCCACCTTCAAGGAGGGTAACAACACTGGCCAGGCAAGCGCAGATAAGGTTGATTGGAAATTGATCGATGAGGCTGTTAAAGTGGCGAAGGAATCAGAAGTAGTTATTATTTTTGGAGGATTAAATCATGACTTTGATACGGAATCTTCCGATAAGCAAAATATGGATCTACCCTATGGTCAGGATGTTTTGATCAGGGAAGTCGCCAAAGTAAATCCGAATACAGTGGTAGTGATCATAGCCGGATCGCCGATAAAATTGTCAGGCATTGTTTATCGTGTGCCTTCCATATTGTGGTCATGGTTTGGTGGAATGGAGGCTGGAAATGCTGTGGCTGATGTGTTGAGCGGAAAAGTAAACCCATCCGGAAAAATGCCATTCACGCTGCCTGTTTCGTTGGAACAGTCACCCGCGCATGCTTTGGGTAACTTTCCTGGCAGGGACCTGAAAGTCAACTATGAAGAAGATATTCTCGTAGGATACCGCTGGTTCGATACGAAGAAAATCGCTCCGCAGTTCCCCTTCGGATTTGGGCTTTCTTATACCAATTTTGAGTTCGGTGCTCTTTCAACAGAAAAGGCTGCCTATGGAAAGGGGGAAGTAATACATGTGAAATTTACCGTAAAGAACACAGGTTCCCGATATGGTGCGGAAGTAGCTCAGTTGTATCTTAGTGATCCTGTTGCTACTGTATTACGCCCTGCAAAGGAGCTCAAGGCTTTTGAAAAAGTATTTCTCCAGCCTGGCGAGACAAAGATGGTAACATTGAATGTGAAGGTCGCCGATCTCGCTTTCTATGATGAATCGAAAAAGGATTGGAATGTAGAGGCCGGAGACTTTATCCTCCAATTGGGTAACTCTTCGGGTAATATTTCCCGAACGTTGAAAATTGCTGTCAAATAGTGAAAAATACATTAATTGTCACTTCTATGAGCAGGAAGATTATTTTATGGGTGGCCGCATTTTGCTTTTTTCATACGGGTATCTGCAGTGCACAGTCAAATGCGCCAAAACCATGCGGTCCCGTTCCATCGGTGAACCAGATGAGATGGCAGGAAATGGAGTATTACGCTTTTCTCCATTTCTCTATCAACACGTTCACCGACCAGGAATGGGGCTCGGGGGGCGACGATGCGAAAATTTTTAATCCGGACAGCCTGGATTGCAGGCAATGGGCCCGTGTTTGCAAGGAGGCGGGGATGAAAGGGATCATCCTGACGGCCAAACATCATTCCGGATTTTGTTTATGGCCTACTAAATACACCAACTACTCCGTGAAAAATTCTCCCTGGAAGAATGGTAAAGGCGACATCGTGCGGGAATTGGCGGATGCCTGCAGGGAATATGGCCTGAAGTTAGGCATCTATCTGTCGCCCTGGGATAGAAATAATGCAGGCTATGGACGACCTGAGTATATTACGTATTTCCGGAACCAGCTCAGGGAGCTGCTCACCAATTATGGAGACATATTCGAGATATGGTTCGATGGGGCTAATGGAGGATCGGGTTATTATGGGGGCGCCAATGAGACCCGTAAGATCGACCGCAGGACGTATTACGATTGGAAGAACACGTACAAGCTTATCCGGCAGCTGCAACCAAAGATCGTAATCTGGAATGACGGGGGCGACAGAGGCGACCTTCGCTGGGTGGGGACAGAGGCCGGATATGTCGGAGAAACGAACTGGAGCCTGTTGAATGCCACCGGCGACGTGACCTGGGATATGCTGCATCATGGCCTAGGGACTGGGGATTCCTGGGTTCCGGCGGAAGTCAATACCTCCATTCGTCCCGGATGGTTTTACCATGAATATGAAGATAGCAGGGTGAAATCGCTGCCACAGCTGCTGAACACTTTTTACAGCTCTTTTGGCCGCAACGGGACCTTACTCCTCAATTTCCCGATAGACAGGCATGGTCTTATCCATGCAAATGATGAAAGGGCAGCCGTACAACTGGCCGATGCCGTAAAAGAAGCATTTGCTGTGAATCTTGCCGGGCAGGCGGGTGTGACGGCTTCCAATGTCCGGGGCAACGCAAAGAACTTTGGGGCAGGGATGGCTACGGACGGGAAGAAAGAGACTTACTGGGCGACGGATGATGGGGTAACGACCGCTTCGATGACCCTGTCTTTCGGGAAGCCTACTGTTTTCAATCGTTTTTTAGCACAGGAATATATCCGTTTGGGGCAGCGCGTGAAGTCGTTTACTGTAGACGCACAAGTCGACGGACAGTGGAAACAGCTGGCAAAAGGTACAACCATCGGGTATAAGCGGATCCTCCGTCTGCCGACCGTGACCGCCTCACAGCTGCGGTTTACCATTACCGATGCGAAAGCCTGCCCTGTGATCTCCAATGTGGGCGTTTATAATGCCCCTCTGGTGCTAACGGCTCCTGTTATTACAAGGGGCAGGACAGGCGAGGTAAGCATCCATGCGTCGGACAGCGAGTCGGTGGTCTATTATACGCTGGACGGAACCGCTCCGACCCCGGCGTCAATGAAATATTCCGGGCCTGTTCAAACTGGCGGAAAGGTAGAGGTAAAAGCTATGGCTTATGATCCGTCTTCGGGTAAAAGCAGCCCTTTAAGCGATGAGCAATTCGATATTCCTCATACGGGCTGGAAGCTTGTGGGAGCGCGGAACGAGAAGGCCACCAGCATTATCGACGGAGACCCGCATTCCGCCTGGCATCAGGATGAGGAAAAGAAAATGCCCGTGGATGTCACCATAGATCTGGGAGCGGACTTGCCCCTTTCCGGGTTCAAATACCTTCCTGATCAGGACCGAAATGCTGGGGTCATCACCAACTACCAATTCTATGTTTCGCAGGATGGCGACCAATGGCAACTGGCGGATGAAGGAGAGTTCTCCAACATCAACAATAATCCACTGTGGCAGGTCAAGAGGTTTATGCCGGTCCAGGGGCGTTATATCAGGCTGCGCGCCTTGCGCAATACTCAGGATAGCAACGATGCAGGATATGCGGAGATAGATGTGATCACGGATGCTGAGTCCCATAAGCCATTGTCGATAAATGAAGGACCGTATAGGCCCACGACGGAATCGCTGCAACGGTACCGGTATCCGGAATGGTTCAGGGACGCCAAGTTCGGCATATGGGCCCACTGGGGGCCGCAGGCCGTGCCAAGGCATGGTGACTGGTATGCGAGGAGGATGTATCAGCAGGGGGACAAGGACTACAAGTTTCATTTAGATCATTACGGGCATCCTTCGAGGTTCGGGTATAAGGACATCATTCCCTTATGGAAGGCGGAGAAATGGGACCCGGAGAAGCTGATGGCCCTTTATAAGAAGGCGGGTGCGAAATATTTTGTGAGCATGGGCAGCCACCACGACAATTTCTATTTGTGGGATTCAAAGATACACCACTGGAACGCCGTTCAGATGGGGCCGCATAAAGACGTGGTTGGTCTGTGGCAGAAAGCTGCGCAAAAATACGGACTCAGGTTCGGCGTTTCCGAGCACCTGGCGGCAAGTTACACCTGGTTTCAGCCCGCGCATTCTGCTGACACTTCAGGACCATACAAAGGTGTTCCCTATGACGGCAACGAACCGCAATATGCGGATCTCTATCATACCAAGGCTGCTCCCGGGGATAAGGGATGGCTGACATCCGACACCGGGTGGCCGAAGGAGTGGTTCAATGTCGTCAAAGAGCTGGTGGACAGCTATCACCCGGACCTGCTTTATTCGGACAGCGAACTGCCGTTTGGCGTGGTCGGGCGCAGTATGTTGGCGAATTTCTATAACGGCAACCTGGCATATCATAATGGCGAGATGACGGCGGTCTACAACTGCAAGCAGCCGTCACAGGGAATGTGGGTGCAGGACCTGGAGCGAGGTGTCCAGGACAGTATTAGTCCATATCCCTGGCAAACCGACACTTCCATCGGCGATTGGTTTTACTCCATGGGTCAGGAATATAAAAGTGCGACGAATATTCTGCGCATGCTGGTCGACATCGTGAGCAAGAACGGGAACCTTCTGATCAACATTGTGCAAACACCGGAGGGCGATCTCGAACCGGATATGCTGAACACCCTCGACGATATTGGAAAGTGGACGGCCATCAACGGGGAGGGTATTTACGGTTCACGTCCCTGGAAGATATTCGGCGAACACCCGGCTGGCGCCACCGTTAAAGCGGGCAATTTCAACGAAGACCGTATCAAATACACCGCTGAAGACATCCGCTTTACGACCAACGGCAATAAGCTCTACGCCTTCCTGCTGGACGTGCCGGCGAGTGATATCCGGATCAGGTCGCTGGGAAAAAGGTCGGAATGGAACACGCAGCGCATCCGTTCGGTAGTGCTGTTGGGCGGTTCAGAAAAACTGAAATGGCGGCAGGAAAATGACGCTTTGGTGATCAAAAGACCGGCCAGCCTGCCGGATTGGAAGGTATTATGCTTTAGGATTGAGTTGGTCGAATAAAGATACAGTTATGAAAGAAGGACGTCTATGTAATCAACTCCGTCGTCTACCGCGAGTTCAATTCCGGTCTATTCTTACTTGATAAAAAGGAGTATGCCCATCGAAAAGGGTGGGAGCATACTCCATCGTTTCCTGAGCTGTTACGAGCGAATGCCGATGATCGTCTTTCCCTTGGCCCGCTTGGTCGAATTGAGGGTGGCCACGGCATCGTTGAGACTGGTTACGGTACCGATGTTTGTACGCAGACGGCCATCCCGCACGCGCTGGACGATCTCATTCAGTTGGGCACGATCGGACTCGACGACGAAGTCGATTGCCAGGCCGGCAGCGGGTTGCGCTTCGATGGGGCCGACGATGGACACGAGGATTCCCCCGGGTCGGATCAGGCTCGCGGATCGTTTTCCGATGTCACCGCCGATGACGTCGAATACCAGATCGACTCCCCCGATGTCTTCCAGGGTGTCGTTCTCGAGATCGACATACTCGTTTGCGCCGAAGTCGAGGACCTTTTGACGATCAGCGGCGCGCCCGGTGCCGATGACGTATGCACCGGCTTCTCGTGCGAGTTGGGTTACGATCGAACCGACTGCACCGGCGGCGCCATGCGCGAGGACGCTCTGCCCGGCCCGTAGACGGCCGTGCTGGAAGAGCCCTTGCCATGCGGTCAATCCCGAGACAGGCAGGCTCGCGCCCACCGTGAAGTCTACGTCGCCTGGCAGCGGCGCGAGGTTGCGTGCCTCAATGGCTACGTACTCGGCCAGGGTACCATTGCGATACCAGTCCGTGAGGCCGAACACGCGCTGTCCGATCGAGAGTCCTGTCGTGCCGTAGCCGAGGGCGGTAACCACTCCGGCCAGCTCGTGTCCGGGAATTGACGGTGTCCGGTTACGGCCGAGGCGATCAGTCCAGGTCGAGGGCCACTCCAGCTCAGTTCCGACGTATCCAGCTGCATGAACCTGAACTAGGACGTCGTTTATCGCTGCCTGCGGCTCGGGCAGCTCCACCAATTTCATCCCGGCTGTTCCCGCAGCCTGGTCTGTAACAATAATAGCTTTCATAACACACCTCCTTTTGTTTTTAGTATGAGCTTTATAGTTTTGGGCAAAGTTATTTTTTAATTTGGCTATCTTGCACTTCCTTCTTCGAATGAAAAGGAAATGGCGGGGGCATATCTATGGCAAACAATATGACATATGAAGAACTGGTAAAAAAGCATCTTGGCTCCCTGGTGGAGAAAATCGTGACAGAAGTAGTGAATAAAGATGTCGTCGAGGTTCACTTTGAGGATGAGGGCGACGAACAGTGGGCGGTAATAAAAGTGCATGTCTACGAAGAGGACAAGGAGATGGCGCTCCGTTTACTGTCCGACGACAAATGGGTATTTCAGTTTGGATACTATGATGACGAGGATGAATTCATTGAACTGCTTCAGCCGCTTACCCAGTCGGAAATAGACCTGATTCCCAAAGGGCTTCAAAAAGTCATGCGCAAAGTCGTGGCGAGTGAAGAGGGCCTGCGGCTTCCGGGGAATTTCTTATCCAGATAGGGCTGGGAAATCGAAAATCGGCCAAAAGATCTCGTCCCAGGATGCGTATACATCCTGATATTTGCCGCAATATACCCGTTCACAGCTTATTAAAAATAACTCCTGCTGCCCGGCTGACGGAGATGACCATCTGTTTGTTCCCGGAAAGGAAGACGATCTCACCTTTGTCACCGGAGAAACTTCCGATATCCGTGGAGAACCTATCTTTACCTGTTGGGGTCAGCGGAATCATCGTTTGCGGGGAACGGTATAGGTATAGCGAGCCTGCCTTGACGACTACGGTAAAGCCAGCCTGAGCTTCTTCCGAATAATACTTGCCGGCATAAGCCTGCATGGCTTCGGCCGACAGGGGGTAAGGGGTTGAGTCGGCGGGTACATTGCGTAGCCCCGGAACGGTAGCGGTTTCTGACCCGGATTTGGTGAAGAAAAGCTCTTCCACCAGTTGAACGATATTTCCCTTGCCGTCGAAAGCCGAAGTATTGCTAAGCCAGGCTATGGAAAGGCCAGACGCAGGGAAAGCTTCAAGATCGGCCCGATAGGAAGCAGTGGCCCCGCTATGTTCGATCCGCAGCTGACCATATCTTTGACCAAGGAACAGGCCAGCTCCATATTCGTTCGGTTTACCGTTATTCAAGTTATCTATAGTGAGCTGTTTGGGCAGCAGAGAGGGATTGCCGAGATGGCCACCCAAATACCAGGCATTCCATTTCAGCAGGTCTTCAGCCGTCGTGAGGAGACCGCCATTACCGTATACGTCCTCGTTAGGCAGGTTGGTCTCATAAATGTTCCTGGTCAGGTCGTAGGCGATCGCGCGGTCCGATACCACTCGTTTGTGATCGTCCCGCCAGGAGGTGTGGGTCATACCCGCGGGTAAAAAGATATACTGCCTCGTGAACGCCGCCAGGTTCATGCCGCTGACCCGCTCGACGATGATGGCAAACAAGTTGTAATTGGAATTGCTGTAACCGAAAGCTTCATTGGGTGGGGTATTGAGGTTTTGCTGATGGGCAATGATGTCCAGGGCATCATTGTTATTGTAAGTCTTGGTCGTGCGGGGCCAGCCGGCAATAGCGGCTATTGATCCCCAGTCGCGAAGTCCGCTGCTATGGTGCATCATATACCGAAGCAGGATTGGTCTGCCATAATCGGGAAGTTCGGGAATGTACTTATGGACGTCATCATCCAGCGACAGCTTGCCTTGCTGTTCCAGCAGGAGGATCGCTGCAGCCGTAAATTGTTTGGAGACGGAGCCCGCCTCGCTGATAGAAGTGGTGGTCATCGGGACATGATGTTCCATATCGGCCGTGCCCCAGGCTTTGGAATAAATAACCTGCCCGTTGCGGCTGATGGCCAGTTCGCATCCCGGAGCCTCCGGACGGTATCTTTCGAACAGAGCGTCAATGTTCCTGGCGGTGTCCGCTCCGAGTTGAGCCAAAGCACAGAGGGGGAAGACGGTAATCAGGACATAGATCGTTAGTTTTAGTCTCAGTCTCATTTAGGTCTCCTGTTATGTTTAAATTCCAACACTCCAATAAAGATACGTAATGTCCCACAGGAAATACCCCGGCTCTCCGGCGAAGTTATGACTTGCTTGCGGAAGGAGCTATTTACGTCCCGCTCAAATAGTCCTTCTCCTAACCATCTCCATCACCCCCTCCTTAAACTTCTCCCCAATAGGAATCTGCGCATCCCCGATATGGATATGGTTATCCTGTATCCTGTTGATCTGCGCGATGTTGACGATATAAGAATTGTGGACGCGGGTAAAAGGCGCAGGCAATTGAGCTTCAATATCCTTGAGGCGCCGATAGGTGAGCACGTCGGAGGTCTGGGTTACTACCCGAACATATTCCTTCCGGCTTTCGAAGAACAGGATCTCCTGCAAGAGGATCCGGTGGAGTTGGGTGCCGGATTTGACAAAGAAATACCCGTTGACTTTTTCGGGTTCCTTGCCGGTGGCTGGCATCCGCGGCTGAAAGTGCGTTTCGATCTTTTTTACGGCGGCGAGAAAACGCTTTAGCGTGATGGGCTTCAAGAGATAATCGAGCGTATTGTAGGTGTAGCTTTCCGCCGCGTGATCCGAATGGGCTGTGGTGAAGACGATGGCCGTATCTGCGGGCAACAGGGCGGCCAGTTCCATTCCGGTGAGCAGCGGCATATTGATGTCCAGGAATACGAGATCTACAGTATTGTTCTTGAGAAAACTGATGGCCTGAAGGGAGTTGTAGCACCTTGCCACCAGTTCCCAGGACGTGCTTTGGCCGATCAGCACCTCCAGGAGGTTGACCGCATTGGGTTCGTCGTCAACGACCATGCATCGCAGATTCATTCAGGGGTATTTTTAAGAAAGCTGAGAAATTTCGGCCGTCACTACCGGTGTCCATTTGAAAATCGTCATTGTACAAGATGGCCAATCGCTGCCGGAGGTTTTGAAGCCCTAGTCCATTGGGCGTCGGCTGCTCGGCGTGCTTGTTGATGGCGTTGGTCGTGCTGAAGTACAAGTATCTGCCTTCATGGATAAGGGAGATGGAGATGGTATTGACGCCGCTGATCTTATCAATGCCATGTTTGAAGATATTTTCCACGAAGGTCATCAGCAACATGGGCGGGACGACGGTCCCGGCATCGAACCGCTTCTCGAAGCTTATGTCGGGCTCCGGCTGGATCCTGATTTTCTCGAGCTGAATATAGTTATCCAGGAATTCCACTTCGGTGCTCAAGGCTACGGTATCCTGGCTGCTCTGTTCGACAAAATAGCGCATAATCTCCGACAGTCTTTCAATGAGCAGCGCGGTGCGGGGCGAGTCCAGGTATGCCTCGTAGTACATATTGTTCAGGGTGTTGAACAAAAAATGCGGTTGTACCTGCGACCGCAGCAATTTCAGCTCGAACTGACTGCGTTGCAACAGCGCCTCTTCCGAAGCCTTTTTTACCAGGAAGTAGGCGATGGCCAACCGAAAGACAAAGCTGAGCACGAAGACGGTTATACCGGACAGGAAAAAGGTAATCCATGTGGCCGGATCCTGCCAACCGGACGCAGCCGGTTTGTTGTGGATCACCGAGGAAATGTAGCTCCTGCCTGCGCCGGCCAGCAGCAACAGTAAGGTCGATGCCGCGGCGTATAGAAAGTAGCGTTTTTTCTGGTACAGCCAAGGATACAGGAAGCGGATGTTGCCATAGACAATGAGGGCGTAAAAGCAGGTATTGTTGACAGCGTAGGCTGCCGATTTCTTTACACCGTCATCGGATATCATGGCAAAAAAACCGATGAGCAGGACTGCTGCCCACACGAGATACTGTAACCCGATGAGGGTAGCTCCTCCCTTGAACATCACATTTTTACGCATCGCTTGTGCAAAATACCCAATTTCCGGTATACGGCTATACGCGTTCAATAAACACCCCGTTTTGCTCAATAAAGGTCCTTTAGGGGGATTGTTTAGCCTTTCATTGCGTACGTTGAAACCATTTGAAAATAGGTTCGATAGAGTCTTTTTTTGTAAAAAATTAAGTTATGAAACAGTTGTTTTTAGCCACCTCTCTCGCCCTGGGCACCCTCATCGGGTCAGCCCAGACAGTAAAACCCCGGGTAAGCCCTGCCGACTCTGTAACGGGGTTGGTGAATGGCGCCAGGATTACCATTCACTACAGCAGTCCATCGGTAAAGGGACGGGTCATCTGGGGGAAGCTTGTTCCGTATGACTCGGTATGGCGGGCCGGCGCCAACGAGGCGACCACTTTTGAGACCGACAAGGATATCAAGGTGGAGGGTATGTCTTTGCCGGCGGGTAAGTACGGCTTTTTTCTCCTTCCCAGGCCGGGTGGCAAATGGACGGCCATTTTTAACACCGTACCCAACCAGTGGGGCGCCTTTAAATATGACCCGGCAAAGGATCAATTGCGGGTCAATGTGAAGACGCATGTCTTGGCGAACCCGGCGGAGGCCCTAAATTATCAAATCACTCCGAAGGGGTTCTCACTCAACTGGGAGAAGATCTCGGTCCCTGTGGCCATAAAATAAATCCTTATGCACCATATATTGAAAAAAGCATGGCTGTTTGCCCTGCTTCTCTGTGGCGTGGCCCGGGTTTATGCGCAGGATAAGGGGGAGATTGAGGGTAGGGTAAAAGACGCACTAGGTCATCCGCTCCCTGGAGCGACTGTCAGGCTGGCGGACGTGAATGATTCCACCGCCGGAAAAACAATACAATCCGATACGGCGGGCCGGTTCTTTTTCGGCGGGATCCCATTGGGGATCTTTGCCTGTACCATTACACACGCCGGTACGCGGTCCATATCCGTAGACAGTATTCCCGTCACGCCCAACAGCGGGACGATCGACCTCGGTGATCTTGTCCTGCTTCCCGCCGGTAAGTTGCTGACTGAGGTCGTCGTTTTGGGGCGATCACCGACGATCAGAACCGGGCCGGAGAAAAAGGTCTTTTTCGTTAACCAAGGCCTGGTTAGTGTCGGGGGATCGGCGGCCGATGTTTTGCAAAGCGTTCCTACCCTCCAGGTTGACGCCGGCGGGACGCTGAGTCTGCGGGGAGCGACCAACCTGAAAGTGCTGGTGGACGGAAAGCGATCGCTGATCGGCGGCGGTTCGGTCGTACAAGTTTTACAATCGCTGCCGGCGAGCGCCATCGACAGGATAGAGATCATCACCAACCCCTCCGCAAAATACGATGCGGAGGGGCAAGCCATTGTCAATATCGTTTTGAAAAAGAATACGGTAAACGGAAGCAGCGGTTCCGTTGCCGTGACGGGCGGCACCAGGGACAATTATACCGCGACGGCGGCGTTCACCCGTCAGAACAGCCGGGTCGGCTGGTATGGGAATTACAGCTATCAACACCGGAACACCTACAGCAACGGTTTTCAGGATATGACCTATCTTTCCAACACCGGTGACGCCTATTATTCCAATGAAACCTTCCCCTCTACGACCATTAGCCGGATACATTCCGCCAAGGCTGGGCTTGAGTATACGCCTTCCGTAAGTGATGTCGTGAGTGTCTCTGGTGGATATAATTCGTCTTCCAAGGACAGGGATGAACAGCTGGCCGTCGATAATCTGACGGCCGACAGGCAACCTGTAACGCTGAGCAGCCGGCAAAACGGCACCACGGGTAGTGGCAACAGTTATGAGGTTGCATTGGATGCTACGCATAAATTTCGGCGGCCCGGGCGGGATCTGTCTTTTGACTTCGATTATTCCAGGGGACGCACCGACAACCTCCAGGTGTATGCTACCGATGTCTATAACGTTAATGGGCAATTGACGGATTCGACGGCCATCTTACAGGACAGCAAGAAAAGCAAGACCACCAATTACAATATCCAGCTGGACTTCACGACGCCGGTCGGTAAATATGGAAAAATGGAGACTGGTTACCGCAGCCAAATCAGCACCGGCGACAATAACCAGTGGGATGGAAATTTTAATAAGACAACCGGGGCGTATGATCCCGACTACGGCCTCATCAACCGGTTTTCCAGCTCCAGCGGTATCCATGCCGCGTATGTCAGCTATCAGCGTGATTGGAAGGGCTTTAGCTTTCAGTTAGGCGTACGGGGGGAAATCGGCCGGTTTAGCGCTACCCTGGCCAGCTTTGATTCGAGCGGAAAACCGGTGGCGGCGCCGATCAGGGTGAAAACACAGGGACTTTATCCCAGCCTGCTGCTGAAAAAACCGTTGGGCGAAGGGCGGCAGCTGCAGTTGAGTTATTCCCGGCGCATCAACCGGCCGACCCCACAGGAACTGAATCCCTTTCTCGACGTCTCCGACCCTGTGAACTATGACGAGGGAAATCCCCGGTTGTTGCCCGAAGACCTGCATGCGGTAGAATTTACCTTTAGCCGCACGTGGAAGAAGACCTCGCTGACGGCAGGCTTGTATTATAACCAGGTGGACCGGGTCATCAAGCACATCCAAAGCACTCCGGCGGATGATGTGGTGATCACTATTCCCGAGAACCTGCCGCGCGCCATCAATACCGGGGTGGAGTTGATCGGCAGCCTTCACCCGCTCAAGTTGTTGGATCTCACCGCCAATATCAACCTGTTCGAGCGGATCAACGACGGCGACCCGGCATTTGGGATCAGCCCGACGCAAGGGCTCAGCTGGAATACCAACGTGACCGCGAATCTTTCCTTTCTTAAAGACTTCGCCTTGCAGCTGCGGGCAGACTATAAGGCTCCGGAGTTGATCCTGCAGGACCGGTATAGGTCCGCCTGGGGGCTGGATGCGGGGGCACGGTATGAGTTGTGGCATCATAAAGCCAGCCTGTCGGTCAATGGCCGGGACATTTTCAATACGCGTAAATGGCGGTTTTTACGCGAAAGCGATGCTTTGCTGCTGAATTTCCAGCGTGTCACCTACAGCGCCCGGGCAAGTGTGACCTTTACCTACCGGTTTGGGCACAGTGGCCCCGCCAGCGGAAGGGCAAAGCGGCCGGAAGAGCAGCAGGTTAAAAGGATCGAGAACGGATGAGGACGGACGTATCTCCCCCTGCGCAATGGACCTGGCTATTCTCGAGGTTCTCCATTTATGATCTGTTTATCCCAATTTTATATTAATACCGCTGCACAACCCGGTACAGAAAACGTTCCGGCTCGCCTATCACACCACTTGCGGCTCTTCTTTTTTTCAACATATCTGATTTATAATAGGCAAAGGCTTTGACAGTATCCAATAGAGCCGTTACGAGCACTACCTTTTTATCATCATCGACATCATGACCAAAAGCCCTAACGGTTATACCATTATCCATCCTTTCCTGCTTACCCTCTTCAAATGCTTTTTGCCAGGCCCCCCAGTCTTTAACAGTGAACGTGGTTCTGGACCGGAGGTCTGAACTAACAGTAGCGGTGTCCTGGAAGGTCATCGTAACAAAGGCAAACGAAGGCGTGCCTGTTACGCCACCTTTTTGCATGGCCTTTTTCAGGCCAGGGTCTTTTGCAAATGCTTTCGCTTTGGTCATATCATCTACTTTCACAGCTACTAATATCATATTGGAATCCTGCAAACCACGGCCAATTACATAACTATGAATGCCACTAACCAACCGGAGAGAATCATGTTCATCGTAGGAAGTTTTCCATTTTGCATAGTTGAGCACCTTGTGTTTTGCTGTCATCATATTTTGCGGTGCTGTAATAATGGTATTTATTTTCGGTGCAGCTGCGCTTTTGGTGCTGTCAACAGTGGTAGAGTCGGTGCCGGTCTTATTTTCATTTCCGCCTCCGGCGCAGGAGACCAAAAAGAATACCATGACATAAAAAAGCAAGCCGGTAAATCTTGACTGTTTCATTGATTTTGCTTTTAAAGATTAATAAATAAAAGGGCAGGGAAAGAAGAGTATTACAGGAGGTAGGGACAATAAATGTAGCTTATATTAAACTGTCCGGCGAATTTTTATTTAGTTCACAGAGATACTAATTGTTTTAGTTTTTAGACCGTCTCGGCAATTAACTCATCTCAAGCTATTTTCCAGCTTCTGCGATGACTTCCGTGTTCAGCCGGATATACTCGTCGCTTTTCGCTTCGGTGGCGGCTTTCACGCCTTCCTGCGCCGTCATAGCGGCAGCGCTCTTATCTCCCTTCTTTAACAGGACACGAGCTTTCCATAGTTTTGCGACCATCGGTGGCATGCCAGGAATTTTGCCCATCTGGTTGGCCCACTCCAATGCCTGATTCATGTCCTTATTGTTATTCCAGTAATAGATGACAGCATCGTAATAGGGCTTTTTATCCGTCTTCATGGCCGAGTCGATCCGCGCCATTACTTTCGCGTCGATATCACAGGTCAGGTGGATTGCCAGGGCAGTGTTCTCCCATAAAAGATGCAGCTCCCCGCTGGTGGGGTACATGTTTTCGAACTGCAGGGTAAAGGATTCCACAGGTTGCTGCAGTTTTACAGGTTTGACGGAGAAACGCAGGTAGTCATCTGCCTGATTGTAGGTATAAGCCCCCCATTGTTTGGCTTTCTTGCTCAAAATAATGGTCCATTGATTTTCGCCGGGTATGCTGAATAAACCATATTCTCCGGCAGATACCTTATTCCCCTCCAGCATGACATCGTCGCTGAACTTTATAACGGTAGCCGAATTGGCGCCAGTACGCCATACTTTATCGTTGGGCTCAACGTACCCAAAGATCTTGCGCCCTTTTGTGTTGGGCCTTGAATAAATGATGGTGACCGTTCCCAGGCCGAAACCCTGGATAATCGTTTGGCTGGAGCTGGACTGAGGCGTGATCTGTGCATGGCCGTAGGTGGAGGAGAAGACGATGGCAATGGCAAGAAGACAGGTGAGCTTCATTTTGGTATTTTGGTTGTAATTTATTGAAAATTGGCCAAGCCGGGTACAAAAATATGGAGGGCAAGCATTAACACCAATTTAGCTACCGCTTGTTGCATGGCCGGGCAACCTGTATTATCTTCCTCATTATGAAAAGCAACAATACCCGCCGTGCTACCTGCCTCAAAACCGGACTTGTCCTTGCAGCCGTCCTGGCCATCGGCTGGATCATCCCCCAACACCTCGCGATGCCCGTAGAAGGGGCCACCCGCCATAGCTACGACCAGAAGTCTTTCTGGGCCTATCCCTGGGGCGAATCGGTTACTCATAAAGGCGTCGATATCTTTGCGAAAGAAGGCACCAACGTCCATTCCACTACAGCTGGATTGGTCATTGCCGCGGGCCAAAATCGCCTTGGCGGCAACTTCGTCATGGTCCTCGGCCCTCAATGGCGGCTTCATTACTATGCACACTTACATGAGATCCGCACCCACATCCTAACCCCTGTCTCGCACTGCAGTATCCTCGGTACGGTCGGTAATACCGGCGATGCGAAAGGTAAGCCGACGCACCTTCACTATACGATCAAGTCGGTCTTCCCTTGTCCCTGGCGCATCGACCATAGCCACCAGGGATGGAAGAAGGCATTCTACCTTAACCCGATCCCTTATCTGAATGATGACCTTCAGAAACCCACAGCCTAAACATTTGCCGGGAACAGAAAAAAAATTACCTTAGCTCCATGAGGCCCGACTACCCCCACAAGCCCTTTAACGACAAACGCACTCATTATGTGCTGTTGCTATTTACGTTGGCCGAAGATGGCCGCCCCTGATCGGAATCTTCTCTATACCGCACCTATCTAATTTCTCAATCACCACTTCAAACTCTTTTTACATGTACAAATTACTCATGTGCAGTCTGCTCATGCTGGCTATTACCGCCCATGCCCAGGACAAAAAATCGCTGGATTCCGTTGATAAGGTTATCATCCAGGCCATCATCCAGCCCGCCGAACAACAGGCCGCCACCAATGAACCCGCCTGGGCCGCCATTGGCCAGCAGATCCGCATGACCTATTCCGAGACCCAGGCCGACCGGGCCCTCACCAAGGCGAAGATCTATTATTACTATGGCAAGAACTGGCCACACTTCTCCACTGCTCTCGTTCATTATACCGAGACCTACGAAGATAAATACGACTTCCCGCTGATGAACAAGAATGCCAATTTTGTCCTCACTTACAGCGCCAATCCCAGGGAATGGCAGGCCGCACAGGCCTGGGTAAAGACCGCTGTGGACAAAGAACCGGGTAACAGCGCTTATAAAACAACTTACGATTCTCTGACCGCCAGGATCAACGGCCATTAATCCCCTCCCATCTCCCGGTATGCGAGAAGTTCTATGATACCACCGCCTATACCAATGGCAACTGGGGTGGCATTGTGACCCGGATGTATATGTCGGCTGGGCATCGGCGCCCTGGCGACCGTTTGCGAAAGGTTATTGTTTTATGAAGGGGCCGGTTCACGAAAAAATTGATATCTTTCAAAATGCAGCATCAAGAATTTGAACCTCCTGAGGAGTTACGGGATACCATAAAGTGCTTTTGGTACGACAGAAGAGACTTCGGAGAACTGCCATCCAGCTTTGAGGTCCTACCGGATGGCTACGCTGAAATTATTTTTCATTTCGGAAGCCCCTGTAGCATTTCTTACAATGGAAGCTTGCAGCCTTTGCCATCACCGTTTATGGTGGGACTGCTCAACCAGCCCATTCTTTTTTACACGAAAAACCGTTTGGAAATCATTGGTATCAGGTGCTTTCCCTGGACCGTGTTCGATTTGCTGGGACTGCCGTCCGGTAAAGACGGAGTGCGCATATTTGAGCATCCTATCGCACAGCTTCAATCTGCGTTGAATGAGTGGATTCACGCTGGCAGGATAGATGCGGCGCTGGCTCAGGTAAAACAGTATTTCTTGAATGCACGGTCGGGGATTGCTATTGACAGTATGTTATTCAAAGCGGGAGTTGCTATGAGGGAAGCAAACGGCGCCATGCCGGTGAGCCAGGTAGCGGTGGCGGCTCATGCGACGGTTCGTACATTGGAAAGGAAGTTCAAGCAGTCTTCTGGTTATACGGTTAAAGACGTGTCCGGTCTGTTGCGCTTTGAGCAGGTACGAAACCAATTATGGCTTTATCCAAATTCCAACATTGCCGGCTTGGCGCATGAACTGGGCTATACGGATCAATCCCACCTAAGCAGGGAATTCAAACGCTACAGCGGTATTACGCCAGCGGCATTCGCGCGAAAAGCGAAGAAGGGGAAACAGGCTGTAAGCAGTGATTTTGTCGCGTTTGTACAAGCCTGACCCAGCAGCATTCCGGAATTTTGTGTTTCAATCATTCCAGATGAAAGCTACACCTGAAAACAAGAAATCCGCACAAAATCATTCAATTCACGATGTAATTATTTCCGGCGCAGGGCCCGTAGGTCTATTCCTTGCCTGTGAACTGGCCTTGGCCAGATGTTCAGTCCTGATATTGGAAAAGGCGGAGCATCCGCACTCGCCATTGAAGCAACTCCCTTTCGGGATACGGGGGCTTACAGCGCCTACTATTGAGGCGTTTTACCGCCGTGGGTTGCTAAAAGAGCTTGCGGTACCGCAACGCCTTAAAAACCCCCACTCAAACGCCGTACAAGGACCACGCCGTCAGGTAGGACACTTCGCCGGCATTCCATTCCATGAAGGCGATATTGACACCTCACGGTGGAAGTATCGCCTGCCAAGCTCGACAGACACGAGTTTGATTGCTGAAATGGAGGAGCTTGAAATGGTGCTGGCCCGCCGCGCGGAAGCTTTGGGTGTAGTAATCAGGCGCGGACTCTCCGTCTCTGGCTTTAACCAAACCGTGGACGGGGTAACTGTTCAGTCCGGTAACCAATCTTTTCAAAGTAAATGGCTCGTGGGTTGCGATGGAAGCCGTAGTATTGTTCGCAAGCTGGGCGGTTTTGAATTCGCCGGTACGGAGCCTGAATTTACTGGCTATTCTACTCAGGTTGACATTGCCGACCCGGAGAAGCTCAGCCCGGGCCGAAATGTGACACCCACTGGAATGTATCTCCAATCCCAGCCGGGTTACGTTATAATACAGGATTTTGATGGGGGGGCCTTTCATAATTCAGAAAAGCCAATCACGCTTGAACACGTTCAGGAGGTGCTGCGCCGTGTCTCGAACACCGACGTGACTATCAGCGCCCTGCATACGGCAACCACGTGGACTGACCGGGCACGGCAGGCCACAACCTACCGCAACGGACGGGTACTTTTGGCTGGCGATGCCGCGCACATTCACGCCCCGTTGGGAGGACAGGGGCTCAACCTTGGTCTGGGCGACGCCATGAACCTGGGCTGGAAGCTCGCCGCCACCATCCAAAACTTAGCGCCGGAAGGGTTGCTGGACAGTTATTTAACCGAACGACACCCAATTGGTGCACAGGTCCTGGATTGGTCACGCGCCCAGGTTGCAATCATGAAACCAGGCCCAACTGCCCGCGCGCTCAACGCGATTATCCGTGACCTTATGGATACCCGCGACGGGGCCACCTACTTTGCAGGAAGGGTGTGGGGTGTTTACACACACTACCATCTCGGTGGCGACCACCCATTAGTAGGCCACAGCGTGCCCAACTTTGAGTTCGAAGACGGTACAAAAATTGGGGAGTTAATGCATGATGGCCAAGGGATACTGCTTGACTTCGATATGAATGCGGCACTAAAAACTTTGGCGGGTGAATACGGAGACCGCATCAAATATGTTTCGGGCAAGGCAAAGGAACAATTAGGCTTGAGCGCTGTACTGATACGCCCTGATGGGTTTGTCGTTTGGGCTTCTGACCAACACCCTGTACCCGGGATGACAGCTTATTCGGATCTTCAAAACATCATCTTTACCCGCGAGGGCAAAGGGGCCTGGGTTCTGTCCCATGGGGTTTTTTCCTAAGTAAGATTTCAGTACTTTGGTGGCCTAAAATGTATAATTTATGTCCTTTGTGACAGCTCCCTTTTACTCTAATTTAGCGGTATGAAACTCGATAAGATGCCGATAAATATGACTCAGCCGCGGAAAAGAGTGGTCATCGTGATGATGCCATCCAATTTTGTGCTGCATGTTGCTGGTCCTTACGATGTCTTCAATACCGCAGATAAGGTGTTGCGGCAGGCGGGATCGTCTCGTGGATATGAACTGACTGTTGTCTCTCCAACCTCGGCAACCAGGGCGGTGAGCGCTTTGGGGATGGAGATCACCTGCAAGTACAGCGCCTTGGACCTTAAAGGGGCTATTGATACTGTGCTGGTAGCGGGCAATGATTTGAGCAACATGGACGATCCGGAAAATGACGCGTTTTATGGTTGGCTATCAAAGCTGGAAAAGCTGAAGACGCGGAGGATCGGATCTGTTTGTGGCGGAGCCTTCGCGCTGGCAAAGGCAGGCCTGCTCAATGGACGTCGGGCTACGACTCATTGGCAAATGTGCCCGCGATTGGAGAAAAGTTATCCCTTGGTGAAGGTCGATGCCAACGCTTTTCACACACAGGATGGGCCGATTTATACTTCCGGGGGTGTGAGCTCAGGGGTAGACCTGGCCCTTGCGCTGGTGGAGCAGGATTGTGGGAAGGACGTGGCTGTAGAAGTTGCCCGGAGATTGGTGGTATTTTTAAGCCGCCCGGGATTTCAGATACAATTCGGCAATTTGCTGCCGGTTTTTGACAACCCGGGTCTCGCGGAGAAACTCCGCCCCTGGATAAGCGAACATTTGCGCGAGCCGTTGGACGTTGTCCGTTTGGCCGATCATCTCAGCATGAGCCCGCGGAATTTTACCCGCGTTTTTCATAAGCAAACGGGCCTGTCACCAGCCAAATATATCGAGAAGTTTAGAGTTGAATCGGCCCGGAAATATCTGGAAGACACGGATTTCAGTCTGGAACAGATCGCAGATCGGTGTGGACTCGGGGGATTGGTCTCCATGCGAAGAACGTTTTTGAGGAATTTGAGGACGACGCCTTCAGATTATCGCCGGGCATTTCGGACCTCCCTCCCTGGAATGTAAAAATCAACATTTATGAGAATTGCAATTAATGGTTTCGGCCGTATCGGCCGGATGACCCTTCGTGCGCTTCAAAACAAGAGTAAAAAAATATGAGTCCGCTAAAGAGGAATTTACTGATCATCACGGTATTGCTGGCAGCGGTCATGGAATTGATTGATGCCACCATCGTCAACGTTGCTCTGTCCTATATGGGCGGCAACCTGGGCGCTACTATCGAGGACACATCCTGGATCGTTACTTCGTACTCGATAGCCAACGTCATCATTATTCCCATGACCAGTTTTTTAAGTGCGAAACTGGGCAGGCGAAACTATTACATTGGGTCCATCGTCATTTTTACAGTTTGCTCCGTTATGTGCGGATTGTCACACAATATCTGGACGTTGGTGTTCTTCCGTTTTGTACAAGGCCTGGGTGGAGGAGCTTTACTTTCCGTTTCACAGGCTGTCATATTCGAACAATTCCCTAAAGAAAAACAGGCAACGGCGGGCGCCATTTTTGGTATTGGTGTGTTCCTGGGTCCTACTGTCGGCCCGACTTTGGGAGGTTGGATTGTCGAATATTTTTCATGGCCGTGGATATTCTATGTAAACATTCCCGTGGGTATCCTGGCCGTCATTTCATGTTATATACTGCTCACCGAGCCTACTCATAAACCGTCGGTGACAAAGATCGATTGGATGGGCATAGCGTTGCTGGCTATTGGTATCGGAACTTTACAAACCGTATTGGAGCGCGGCGAAACGGAAGACTGGTTTTCAACCCCCTATATTACCTGGTTTACCATAATATCCATTCTCAGCCTGACTGCTTTCGTGATATGGGAACTGAAAATTCGACACCCGGTCGTCAACCTGCAGGTATTTCGAAGTAAGACATTGAGCATTGCCGCATTATTGACTTTTATCACTGGCGTGGGCTTATATACCTCGATTTTTCTCGTACCCATCATCGCTCAGCGGCTGCTTGGTTTCACGCCACTCCAAACGGGGTTGATGCTATTCCCAGCAGCATTGCTTGCTGTACCTGTATTGGTAGTAACCGGCAAATTAATGCAAAAGGGGCTTAAACCGGTTTTCATTGTCGCGGTGGGATTTTGCTCCTTCATTTATTTTAACTGGCATTTGGCACATATGAATCTGGACGTGTCCAGCGGATACTTTGCCATTACAATGATCTTTCGTTCCGTCGGTATGGCCCTTTTAACCGTTCCGCTTACAACGCTGGCCGTTTCAACGCTTGATCCAAAGGATATACCGCAGGGTGCCGCACTGAATAACATGATGCGTCAGCTGGGTGGTTCGTTTGGCATATCCATATTCGATACTTATGTTACGCGCCGGGCAGCCGTGCACCGAACAGACCTGATTTCACATATTACCATCGGCGATCCGCAGGTAACCGACCGTATTAATAACATGACCCTCTATTTTCAGGATAAAGGGGCAACATTTTTCGATGCTCATGCTAAGGCGATTGGACTTTTGAATGCACAAGTGGTAAAACAAACATCCATATTGAGCTATTTGGATGCATATTTCTTACTAGGCTCTCTCTTCGTCCTTACAATGCCTTTGTTATTGTTTGTAAAGACCAGGAAAAAGCTTGCCGCTGGTACGGTTATTTCCGATCACTAACCAATTTGTATAATAAAACGTAAAAATATGAACACAACAAACAAGACCATTCTGGTAACCGGTGGAGGTTCAGGAATCGGCTTTCAAATTGCTAAGTTATTCAGCGAAAAAGGCAACCGCGTGATAATTACCGGCAGAAACGAGGAGAAACTAAAAGAGGCTGCCATAAAACTAAAGAACGTAAATTATTTAGCTGCAGATGTTACGAAAGAGAAAGACCTCGACAATCTGGTCACTTTCGTTACTTCAAACTATGCTGGGCTTGACATTCTGGTAAATAATGCGGCTGTGACCACGATTTATAAGTTGGGCGCTGACGCAGATGCATTTGAAAAGGCAAAAGGAGAGATTGAAACCAACTATCTTTCTGTTATAAATTTAACTGAAAAGTTGCTGCCCGTGCTGGGAAAACAACCCGAAGCAGCGATTGTGAATGTAAATGCCATTATCGGGTTGGCGCCATCCATTCATATGCCTACCCATTCGGCAAGCAAAGCAGCATTGCGCTCATACACTCAGGTCCTGCGTTTTACACTGGAATCGGCAGGTTCGGCAATTAAGGTTTTTGAACTGATGCCACCATTGGTAAATACCGAATTTTCAAAGGCAATAGGCGGTGCGAATGGCATCCCCGCTGAAGAAGTTGCACAATCTCTGCTCAAAGGGCTTGAAAACGATACCCCCGAAATGCGCATTGGCCGGACAGATCAGTTCTATCAAACATTCTTTGCAGGTTCGGAACAAGCTGTTGCTGCACTGAATCAGCCCAAGAAATGACAAATCATTGGAATAACAAAGTCTGCTTCTTTGGAATTGGTTTTTAAAGTGGTTATTTCCCCGATATACTCACCGTGTACACCCGGGATTATCGTTAAGGATGAGTTGACGATCTGCCTGTGCAGTTCAATAGCGTGCCCGGGTTTTATAACGTCCCTGTCACCTAGGATGATCAGGGTCGGTGCTTTAATAGATTCGATCCGGGCATCTGGTATGTCTGAAAAGTTCACCATTCTTTCGGCATCCTTATCATGCATTACTTGTAGACCTTTAGGGTTGGGTGAAACCCTTAAATAGGCTTCTTTTAGTTGTTCGGGCATATTCGCCAATGTTGCTTGCTTCATAAAGTCCCAAAATTGTTCAGGAACGCCATTGCGTTTGCAAAGTGCGGACCCCAAAATGATTTTATCAACTATTTCAGGGTGACGAAGGGCGATCTGTACAGCAGTTGTCCCCCCGTTACTAAACCCAAAAAAATCGGCTTTGGAGATATTTAAATTTTTAAGAAGTGTGACAACGTCATCTGCGTCTTGTTCAAAAGATTCCGGCGCATCTCTGTCACTGGTACGTCCGTGGGCCTGTAAGTCCATGGCAATAACTTTATACCTTTTGGCAAGCATTGGAATTACCCTCCCAAATGTTGTTTCAATAGTCGAGCCCCCACCGTGAATCAAAACGAGGGGCTTGCCTTGTCCATAAATTTCATAATACATCTTGATTCCGTTGACTTCGGAATAGCCATTTTTTAAAATTTGCATTTTACACGATGACAACAGCAGCACCCAGGCACTTACCTCATCCAATTGGGCAAGCTGGACTTCGCAAACCTGTTCACGCCCTTTTGGGGTGACAGTGACCATACCACATTCATTAAGGACTTTGATATGCTTGGCAATGGCCTGTCTGCTGATGCCAAAATCTTCTATAATTCCGGCAAGATTTTGCGGTCCCCGCGACAGCTTCTGTATGATCATTCTTCTTGTTGGATCTGCCATTGCCTGAAAAACATCCCTTCTTTGTATCATAATACAACCATTTGGTTGCTAAATATAAACACAACCATTCGGTTGTGCAAGTTTATTTTAGTGTCGCGACGGGCATTACCAGCCGATATGAAAAACTGTATATATTTGCCCTATGCGAATGACAATATCTGGCCTTCCGCGCCATTTCGACAAGTTTGATCTTCAACGGCTTTTTAACCCATTTGGCTGGGTGGAATATACCAAAATCATCATCGACCCCCTTTCTGGTCTAAGTAAGGGGAAAGGAATCGTTGAAATGAAGCAGGATGACCAGGCGAAACAGGCTATGGCCGCCTTGCAGGGCAAAGTGCTGGGGACAAATCCGCTTAACATTAAAGAAGCTAAAGAAGGTGGTCCCAGGCCTCAGTGAGCAACCACGATCGAGGATCTTTGTTGACCTACATCGTTTTTTTCTGAGCCTATAAAAACCCCCTTAACGTTTGTGCCCGCCAATTCCTGGAAATGGCATCAAAGGGGGCAATACATGTGCTTACCAGGAGCCGGACATAATCTCAATTAGCATGAAAGCGCTTTTATTGACTGCTTTTTTATCGTGCGCAATGCTGGTATTAAAAGCACAAAATTCAAAGAAAATGGAAACGACTAAGGATTCATTAGCTATTACCCAGGTCCTGGAAGAATCCTACTTCAAAGGAATTTATGAGGGTGATATCAATATCCTGCGGCCGATCTACTATCCCGGCACCTTATTATTTGGAGATGTAAAAGGCCAGCCTTATGCTAAAACCCTCGATCAGTACCTTGACGGTGTTGCCCACCGCCAAAGCCCGAAAGATTCCGGAAAACCTTTTAAAGGAACGGTGATCTCGGTCGATGTGGTCAACTCCATAGCAGTTGCCAAAGTGCATGTCAAGATGTACGATTTTAATTATGACGAGTTCCTCTCGTTTCATAAAATCGACAATCGCTGGGTCATCGTTAATAAAATGATCACTGATATCGGCAACTAACATAATATCATGGGCACTTCAAAAGTTTGGTATGTAACAGGGGCGTCTCAAGGGCTGGGACTGATCCTCGTAAAAAAACTGCTTGAACAGGGCTACAGGGTGGCCGCAAGTTCCCGCGATGCACATGCCCTGAGCCAGGCGGTCGGACTGATAGATAAGGACCGCTTTCTCCCGCTGGCTGTCGATCTGAGCAACCTGGATTGTATTGATGAATCCATTCAGCAAACGCTGGCAACATTCGGGCGGATCGATGTGGTGGTTAACAATGCGGGTTACGGAATGGCAGGAACAGTAGAAGAAACAGGAGAGCAGGATATAAAAAATATTTTTAATGTTAACGTACTGGCGACAATAAATGTGGTAAAGAGTGTTTTGCCGGTAATGCGCAGCCAAAAATCGGGCTACATTATTAATATCGGTTCGGTGGCCGGTTTTGTAGGTGCGCCAGGATGGGCTATTTATTCGGCTACCAAGGCCGCGGTGGCTGCTTTTTCCGAAGTGATCGCGCTTGATGTCAAAGAATTTGGAATTAAGGTTACTGTAGCCGAACCATCGGGTTTCCGAACCGGTTTTTTAACCAAAAACTCACTTGCGCTAATCCCCTCTACAATCGAGGGTTATGAAGCAGTAAAAAACGCACAGGACCGTTACCTGGCTTCGGATGGAAAGCAGGCTGGCGACCCGGACCGTGCAGCGGAAATATTTATAGAATTAGCTGAAAGTCCCGAACCGCCCATGCACCTGTTTCTCGGGAATGATGCCTATAACCGCGCTAAAAAAAAGCTGACCGATATGTCCGGGGAAATGGAGCAATGGAAATCTTTAACTATCGGGGCAGATTTTTTGATTACCCCATCCAGTTGATAAAATCCGCGACCTTGATCCGGCTGATCAATACTTCTTTCTCCGGCGGCGGGGACAGGTAGACTCTCAACCGGCTATTAAAATATTTCCGAACTTCTTTTATAGATCGTATGCTGGAGATGAAAGACCGGTTAAGCCGGAAATACGATCCCGGATCCAACAACGCCTCCAACTGATCCAATGTATAATTGACGATATGCCTGCCGGAATCCCGGCAGATGGCAAAAACG
>DATJJA010000182.1:0-15170 GCA_035492595.1 Puia sp.
GAGGAATGTGTGGGCTGCAACCTCTGCCAACTGGTATGCCCGGTGGACGGTTGTATCACGATGGTCGAACAACGCCACGGAGAGGAATATCTTAATTGGAAGGAGTTCCAGCAGCGGGGGCTGCCGCTGAATGATCATTGAAGCGGCGTTGATCAAAAACGACCCCGTCAGGTCACTGGCGGGGCCGTTGGTAAAATGGGTTTCAATATTATTTAACCGAGAACTGATAGACCGTGGTCGACTGGTAAGTCTGACCTGGCTTCAGCTGTGTCGAAGGGAATGAAGGCTGGTTGGGGGAATCGGGAAAATGTTGAGTCTCGAGACAGAAGGCCGACCGGTAGTCATCTTTTTTACCTGCTTTAAGCGGATTGGACCCTGTCATGAAATTGCCGCCATAGAATTGTATGCCGGGTTCTTCCGTCAGCACCTTCATGACGATGCCGCTCGCGTCACCCTGTACGGTCGCCGCGGGCACAAGGTTGTGGCCGCCCTTGATCGTATCGCCTTTCATGGTATTGATGACAAAATTGTGGTCATAGCCTTTCCCGTATTTCAGCTGGATATTGTCGGCATCGATCCTTGATCCGATAGCGGTAGCCGTACGGAAGTCGAATGGGCTGCCGGCTACGGGTTCGATCTTCCCGGTCGGGATAAGGGTGCTGTCTACCGGCGTATACTGGTCGGCGTTGAGTGTCAGCAGGTGATTGTTGATCGTGCCGCTGCCCTGTCCATTGAGATTGAAGTAAGCATGATTGGTGAGGTTCAGGACCGTGGCCTTATCGGTTGTAGCCTGGTAGCTGATCGTCAACGCATTGCTGTCAGTCAGGGTATAAGTAACTTTAACCTGCAGCGTCCCGGGATAACCTTCTTCCCCATCCTTTGAAGTATAGGATAATTCGACGGCGTGATCGTTGAGCTGTTTGGCCGTCCAGACTACCGCGCCAAAGCCTTTTTTACCCCCGTGCAGGGAGTTGGGCCCGTTGTTCTTTGCCAGCGTATATTCTTTTCCCGCCAGTCTGAATTTACCTTTTGCTATCCGATTGCCATAACGCCCAACGATAGCTCCGAAAAAGGTTTCGGGCTGATGGACGTATTTGCCGATGCTGTCATAACCAAGGACCACATCGGTCATTACTCCATTCTTATTGGGAACGAGAAGGCTTACCAGCCGGGCGCCATAATTGGTGATGGCGGCGGTAGCCTGGTTCTTGTTCTTCAGTACGTATAAGGCGGTAGGCTGTCCGTCGACCACGTCGCGGAAGGCGGCGCTGTCGGGCAGCGTTGCAGCAGTGGCAGAATCTTTTGCGGCACTATCCTTGCCGGTCGATGCAGCAGGGTTCTCTGTGCCGTTGCCGCCACAGGCCGTCAGAAGACAAACGGATATACCCATGGAAAAGAAAAACAGTTTGTTCATATAGCGAGTATTGATTTACTATTTATCCGAAGGATCGTTAAGCCTCGATGTGCCATCCTCTATCTGTCCGATATACACCTTCAGGTCCAGGTTCATGGCTTTGCGGTAGACCGGCGTCAGTCTTTCGATCAGTCCGTCGATGGCGTCTTCCTTTACCAGGTTGATGGTACAGCCGCCGAATCCGCCTCCCATCATCCGGGCGCCGATGACAGCAGGGTCATCTTTTACCTGTTCGACCAGGAAGTCCAGCTCTTCGCAGCTGACGGCGTATTTGCGGCTAAGTCCTTCATGTGTGGCGAACATCTTTTGGCCGAAAGCATGCATATCCCCCTTCTCGAGGTCTTTTGTGGCAGCCAGCAGGCGACTGATCTCTTCGACGACATACTCACAGCGTTGATTGACCAGTGCGTCGACCGGGGCAACATAGGCGGCCAGCATTTCGAGGCTGGCATCACGCAGACTTTTCACTTCCGGGTGATGAGCCTGTATCAGCTTAACGCCCGCTTCGCATTGTAACCGGCGGGTATTGTATTCGGAGGAGGCCAGGGAATGCTTGACATTGGAATCCAGCAATACGATGCGGATGCCGGCCGTGTCGAAGGGCACATAGGCATACTCCAGCGACTGGCAGTCGAGGCGGATGACATGATTCTTTCGGCCGAACATGCTCGCGAACTGATCCATGATGCCGCACTGTACTCCGACAAAGACGTTTTCCGCTTTTTGGGACAGCCTGACCATCGTCATCGGGTCGAGTTCCAGTCCAAAAAGCTCGTTTATGGCAAAGGCCGTGGCGCATTCCAGGGCCGCGGAGGAAGACATACCCGCTCCAAGGGGAATATCCCCGCCAAAAACGCAGTTGAAGCCCCCTACGGAATGACCCAGCTGCTGGATCTGCTGGACGACACCCAGGATATAATCCGGCCAGTGTAAGTTGGTTGGTTCGATGCGGTTGACAGAGCCGTTATACCGGCGATCGAGGTCGAGGGATATTAAATGTATCTCATCATCGCTGCGGCGGCTTACTGCCATGTATATGGCTTTATTGATCGCTGCGGGCAGGACGAAACCATTGTTGTAGTCGGTATGTTCACCGATCAGGTTGACACGGCCCGGAGACCGGACGATCAGCGGATCGGATACGGAAAAGGAGGTTTTGAATTTTTCTTTTACCCGGCGGGATAACGATGGCACGTTTTCGGTTGTTTTAATCATATGCTTTCACCGGACTCCGTCCGGTTTGGTGTAAGTGTCAAATCTACATCTATTTTACCATTCCTCCTCCCCCGCCCTTCGAAAAAAGTCCGGTAAATTCTACGCCCAAACCCGGGCCGCGGGGGATGGTTACGCGCTCTGCATCGAAGGCCAGCCCGGTCGCCACATCTTCCTTTAATAAGAGCGGACCGTCCATATCCACATAGTCCAGTTCCGGGAGCAGATGCGCAATAGCTGCGCTGCCGATGGTACTCTCGTTCATGCTGCCGACCATCACTTTCATACCCAGCGATCGGGCTCTGCCGATCATCCGGCGGGCGGGTGTGATCCCGCTGCACTTGGTCAGCTTGATATTGATGCCATGGAAGTGACCTGCACAGGCATCCACATCGCTTTCTTTTACACAGGACTCATCGGCTATCAGCGGCAGAACGGATTCCTTATACAGGCGTTGCATACCGGCCCAGTCGTCTTTAGCCAGGGGCTGCTCTACAAATTCTACGCCCAGCTCAGCCAGGCGCGGGATCTTCTGCAGCGCTTCTTCCACGGTCCAGCCGGCATTGGCATCTACCCGGAAGACGGCATCGGTATGACGGCGTAAGGCCTCCATTATAGCCAGGTCATCCGGGGTGCCCAGCTTGATCTTATAAATGGGCCAGGGTTTTTCCTTCATTTTTTCGACCATCTTGTCGATGGTGTCGATCCCGATGGTAAAGTCGGTTTGCGGCCCTTTTGCCGGGTCCAGCTTCCATATTTCATATAAAGGCAGGTTTCGCATCTTGCCGAACAGGTCCCATCCTGCCATATCGAGGGCGCAGACAAGGAAAGGATTGTCGGGTATTAAATGATGCAGGTAATGCCAGTAACGTTGGGGGTCCGTTATCGCAAAGCCTTCGATCGCTCTCTTTTTTTCTTCGATATCGGCGATCATCTTTTCAACGGGTATATGATAATAGGTGATGGCCGGAGCCTCACCATAACCTTTTATTCCACGGTTTTCCAGCTCGACGATGAGGGTCGGCTGGTGCGTTTTTGTGCCTTTGGAGATGGTAAAAGGGTGTCTGAATGCGAGATTATAAGGATAGTACGTGCAGATCATGGGGGCCAAAATTAAGGAATTCCGGGGCTTGTGCGGAGATTGGTCTGCCGGTAGCCTGCGTTTCGGAAATTACGGTGAGACCACGTGCTTCCACGCGTTTTTTTGCATTTTTGAGAATTTTTTTCCCGTTCCGGGAAGACCAGAGCGGGTGACACGCCGACAACGGCTTGTGTCCCAAAGGGTTGTTTTTTGGCATTCTTTTCCAATATATCCGTTCAACCACGCAATCGTACCTTATATGCAAACACGTATCACCACCCTGTTCTTCGCTATCCTGGTCTCCGCCTTCGGCAGCGCTGCAGCCCAGGTGTCTGCCAACTCTACGGTAACGCCCACCCTTATGATGGGCTTTACCGGAAAGATGCAGAACAATACAGCACAGCTGAGCTGGACGATGGAAAGCCAGACCAACTGTAAATGGTTTGTGATCGAAAGATCGGGCGACAATGGTGGTTTTGACTCCATCAGCGTTGTGATCGGCCTTAACAATGGCACTTCGAATGAGTATAATTTTTTAGATCCCAATATGCTGGAGGGTAACAACTACTACCGCCTGCGCGAAGTAGACATGGATGGTGTCATCCGTTATTCAAAAGTGCTTATCCTGAATAATGTGGAAGTTTCCGGCAAGATGGCCGTCTACCCTAACCCTGCGATAGCAACGCTGAACTTCTCTGTCTGCAGCCCTGCTGCGCAGCAGGTGATCGTGCAGGTCTATAATCTGTCGGGTGTGATGCTGCTGACCACTCAGCAAATGCTGAATGCAGGCAACAACCAGCAGACGGTAGCCATCAACGGATTGAAAAGCGGTAACTATATTTTAAAGGTCAGCAGCCGCACAGGTGCGAGCCAATATGTGCAACCCTTTATAAAGATAATGTAGAGAAGAGCGAAACCTGAAACCAACCCCCAATCTCTTAACCCCTCTCCCTTAAGGCAGTCGGCACTCGTTCTGAGCGTCCGGCTGCCGCCCATTTAGGGCCTGCCGTGGAAAAGGACCTAAACCGGCACGACCAGCACATCGGCAGCCGCTGCAGATCTGGACCCGGGAGCCACCTGCCAGTAATAAACTTTCTCTACCGCCCCGCGGCCTCTACTTCTTCCTTAACTCCCGCATTGAACTCTTTTTCCTTCAGCAGCTCTTCGAGCGTCAGGTGCATCCGGTACCGCCAGTAATGATGCGGATTGGCCGGCACATTGATCCGTTCGTCGTTGGGGTTCTCACGACGGAAGGTCTCGCTCATCCCCATGAGGTCCTGCAGCTGGAAGATACACCACAGGGCCGGCGAATGCAGGTGCTGTAATACTATCGCCCTGTTGATCCAGGCTTCACAAAAGAGAGGCGCATCCCCCCATTGTCCCAGTTCCCGGTTGAAGAATCGTTGTGTCTTTTCCCGGTCTTCTTCCCACCAGCCGCGGATGGTGCTCATGTCATGTGTCGAAGGCGTCACCACAGACAGATATGGCGCTTCAGCGGGATGAAAGAATTCCCGGGCCGGGTTCTTTGGCATACGCTGCACTTCGAGGCTCAGAATACCCAGCTGACGCATCACATCGGGTACGCTGCGGGGCACCATTCCCAGGTCTTCACCACAGACCAGCATGTTGGTGGCGCGTTTCAATGCCGGGAGCTTGTGCATGGCTTCTTTCTCCCAGAAGCTGTCCTGGCGGCTGTAAAAATAATTGACATAAAGGTCCTTCAGCTGCTGCTGGGTATGCCATTCGAGATAACGGAAGGAAGAGGTGGTTTCCATCGAGATCCGGAAATGGAACTGCTGGCCTCCCGATCCCTCTACCTCGAGGAGGATCACATTGGAGACGAGATTATATAGACCCGTGCGCAACCTGTCATTCAGAGGAGAAGCCTCCAGGCCGCTGAAGTGGGCCTCTATCTTTCGCTGGGTGCTGTAAGCGTCCAGAAGCCGGTAATTGCCATAGCCTGTCGGTTCGAGATACATCGACCGAACAACGTCTACGTCTGAGCCAAAAATTTCTGACAGAACGCCATCATTGATAAAAGGCTTTGTATAGCGGTCATAGTCGAACCAGGTATTTCGTTGCTGGAACTCGACCACATGGACGGGTATGGCCGGCTGGAAACGCCCTAAGATGCCTTCTACTACGTCCATGGGTATGCTCCAAATGCGGAAAAAACCGAGGATATGGTCGATCCGGAAGGCATCGAAGTAATTACGCATATGTTCGAAACGCTGTTTCCACCAGGCATAACCATCCTTTTGCATTTCTTCCCAGTTATAGGTAGGAAAACCCCAGTTCTGGCCCTTGATGGCAAAATTGTCCGGGGGCGCTCCCGCCTGCAGATCCATATGATAAAGCCCCGGCTCTACCCAGGCATCACAGCTGTGGCGATAAATGCCGATCGGGATATCTCCTTTTAAGACCACTCCATGCCGGTGAGCATAGTCGACCGCCTCTCGTAGCTGGAGGTGCAAATGATACTGGATGAAGTATTGCAGGGCGATGGAATCATAATGTCTGGCCTCCGGAGCGGTGTATTTTTGAATAGCTTCCGCATCATAGCGGCTATGCAGCTTCCATTGGGTAAAATCCGGAGTACTGTGCTTGTCGCGCAGATAACAGAAAGCAGCATAAGGCACAAGCCAGTTCTTATTTGCTGCAAAAAAGTCCAGAAAATCCGGATCTTTCTCAAATTCTTCTTTCTGTAGAGCGTATAATTCTTTAATAGTCAATAATTTAAGCTTCATTACCTGCTCGTAATCCAATTCGCTTAAATCGTTGAGCTCCTTTTGTTTTTTGTGCAGGGGCTTGATCAGTCCGGCATATTTCCGGCCCGCGCATTTCTCGAGGTTGAGATAGATGGGATGCTGGGCAAAAGCGGAAATGGCGGCATACGGATAGGAATCCAGCCAGGTATGCGTAGCGGTCGTGTCCTGGGTTGGCAGCAGCTGTATCAGCCGGAGGCCGCATTTGACGGCCCAGTCTACCAGGAGCCGGATGTCGAGGAACTCCCCCACTCCCATGGAGTTCCTGCTTCGCAGGCTGAACACGGGGATGGCCACCCCTGCGCCTCGCCAGCCGGTATTGGGCAGGTGTACAAATCCGTCGTGGATGATGCTGATCTTTTCTTTCCGGGCGTCCCCGGGCAGGTTTCGGTTGGGGCCGTTCTCAAAACGGAGAAAGGACTTTTCCTTCTTGTTATAGATGCCATATTTGTACTCTATGGGAAATGACTCCGGCGGGATGGTCAGACGCAATGTCCACCAGTTCCCTTCCGGCGACAGCACCAGCGGATCTGTCTCATCCCAGTCGCGTAATGCAATGCCATTGCCCAGGAGACAGACCGCCTCGTCTGCGGCCAGGAGGGGCGCCTTTACCCGGAAGATATGCGTGATCGCGCTGTTCGCCCGGCCTTTTTTTGCCGGCTTTTGAGGCTTATGTTCCGGCAGAAGAACCTCCCGGAAGGGATTGCTGTAAAAGACGTTCTCGAACTCTCCGGCATAATTCCAGGTATCGATGACATGGATCTCCTCACAACCAGCCGCCGGCGGCTCGATCACTTTGTCATCTCCCCATTCTTCCGTCAGCGTGGCGTCCTCGTTCTTCAGGACATAATGATAGTGTAAAGGCCCGGTCAGCGGAGCAGTAAGCACGATACTGCCATGCCAGAACTCCCCATTCACGTAACTGAGAGGAATGGCGGCAATAATGTCATCGTTGCCCAGCTGCGGCAGATCTCCGGTTAATAGAATGGACTGACCTGGATGTGTATAAAAACGTAAATAGAAATCTATCTTCATATAACCCTGTGTTTCGATAGGCAGCAATGTGTATTTTTTACATTATGCCGCTAAAATATACCACAAAACTCGAAGATATTCATTTTTTTAGCTTTGGTTCATTGGTACCTTTGCCTTAGATTTGCACAAATTTTAGTCAATGGAACAGCAAAAGAAAAGCACGGGAATCTACTGGTTATTGTTCTTCCTTTTTACCGCCTTATTTGGCGTGGCCGTAGCTAAGCACTTTGAATATTTGACCCTGATCCTTCCTTTCGTTTGCACATTCTTCGTGAAAGCGCTGGATATCATGTAAGTTCCTTCCTGACAAGTAAGCTTATATTTTTTTCTATATAAGAAATGCCACTTGATACCAGGTGGCATTTTGCTTCTTAACCTGCACTGCTTCCTATGTCCACGATCAACTTCTACCAGTCGACACTTGATGATTGCAATGATCATGTACAGCGCCTGCGAAAAAAAATGAATCTCCTCGCGCTGGTGCGTCTGCTTTTGTTTACCGGTATCGTTTATATCACCTACCTGCTTACCCGGGATCTTACCACTCCCCTCCTTCTGCTGTTGCTGGTGGCCCTGGCTGCCTTTCTTATCTGTGTCAACTTCTATTACCGGCTAAAGGACCAGCGGGCTTTGTGGGAGAAACTGGCCTGGGTCAATACTAACGAGCTTAGCCTGCTTCACAATGGGTTGAACGATTTCCCCGACGGCTCCGGATTCCTCGATTCGGATAATTATCTCGACGATCTTGACATCTTCGGGAAGCGAAGTATTTTTCATGTCCTTAACAGGACCACTACCAGTCATGGGACCGCGACGCTGACCGGACTTTTGCGTAATAGTTTTCTTTCCGTCGATTCGATCAATCAGCAGCAGCAGGCCATCCGTGTGCTGGCGCCCCAGTCTTCCCTGCGTCAGCTGCTGACAGCAAAAGGACTGCTTGCCGGTGAAAAAGAAGGCAACCTCGACAGTATTCAAAGCTGGCTCGACACCGAACCACTTCTTTATCACCGCAAGGGTCTGCGGATCGTGATCAATCTGCTTACCGTCTTCAACCTTTTTAGCCTCTTCTATTATCTTTCCAGCAACAACTATACCCTTCTGCTGGCAGGAGTCCTGGTCTCCTGGATGCTCACCGCTTTTTTCACAAAGAGGATCGATCTGGAACACGAGCACATCGCCCGCAAACAGAATATCCTGGATCAGTATGCTGCCATCCTCGCCGTGTTCAATACGGTTAAAACGACCGGTTCTCCCCTACTGCAGCAGCTGCAGGCAAGAACGGATAAGGCGCATAAGGCTATCCGTCAGCTGTCGAAGCTCTCGGCGTATTTCGATCAGCGTATCAACGTCCTGGTGAAAACTTTTCTCAATGCGTTCATTGCTTACGACCTGCGCTGCCTGATAGCGCTCGAACGCTGGAAGATCAATAACAAGCCGGTATTTCCCGGCTGGATCGAGGCGGTGGGGAATGTAGAATGCCTCAATTCTCTGGCGACCTTTGCTTTCAATAACCCGGATTATGTTTATCCCGTACCTGTAGCCGCTGCGACGTCGTCAACAGAAGCGACAGACGATCGGGGTTCGGCCCCCGGCGCCATGCGATCCGGCGCTTCATCGGGTCTCTTTATAGAGGCGACAAGTCTTTCCCACCCTCTCATCCCCGCAGACGCGCGTGTAGCGAATGACTTTAGCATCGGCCGCAGCGAAAGGCTGATCCTTGTCACGGGCTCGAACATGTCGGGGAAGACCACCTTTCTGCGGACGGTGGGAGTCAACCTGCTTCTGGCCCAGTCCGGTCTTCCGGTCTGCGCCAGCGCTTTTTCCTTTACGCCGATGTACCTGCTCACCTCGCTGCGGATCAGCGATTCCTTGCAGGAGCAGACTTCCTATTTTATGGCGGAGCTGAAAAAGCTCCGGAACATCGTCCACCGGTTGCAAACGGGTCTGCCGGCACTGGTGCTGATCGACGAGATCCTGCGGGGCACCAATTCGGAAGACAAGACCCATGGTTCGGAACTCTTTATCCGTAAGCTGATCCAATATCATTGTCTGTCGCTGTTTGCGACCCATGATCTATCGCTGGGTCAGATGGAACAGGAATTGCCGGAGACGATCAGGAACTATTGTTTTGAAAGCGTTATCGAGGGAGACTCGCTTCATTTTAATTATCAGCTGCAACGTGGGATCGCGCGGAATCGCAATGCTTCCTTTTTGATGAAGACGATGGAGATCATCTAACCTGGTAGGTCACCCGCTCTCTGGCCAGGATAGACTACGGGCCTGCTGCACAACAAAAAACCCGCTCATCGCTGAGCGGGTTGCTAATCTAAGCTAACCATTGCCTTACCTTAACATTATTAAAAACCGAAGCCGGTAATGATCGTTGGGTTTTTACGCGGATGCCCGGCATAGCGGCTTCTCCTGCGCATGTTCCAGAGGTTTACTACCCCAAAGCTGCGATTGCGGGGTTTTGAGAATACGACATCCGTCGCAACGGTCTCTTTTACTTCAGTTACCAGGTTCTTAAGGATAGCGGTTTCTAATTGCACACGCGAGTGCATTACATCACTGTTCATAACATATCTGTTTTAAAAATTTCTAAATATTATTGGAGCAACCTTTGGAGAAAAAACACTAAAGCATCGTTGTAAGAAAGTGGTCAGACCCGCCTGTATGAGTGAACTGGTTTTGCCAGTTATTGGCTCGCTAATACGTTTTAGTTGCTCAATTCGGGTGCAAAATTACGAGCTTTTTTCGCATATGCAAGCTTTTGGGTATAAAATTTAAAAAATTACATGCAATTAATTTATAATCAACAAGTTATGCTGAAAATCAAAAAGCCCCGCACTAGCGGGGCCTTTTGTATTGTAGCGGAAACGTTTATTGGAGAAACGTCTGTTTATTTTACTTCTTCGAACTCTGCATCGGTGACATTCTCTCCACCGCTGCTCTGCTGTTGTCCACCAGCTTCAGCACCCGGTTGTCCACCTGCCTGCTGAGTAGCCTTGTACATTTCTTCGGAAGCGGCTGTCCAGGCATTGTTCATCTCTGCTACTGCAGCATCGATGGCGGCTATGTCCTGTGACTTCTGTGCTTCTTTCAATTTGTTCAGCGCGGTTTCGATGGGCGCCTTCTTGTCTGCGGGCAGTTTGTCTCCGAACTCCTTCAGCTGTTTTTCCGTCTGGAAGATAAGGCTATCGGCCTGGTTGATCTTATCGACCTTTTCGCGGGCTGCCTTGTCCGTAGACTCGTTGGCTTTTGCTTCTGCCTTCATCTTTTCGACTTCTTCCTTGCTGAGACCGCTGCCGGCTTCGATGCGGATCTTCTGTTCCTTGCCGGTGCCCTTGTCCTTTGCCGTCACGTGCAGAATGCCATTGGCATCGATATCGAAGGTGACTTCGATCTGCGGAACGCCACGGGGAGCGGGTGGGATGCCATCCAGGTTGAATGTGCCAAGGCTCTTGTTCTGATTAGCCATTGGGCGTTCGCCCTGCAGAACGTGTATCTGTACGCCGGGTTGATTATCGCTGGCCGTAGAGAACGATTCTGATTTCTTTGTCGGGATCGTCGTGTTGGATTCGATCAGCCTTGTCATTACACCACCCATTGTCTCGATACCGAGAGAAAGAGGTGTTACGTCAAGCAGTAATACATCCTTTACCTCACCTGTGAGGACTGCGCCCTGGATAGCTGCTCCTACGGCAACAACCTCATCCGGGTTTACGCCCTTATTGGGTTTCTTACCAAAGAACTTTTCGACGATCTCCTGTACCTTGGGGATACGGGTAGAACCACCGACCAATATCACTTCATCGATCTGGGAAGTGCTGATGCCGGCATCTTTCAGGGCCTGTTCGCAGGGCTTCAGACAGCGTTCGAACAGGGAGTCAGCCAGCTGTTCGAATTTTGCTCGGGTCAGCTTCTTTACGAGGTGCTTTGGCACTCCGTCAACGGCTGTGATATAAGGCAGGTTGATCTCTGTTTCACTGGAAGAAGACAATTCGATCTTGGCTTTTTCAGCAGCTTCCTTCAGCCTCTGCAGGGCCATAGGGTCCTTACGCAGGTCGACATTCTCTTCCTTCTTGAACTCATCTGCGAGCCAGTCCATAACGACCTTATCGAAGTCGTCACCACCAAGATGGGTATCTCCATTGGTTGACTTTACTTCAAACACGCCATCTCCCAGTTCCAGGATGGAAACGTCGAACGTACCTCCACCCAGGTCAAATACAGCTATTTTTTCGTCCTTTCCAGCTTTGTCCAGGCCATAAGCCAGGGCAGCGGCGGTAGGTTCATTTACTATACGACGAACCGTCAGGCCAGCGATCTCACCGGCTTCCTTGGTCGCCTGGCGCTGTGCATCATTGAAGTAGGCAGGCACCGTGATAACGGCTTCTGTCACTTCCTGGCCCAGATAATCTTCGGCTGTTTTCTTCATTTTTTGCAGGATCATCGCGGAGATCTCCTGCGGAGTGTACAACCGGCCGTCGATGTCAATACGGACCGTATTATTGTCACCCTTGACCACTTTATAGCTCCAATGTGTGATCTCATTGGTCACTTCGTCATACCGGCGACCCATGAACCGTTTTACGGACATGATCGTGTTGACCGGGTTTGTGATAGCCTGCCGTTTTGCAGGATCCCCTACTTTTCTTTCTCCGTTTTTCAGGAAACCCACGATAGACGGGGTCGTACGACGACCTTCGTCATTGGCGATCACGACGGGCTCATTACCCTCCATGACAGCCACGCAACTGTTCGTTGTGCCGAGGTCAATTCCTATGATCTTTCCCATATTGTTTATCTGATTTTAAAGGTTTTCAATTTTTTCCTACCCGATAGCATTGACAATCATTATGCCACGGCCCTAAAAATGAAAAAATGGCAGGTCGCCGGAGGGCGTCTGCCATTAAAAAAAGTTGAAATAATGCTCTGACGGGGCCCTGAGCCAGGGCCCTCGACATCACGGCCGCTTACCGCACCACTTCCAGCACCGGTTTGAGGGAATTCCCTTTAAAAACATAATCTGCCACTTCATCCAGTCCAGGCGTGGTCGAATTAAAAGAAATGCCCGTACCCGCCATTTTGACCATACAAATGTCGTTTTCTCCGTCCCCGACTGCCACGGAATCTGCCAGGCTGATGCCAAAACGATGCAAAATATACTGGAACATGTTGGATTTACAGTGGTCGTGCTCACACTGGCTGAACCGGTCCTTTAGCAGCTGGGAAGGGATCCGGACCTCTCCGGTTGCCACACTTTTCTGGAACTCCAGTTCATTGCCGAGGGTAAAATCGAGTCCTAACAGGTTCTTGACATGATTGGCTATGGCATGATAGCTATCGCTGATAATGCCACAGACATACCCCCTCACCTGTAATTCCCGGATCACCTGTACCGCGTCCCCGATCAGGGGAATAGATTCCACAACGTGGATCAGCTCCGCGAAAGTCCTTCCTTCGAGCAGGCGGGCTATCTTCTGGGTTTTGATGTAATTGCTTTTGGGCTGGGCTAAAATATCCGTCAGCTCCCGTGTAAAACCGAATCGTTCCGCCGCGGCTTTTATGAAGCTGCCCTGAAGGAGGGTATTGTCCATATCAAAAACGATCATTTTCTTAGGCTGACGGACCATCTCCTTCAGCGCGAACTCCACCTGCTCACGCATGATATGGGGAGTGTCGTCTTCCTGGCGTCTGCCGCCGTCAAAAATATTGACCCGCTTGAAGATCGCATTGGCCACCTGTTTGGACATCCGTCCCAGGACATGTAAGGGATGGCGGTCGTTTTCCACCTCCCCGATACAAACTTCAGTGATCCTTGCATTGACATTATGCATGTCGATGAGCAGCCCGATGTCCACTCCATAGTCGTTGTCAAACTCGACCTTTTGCAGGAAAGACTTCTTTCCGGCGATCATCCCGCTGAGCGGCTGCTTGAACTGTAATAAATGAGGGAAGAAGAATTCCAGCATGGGTTTGACCAGGATCTCCGCCACGCGGCCGCTTTGCCGTTCAAAATAGGATTTTACAAAATCCGCCTCATCGCGTATCAACGGCGCCGTTAGCATTCCGACGATATCCACCTCGTAGTCCGGTGTATCGGCCTCCAGGAAGACCAGGATCTCATTTTTTGCCATCAGCAGCCCTTCGCGCATCGAATCGCCTTTTCCTACATGGGTGCTCGTAATGACCCTGACATCTTCTTCCATTTTCGCTTCTGCGATAGTATTGTCCGTCGACATATCATCCACCACAATGATCTCATTCACCAGCTCGCTCCGTTTCGCCTGGCGAATGACCTGGCGAATCGTTTTTTCTTCATTGAGAGCGGGAATGATAACTGTTACCATAGGCTTATTGTTTTGAGGTATGCATCTGTAAAGTTACGAAAAAATGTCGCTGGAGAACCCCATAAACTGTGCCAGTAAGTTTGTTGTAAGAATTTGAAAAACAAGAATTAATTTAGTTAGCAGGAATTTTAATACTATTATGCCTATCGCGCCCGATGTATATAAAAAAATCGTCACGGCCAAAGTCTATATCGATGATAATTTCCGCGAGTCGATAGACCTGGACAGGCTTTCCCGGGAAGCCTGTCTCTCGCGTTATCATTTCCACCGGCTTTTTACCCGGATCTATAAGGTTACTCCCCATCAATACCTGACGCAGAAGCGGATCGGGCAGGCGCGCCGGTTCCTTGCTGCTCGCGATCTTACTGTCACAGAAGTATGCAATCAGGTGGGGTTTGAAAGTATCGGCTCTTTCAGCCTGCTATTCAAGAAAGAGATGGGCGCAGCGCCCACCAGCTACCGGGATGAGGCATGGCGCAGAGAACAGCAGGCGATCCGGCAGCCCCGATCAGAACTTCGCCGGAGCTGCTTAGGCCTTCGTCGGACCTGCTTCGCCACGGTCCGCCTCGGTCGTAACCTTCGTTGCACTCGGTTACCCTCCGTCTTGTTCGTAACCTTCGCTTCGCTCGGTTATCCCCCATTGTTTTTTTGAGAACTGCATTTCCGATACAGCTTTAGACGGCGAGCCCCCTCAGAAAAGCAATTCTCAATAAGCGCTGTCTCCTTAGAAAAGGTAGTTTTGGGTCCTAAATTTACTTTTTATGATCACAAAGCTCTCCCACATCACCTTTTTTGTACTCGATCAGGACAAAGCCTATGACTTCTATGTAAACACGCTGGGGTTTACTGTCAACACGGATGCGAAGATGCCCAATGGCTTTCGCTGGCTGACAGAACTTCGCCGGAGCTGCTTAGGCCTTCGTCGGACCTGCTTCGCCACGGTCCGCCTCGGTCGTAACCTTCGTTGCACTCGGTTACCCTCCGTCTCGTCCGTAACCTTCGCTTCGCTCGGTTATCCGCCGCAGCAACCTGACCAGGAAATAGCCCTGCTCCCCCCTCTTGCCGGCGGCATGAGCTATGATGAGGAGACGAGAAATGCATTCAAAGTGCTGCTTGAAAAGGGCGCGCTGGGCGCAGGAGTAGAACGTCGCCGGAGCTGCTTCGCCACGCTCCGTCTTGTTCGTAACCTTCGCTTGCGCTCGGTTATACACCCGATTGCCGGGCCACTTATGCCGAGCTAAAGGACAAGGGCGTAAACTTCAAATCCGAGCCAAAGGAACAGTTCTATGGGACAGAGGCCGTGATGTCCG
>DATJJA010000183.1:0-93223 GCA_035492595.1 Puia sp.
GCCGCCTGATCAAAGTAAAATACATCTCCCTCGTCAACCTGATCATGGACAAGCTGGTCGTAAAGGAACTGATCCAGGACCAGCTCACACCCGAAAACCTCCGCCGCGAACTGACCGACATCCTCAACAACACCGACCGCCAGCAACAACTTCGGATCGATTACCTCAACCTCAAAGAGCTCCTCAGCCAGGGTGGCCACGCCTCCGCCAATGCCGCCGAAAGCATCCTCCGCTTCATGCGCGAACAGGCCCCCGGCCATAAGCATGCCTGAGCAGCAACCCGCACGTACGCGCAAACCCAGCCCTGATGCCGCAACCCGGCCATCGCGCATCTGCACAAACCCCCTAATGATGTTTGAAAAAAACCAATCGGATGATAATCACAATTATCGCCAGCAAAAACATAAAAAATGAAAGCCGGTTGACCCCATGCATAAACTTCATCGATCCCGTGTGCGGGGCATTCGGGTCCCTCTTTTTGAGAAAGAAATATTCAGCTATTTGTCTACCAATGCCCATGATACGTCTGATTGACTTGCAAACTATCGAATTGCAGCCATAAATTGTTATAACACCCGGAAATTTTGAATTGTTTAATCCAAAATCCTCTATATTTGCACTCCCAAATGCGTAACGCAGCGCCCACTGCGCTACGGCCACAAAACACGGGGAATTAGCTCAGTTGGCTAGAGCGCTTGCATGGCATGCAAGAGGTCGTCGGTTCGACTCCGATATTCTCCACTAAGCCGGACCTCGCGTCCGGCTTTTTAAATTTCACGTCAGGCAGCCAGCGCCTGCAACTCGATCAGGAAGGTAGTTCCTTCATTCTCTTCACTTCTCACGCTGATACAGCCTCCATGAGCCTTCACGATCTGGCTTACGATCGCCAGCCCCAATCCAAAGGAAGCCTCACCCAGGGTGCCGCTACGCTTTACAGCATCGACAGAAAATAGTTTTCCTTCCATATCTTTTGAGATCCCAATACCCTTGTCGATCACAGAGATCACGGCCTTGTCACCCTGGCGTTGCAGCTTCATCCGGATATCGGAGCCAACCGGGCTGAACTTTATGGCATTGTCCAGCAGATTCACAATAACCCTCCAAAGCTTGTCATGGTCGGCCACAAGAGTCAGCTGCTCAAGATCGAGAAGTATCGTCTGCTTCTTTTCCCCGGCTTTGAATTGAAGGGTGGCCGCGCAGGTCTCCAACAGCTTCGTCAGATCGACCTCTTTCATCTTCAGGCTTCCCATCGGCAGATCAAAATGCATGATCCCTCCCACCAGTTGCAATGATTGATCTGCCGCCTGCCGGATCAGTTCAAGCAGCGGCATCGATTGTTCACTGATACCGGACCGGTGTAAAAGAGAGACAGCAGAAGAGATCGCCCCGACAGGATTACGAAGATCGTGAGCGATCGTTTTAAGGGATTGCAAATACATAGACTGATCTTCATTCAAGGCATTTATCGCCGTTTGCGTCTGAAGGTTCTCAGCACGCAAAGCCTTGTTTAACCGGTTTAGCTGACCAATATGCCCTTTTGACCGCAGAGCACCCCGCCGGATCAGGAATACGATCACCCCCATCATGATAACCAATAACAGCGCAAACAACAGATAAGCCGTCTTGACATGATCCCTTTGCCTCAATAGCTCGATGGTGTACATATCCTCCAGGTGTACTAATTTCCCGGGGATATCAATGGCCGATGTTGATGCCTCCACAACACGCAGCGAATCTGCCTCAGCCATCCACGTACTTAGCGATCTCCAGGCCGCAAACCCATCCCCGGATTTTGCAAGGTATTCCGCATTAAGCTTTCTCAAAGCCAGCTCAACTTCCGGATTTCCCCTGCGTTCCAATGCACTCTTCACTATCCCTAGCTCCTTCTTCGCCTCTGTAAGATTTCCCTCAGACAAATGCAAATGGATCGCCTTTACCAGGACCGTCAGCGCATTCCCCGAATCATGAAGGGGACGCATGTTGACGGCTACGCTAATGCGATAAAGCATCGTAGCTTTTGCCGTATCCCGCCGGTATAGAAAATAGTCGCCCTGATTGCCATATACCACCGCCCGGGCTGTCTCCATATAACCCCGATGCGAAGAGTCGCCGAGAAAGACCTGCCCTTCCCTGGCTATGAACAAAAGAGCGCTGTCGTAATATAAAGCCGCGCTATCCCATTTTCCTGTAGCCGCAAAACACTGCCCGATATTGTCCAGATTGCATTGCTTATAGGCAAAAGCCCGAAAATCCGGGCGGCATGACCCAAACTGATGAAAGGCAAGGTCAAAAAGATGACGGGCATCATCAAATCGACCGGCCCGGTAGCTCGCCATGGCTATCCGTTGAGTATACTGAGCCATCGAACAGCTGTCGCCGAGACCCTTTATAGCCTCCAACCCCTTTCGATAATAAAAAAGCGCGCTCTCATACTCCTTCTCCAGCTGATACGTCTCCGCTTTATCAATAAGACACTTCGCATATTCCCTCGGATATCTTCTTTCCACCTCAGGATCAGACAACAACAACAGACAGCTGTCCACATACCGCATAGCATTCGCGAGATCGTGCGCCTGGTAATAATAGTAATTGCCTTTATAGTCGTATTGACGTATACGATCCTGGATACCTGGCGATGGGAATCGCTCGTAGACGGAGTCGATATAGTGAAAAGACTGGTAGACAGGCAGATTCAGGCTGTCCAAATGATGAAAGACCCTGTCAAAATAAGAGACATTGTCAGGGGAATACGAATTCCGGCGACATGCTGTCAGCAGCACGATCAACGTAACGGCGAATGCCCATTTAACAGAAACGACAACAGGTAGTTGGCCCGGCATAAAAAAGACCAAACGACAGAGGCACGGTGTTCAGTATGGCGAACCAGGATAATCTGAATAATTTTTCCTTGTCACCCGGTTTTCCGTTACCCCGCTTATGCTTCCCCGCTTTATAAGTATATTTGTTTATAAACTTAGGCTCTCATTAGATGTCTGCTTATCTCACATATACAGACGAAGAATTACTATCGCTGCTCAACACCAGCGACGAAGCCGCTTTCAATGAGATCTTCCGGCGCTACCGCGACAAGCTTTTCTTCTACTTGCGCAAGCATACCAAGTCCAACGAAACGGCCGAAGAGATCGTCACCGATATCTTTATGAAGCTCTGGGCCGGACGCGAACTGACCGCCCGCATCGACAATCTCGCCGCCTTCCTCCACAAGGTCGGCTACTACAAGACACTCGACTTCCTGCGCACTACCGCCCGTCATCAACGGCTGCAACAGACTTATATCGACCATTTCCTGCCCCCGGGCGAGAAACCCGCCGACGAAGCCCTCATCGACTCCCAGGACCGGCTGCTCCTTTATAAGGCTATTCTCCAGCTGCCCCCCCGGCGTCAGACCATCTATAAGATGAGTCGGGAAGAAGGCCTCTCCCACGACCAGATAGCCGAAGCGCTCGGCCTCTCACGCAGTACCGTCAACAACCAGCTGGGAGCTGCCACCCGATCGATCGCCGAATACCTCCGTAGCAATACCGATTGGCCGAAGGCGCTCTCCGTGCTGTTCTTCCTTGGTTAGGCAATTTCCGGTCCGGGCCAAAAATAATTTCCAGCCCTAATAGTTATCCGCTTGTGCTCGTGACGTAATATGGGTATAAGCTACTGCTATGCGGGAAGACCAGACCAGACTGTTATACCTCTATGAACGTTACTGTACCGACGAAGCTACGCCGGAAGAAGCCGCCGAATTCTGGCAGCTATTCCACGAGTCTGCCGAAGATGATCCCGTCATGATCAGCATCTTTAGCCAGTACGATACCCCTCTGCCGGCAGGAACAGCAGCGCCAGTGAATTGGCAAAAAGCCCTGGATCGCATCCTGTCTCAGTCACAGAATGAGTCCTCGGAGGATGAGCCCTCACAGGATACCCCCTCGCAGGACCGCACACCCCGCGTCCGCCCCCTCCGCTGGTGGCCGGCAGCAGCAGCCGTCATCATATTATCGATCGGCATCACCTGGTGGTACCGCCAACATACGGCAACCAATTCGGCGACCATCGCCCATACCCCGGTAACCGATCTGCCCCCGGGACACAACGGCGCCATCCTTACCCTCGCCCAGGGGCAGCAAGTCGTCCTCGACAGCCTCGCCAACGGCGATGTCGCGACCCAGGGCAATACTCATATCATCAAGACCAATGGCCTTTTGGCTTATCAGTCCAGCGCCGGAACAGACGCCGGGACCGGGCCTGGCGTCAAAGGGGGCGCTTCCTCTGTAACCTATAATACTCTCACCGTCCCCCGTGGAAGACAGTTCCAGCTGGTCCTGCCGGACAGCACCAGGGTATGGCTCAACGCCGCCTCCAGCATCCGTTACCCCACTACCTTTAGCGGCAGCTACCGGGATGTCGTGCTTACCGGTGAAGCCTATTTCGAAGTGACCCGCAACTCTGCTCAGCCCTTCCGCGTGTCAATCGACAGCCAACGCATAGAGGTACTCGGGACCAGCTTCAACATCAGCGGATATAAAGAAGACGGCCCGATACACACGACACTCATCCAGGGCAGCGTACAGGTCAATGCCCCCGATCATGTTCCGCAAAAGATACTCCCCGGCGACCAGGCCATAGCCGGAACCGACGGGAAATGGACCGTCAAAAAAGTGAACACTGCCAATGTCATCGCGTGGAAAGAAGGCTGGTTCCGGTTCGAAGGCAATACCGTCCCCGTCATCATGCGGCAGCTGTCCCGCTGGTACGATGTCGACGTCATTTATAAGGGTAGCACACCGACAACGCTGCGCATCGGCGGAGAGATCCCCCGCGACATGCAGCTCTCCAAAGCAATAGACGTCCTTCGCCTCAGCGGCGTCAATTTAAGCCTGGAGAACGGGAGCATCATCGTCCATTAACAAAAGTCCTTAAACGATATTCTTAACCTTAAAGATCACACATATGCAATAACCACCCCAAAAGGCAGGCAAAGAAAAAGCCGGAAGTGACTTGGACCTCACCGCCGGCGGATGTCTGGGCCTCCTATAAAAAGTCATCTGCTTAGGAAAACTCTCATATCAACCCAAACTTCAACAAAAATATGCCTAATTTTTGTGAAAGGGCCCTATGCCCTGCTGCAGCGAGAAAACCAATTCTTTTACCCTTACCCTATAGAAAATTCTATCTGGTTATGAGGTTGACTATCGTATTACTTATCATCGGCTGTCTCCACGTCAATGCCAAAGGCTTCGCCCAGACAGTAACACTACACCGCTATAATACCCCCATCGAATCCATCCTTACTGAGATCCACCGGCAGACCGGTTATTCCTTCGCCTACAATATGGAGCTACTGGAAAAGATACCGCCTGTAAGCCTCTCCGTCGACCACGCTCCTCTGCAGACCACCCTGGACCTCCTGCTCAATGGCCAGCCGCTGACCTATAGCTTCATCGACAAGACCATCGTGCTGCGGGAACAAACCCGGCCGGCGCCGGAGAAAAAAGACAGCATTACCGGGACAGACCCTGGACAGAACCTCAAGGGCACGGTAAACAACACCCACGGCCAGGCCCTGGCCGGTGCCTCGGTCATGGTCAAACGCACAAGGAAGGGCACCATTTCCGGTGCCAATGGCAGCTTTACCATCCACGACTTCAAAGCGGACGACTATCTCATCGTCAGCTATATCGGCTATAAAACAAAGACCCTGCCCCTGCGTGACATGATCCAGTCAGGAGGCACCATCTACCTCGACGAAGCAGAAGACAAGATGGACCAGGCCGTGATCAAAGCTTATGGCACCACCAGCCAGCGGCTGGCCACCGGCGATATCGTCCGGGTCAGTGGTGAGGACATCGCCCGGCAGCCTGTATCCAATCCCCTGCTCGCCCTGCAGGGGAGGGTCCCCGGTCTCGTCGTATCCATCAATACGGGGTATGCCAGCAGCCCGGTAAAACTGGAGATCAGGGGCCGGAATTCCCTCAGCTCCCAATTCACTTCCGACCCCTTGTACATCATCGACGGGATCCCTCAAACCATCCTGGAAGTAGGAGGCTTTACCACATACCAGTCAGGCTCTACCGGCATCCTGCAGAATGGCATGATCTCACCCGCCGGCGGCCAAAGTCCTTACTTCGGGATGAACCCGAATGACATCGAAAGCATAGAAGTGCTCAAGGACGCTGATGCTACCGCCATCTATGGTTCGAGGGGCGCCAATGGTGTCATTCTCATCACCACGAAAAAAGGACACGCTGTCGGCACCCGGCTCGAAGCCAGCCTGCAGGAAGGCGTCAATTTCGTCACCCGCCACTGGCCGCTGCTGAACAGGGAACAGTATCTCCAGATGCGACGGGAAGCCTTTCAAAATGCGGGCATCGCCCCTACCATTTCCAACGCACCCGACCTGGTGCTGTGGGATACCACCCGCTATACCGACTGGCAAAAAGAGCTGCTCGGACACACCGGTCAGGTACTGACTGCCAACGTCGGCCTGTCCGGAGGCGATGAAAAAAACCAGTTCCGCATCAACGGCGCATACAACCGGTCGACGGAGATACTCACCCATAGCGGCTCTAACCAGCTGATCTCCGTTCAGTCGAACTTCAGCCATCATTCGGCTGACAATAAACTGACGACCAACCTGGATGCAGGCTACAACTATACTAACATCAACTTAACCTCCACTCCACTTGCCATCTCCTCCCCGCCAAATGCCCCGCCTGTCTATAATAACAAAGGAGGTCTCAACTATGCACCATGGGATTCGGCCGGCCTGGGATACCTCTTCCCCTTTGCCCCCATGCTCATGCCCTATGACTCGAAGACCGGCACGTGGAAGACCTCCTTTGTCGTCAGCTATGTGCTGATGCACGGCCTGGTATTTACGATGACATCCGGCTACAATACCACCCATAACGAGGTCACCAGCCTCACTCCCATCGCAGCACAGGACCCCGCATTACAACCGCTGGGCTCAGGCCAGTTTGGCACCAACGACTCGCATACCTGGCAGCTCGAACCCCGCCTGGGCTATGATGGGTATATCAGCCATGGCAAACTGAGCGCGCTAATCGGCGCCTCCAAAAGCTCATCAGTAACCAACGGCATTTCGCAATATGCCGTCGGGTTCTCCAATGACCAGCTGCTGAACAGCGTCACCAATGCTGCTTCGGTGTTCAATTTCCAGAACTACGGCCAGTACAAATACGCCGCCATCTTTGCCAGTATCAACTATAATTGGCTCAACAAGTATATCCTGAACCTGAATGCCCGCAGGGACGGCTCTTCCCGCTTCGGTCCGGGCAGGCAATATGGCAGCTTCGGCTCCGTTGCCGCCGCCTGGATATTGACGGAAGAGAAATGGATAAAGAAAGCTCTGCCTTCGGCCATCAGCTTCGTCAAGCTGCGCAGCAGCTATGGCACCACCGGCGCCGATGACATCGGGGACTACCAGTATCTTTCTCAATGGAGCAACCTTGGCCAGAGCGGCCTGCCTATGTATTCTTATGGCGGCATCAATTCCCTCGTCAGTCAACATGCTGTCGACCAGGACTACCACTGGCCTACGACCAGGAAGCTCAGCACCGCACTGGAGCTTGGATTTCTGAAGGACCGGATCACGTTAATATCGGATTATTACCGCAATAGCAGCAATGACCAGCTGGCCAGCCTCCCGACGCCGGTCTTTTCCGGCTTTCCTACTGTAGTCGCCAACTGGCCCGCCAATGTAGTAAATGACGGTTGGGAATTTACCCTGAAGGCCGGCATCATCAACGGACCAAAATTCAACTGGTCCAGCAGCTTCAACATCTCGTTCAACCGCAACAGGCTTGTCGGGTATCCCAATCTCGACCAGTCGCCCTATATATCGATATATAAGATAGGCCGCTCGATCAATACCATCTACCTCTATCACTACAAAGGCGTAGACCCTGCCACCGGCACCTACCAGTACGAGGACGCCAACCACGACGGGCAAATAGGCAGAAGCTATTCCACCTCTCCGGGCACCGGTACAGACGACCGTGTGACCTCGGTAGACCTCTCCCCCCGATATACCGGCGGATGGAGCCACAACCTCTCCTACAAAGGCTGGGGATTGAACCTGCTCTTCTATTTCAAAAAACAAAAAGCCCAGAATGGATTGGTCAACGGTATTCCAGGAAACATGGTCAACCAAAGCCTCGCCGTCTTCAGGGACCACTGGCAAAAGCCAGGCGATCATGCCGCCTATGCCCGCTTCACTCCCTCCGGGGATCAAAGCGACGGCAACTTTATGCAATCGGACGGCGCCTATACAGACGCCTCTTTCCTCCGGCTTTCTGAGATCGCTGTATCCTATACCCTCCCGGCTACACTGGCTAAGAAAGCAGGCATGCAGAGCTGCAGTATCTTCGTGCACACACGCAACCTGTTCGTGATCACAGGATATAAAGGCATCGACCCTGAAGTTACCAACTTCGGCCTCCCACCTTCGAGAAACATTTCCGGTGGCTTATCACTCACCTTTTAATCGTTTACCACATGCTGACACAACACGCTTTAAATAAAAAGTTTCTCCCGTTCCTCATAGGCATCATTGCCCTCCTCCCGGCTTGTAAAAAGCTGGTAGCCATCGACGAGCCGATCAATTCCCTCACTTCGACCGAGATCTTTGCCACCGACGACCAGGCCAATTCTGCCATGGCAGCTGTGTACTCACAGATGATCAACAACAATTACAGTTGGTTCAGCAGCGGCCTGATGACCGAATACCCTGGCTTTTCCGCTGACGAGTTCAATAGCAGCGAGATCAGCACTTACATCTACAGCCAGAACCGTCTCACCCGCGATAGCAGCAGTTGGATCATCTGGAACACACCCTATACGACCATCTACAATGCCAACGCCGTCATCGAAGGCATAGCCGCATCTACTGCTGCTACCCTCCATGACTCCCTACGGCAGCGGCTGACCGGTGAGGCAAAGTTCGTGCGGGCCCTTGCCTATTTCTACCTGACGAATCTCTACGGCGACGTCCCCATGGTCCTGACCATCGACTTCAACAAGACGACAAAGCTGTCCCGTATGCCCCAGGCCCAGGTCTACCAGCAGATCGTCAGCGATCTGAAAGACGCACAGTCCGCCCTGGCAGCAGATTATTCCGTAGCTGGCGGCGAAAGGATCAGGCCTAATAAAATGGCCGCTACGGCTCTGCTGGCCCGCGTCTATCTCTATACCAAAGACTATCCCGACGCCGCTGCCCAGGCCAGCACGGTCATCGGCAACAGCTCCCATTATACTCTCGTCAACGACCCCAACGGCGTCTTCCTGAAGAACAGCACGGAAGCCATCTGGCAGCTGCAACAGAACATCTCTGTCCCCAACCAGGGCAACGCCACTGGCGAAGGCCTGCTTTTCTTACCCAATCCATTGAATACCGGCGTTGTCAGCACGGCCTCCCTGACCGACCAACTGCTAACCTCCTTCGAACCCGGTGACCTGCGCCGGCAGGACTGGGTCGACAGCACCATCTATGGAGGAATCACTTACTACTTTCCGTATAAATATAAAGTCGGCGCCTATAACCACGTCGATGGCGGTGAGGCCACCGAATACTATATGGTCCTTCGCCTCGCCGAACAATATCTCATCCGCGCCGAAGCCGAAGCCAATGGCGCCCCGGGCGGCGCAGCAGCCGCCATCCAGGACCTGGATGTCATTCGCACCCGCGCAGGACTCCCGGCGCTGCCTGCCTCGCTTGCCGCCGATCAGCTGGCCGCTGCCATCGCCCACGAAAGACAGATCGAGCTGTTCGCGGAATGGGGGCACCGCTGGCTGGACCTCAAACGCACCGGCCAGGCCCACGCGGTACTGTCCGTACTTCCTGGCAAACAGCCCTGGCATGGCGACTACCAGCTGCTCTACCCCATCCCTACGCCCGAGCTTCAGTCCGACCCCAATCTCACCCAAAATCCCGGATACTAACGACATCCTTATTCTTATCAGCTAAAAGAACATCATGAACTCTATTGTCAAAATAGCCGGGCTATCCCATCGCTATAATACCAGCTGGGCCATACAGGATATCAACATCGAAATACAACAGCATGGTATCGTAGGCTTGCTTGGCTCCAATGGGGCCGGCAAGTCGACGACCATGAACATCCTCTGCGGCGTGCTGACTCCGACACAGGGAGAGGTATTCATCAACGACATCAGCCTGAAACAGGAACCCGAGCGCGCCAAACAGGAGATCGGCTTTCTTCCGCAAGTCCTTCCATTGTACATGGACCTCACCGTGGACGAATACCTCCGCTACTGCGCCGGGATCCGGTCTATTGAAAAAAGCCGCATCCCGGCAGCCATGAAAGAGGTCAAACAACGCTGCGGACTCACGGACATAAGCCAGCGCCTCATCCGTAACCTCTCAGGAGGCTACCGTCAACGCGTCGGTATCGCCCAGGCCATCATCCACCAACCCGCCATCGTCGTGCTGGACGAACCCACCAATGGACTCGACCCCAACCAGATCGTCGAGGTGCGAAGTCTCATCAAGGATATCGCCAAAGAAAGGGTCGTCCTCCTTTCCACCCATATCCTGTCGGAGGTTCATTTGCTCTGCCGCGACATCTTTATGATCGAGAGCGGTCGCATCGTCTTCGCCGACACCATGGACGCCTTCGACAACTATCTGGCCGCGCACAGTCTGCTGGCGACGATGGAGACCCCGCCGCCGGCTGAAACCCTGCTTCAAGTAGAAGGCGTGGTCCGCGCAGAAGCCATTTCCGACAGACAGCTGCGGATCTATTTCAACGGCGACCGCGCCGTAGCGGAACGCATCGTCCTGGCCAGCGCAGAGCGAGGCTGGCGCCTCAGCGAGATCTCCATGGAGAAACGATCCCTCGACGAAACCTTCGCCCGGATCTCAAAAATGTCAAAATAAACAAACACAAATCCCTATAGTGAAAAAGACTTTACAGGTAGCGCTGCTCGAACTGAGCCTCTTGTTCTACTCGCCCATTGCCTGGCTATTGATGATCGCGCTCTTTATTCAAATGTCCATCGTCTTCGTACCCTCCATGGCAGGTATGGAACAAGGTCACGAATTCCTTCTTCTTTATCCGAGGGGACATCTTCCGGGCCTTACTTCTTATATACTGATGGATACGCGTGGCGGTGTATTCGGAAATATCCTTTCCTTCCTCTATCTCTATATGCCCCTGCTGACCATGGGGCTCATCAGCCGGGAGACCAGCAGCGGTACCATCAACCTGCTCTATTCCTCTCCCCTGACGATCAGGCAGATCATCTTCGGCAAGTTCCTTTCCATGATGCTGTATAACCTTATCATCATCGGGCTGATGCTGATCTTTGCTTTCGGAACAGCCCTTTTCGTCATCCACTTCGACTACCCTCACCTGTTGGTCGGTCTGCTGGGGGTCTATCTGCTCTTATGCACCTACTCCGCCATCGGTCTCTTTATGTCCTGTCTCACCGGCTACCCCGTCGTGGCAGCCATCCTGACCTTTGTCGTGCTCGCCTTCTTCAATTATGTAGGCGGCTTTTTCCAGGGCACCGATTTCGTCCGTGACCTCACCCATAGCCTTTGGATCACCGAGCGTCCCCTTCGTATTCTCCACGGCATGCTGACGACCCGCGAAGTGATGTACTTCCTTGCGATATGCTACATCTTTATCGCGCTTAGCATCAGCCGTCTCCGCATGGCAAGAGATTCGCGGAGGCTTCCTTTCCATATCCTCCGGTATACCCTGATCATCGCCTCCGGCATCACCATCACCTATCTGACCTCCCGGCCCGGCTATATCGGATACTACGACGCTACCCGTACCAAAGAGAATACGCTTAGTAAGAACTCACAGGACATCCTTAAAAAGATGGGCGACGCCCCCATCGAAGTGACCGAATACATCAACTATCTCGGCGATGGCTACCAGAACGCTGCCCCTGATCGACGCATAGAGGACATCGACCGGTGGGAGCCCTATATCCGGTTTAAATCCAATATCCATCTCAACTGGATCTACTACTACGACAGCCTCACCTTCCCATCCCCCTTATACAAGGACAATCCCGGCAAGACGCTGAAACAGATCTTCGATCAGAACATCAAATTCTCCGGTCTTGATCCACGCGAGTTCATGACGCCCGAAGAGATCCGAAAGATCGACCATCTCGGCGACGAAGGCAACCGTGTAGTCATGCGGGTAAGGTATAAAGACAAAACCACCTGGCTCCGCACCTTCGCTGACCCCACGTTCTGGCCGACCGAGACCGAAATATCCGCCGCGCTTAAACGAATGATCACCCCGCTGCCCCGGATCGCATTCGTCAACGACGGCTACGAACGCGACATCGAAAAGATGGGCGACCGTGACTACAAGGTCCTCACCAACTGGAAGATCTACCGCCAGTCGCTGATCAACCAGGGCTTCGATGCCGATACGCTGTCCTTAAGCAAGGAAGAAATTCCGCCGGGCATCGCCGCCCTGGTGATTGCCGACCCAAGAGTCAGCCTCGACACGGCAGCGATAAGCAAGCTTCAACGTTATATCGACGCCGGCGGTAATCTCTTCATCGCTGGCGAACCGGGCAAGCAGTCGGTCGACAATCCGCTGATGCACACACTTGGTGTGCGCCTGGCTGACGGCACCATCGTCCAGCGTAGCAAAGACTTCTCCTTCGGACTGGTCACACCCTGGCTGACACCCGCAGCAGACAGTCTTAGCCGTACGATGCATTATGTACGTCGCGATAGCATACCCGTGACTATGCCCGGCGTCGCCGGTTTGGCCTATGATCACACCGGTCCTTTCGCCATCAAGCCTTTCCTGCTGACCGACCCAACCAATAGCTGGAGCAAGATGGGGGCCTTTGTGCTGGACTCCGCAGCCCCGGCGTATTCCGCTGTCAATGGCGACCAAAAAGGCGTTTTCCCTACGGCCCTTTCCCTGACCCGTACCATCAATGGCAAAGAACAGCGGATCCTGCTGACCGGCGATGCCGACTTTATGAGCAACGCCGAACTAAGCCGCAACAACATGACCTCCTCCAATTTCCTGTTCTCCGATGCCATTTTTGGCTGGTTTGCCTATGGAGAATTTCCTGTACAGACCACACGCCCCAGGCCCACCGATGACGACATCACCCTTTCTGCCGGGGGAGTAAAGGTTTTGAGGGTCGTCTATTTCGGTCTCATTCCCGGACTCTTCCTATTGGCCGGAACCATCATCCTTATCCGTCGCAAAAGAAAATAAGCTATGCACCTGACTACCGACAAACAGACACTCGACGACCTGTCCATCTTTGGAAAGGCTGGCAGTGAATCCATCTACCAGCTGTTCAACAAGACCTATACACGGGGGGGAGCCCTGGTGCTGGAAGAGCTGTTCCGTACGCCCTTATCCTCCGACACGCTGATCAACGAACGCATCGACACGATCCGCTTCTTCCAGCTCGGCAGCATCGACTTCCCCCTGCAGGGAAACCGGTTTGAAGAAGTTGAACGCTATCTTTCCAATACCGATCCCCGCAGCCGTCTGTCCAACCAGGGATTTACAATGTCGGACTACAAGCTGATCAGCAATGGCGTCATGGCCCTCACCGAGATACTGCACAGCCTGCTGGCATTCCTGCAAAACATCCGTAACGCCGCATCGGCTGGTCCCTATGGCCATGACGTGGAGCGCATGTTATCTCTGTTGAAGGCCAAAGAGCTGGAACCCGTCTTCCGGCTGAAGCTGTCCACGAAACCATCCTCAGGCGAAGTGGTCGAGCGGGACAATGTCTTCCGCTTTGGCTATAAAAGCGAGCTGGAGCAGCTGCTGCGCCTGGTCTATCGCCTTGACGCGCTGACATCCATCGCACAGACGGCCACCAAAAAAGCGCTGGTATTTCCACGAGCGCTAAAACCTGATGTCTACCGGCTGAATATTAAGGACGTCTATCACCCCCTCGTACCCGACGCCATCCCGAACTCCCTGCTAATGACGCCGGACAGCAATATTGTCTTTCTCACAGGCGCCAACATGGCCGGCAAATCCACCTTTATGAAATCCACGGGGATCGCCATGTACCTGGCCCATCTCGGCTTTCCCGTACCTGCCAAAGAAATGGAGTTCTCCGTATGCGACGGCATCTATACGACCATCAACCTGCCCGACAACCTTACCATCGGAGCCAGTCACTTCTATGCGGAAGTGCTGCGGGTAAAGAACATTGCCGCCAGGCTCAGCGCCGGGAAGAACCTGTTCGTCATCTTTGATGAGATGTTCCGGGGCACGAATGTTAAAGACGCCTATGAAGCCACCATCGCCATTATGGAAGCTTTTGCCAAAAACCGGCACTCACTCTTTATTGTTTCGACTCATATCATCGAAGCCGGCAACGTCCTAAAGGATAGATGCGGCAACATGATCTTCCGCTACCTGCCTACCCGCATGCGGCACAATACCCCGGAGTATACTTACAAGCTTGAAGAAGGTATCACGGAGGACCGGCATGGCATGGTCATCATCAACAATGAGCAGGTGGTGGACCTGATCAAAAGTCCCAAACAGGCCAGGCAGCCTTCAGGTAAATTCATTGCCGATAAACAGACACTCGAAGACCTCAACCTTTTGGGAAAGTTCAGACTCCAGTCTGTCTACGGCCTGTTCAACCGCGTCCAGACCCGCGGCGGAGAGAAATTGCTGGAGGAGATGTTCAACCATCCACTGACGGATCACGAGTCCATCAACCGGCGGAGCGCTCTCTTTGCATTCTTCCAGGAGCATAAGGTCAGGTTCCCCGTGAGCAGATCGCAATTTGAGTCGATCGAAAGCTATCTCTCAGGAGGAGGCGGAGCTTCCCTTTTTCGCGTCGCCGTCAGCATCACCGGCAAAAAGATATCCGAGGCGGTGTACCACAATCCAGGGCTGCTGCAACTGCAGGCCGGGCTCGCCATCACCGTTGAAGCCCTGCAAACCTTCAGCGCCTTCTTCGAAGAGCTGGCACGTAAAGACTCGCAGGGAGTATACGGGCCCCAGCTGCAAAAAGCCCGACAGATCTTTCAGCACCCGAAGATCAGGACCATGCTGGATAACTATCAACCCCAGCTATCCCTCCCCCAGCTGATCCGCATCGACCATCTCATCCGCCATGCCCTGGCAAAGGAGATGAGAGCCCTGCTGGATATCATATATCATCTCGATGTTTGCGTCAGCGTCGCAGAAGCCGCTGATCTCTACGGCTTTTCCTATGCCAATGCCCTGCCACGGGAAGAGAACAGGCTGGACATCAGCGGCCTCCGTCATCCCTCGATTCAAAACGCCGTATCCAACAAGCTGCAGCTGGCACAGCAGAACAATGTCCTGTTCCTGACGGGCGCCAACATGGCCGGGAAGTCGACGTTGATGAAATCTTTTGGTATCGCCGTCTATCTCGCTCATATGGGCTTCCCTGTAGCGGCGGACAAGATGAGCATTGCGGTCAAGGATGGCCTGTTCTCTTCCATCAATGTCGCAGATGATCTGAACAAAGGATATAGCCATTTTTACGCGGAAGTGCTGCGGGTAAAGGCCGTAGCGCAGGCGATCAATGCGGCGCAGGACCTTTATGTCATCTTCGACGAGCTCTTCAAGGGCACCAACGTCAAGGACGCTTATGATGCGACATTCTCCGTTACGGAAGCTTTCTCAGATAATGACAATTGCTTTTTTATCATTTCCACCCATATCATCGAAGTCGGCACAGCATTGCAGGAGCGGCGGTCAAATATCCGCTTCTCCTTCCTCCCCACGGTGATGCAGGGTTCCACACCAAAATATACCTATAAGCTTGAAAAGGGGATCACCAGCGACCGGCACGGCATGATGATCATCCGCAATGAAGGCATCCTGGAGATGTTATAAACGACAAAACATATCAATATGAAATTTTTCAAAAGCTCTTTTTTGATCAGGACCTTCGTATGCCTGATCCTGTCCGCTCACCAGCTGTCCGCGCAGCCTCTGCCCGCGCAGCCTCAATCCGCGCAGCCCCTGCCATTGGACCCGGCCGTCCGGACCGGCAGGCTGCCCAACGGTCTGACCTATTATATCCGCCACAACCAGCAGCCAAAGGACAGGGCCCTTCTCTACCTGGTCAACAAGGTCGGGTCCATCCTCGAAGACGAAGATCAGCGGGGTCTCGCCCACTTCATGGAGCACATGAACTTCAACGGTACCAAACACTATCCGAAAAATACGCTGGAAGATTTTTTACAAAAGGCTGGCGTCCGCTTCGGCGCCGACCTGAATGCCTCTACCAATTACGAAGAGACGGTATATATGCTGCCCATTCCTACTACTGATGCTGGTATGCTTCCAAAAGGACTGGGCATCCTCCGCGACTGGGCGCAGGACGCGCTGCTCGACTCAACCGACATCGCACAGGAGCGCGGCGTGGTGCTGGAAGAAGAAAGACTGAGACTGGGCGCGGGGGAAAGGCTGCAACGGCAATATTTTCCTGTTCTGGTTAACCATTCCCGTTATGCGGATCGCGTCCCCATCGGTCTGCATGCTACACTGACCACTTTCCGGCCAGGCCAGCTGCGCCGGTTCCACCATGACTGGTATCGCCCCGACCTGCAAGCCGTCATCGTCGTAGGGGACGTGAATGTCGAAGCGACAGAGCTGCTGATACGCCGGCAGTTCGGTGACCTGGCGAACCCTGCGCACGAACGGCCCCGTCCACACTATACTATTCCCCTGACGGGCAGGAACCAGTTCGCCCGGGTCACGGACAAAGAGCTCTCCAATATTTCCCTGCAAGTAGTCACCAAGTTCAGGGCTCCGGCGATAAAGACGCTTGCCGAATATCGCGCAGCCCTGGTACGCCAGCTTTTCGGCCAGCTGATCAACGAACGATTTGCTGCCCTTGAGCGAAATCCCACCCCTCCCTTCCTTGAAGGAGGCGCCGGCATCGGCAGCCTGATGGGCGGCGTCGATGTTTTCACTACGACTGTCACCGCCCGTCCCGGAGCACTCGAGTCAGGCTTCAAAGCCGCATGGCGTGAGCTTTTGCGTATCAGGCGTCATGGCTTTACCGACACAGAACTGCAACGCGCCAGGAAAAACTATTTGTCGGGATTCGACGAAGCTTTCCGCGAAAAAGATAAGATGTCATCCGTTGAGCATGTAAAAGAATATGTTCAGCATTTTCTACAGGGCGCCGCCTCTCCGGGCATGGATAGGGAATACCAGTTGGTCGACTCCCTGGTACCCGGTATATCCCTGGCAGAAGTTGACTCCCTGGTCAATGTCGGCCTGCAGGAACATGACCGCGACATTATATTGGAGGCCCCCGAAAAGGACAGCGCCCGTCTGCCGGACGAAAAAACGATCCTGTCCTGGATGGCAGCCGTAAGCAAAGAGCCGCTGACCTCCTTCAAAGACGAAACGATTACACTGCCCCTGTTGAAAGTACAGCCGACACCCGGAAGCATCGTCGGTGAGGAGAAGGATACCCTTCTTCAGACAACCACTTTTACCCTGAGCAATGGCATCCGGGTCATCATAAAAAAGACTGACTATCAGAATGACAGGATCTTATTCAACGGCTTCTCCGATGGCGGCACCTCTTTATATAGCGATACGGACTATGAAAGCGCCGCCAATGCCGCGGGTCTTGTCTCCCTGTCAGGCGTTGGCAATTACAACGCCACACAGCTAACCCGGCTGCTCACCGGCAAACAGCTGAGCGTCGGCACCTACATCGCCGAACGCAGCCAGGGAGTCTCGGGCAACTCCTCTCCCAAAGACCTGCCCGCTGCCCTGGAGTTGCTATATGCAATGTTTACGGAGCCGGGAATAGATGAAGCCCAATTCAACGGCCAGCTGGCCATGACGCGTTCGGCCCTGGTCCATCGCGGCAATGACCCCAACCGGGACTTTGGGGATACGGTAAAGGCCGTGCTGGGTAATTACAATATCAGGCGTATCAATACTACGCTTGCTATGCTCGATCAGATCGATGTCCATCGGGCATACGAGATCTACAAAGAGCGTTTTGCCGACGCTTCCGGCTTTACCTTTGTCTTTGTAGGAAATATCGAAGAGGAAACCCTCAAGCCCCTGTTAGAGACCTACCTGGCATCACTGCCCGCTCAACACATCCACCAGCAGGCAAAAGACCTCGGCCTCCATATCCCGGAGGGTCAGCTGTCCCGGACTGTATATGGGGGAAAGGAACAAAAAGCAACCGTCTTGCTGGTGCTGTCCGGCGCCTTTCCTTACAGTTATGAGAACACGCTGAGAATGTCCGCCCTGAAAGAGGTGCTCCAAATTAAATTGCTGGAGAAGCTGAGAGAAGAAGAAAGCAGTGTCTATACACCCGGTCTCGATATCAATGTCTCGAAATACCCGACGGAAAGATATGCTATGACGGTCTCTTTCAGCTGTGCTCCGGCCAACGTCGAACGGCTGATAAAGTCTGTCCTTGGCGAGATCGAAAAGTTAAAGACTACTGGTCCTTCCCCGACCGACCTCGACAAATTCAAGGCGGAAAGCAGGGTCAGCTGGCAGACCTCGATAAAGACCAATGGCTTCTGGCTGGGTTATCTGTCCGGGCAGTTGCTGAACAATGAGCCTATGCACCAGGTGTTCGATTACGACAGCATTATCAGCCGGATGACAACTGGCGATGTGAAAGAGCTGGCCACTAAATGTCTCACCGGGCAGAATTTCGTCCGGCTGGTCCTGCTGCCTGAATAGCTCATGTGTAACCTTCCCTATAAAAAAAGTGCGTTCCCCCCGGGAACGCACTTCCTCACAATCTTATCGTAATTTTGTTTTTGTATCGCTTATGGAAAACAAACCTCAAAAATATCACCATATGAACAAAGAAACACTATCCCCCGAACAACGTGAACACCTCCTAAAAACATTAAAAACCCGTTTTGAGAAAAACATCCCTCGTCACAAAGACCTCGAATGGACAAAAGTAGAAGCAAGGCTGAAAGCCAATCCTGAAAAACTGTGGTCACTCAATGAAATGGAAAACACCGGGGGCGAACCCGATGTCGTCGACTACGATAAAAAAACGGGAGAATACATTTTTTACGATTGCTCAGCGGAAAGCCCCAAAGACCGCAGAAGCCTTTGTTACGACCGGGCAGCCCTCGATGCAAGGAAAGAGGCTAAACCAAAAAACAATGCTGTTGATCTCGCAACGGCCATGGGCATTGAACTCTTGTCTGAAGAACAATATCGGCAGTTGCAAAAGCTCGGAAATTTCGATGCAAAAACGTCCAGCTGGTTAACAACCCCTTCCGATATCAGAAAACTCGGCGGCGCTATCTTTGGCGATTACCGCTACGGCACCGTCTTCATATATCACAACGGCGCCGATTCATACTATGCCGCCAGAGGATTCCGTGGCTCACTAAAAGTCTGATCCTCGCTAAGCATCTAATTCTTAACAACTACCCACCGGTTAAGAAAATTATCCGGTGTCTCGATAACTATCTTATAAAAAGCACCGGGCTTACCAGACACATCAATGACAGCCTCCTGTTTGTCAACAGGCACCGTGGCCATCAGCTCATAATCATCCTTACCCCCCTCTTTGAACCGGTTTGTCGTAGACACCCAGATCTTAGCATTCCCCTTACCCGATACAGCCTTCCAGCTGACAACCAGCTTCCCGTTCTTCAATACCGCTGAAGGCTCCGTCGCAGACAGCTCACCCGTCAGGGAAACCCCGTCAATTTCCATCTCATTTTCCCGCGGGATCTGTACATCCAACAGATCCGCCATAGTAGGCATGATGTCGACTATCCCCGGATTGCCATTTTTGAAATAGCTACTCAATCCCTTCGCATTCGTTACTATCCAGGTGTTCCTTTCCCTCTCCGATTGCCCCCCATGACCCTTTCCGTTCACGGCCGTGCGACCATGATCAGTAGTAATAAAGATCGTCCAGTTCTCCTGATATTTCTGTTGCCGGGCCTGCATAGCCGCCCAAAGCCGCCCTATCTGCCTGTCCATCATCTCCACTGCCGCATAGAACTTGGGGCTGTCACCATACATACGTCCCATATCATCAGTATATTCCAGGTACACCCAGGAAAGATCAGGCCCTTCATTGCTGATGCTCTCCGCCGCATGATCAACTACCGACTCATCGATACGATGCATATAATCACTGGACTTGTCGTGTGGAAAGTTCACCGTATCATTCTCCAGACCATCATAGTGCCGGTCAAGCTGGATTCCCCCCGTAGCCGGCAGACCTTCCCCAACCAGCTTCGTCCGGTTATCCAGCCAGGTGGAAAATATCGCGGCTTTCTTCTGCGGATATTGTTCTTTAAAGAACCGGAAGATGGTCCGGTAGTTATAGTTAGGCGCTTTTATATCATTGTCCCAAACGTTGTGCTTGTTTACCCAGGTGCCGGTCAACAGGCTGTTATACCCCACCGCCGAAATAGTCGGGGTCTGTGAATACCCGCCTTTTTCTCCTCCAACATGCGCTCTCGTGAAACCTCCCTGCCGTACTATCGTATCCAAATGCGGGAGATGCAATTTTTCAATGACGTCAGCCGGAATGCCGTCCGCAATGACAAATACCACTTTGTTGACGGATTGGGAGAAACCCGCGATACCACTGCTAACGAAAAGTAATACGATCCAAAAACTTTTCATACTATTTACAAATTTGATACTTATTGGATCAGCCACATTATCCCATTCACGTCATCAGTTCCGCCGTACTGGCTTTTCACGGCATTATTCACGCTCGCAGCATTATTGGTATATTCATCAGAGGGATACATCCATCTTGCAGGGATCTTTCCGCCATTCAAAACCCCGCTCCCGGCAGTCTCGAATACAGGATAACCAGTGCGCCGCTGTTCATAGAACGGCTGCCAGCCGGTGTTCATAAACATGCTGATATATTTCTGCGTGACGATCTGTTTCAATTCAGTCCCCGTCTGCAGATCCAGCCCCGGCTGACCCAGGTAGTTGGTAATGTCGGAGGCGGAATACGTATCATTATAATTGGAAAATTCGAGCGAAGCCTCTATCCCCTTTTTATAAAAGGCATTGGCATCGCCACTGATCCAGCCGCGAAAAGCGGCTTCCGCCAGCAGGAACTGAACTTCTGCATACCCCATCAGCACGCTGGGCTCATTAATGGCGTCATAGGCATACCGGCGATTGATCTGGGAAGCCTTGCCCTGCCCCCTCTTGCTCGTATTATAGGCCAGCGGTGCGCTGCCGACAAGTCCGTCATAGGCGGAAAAGTCACCCGCCGGAAGACCCGAGGCAGTCGTTGGCTCACCGAATACAAAAAGACGGGGGTCTTTCAGTCCCTTCAACAAGTCGACAAACGAACTGTCCAGGTAATAGTCCGTTTTCATCGAATTGTCATTGTAGTAAACATACTGATTGCCCGTGATATTATAGTAAGGCAGCTGACCATTGTCGTCATTGGATGCAAAGATGGGATATTTAGCCGGGTTCGAAACGATGTCGCTGAAACGCTGCCTGATGTTTAAAACCGTATTACTTTCCTTCTTCGAAAGGCTTATCAACACCCGTAGCGTATAAGAATTGATCAGCTTCCTCCACTCATCGATCTTTCCATTATAAATGATATCCCCGCCGATCGCCACTGCTGTCGAAGACAGGGAGTCGCTGGCTATTTTCAGATCATTCAGTACAGCCAGGTAAACGTCCTGTTGCTTATCATATACCGGACGGATAGCAGCTGAATCGGTAAAATCATTTTTGCTGATCGACTGCATCATCTGCGAATAAGGAATATCGCCAAACTCCTGGGTCAGGTTTACGATAAAAGTAGACCGCAGAAATTTCGCGATGTACCGGTAATTGGTCTTACCCACACGCGCCGCCTCCTGTTCCATTTTCACGGTCTGGCTGATATTTCCATAGGTGAAGCTGCCACGCTGCCAGCCATAATACTGGGAGTTACTTGCCCCTTCCGTATAGGCCAGGTACCGGCAGGCAAGAGCAGGATCGGTCGAGATAGTGGCAAACGCAGTTTGTTCCAGGTTCGTCAGCAACAGGGAAGGGTCTGCTATGGTGGGATTATTCGGATTCACCTGGAAATCCTGGAATTTCTTACAGGAAACCAGCGACACGAGCAAAAGAGCTATAGATGATATCTTAAGACAGTTCATCTGAAAAGTGTTTAGAATTTGAAATTGAAGTTGATGCCCATGCTCCTCATGGACGGGGTTTGCAGGTTGTCGCTTTCCGCATCAGGGTCGACATTCGGTAGTTTTGCCAGAATGAAGAGATTGTTGGCGATCAGCGAGGCTGAAGCGGTTTTAAAAACGCCCTTCAACCATCTTGTCGGTACATTATACGTCAGAGCCACCTCCCGCATTTTCAGGTATGACCCGCTATAGTAATAATAGTGGTTCAGCATGGCGCCACTGGTAGTCTGCATGAAACTGATATAGTTGACAGCTGTCGTATTGGGCGCATATTTCCGGGTATCTGCTGTGATGTTTCCGTGGCTATCATAGGTAGCGTCACCGGATACGACTACGACACCTGGTCCCACATATGTGCTGTTACCTGCATTGGCATCGTCGCGGTATTTATTGACCGTTCCCGGCGCAGTACCACCCCACCACATTTTTTGATTGGTTGTGGAATAGATAAGACCGCCGAGACGTCCGTCAACAGAAAAGGTAAGAGAAATGCTTTTATAGGAGAAAGTATTCTGCAAACCATAGATCCACTTGGGAGCAGCATTTCCAAAAGGTTGAGCATAAGGGGATGTTGCCTGCATGCCATTACTGTTGTAAATAGCTTTGCCATCCGGAGTACGGGCATCGGAAATATAGATCATATCCGTCCTTTGCCCTTCTTTGACAAGGTGAGAACCGCTGTATGTATCGGAGTACGTAATATATCCGTCGGTCGTTTGTGTCGATTTTTTCAGCCAAAGATGATTGTTGCTGAAATTGACACCGACATCCCATTTGAAATCGCGTGTTTTCACGGGAGAACCGCTGATCACGAATTCCCAGCCCTTTCTGACAAACACGTTGGCATTGGTCAGTACGCTGGTATAACCGCTGGCCTGGGACTGAGGAACATTCACGAAATTATTGGATTCTTTATTCCTGAACCAGGTGGCGTCAATATTGATCCGGTTCTTCAGCAGACCCAACGCCACGCCATATTCACCGGAAAGCACCGTCTGAGGAATAAGAGAGGGCGAAATATAAGTTGAAGGCCATACCAGGGAAGGTACATTGTTCCATTTAGTACCGATATTATAAACCGTCAGATGGGCATAAGGGTTGTTGTTGTCGATAAATCCGGTATTCACCTTTGCCCAGGAAGCCCTCAGCTTCAGGAATGAAACGGCCTCAGGCAGTTTCAGGACGTCAGACAACACCGCCGAGACACCGCCGGAAGGATAAAAGTAGGCATTGTTGTTAACCGGCAGGGTGCTGGTCTTATCATAACGGCCCGTAAAGGAAAAATAAAGGAACCGCAACGCTTCAAGATCGACCATTCCATAGGCACTGGCCGTCCGGCGTTCTTCCAGCGTACTGGTCCCCTTCAGCGCATTTATCGAATTCGTAAGGCTGTAAAAACCAGGGATGGTAAGCCCGTCCGTGGTCGCGTACGCAGACTTGTAATTCCGGTAGTTATTGGCGCCACCAGCCGTCACACTGACGCTAAAGTCGTCACTGATCTTATGGTGATAATTCAGGATCAGGTCACTGTTGATGTCGATATAATTGGTGTTGGTGACACTATAGTTGCCTTTGGAGATATAGGAATAGGCAATGTAGCTATAGGGTTCTTTATTATCCTGATCGATGGAATACTGATTGAAACCGTTTCGGAATTTTAAGGAAAGATCCCTGCTCAATTGGTAGTCGAATGTCGCCTGACCAAACATATTGTTCTTTCTATATCCGTTGAGAAGCTCATTGGCTACAAAATAAGGGTTGTTATACCAGGACAGATTGTAATTCCTCTGCTGCAGTCCTTCCTGCCCCTTCACCCAGTAATTCTTCAGATCCCGGATGTCGATGTCCGGCCCGATCCATAAAAGCAGATTATACAAAATATTGGGTGGTCCATATCCGACAGTAGGGTAATTATTGGAATACTCCCTGTTGAACGTTAGCTTGGTCTCGACTTTTAATTTGGACGACAGCGCATAGTTGCCCCCTACGGAGAAGGAAGTATTGTTGAGCCCTGTATTAGGCACCACTCCCTTTTGATAAATATGGGCAGCCGAAACACGGAATGAGCCCTTGTCGCCGCCGATAGTAGCCGCAACACTATTGGTAGAGAGCAGACCGGTCTGGAAGAAATTCTTGATATTATCCTTACCCCTTGAGATCCAGGGCAAGGGCACCAGTTTCCCGGTAACCGGGTCCACCGGACTGTTGTACTGCGTCGTCTCATAAAAACCGCTGGGAGTGCCGGCCACCTTCTGATCCAGTTTAGGCCCCCAGATCCAGCCCCCTCCTTCCGTTCCGTTACCGGAACCATCTACATAGGCATATTTACCCTGATCCCCATCGCCATATTGGGTCTGGACCTTGGGTACGACAGTGTATCCGGACTGAAGCATCGTTGAAGAGTTGACCTCTACATTCAATACACTTCTCTTCCCTTTCTTCGTGGTATACAGGAGCGCGCCATTTACTCCCAATGCACCGTATAAGGCTCCTGCAGCCGTTCCCTTCAGCACGGAAACGCTTTCGATATCGTCCGCATTAAGCTTGAAAGGGTCCGCATCGGGATCGGGGATCCCGTCGATGACGATCAGGGGAGTCTTGCCACGCAAGGTAATAGTGGGATTCTGAAAAAGATCCGTAGTATTGGAAATATTCAGCCCGGCTACCTTGCCCGTCAGGGCGCCCGTTGCCGTCGGAGTCCGGCTCTTGTTCATGCTTTCCCCACTGACTTCCTGAACGGCATACCCCAAGGTCTTTTGCTGTTTTTTTATCCCCAGCGCGGTCGTAACGACAACTTCGCTCAACTGGGCCTTTTCGCTCTGCTGCAAAAACAAATTGAGGCGGGTCCTGCCGTCCGCCGGCACTTCCTGGGAAGCATAACCGGCGGCAGAGAATACCAGTACGGTATTTTCCCGGACAGTGATGGAAAATTGTCCATCCATATTCGTGACCGTCCCTCCCTTTGAGCCTTTCACTTCAATAGAAACTCCGGCCAGGACGCTGCTGTCCGCAGCCGAACGGACAATACCCGTCAGCTTGCTTGTCTGAGAAAATCCGGCATAGTGAAAAGCCACTAATAAAGATATAGCGAACGCTATCTTTTTCATTGCAGATTATATTTTGGAATAAATTGTTAAAAAAACCGTGGGCAAATATGGGAAGAAAAGAATAATTTAGATTGAATGAACGTTCAATTAATATATCCTTAATGACAACTTTACACAAACTTAACTTTAGGTCAGCCGCTGTTCATTTAGCCCTCAATCATATATTTGCGTCGAATAATATTATTTAGATACCATATGGGAAGAAAAAGCCTCAAAGACACCCGACAGAAAGAGATCATCAAAGCATTTTACAAAGTCGCTAAAAAAGAAGGGCTCGAGAATGCATCCATCGCCAAGACAGCAGAGCTGATCAATATCAACCCCAGCCTGGTCGTACATTATTTCAAAAGCAAAGATTATCTTGTTTACGGTCTGATCGAATATATCCTGGACAAATACCTGCTGATCTACAAAGTGCCGGCCGAAGAGTCCTCCAGTCCCAAAACAGTGCTGCTCCGGGTCATAGACAATATCTTCTCAAGTAAATGGAATACCCTGTTTGACGACAGCGTGTCATATAGCTGCTATTCCCTTGCCTTCCGTGATAAGACAATAAAAGATAAATACAAGGTGCTGCTGGACACACTGCGCGAGAGATTGCAACAGCTGATCATCGACTGTAATGAAATGGACATCCTCACCGTAGAGAACCCTGCACACACAGCCGACCTGATCTTTGTGCTGGTCGATGGCGCATACTATTATCTAAGCCTTGTTACCGACAAAAAGGAATATCAGCAGAAACTGATGCAGTATAAAAAACAGGCCATTTCATTGCTTAATTTCTCCTCCGTTCCTGTATTGTAAAAATGGCCCAGCTGGCTATCATGGCCCAGGCAATATTGACGATGATGTTCGGATAGTCTTTGAGCACAAGGGCATTGTAGGTCAGCCCCGCCGCCCCCAGGATATTCAGTATATGATACAGCGGCTGATCAGCTCTCAGTTTATTGAAGCTCAGCAGTGAATAAGCGATCAGATATGATAAAGTGCCCGCCCATCCTGCAAGAGAAGGAACAAGGGCGCCTATAGATAACAAAAAAATAGTCATTGATCTCCGGTTGCTATGAGAAAGCCGGGCTAAGATAAGCAATGATCCTTACCCGGGAATTGATACAAACTGCCTTAATTTATCAGCATCATCGATCCTGATGCTTTTCCCGGAGGTGGATATGACCTTCTCCCGGATCAGCTCCGTAAAGAATTTAAATATCGTCTCATAAGTAGTACCCGCATAGGAGGCAATATCCTGCCTGGTAATAGTAACGGCGATATAATTGTCCTTCGTCACACCAAAGAAAAGAGCTATTTCCAGCAAAGCATCCGCAATCCTGCCCTTTACCTCCATGTGAACAAGGTTACGCATACGCCGCTCGGCATTCGTTAGCTCAGAAGCGTAGAAATACATTAACTTGTAGGTAAAAGATATATTGGTCCTGAGTATCGCTTCCAGGAATTCATTATCGATAAAACACACTTCTGTATCTTCCAGGGCAGTAGCCGCAACAGGATAGTTCTCACTACCCCCCAGACCCCGATGTCCGACAATATCGCCAGCTTTGGCGAAACGGAGTATCAGATCCTTATCTTTGATCCATTGCTTGTGAACCTTGACAGATCCTGAATAGATAAAGAAGATCCCTTTTACCTTCTCGCCTTCCGCAAACAGCTGCTTCCCCCGCTTTATATGTAGGGTTGTTTTTTTCAGAGCGATCACCGCTTTCCATTCCGGTATACTATGCCTGCACAAAAAGCAATCGGTCAGATTGCACGGGAATTCTTGCATAACGCAATAATAAGGCAAAAACATTGCCTGTACAATCTTTTTTACCAATTACAAACCATTAACACTTGTTTTATATTGCAAAGACAATACCTTTGCATTTTAAAGCAAAAACAACATTCCATGCGTAAGGCTCTGGTAAACAAGCGGGTATTCTATTTAAGTCTCCAGGTGATGGCCAACGCGATATTGATTGGTTTCATCGCCAAAGGTTTGGTGTTTCTCATCGACCTGATCACCAATCTGTCCTTTCACGGCAGGTTATCTTTTGAACCGGCCTCTCCAGCAGGCAACCACCTGGGCTGGCTCGTAGTGCTGATCCCCATCGGTGGCAGTATTCTCGTTGGGTTCATGGCGCGGTTCGGTTCCACAGCCATAAAAGGACATGGCATTCCCGAAGCCATGGAGAAGATCATCCTCGATGATAGCAGGATCCCCCCGGCCATAACATTTTTAAAACCATTGTCCGCAGCCCTGTCTATTGGAACAGGCGGACCATTTGGCGCCGAAGGGCCTATAATCGCGACAGGAGGCGCTTTTGGTTCTGTGACTGGTCAATGGATCCACATTTCTTCCAGCGAACGAAAGATCGTATTGGCGGCCGGCGCCTGTTCAGGTATGGCAGCCATCTTCGGAAGCCCGCTTGCGGCAGTTTTACTGGCGGTGGAATTGCTCCTTTTTGAATTTTCTCCCCGGTCCATCATCCCGGTAGCCTTAGGCTGCGTCACCGGAGCGGGAATGCACATATTATTGTTTGGCAGTCAGCCGGTGTTCAATATGGGAACTGTCGCTGCGCCATCAGAGTCCGCTTTGATCGTTTATGTACTGTTCGGACTCATCATCGGGGTCATAGCTTCCCTGGTCTCCAGGTCAGTCTATGCCGTAGAAGACCTCTTCGAAAAACTACCGATCCATTGGATGTGGTGGCCCGCCATCGGCGGTGTCGCCGTGGGTGTAATTGGTTACTTCGCCCCACACACCATGGGCGTCGGCTATGATAATATCAGATATCTTTTAAGTGGCTCCTGGTCTTTGACCCTGCTGCTCTCTCTTTGCCTGCTCAAATATTTGTCCTGGGTAATCGCATTGGGCAGCGGCACTTCCGGTGGCACCCTCGCTCCACTGTTTACCATCGGCGGAGCCGTAGGAGCATTGCTGGGAATGACAGCCACACATTTCTTCCCCTTCCTTGACATAAATCCGGCAATGGCCGCCCTGGTCGGGATGGCAGCCATGTTCGCAGGCGCTTCAAGAGCTTTATTGACATCCATAGTCTTTGCCCTGGAAACAACCGGGCAGTCCAATGGATTGCTTCCAATACTTGGGGCCTGTGTAGCCGCTTATTTTATTTCATTCTTCCTGATGAAAGGAAGTATCATGACCGAAAAAATTATCCGGCGGGGAGTCAGAACACCAGATTCCTACGAACCCGACATATTGCAGGGACAGACCGTAAAACAGCTGTTAACCCCCGTTGTCCCATCCAATAAAGCCGATCAGCTTTTTATATTTGCATCCGACGATGCCAGCCTCGCTGCCGAATTGATGGGCCGGCACCATACAGATACCCTGGTCGTACTCGACAACAAAGAGAACAGGAGCAGGATCGGGACCATTACCGCTGCATCAATCCTCGCTTATTACAGCAAGCAAAAGAGAAAGGATCATACCTATTCCTCACCAAACAGAACGCGGAGGATCCTGGTACATGGCAGGAAATTTTTGCATATAAGCAGAAGCATGCAGGGGAAATTATGATGGTCGCCGATGGCGGGATCTTCTGAGGACCTACCCGGACACTTTAACCGCGACGACCGTACTCATACACCGGATATCATTCACATTCACCGTCTTCAGCGGTTCCAGAAAAGATAGTCCATTCCTTTGCATCACATCTGCCAACAGGCCCCTCGTCAGCAGAAAACGGTTCGACCCATCCGGTATCCGATACACGCCGCCAGCTACCTGCTGCACCCGATCCTCGATGCCTATATCTGACGTCATTCGGATAAATAACGAACCGGCAGGTTTTAAAACACGCACCATTTCTCCCATCATCTGCCTGAAATGTTCGGTATCCCTTGCAAAATGTAATACCGCGCTGCTGATAATATGCTCGAAACGATCATTTTCAAAAGGCATCTTCTCTACCGCTGACCGATAGAACCTTTCCGCCACCGCAGGATACCGCCCCCACAGGTCACGGATAACCTCCTCACTCTGATCAATACCATAAATAGATCTATTATTGCGAATGAACCAATGCAGATTCCTGCCAGACCCGCAACCTGCATCCAAAACGGTGTCGTCCTTCCTATACCTGCCTTTCATGATCTGATCCACGAGATAAATATCCGTGGCCCCTATTGCTTCTTCTAACGGATTCAAAATATTCAAAGTTGATTGTTTAATATGTTTTTCCCGCATCAGCCGACGTATCCCCCGACGTATAAATTACGCCGCGGATCGATCGACGGTAGTCCTTGGGTGTCATTTCCGTAAGTTCTTTAAAGAACCGGTTAAAGAGTGACACATTATTGAATCCGCACTGGGATGCAATACTGGCCACAGACAGATCGGAATGCAGCAGCAGGGCGCTGGCCTTCTCAATTCTCACTTCCGTCAATGCCTCTTTAAAGGTCTTTCCCGTGGCGCTTTTGAAAAACCGGCAAAAGGAGCTTTCCGTCATCGACAATTCCAACGCGATCTCCCTCGTAGAAAGATCATTCTGATACGCCTTTTGTATGACCTGGTAAACCTGCTCGATGCGTTTGACATAGGCGGCATTGACAGAAAGGAATTTCTTTGTCTCAAGATCTTCAAAATTGGATATCAACGACATCTCCCTCAACACGACAAATAGCTGGATCAGACGCTGAAAACCGCAAAGCGCATACATTTCTTTTATCATCTTCCCGATACGGTGTTTGTCTTCCCCATTGAAGCTGATACCCGATCTGGCCTTTGACAGTAAGCTGACGAAACGCACAAATTCCGGGAACATCTCCGCCATTTTCTCGATCTGATCGATCTTGAACTGGATGACATATTCCTCATAGCCTGTTGATTCAAATCCGAAGTTCAAGGCATTGTGAGGAATATTCGGCCCCAGCAGGATCAGGTCGCCATTCTCGAACCGGCCGACCTTATTTCCGACGAAACGCCTTCCGCTCCCATGCGGCACATACACGATCTCGAATTCGGGATGAAAATGCCAGAAATCCTCATGACATAACAATGGTTCCTTATTGTATGCCATAAAAAAGGAGGAGCCCTCTATCGGTTCTATCTTCTCAAGATTTGCTTTTTTCATGCATTTGTTTATCCTTCAGTGCTTCCAATAAGACAATTTAGTGCAATTATTGGAAAAACAGGTGAAATAAATACACCCCTCCGGCAAGGATCTTTGTCCAACAAGAATTCACCGCATGAACAAGCACCTTCGATATAGAATAGCCGTTATCGTTTACTTTTTTGTCAATGGCTTCGTTTACGCCAACTGTACCGGCCGCCTACCGGAGCTGAAAGATTTCTTCGGGGTTTCCAACAGCGTCCTGGGGACCCTGCTTTTTATGACAGCCATCGGCGCCCTGGTGGCAATGCCGCTCACCGGCTGGCTGACAACCAAATATAACAGCGGCAGGCTGACCATCTTTTCAGGGCTTTTGTTTTGCTGCATCATTCCTTTTATCCCTGTCTCCTCCAATATCTGGATCGGCCGGATCAGTTTTCTGATGACCGGGTTCTTTTCAGGCGCTATGGACATCACGATGAATGGACAGGCAGTGTTCGTGGAAAGAGCGTACAAAAAAACGATCATGTCTTCCTTTCATGCAGCCTATAGCATCGGCATGGCGCTGGGTGCAGGCTCAGGGGCGTTGTTTGCCAATTACCATTACCCCCTTCGTCCTCAATTGCTGCTGGTAGCCATCGCAGGTTTCATCGCACTGGCCCTCGTATCACCCGTCATCCTGCGGGATCAGCCTCTCTCCGCAAAACAACAAACAGCAAAAGGTCACCGGCAAAGGATTCCCCTCCTGATCTGGCTCATCGCCATCATTGGCTTTTGCGGAATGACCGGGGAAGGCTCCATGGTCGACTGGTCAGCCATTTATATGCATACCGTCGTAGGCAAAACAAAAGCCTTCAGCGCATTGGCCGTCGGCTCCTTTGCCACCGCAATGACGATCGGCCGCCTCTTCGGCGATCGGCTCATCGATGCCATGGGAAAAAAGACCATTTTATTTTGTAGCTGTTTTGCCGCCATCGCCGGTCTGGCCATCGTTCTGCTCTTTGTCAATGCCCCCGCCGTGCTGATCGGACTTTTCCTCGTAGGTGCCGGCCTGTCCAATGTGGTACCCCTCACCTATTCAACAGCAGGGAATATAAAAGGGATCGAACCGGCAGCAGGCATCGCCATCGCCAGCACCATCGGATACAGCGGTTTTTTTGTCGGCCCCCCGGTGATAGGTTACCTGGCCGATAGCTTTGGCCTTCGGATCGGTCTCTGTTTTACAATAGGGCTTTTCCTGGTCATGTTGTCGATCATCCTGCTCATCACCCGACGCCCCCCGGATGTCTCTAAATCTTTTGTAATTTAGGGGTAATGAAATTCCAACTACGCTCCGGCCTTTTGATTCTTCTCGTATTTATCGTTACTGCCCCCCGGGCACAGCCCCCGCTAAAGATCAGCAACGATCCCCGCAATAAAAAGGTAGAATTTAATAATAAAAAGCTCCGCCTGATACTCGATTACGATCACAAAGCAGCAATTTCATCGTTGATCGTCAACGGTCAGAAAGTCATCGATGATCCCGCTGGCATCTACTCAGCCATCAAAGCCAATGGCGCCGCTTACTCCACCCTGCACCTTTCATCCGACCCTTCCGTAAAAACCAATGCCGATTCGATTTCCATCACCGGCATCGTATACGGAGATACCCGGCTTACCATAAGCGAGAGCTGGACCTTTCACCTGACAGATAGTACCATCAGGTTCAATATAACCCGCAGCTCATCCGCGCCCATTACAGTGGAAAGAGCAGCGCTCCCGGTCTTTGTCTTCCACGATACCAGCACCTGGGACGGGGCCTACCAGGATTATGGCGGCCTGGCCTGGTTCTATCTCTTTAATAAAAGAGGGGATACCTACGGAGTGCATAGCCATTCCTCGGAATTTTGGAACAGTACGACGGGCAACGGACTCAGCGTCTCCGTGGATGCGCCCGGCCATCAGGTCGCAATGGACTACAACCGCACCGCAGACGACAAACTCGCCTATTCCATCGGCATTTCCCCAAAAGAAATGCTTCCCCGTTATGACTCCGGTACACAACGAAGAAGATTTATTCGCGACGGTTCGGATGTCTGGGCGCCCTATAAAATGGAAGCCGGTACAACCACTCAAAGCCTGACACTCTCCTGGTTCGACTTCAATGACCGCTATGGTCGGGGAGATCTGGTCGGGATCAATGGAAAACAAGTCAGCGCCGTCCTGAATACCATCGCCAGGATAGGTGTTATCGACAAACAGCACTTCGGCGGAAATAGCTGGCACACCCCCTATGGCCCCATCTGTTTGCACGAACAATATATAGCACAGCTCGGTCTTGCGATAAATGACAGCAGCTATCTGAAAGGCTACCGGGAATGCCTCGATTTTTACCGCGACAACGCCATCAAACCGGATGGAAGGGTTTGGCCGCGATGGGCCTACAGCAACGAAGACATGATGACAGGCGAAGTCAATGAAGAAGGGTTTTACGAGGCACAGTGGGGCTATCTCCTGGATGCCAACCCCGATCTCGTCTCCAACGTGGCGGAACTTTTCGATCAGACCGGAGACCTGCCCTGGGTCACCACACACAAATTATCCTGCGAAAAAGCCCTGGATTGGATCTTAAAAAGAGATAGCAACAACAACGGATTGGTAGAAATGATAACCGACAGCCATCGGCAGAAAAGAGGCAGCGACTGGCTGGATATTATCTGGGCCTCCTACGAGAATGCCTTCGTGAACGCGAAACTCTACCATGCCCTCGTTCTCTGGGCCGCTATCGAAAAGCAATTAGGCGACCCCGGAAAAGCAGCCTCCTACCACCATTACGCAGAACAACTAAAAACCACTTTTAACAGACCCATCGCCGAAGGTGGCTTCTGGGACCCCGAAAAGAAATGTTATATCCATTGGAGAGATAAAGATGGATCTATCCACGGTAATAATATGGTTACACCCGTCAACTTCATGGCGATCGCCTATGGCATTTGCGACGACGATACCAGGAAGGCAACGATCCTGGACAATATCGAGATCCAAATGCAAAAGGAAAAGCTCTTCTTCTGGCCGGTTTGTATGTATACCTATAACCCCGGAGAAGGGAATGATTGGCAGTTCCCCTTCCCAAATTACGAAAATGGCGACCTGTTTTTATCCTGGGGCTCCATTGCGGTAAAAGCCTACGCGGCTTACAAACCCGAACTGGCCTTAAAATATGTAAACAATGTCCTGGCTCAATATGCAAAAGACGGACTGGCCTTTCAGCGTTACGGTCGATTAAAGCAGAATGGGCTGGGAGACGATATTCTGTCCGGCAATAGTCTCTCTGTCGTTGGCTTATACCAGGCGATTTATGGCATCAACCCCTTATATAACAGATTCTATTTAGACCCGCATATCACACAAGCTTTATCGGGTACAAGACTTACCTATAATTTCAGGGGTCAAAAACTGTCCATCGGCCTCGACATGAATAAGTATACAGTGTCGAACGATCGATATAAAATTACCTCAACCACAAATTTCGGCTTTTATGGTTCGGATACAAGCCTTTCATATTTTAATGGCAACACCGAAACAACATCTCTAAAACTTACTATGCTGCCCAATACCCAACTTACCCTTGATATAAATACCTGGAACCAGGAAAAGATCGACTGGACCCAATCCGCCCAAAACAAACAACAAAACGTGTCATACCAGGTAAATAACCTAAAGCCCGGCACCGATTACTCCATTTCTATAAATGGCAAACCCTTTAAAAAACTAAAAACCGACCCAGCCGGAACACTGGTATTTTCAGCCCAACCTCACCTGGCTCCCAACCGGCACAGCTATCGCTTCCTCATTATTTCTCCAGCTGCGCAAGCGAGAACCAGGAGGGCGCATCCGTTATTACCTTAAACCCAGGTTTCTTCGTGTAAAAGTCGTAAGCGCTCGCCTGATCGAGCACATAGATGCTTACATGTGTTTATTTGGTGATCATATTCTAACTATTGAATTGTCTGAGATGATGATCGGTATGCTTGTAAGCCAAATACCCGATCTGATCCTTTGTCATTCTACCGAAGAAAGGATGCACGAAATCCACGTTCGAAAAATGGGCATATTCTTCAATTAGGGCGATCCATTTCATTTTCTCGGAATCAACAGCCCCATTCTCTGTTATTCTAAGCTCGCGAAGAGTGGGGGTATTCCTTTTTAAAGGACTTTCATCTTTTAGAACACTTTTCAAAGCCATTTTACCAAACAGCCGCCCGATAAATGCCTGTTTATACTGTTTCCGCCTCAATATCATCTCTTCCCATAACCGGCAATGTTTTACCATCTGGTAAATATTCATCCTGCCCCATTGAGCCCTGCTCTCATCATCTAGCAGATTGATCCTCCTGATCAGTTCAGCCCTCGTCGTTTGGTCAAATATTGTCTTCATTTTTTTAAACCAATATACGGCCAGGAACGCCATCTCATTTCTCCAAAATTGCTGTTATTTTAGGATTACTTCATCAATCATCACCCAAAGTATTGATTGTTAATATTTTACCATACCTCCTTCTTTCTTTATTCCAAACATATAACATTAACCTGTCCGGATATATCAACTATTAGTTTCTGTATCTACACGGATTTAACCACGCGAATCAAAATAAACACTTACCTTATACATTACTTTCATATATAACCTCAATAAACACAACTATTTGATATTCGGTTCCCTTTACCTATAAATCTAGCCTTTGGAAAAAACATCTATAATGATCGTAGACGATCACACGCTCATCCGGGAAACATGGTCTTCTTTGCTGAGTACCGTCCCAAACCTCGAAATAGTAGCAGAATGCGGAGATGGGCGGCTCGCCATTGAAATGGCAAAAAATATAAGACCCAATATAGTTTTACTGGACATTAATATGGAGCCAGTCAACGGCTTTGAAGTTTTAAAAATGATCCGTAAGTTCTCTCCTGCTTCAAAGATCATAGGTTTATCAATGCGCTCCGAACCCGCATATGCAAAAAAATTGCTTCGCTTGGGAGCAAAAGGGTATGTGACCAAGAATTCCGCCCGCTCCGAAATGCTGGAAGCGATCAACGAAGTGAGTAATGGAAAGATCTTTGTTTGCCAGGAAGTAAAAAAATTGCTTTCGGAAATAACGGTTAAGGATAATTCTAAAGCTCAGGGCATAAATTCGCTTTCGGACAGGGAGTTACAGGTCCTGGGCCTGTTAAGTGCAGGAGAGTCTTCTAAAGAGATCGCAGCTGCGTTAGGAATAGCTGTAAAAACCATAGAAGTCCACCGCCATAATATACTCAGCAAGCTTAACTTAAAAAATATGCTTTCCCTGAAAAACTATATCGATTCGCACGCCGTCGATCTCTAAACCCAATGACAACACCCCCCGACCATATCTTTCAGAAAGCCTTTGAAAATTCGTTACAGCCAAACATCATTTCGATTGTTGAGGATGGCAGGATCATAAGGGCCAATAAGGCTGCCTGCAAACTGCTCGGTTATCCTAAAAAGGAACTGCTGAACAGGAAAAGGAATGACATTTTCCAGATCTCCGAAGAGAGCTATAAAACAATGCTCCACAAAAGAACAGCTGAGGGCAGCGCCAAGGCCGACCTCTCGATAATAAGAAAGGACGGCAAACTATGGCCCTGTGAGATCACTTCCGTAGTATTTAAAGATGCCGGTGGTATTGACCATTCCATAACAAGTATAATGGATCGAAGAGAAAGACTCTCGGCACAAAAGAAAATTGACGTGGAAAATAAAAGGTCTGTAGCCAATAATATCGTCATTGCCCGGTCAAAGTCCGACCTTTCCCAGGCGGAAAGTAATAACTGGATAAAATCGATAGGGCAAACGACATACGACGTAACCTGGGATTGGGATATTGGCACTAACCTGATCACCTTTGGAAAGAGCTATGAAAAAGTTTTTGGGTATAAATTGCCCAAACCCAAAGTCAGTTATGAAGAATGGATGGAATTCTTTCTACCTGAGGAAAGAGATATTCTGAAAAAGAAGATCAACAACATCTTCGAATCTGATAAAAAAAACTGGGAGGACAATTTTCAATTTATCTGCCCGGATGGATCACTGGCTTATGTCATAATCCGGTCAAACATCGTTAGGAACAATGATGAAAAAGCTATCCGGATGATCGGCGTGATCCATGATATAAGTAAGATGCAAAAACTAGAGGCAATCCTGGACCGGGAGATCCGGATAAGAAAAAAACAAATAATAGAAGCCGTGATAGATGCCAAGGAAATGGAAAGATCAGATCTTGGAAAGGAATTGCATGATAATGTAAACCAGCTACTGGGGACCTCCATGTTATATCTCGATATGGCACGAAAGGATATAAAGAACGGCGAGATCTATTTACTACACTCCTCCGAATACACATTCTCCGCTATACAAGAGATCAGGAAACTGACAAAAGGACTAATAACCGATACTATTAAAGATTTTGGACTTTGCCTGGCGCTCGAAGATGTCATTCAGGACACCATGGAAGTCTACCCTGTGATAATACACTCTACCCTGCACCCTTCTATGGAAAAGACAATGAACGAGAAGTTCAAGCTGAATATCTTCAGGATTTTCCAGGAACAGCTGAATAATATTCTAAAACATGCAAACGCTTCGGATATCCATATTACCATGTCTGAAACGAAGAAAGTTTTCTCCCTTACCATCACGGACAATGGGATAGGGTTCAATAACAAGCAAAAAGCGAGGAGCAAAGGTATTGGTATATCCAATATCATCAGCCGGGCCGAATTTTATAGAGGAAAGGCCGCCTTCATTACTGAACCGGGCAAGGGTTGTAAGCTGGTCGTCACTTTTCCGATTAACCAGCCAGAATAGAGGCCAGGCCGGAGTTTACACACAACCCGCCAAAACCCCGATCGCCTCCCCCATCTCCTCCTCCGTCAATCCGGCAAACCCGATTCTAACTGAATTATATACCGTGGTATGCGTATTATATATCAGCCCATTACTGATATATAGCCCCTGCTTCGCCGCCTTTTCTGCAACAGCCTTCAACGGATACTTCTTCCCAAAAGAAGCCCATACCGCCATTCCCCCCGACGGCTTTCTGTAACGTACAACATCCCCAAGTTTCGAATCCAGAAGCAGACACAGCCGGTCCCGCCTCGCTTCATAGATCTTATTCACCTTTTTCAAATGCCGCCCTACATCCCCGTTTCGGATCAGGACAGCCAACGCATCCTCCATATTATTATCGCCCCTCAGTTCGATCATCCGCCTGAGATAGATAGCCTGCGAGATAAAATCTTCCGGCCCGACCATAAACCCTATGCGGATAGAGCTTGACAACGACTTGGAGAACGAACCAATGTATATCACCCGGTTGTTATGACTGCTGGCAGCCAAAGGCAGATAAGGCGAAGACGAATAATGAAAGTCATAATCGTAGTCATCTTCCACGATCGCAAAATTAAATTTCTCCGCTATCTCCAGCAGCCGCATCCGCCTTTCAGGACTCAAAGTCACTGTCGTCGGATGATGATGGTGCGGAATAAGATAAAGCATTTTAATACCGCGCCGCTGGCACATCTTCTCCACAGCATCCACATCGATCCCCTCTTCATCTACCGGCACCCGCAGCAGATTAGCTCCCAGACTCTCCAACACCTGGTTGGCAATATAATAACCCGGCTCACCCACGATCACCAGATCCCCCGCCCTAACAAGCAGACTCGCGGCAATATAGATACTCATCTGCGCCCCATGCGTGATCAGGATATTCGCAACGCCCGCCTGCATCCCCCTCGTTTCCGCCAGATAGCTTACCATAGCCTCCCTTAACCGCGGAGCCCCCGCCACCAGACTCGCGGAGACCTGCTTTCTCGAAGCGCTGTTACCCAGCCGGCTCCGGTATTCCCTTACCAACAGCTCCATGGGAGCAAGCCGGCTGTCAGGATGCCCGTCGTCAATGATCAGTCTCGGCGGCGGCACGCTCAATACAGGAAAGAGAAAGCCATCCTTCGTCAGATGATAAAACGGCGCCGCCATCTTCTTTTCAAAAGCATAAGCCTTATTCCATCGCTGCGGCTTGATCTCAGGCAGATGGGAACTGATGTTAAAACCCTTTCTGGGAACAGCTTCGATCCAGCCCTGCGCAGTTAGCTCGTCATAAGCGGCAACTATCGTCTTGCGATGCAGGTTCAAAACGCCGGCAAGTTCACGGGTGCCGGGTAACATAACCCCCGGCTTGAGCACCCCATTGCGGATATGCTGAACCATCGCCTGCGCAACCTGCTGGTAAACCGGCAAAGCCAATGTCCTGTCTATCGGAAGAAGAGTGTCGAAAGGTAGCATGCTGGACTACTTGATATATTATATCTGGATGCTAAAGGTAGTCCTTATGAACTGTATTTTTGAAGAAAAAAAAGCATGAATATTCAATACAAAACCGGCCAGGTTCCCACCGCCGCCGAAGTCATCGACCTCTACGACAGTTCCGGTCTGCAACGTCCCACCAATGACCCGGAACGCATCGCCAATATGTACCGTCACTCCAATCTTATCGTCACCGCCTGGGACGGACCCTTATTGGTAGGAGTCTCCCGCGCCCTGACAGACTTTTATTACTGCTGTTATCTTTCCGATCTGGCCATCAGAAAAGAATACCAGAAAGAAGGCATTGGCAAACGGCTGGTCCAGCTGACCAAAGAAGCCATAGGTGACCGTTGTATGTTGCTCCTGCTGGCAGCCCCGACGGCAATGGAATACTATCCGAAGATTGGAATGGACACAGTAAATAACGGTTTTATCATCAAGAGGGTCAGCTAAATTGTCGCAATCGCCCCTCTGAAAGTCTCATTCTCCACCTTTCCGCTCCAATATTTTGCCCTAGCTTTATAGGTATAAAAAACTATCAACATGCCAGCATTTAACATCTATCTCAACTTCCCCGGCAACACAGAGGAAGCCTTTAATTTTTACAAATCCGTCCTCGGCGGCGAGTTTGCGACGATCATGCGCTTCAAGGACAGTCCGGGATGCGAGGGAATGCCCGCCGAACAGCAGAATGGGATCATGCACATCGCCCTGCCCGTCGGGAAAGGAAACATGCTCATGGGGACAGACGCCGTCGATGGCATGGGCCCCAAACTGGTCGTCGGCAACAACGTAAGTATTACCGTAAACCCGGAAAGCGAAGCCGAAACTCATAAACTATTCGACGGACTCGCCGCCGGCGGCACCGTACTCGTACCCCTTAATAAAGCCTTCTGGGGCGGATACTTCGGAATGCTGGTCGACAAATTCGGTATTCAATGGATGTTCAACTACGATGAGAAACAAAATCAATAAAAAGCCTGGAACACATCCAGTCTCAAACAAGGAAAGCCATGCCCTCGCATCTCCAAAGAAGCCGTTCACCAGGTCACGATAGTGCGACTCCAGGTCTTTTGATGGTGAAGGCCGTGGACGGATCGATATTCCCGACCGGCAGATCCAGCGTATTATAGGTATGATACAAATTCTTGTAAAATATGATAGGCGCCATCATATAAACAATCATTTTAATAACTACCGGGAGCTAAGATACTTCTTTTTGCCTCTTCTATTGTAATTAACAGCTGCAACATGACCACCTTTGTAAGATCCATCGATGTATCCAGCTTTGTATTGCTTAATTCTAAAAGTTCCTCTAACAATCCCTCCGCTCTCTGCCGGATCTCCCCTCTCAGTTGGCAGGCCCAATTCCCCCGATTGAAAAAAGAGAACCTGTCGAAATAGGCAGGATCGTGCAGAAAACCACGGAAAAGATCTTCCGAAAAACAGATGACGATCACATCCCTTTTACCGAGATACACAAGATGGTAACAACGATCCTTTGACATTACAAGTTGAATTACATCACAAAGCTACAGACCCGGTCAACGGATACACGGCACACGTCATTTGTTTTATGGCACAGTTTACTTGTTTAATACCAAAGAATCCCTGAATTATGCCATCCGGCCATAGACAGGTAAGGTTAATTTTACACAGACATCTGAAAGTCAATATCACTCAATACTCAACTCATGGAACAGAAACATCCTCTTCCGCCTTTTACACGCGAAACAGCTATTCAAAAAGTACAATTGGCGGAAAATGCCTGGAATTCACAGGATCCGGAAAAAGTATCCCTCGCCTATACCATCGATACCGAGTGGCGCAACCGCTCCGAATTCATCAATGGCCGCCAGCAGGTCGTGGAATTCCTAACCCGCAAATGGCAGAAAGAATTCAGCTACAAACTAAAAAAAGAACTCTGGGCTTTCACCGACAACCGTATTGCCGTCCGCTTCGAATACGAATACCGCGACGCCAACGGACAATGGTACCGCGCCTACGGCAATGAAAATTGGGAATTTGACGAAAATGGCCTCATGAAGAAACGCTACGCCAGCATCAACGATCTTCCCATCCAGGAATCCGATCGCCGCCTCTGATGCGGCCGACTCAAGAATCAAAAAAATTGATGTAAATTGTAGCAGACAAATACTACACTCTTGAAAGTCTACTTTATCCCCGGTATCGGCGCCGACTACCGCCTTTTCACGCATATCCTCTTACCCGAAGGATACACCCCTTCCCACATACATTGGATCAACCCATTCGATAATGAAAAACTTAGCGACTACGCTTTCCGCCTTTCTGAACAGATCGACCAGTCCGAACCATTCATCCTCATCGGCTTATCCCTCGGCGGAATGATGGCCGTCGAAATAGCCAAACGCCTCGACCCCGTCTGCACCATCATTATCAGCAGTATCCCGGTCAAGGCCCATCTTCCCCGCTACTTTAAGCTGGCAGGAAAATTAGGCCTCGGGAAACTGGTATCCCCCTCCTTCCTTAAAGCCGCAACCACGGCAAAACATGCCCTCGTTAAGCACTCCGCCGAAAACAGGCGTCTTATGTTTGATATCATCCGGGCAGGAGACGACCGCTTCATACGCTGGGCGATCACCGCAGTATTGGATTGGGAAAACAATGAAGTGCCGCAACGCTTCTATCATATCCACGGCACCCGCGATGAAATATTCCCTATCAGCTTAACAAAGCCTACACATATCGTCGAAAAAGCAGACCATAACTTTGTAGTAAGCCATCCCGAAATATTGAACCAAACGCTGAAGAAGATCATTTTAGATCAACCGGCACAACAACAGCAAAAGGCCGGACAGGCTGCTCAATTGCCTGTGTTACCTCAGCCAGCATTGCCATCGCCCGTTCTTTAATAGCCATTGCCTCAATGGAAGGCAAAAAACCGCTATTCGAAACATACGCAAACTCCATCCGCCTCCTGAAACTACTCACTACCACCGTCGTTGGATTTCGCCAGGGGAAAGCAACAGTAGGCGTATATACGGCCTCCACCGAAAATGTCCCATATTCCTCCGGTATGTCCACCCGCCCCATATTCGAAAATGTAAAGTCGTGGCTTCCGGCATCGGAACAAAGCCACCGGATCAACTTCTTCGCCACCGGATGATAATACTCACTATGCAGCAACAGCTCATACGCATTTATCGTATCTATCTTCTGCGTCATCTCCCCTTTCAATTTCCTGCACCGGTCCCAAAAACCCGGCGCCGCAACACACGATTCACCCTCCCCATCCGCCGCAGTGACACTCAACTCCACTATCGGCGCAAACGCAAACATCATATCCTTCCTGATCTCCCGCACATAACGACGGATATCCACCGGGCAGATCACCTTATTTTTCGCTTCCTCCTTCTTCACCTCCCTATATGCCCCAAGCAGCGCCACACAAAAAGCCGCATGCACAGTCACCTCCTCCGACTTACACCGCTCGATCAGAGCCCCGCCAGTCGCCTCATCCAGCCGCCAGCGAATAACGTAGCTCTTCCCTTCCTCCCCCGTCTTCCGGATAGGCCGCAGCGAAAACAATATCCTCAGACCAAGACTACGTAAATAAGCCTTTATCCTGGCCCCCTTGTCAGCAAGCAGGCTGCGCGGAATGATCTCCTTCACCGATCGGAATACGGGATAGTCGCCGATCATCTCCTCCGGCCGATCCATCACGGCCAGGATCTCACGCATCAGTGTCACTCCTGTAGCTCCATCACAGATACAGTGCGGACAGACCAGGACAAGCTCTGAAACCGTTTCCGCACCCGTTTCATCGCGGTTGCCGCCCGACCTCACCCACACCACCCTCGCCAACGGCCCCTTCCCTGCATCAAAAGGCAGCCCCCACTCCTCTTCGGTCACCTTCTGCCATTCGTCTCCCGATTTCCGCTCCAACACCCGCACCGGGATCTCCCCCGCATCCTCTCCCACAAAACACGGCCTCCCCCCCTTCCAGATTATCTGCGCCTGCAACAACGGATGTTTGGCCTGCACTTTGTTCAACGCAAACCGCAGCTTTTCCTGTTTCACTTCTCCCCTCACACTCACCGTAAACACACAATTGACAGGGCTCGCCCCATCCGCATACATAACCCTTTCCCCTAAGATCAGCCTTCTTGTAAATGTGCTCATAATGTGTAGTTTGTCTCACTCGATACTATCGGCTCCGCCGCCTCTTCCAGTAACTCCATCATCTTATCCCTTATCGCACACGCCTCCTCCTCCCGCAAAACAGTCCGGTTCGATATGAAACTGATATCCAGCTGACCTCTATAGGTCGTGGCCACCAGCGTCGTAGGATTCCCAAACGGCCCGATGACTGCCGGGCTATAAACAGTCTCGACTTCAAAAGAAGAATACGATTCCGGGATCTCCAGCTTCCCCATATTGGAGAACATCAGGTCATCCCCCTGTTTGCCATAGGTCAGCACTTTTATCATATCTCCCAATGCAGCGTGAGAATATTCCATCGTCAGCAGAAATTCGATTGCATTCAGTTTACTCAGCTTATCCGTCATTATTCGCTGCGCCTCCTGTAGCAGCCCGGAAAAAATATCACCGCGCTTCTTCTTCAACGATAACGAAACAGCAAGGCCAAAAGCGAACAACATATCCTTTTTTATTGCCGGATGGTAACGACGGATATCCACCGGGCAGGTCACCCTCCGACGCGCCTTTTCGCCCCGAACGTCACGAAAAGCAGCCAGTGCCGTTACACAGAGCAGCGTATTGACCGTCACCCGGATCGACTTGCAATACCGAAGCAAAGCAGCCGATAGCTGTTCATCCATCTTCCAGTGCAGAAGATAATCTTCACTGCGGGATATCCCCGCCTTCCCTTTCGAATGCGTTAACAATGCTCCCAAAGACAAGCCGGCCCGTAAAAGAGCAGCCACACCTTTTGCCTTTCGCACTATCCTCCCGGCATCCTGGCTGTCTGCCGGCAATAAGTCAGCTATCGTAACCCAGCCATCCGTCACGCCTATATCTGCGCCAGGCTCATCCAACAACAACAGCAAGTCCCGCATCAGCGACAATGCAGATCCTCCATCACACAAACAATGATGAAACGCCAGTATTATATCCGAGACCATGCCGCCATTCATCCAGATGACCCGCAGCAATGGTCCGCGTCCCGTCTCAAACGCTTTCCCCAGCTCCCTTTTCGATTCTGCTATCCAGTCCTCATCCGTTTGACGCAAAACCATTCGCAACGGAATGGCTGGTATGTCCTCATGCACCACAAACCAGGGCACACCTTTCTCATCCTTTTCCACCCACGCCCGAAGCAACGCATGTTTTTTCTGTATCTGGTCCAATGCGCTGACAAATCTTTCCGCCTTCAGCACACCTCTTACCTTCAGCGCAAACACCCCATTGAACGGCGCACTTCCATCCCCATATAATATGCGTTCCAGGAAAAATAATTGTCGCTTCATATCACAACCTCCTCCAGTGAAGTTGCCGCCTTTTCACTCCCCCCGGCTCTCAAAAAACTATCCCTCATCTGCACGGCGGCCTGCCGGTAGGTATCGTTTTTCAACAGTTGATTCACCGTCAGCCACATGTCACTCGCCCTGAGACGCTTATACCGGATACTGCGCCCGCAGCCCGCTTTTTCTATCAGTTCCGCCGTGTGAAAATGATCATACGCAATGGGCGTGATCAGGATCGGCAACGCATGCAGAATAGCATCGTTAACCGTATTAAAACCGCCATGACAGATCACCGCATCCATTTTCTCCATGACCCGCGACTGCGGAACATATGCCTGTACAATAAAATTATCCGGCCACTCCGGAAGCGTAGCCACATCGGTAGCCGCCACCACCGTGACAGGCTCACGGGCAAACGCCTCCACGACCTTTTGAAAATACGCCTTCCGGATATCCACCAGTAATGTCCCCAACGAGACGAACACCTTCGGGCCTTCCGCCCGCTCCAGCCGGTCCCAGTCGAACGGTCCGTCATCCGGCCGTCCCCGCACCGGACCGACAAACTGCATCATATCAGGCGGCTCGGTCATACCCGCGAATTCACGGGACGTGAACACGATATTCATCCGGTCGGAATGAATGATGGGGAAGTCGACACAGATCCCCGACTCCCGCTGCAATCCAAGTATCAGCCCCTCCTGCCATTCCCGGATCTTTGGCATATCCATAGCCGACCCCATGACGTCCGGCGGAACAGGAGTGGTCGTCACATAGGGGATACCCATTTTGTAGGCACAGATGGCGCCGGCAAAGCTTATGCAGTCGTTGATGATCAGGTCGGGACCAAACTCTTCCACTATCTCCGGCAACGCTTTCATCATCATCCGGGCAAACGGGATATACGTCTCTTCCAGCGCCAGCTTCAACACTTCCGCCCCACCGATCGAAGGACCGTCATCCTGCCGTTTCAGTATCCACTCCAGGTCGGCCTCATATTCCTGCAGCACCTGGTGCGGAACTATAAATTCTCCACCCGCGGGTACCCGCCCCTGTGGTATTTCCCGAAGCCCCACCCATACCACTCTATGCCCCCGGCTCAATAAAGCGGCGCCAACACTCAACGTCGGACTGATATGCCCAAAAAAAGGAGGAACAACAAATAGGAATTTTGCCATGGATATATAATATTTATCGGATCAGATTTTCAAGCAAATTCGCAGCCCTTCCTACTCCCCCCGCCGCCCGAAAAGAAGCCCCGATCCTTCCCGCCGCATCCCTGTACTTTCCTTCCCTCAGTATATCCCACACCGCGTCTCGCAGATCAGCCGGTTTGAATCGTTTGAAATTCAAGCGTACTCCACTCTCCGCCGCAACTACCCGGCTCGCAACATGCGACTGATCGTAGGCTATCGGCAATACCACCAATGGCAATCCATGCGTCAGCGTCTCACATACCGTATTATGCCCCCCATGGCAAACCACCGCATCGAGGTGCTGCAGCAGCTCCAATTGCGGTATTCTGCGCTGTACCAAAAAATTCTCCGGCCACGCCTCCAGCAAACTTTCATCAGATACCAATATCACCGACAAGGACTCTTCCCCAAAAGCAGCCACAACCTTTCGAAAAAAATCCAGCTGCTGGCTGTGATCGAACGTAGTGCCTATAGAGATCAATATTTTGGGCTTTCCCTCCATCCGCCGCAACAGCTCCCAGTCAAACACGCCCCCTGCAACAGGCCGCCGGACCACCGGCCCCACGAACTGATAGGCAGGCGGCAATTCCATTTCTCCAAAAAATTCCCGTGAAGTGAACAACAGAGCCATTTGCTCCGAACAGGCGATAGACCGGTCCCCTTTAATACCCAACTCCTGCTGTAAGGCGACTATCCGCTGGACCTCCCATTCATGTACACCCGGCAGATCCTCCATCATCTTCACCGCAGCAGGGGCAGTCACCGAAGTAGCATAGGGTATCCCCTTCTTCCACGCTGCGACAGCACCCGCAAACAGCTGATGATCATTGACGATGACATCCGGGCGAAACCAGTCTACCCAACTCTCGATGCCCGCCGACATATGCCGGTTCAAAGGGATCAGCACATCGTCATACAGGAACCGGATGCTTTCTACGCCATATACGTTCTTCTGTGATATTTTGTCCCGATGCTCCTCTCCCCCCTTTTCCTTTATCAGCAGGAGACGCCCCTTTTCAGGTAATAGCTTTTCCAGCGTCTCATCCAGGCTGATCCATGCGACCTCATGTCCACGTTGTATCAGCTCGGCTCCTAAACCCAGGGTAGGATTTACATGACCCGCAAGCGGCGGAACCACAAACGCAAATTTCATAGCCATTGAATATTTTTATCGTTTCCCAAACACTCACCATCCCAGGCCCTCAATGCCCAAAAAAATCCAACAGTGCCCCGGCGATCATATCCGGCTCCTGCACCGGCACATGATGATCTCCGTCCACAAGCAAAAGCCGCCCATCCTTCATCCGGCTCGCCAGCAGATGTCCCGCCGTTACGCAGTCCGATTCCTTCCCATAAATAAGCAGCGTCTTATGCGGGATCCCAGCCAATTCCCCTCCCGAAAAGAATTCCTTCTCTTTCTGCACATCGTCCTGCATCGTCGTCCGCTGGAAAATGAACTCATATTGCTGATGATGCCGCTCGAGCTGCCGTCTCCCCATCGACATCCCCGTGACCTCAAGCCATTCGTCGAAAGCCTCTTTGGAATATTCCATCATTATCCGCAACGGTTCTTCATCGCTGGGATCGGGGCCCTCTATGATAACCAGACTATCGATCAGCTCCGGACGCCGAACCGCCGCCTTCAATGCGATGAGCGCTCCGAAACTATATCCGGCAAGCAACACCTTCCGTAACTGTAAGACCTCCATTAATCCAAACAGGTCATCCGACATCGAATCCAGATCATATCCCTCTTCTACCCTCTCACTCAGACCATGACTTTTCAGATCATAAAGGACGACATGAAAATACTCAGCCAGCAGAGGCGCTATCCGGAAATAATATACCGCAAGATTGCCCAGCATCCCGTGAACAAGCACCACCGTTCGCCGCGCCCCTCTGTTCAATTCCTGGTAATGGACCTTCCGGCCTTTTACTTCGATGAATGGCATTCCCGGATAAAGGTTATGATGTCATTAATGGTAAGACCTATCAGCTGATCGATATCCATTCCCGATAGCCAGCCCGTAAAATTGATCTGCTGTCCAAAATGCTTTTTTACCTTTTCAGAGAAAGCTACGATCTCGATGCTGTCCATTTCCAGGTCCTTTGTAAACGAGCTCGACGGCTTGATCTCCAGCTCATCGGCAAATTCCTGTCCGATCACCTCTCCGATAAATTGTTTTAGTACAATAAAGATTTCATGATTGGCCTGTGAAGGCGTCGACATTACAGCGTCCATCCGATTATATAGTTTTTGTGTTTGATCGTTTTAATGACTACATCCCTGATCCGCAAGACATCCCCTCTGACCTCTTCAATACGGTATGCTTTGGGGTCCCCCCGGAGACCCAGCCCCAGATATTTCCCATAAGCCTCCTTGGCAACCCAGCACCTTGTCGTCCATTCCGCCAGGTCCATACCTCCCGGCTCCCCAGCCCCCTCATTGCCCGGCGCCATGCCCATCGCCAGCTCCTCGGGATGAAACACCGCGTCGATAAACTCCACATCCCTTTTCTGTATCGTCTCTATGTCGATCCCAACCGGTGAGCCATACCCTGCAATAGCTACCGCATCCGTCCCCTTATGAGCAAGGGAAAGGTGTACCGATCCCATACCGGCGCCATATGGAAAAGGCCGCCCCTTCTCATCGGCCTTTATTTCGAACTCGATCGGGTAAAACCCTTCTTTCTTATAGCGCAGCACCTGCGCCCGGACCGCATCCTTGGCGGCGATCCGGCTGATGATCCATTCCTTTTTCCGCGCAGGGGACATAAGAACAAGTGCTTCTCTTTCAGCACTGTTGAAGTAACGCTTACCAACCAGGTCCCACGAGATCACCCGGGTATACGCATTGTGAAAATAGAATACGCCCGGCGCTATTTCTTCCGATAAAAAATTCTGCAAAGGCGACATGCTCACTGCCCAGAATTGCTGATCTATCTCCAGCCGCCTGTTCTGCCATCCCCTTACTACCGCCCACACACGCCCCTCCCTTTTGATCACAAAGTCGGCAGTGGCAAATCCTTCATTCAAGCTGGTCAGGCAGCAGGTACATTCGAAACGCCCCCGCTGATCACGCCGGTCACCATAAAATTCGATCTCCTTTATTTTGACAGGGAAGGCGATCCGGTCCTTCTCAAGGATGATTTGCAGCCACAATCCAAATAATTGTCCGGCATTGTCCAGTAAAGAGCCCTTCCCGGTACTACCTTCAATGATACCGCTGATCCCTTTCTTTCCTATACCCACCACTTCCCTGATCCCCTGGTAGGCCGGCCCATGGAACATGTGTTGTTCATAGATCTGCTCCACCGTCGGTTTTGCAGGCAACAGTTCTCCTATATCTTCACTCACCCCGATCCTGGTCTCGTCCTTGCCCCTCGCCCCCGACTCACTCATCGGGAGCCTTCCCCCCAAAATCATCTCAGCAGAAGCAAACCGGTCCAGGTCCAGCAGCAGCAGATCATCCCCCTTCCATTCTCCCTTCACCGTCTCCCTGAATGGCACAGCGACATTCATCCATTGAAGGACCTCTATATCCCTCATCTTCCACAGGCCCCTCCCCGGCGCATGCTCCTCTGCTATTTCCCCAAACAACTCAAATAACATCGTCATAGGGATCACAGGGTTCATATCCTTTACCTCCCGCCATCCCGCCCGCTGCCTTACCAGCGAATGGTCTATCAGATAAGGATGAGTATCCAGCGAAATATTCAGCTGTTGTACAACAGCCTGCTTCCTGGTTATCCCAACAGTCTCTCTTCCCTTTTCCCTAAAGAGCGTGAGCACCTCCTCCTGGCTGTCCGACAACATCGCCATCGTCTCCAAAAAAATTCGCTCCACAGCCGTCACTCCCGCGCCATCCAATCTCTTTGCCCCCTTCCGATCATCTGCCTCGGCCGCTCCGGCTCTCTCCATTGCCCTGCCCCTTAGCGACTCCATCCCGCAGACCAGCGGCGACCCCAGTTGCAATTGCATCCCGACACCAGCAACCCGCTTAACCCCCAAAAAACTCATATCGACAACCGCTCCCTCTATATATAGAGCGGCCAGCACCCGCTGCAACTGTGCCAGCCCCGCCCTCGCAGAGACATTAGCCGCGACAGAACTATATTCTTTCCCCTTCAGCGTATCGTCGATAAAGCCCATCAGCCCACCCGACCCTACCTGTATGAATACCCGCACGCCCTCATCATATAGCTTCTCCGTCAGTTCCCTGAATCGTACCGGTTGCAGCAGATGCGCTACACATAGTTCGCGGATCGCTTCCTCCGACCCGGGATACACCTCAAGCGTCGTGGCAGACCACAGTGGTATCCTCATTCGCTGGAAACGGACATTGTGCATATTGCCCACAAGAATATCCATCCTGTCTTTGAGGAAAGGGGAATGAAACCCCGATCGGATCGGCAGCACCTGGTGGAAGATCTGCTTCTCCTGTAAAAGAGACATCAGCTTCGTTATCGCCTCATTCGTCCCGCAAAGGATCACCTGCTGCGGACAGTTGTCATTTGACAGATAGATATCATCTATCCCCGCCAGCATAGGATCAACCCGGTCATACCCACACCCTACGGCCAAAAATCCCACACCCGTTATATCGAAAGACTGGTTGTCCAGCTGTTGCAATAATTGATCTACCGTCTCCTCCGTCGCCCATCCGGCAGACCGCCCCGCCAGCCATTCTCCTACACTATGCCCGGCATTCAGGTCCGGCAGCACACCCAATCGCTTCAACGCCGTATCCAATACCCGGCTGCGCTCCGTCAACCGCAAGGCAGAACCGATCACCGTTTCCTGTTCACCAGCCACCCCCTCAGCGGCCCAACCACCAGCCAACCGCTCGCTGGCAACCGCCTCATTCTCTATCCCAAAATATTCCGCCACAGTCTCAACCTCCCCCCCCGACAACCCGTCCAGTCCCGGGAACAAAAAAGCAATCTTCCCTCCTCCCGACACCATCGGTTCATTCGTAAACCATATATCCTGCCTGTTCCGCCACGGCTTCCCACGCTCAATGATCTTAATAGCCCTCGCAATCCGCTCTTCTGCCGGATCAAACAACACGATCCGAAAATCTCCCTTCCCCGGATCTGTCTCCTTATTTTTTAATGCCTTTATCAATCCCTCCGCAGTCGCCCTCGCCAACACCACCGGCCTGTCTAACTTCGATTCTCCAACATGTCTTTTTTTAACAGGCGCCCCATAAGCCTCCATCACCACATGCCCATTGATCCCCCCGAAACCAAACGCATTCACGCCAGCCCTCATCGGTAACCCCGACTCCCTCCAATCAGCCACTTCCCGCACCGGCTCGAATCGCGAGTCCCTCATCGCCTCCAACGGCTCCTCACAGTGTAAAGTCGGTGGCAGCTTCCTATGATACAAGGCCAACGCAGTTTTTATGATCCCCGCAATACCCGCTGCCGGCATCGCATGACCGATATTCGACTTCACTGACCCGATCCCCGTTTTCCGCACCGCGCCGCCAACCCCCGCGCCAGATCCATTCACGCCGCCACCCCTTGCGCCAGATCCAGCCCCGGCTTTCACTGCACCCCCAAACACCATCGTCAAAGTCTCCAGCTCAACCCTATCCCCTAATGGCGTCGCCGTCCCATGCGCTTCAATATACCCCAGCTCCGAAAGCTCCAAGCCCGCATTCTCCCATGCCCGCCGGATAGCCTTTGTCTGCCCCTTCGTCGAAGGACTCATCACACTGCTCCCCCCTCCATCACTGGCTATGCCTACCCCCTTGATAACGGCATAGATGCGATGTTCATCCCGGATCGCATCCTCCAGCCGCTTCAGCACAATAAACCCACACCCTTCCCCAATAAGCAGCCCATCCGCATTGCGGTCAAAAGGCCTTATCTGCTGATTCCTCGATAAGGCGCCCAGCTGCGTGAAAATGCTCCAGAACGGCGCATTCTGACAGGCATGCACACCACCTGCGATCATAAGATCACTGCTGCCATTCAACAACTCCCGTACAGCCTGGTCCACCGCCACCAGCGAGCTGGCGCATGCAGCATCCACCGTATAAGCAGGTCCACCAAGGTCCAGCCGGTTGGATACCAGCGAAGCCACCAGGTTGGGAATAAGGCCCATCGCAGTATCTGCAGCAAAACGCCCCTTCTTTGTTTGGAATTCTTTTTTGATCCTGTCCAGCTCCGCTCCACTCAGCGTAGGCGCCAGCTCCCGCAACAACTGCACCAGCTGCTGTCCCGTTCGGATGATCTCGATAGCTCGCGTGGCGCCCGGTCCCGTATAATTGCCCTTACCGATGATGATCCCCGTTTTGTCCAATGCAAGCCGCCGCTCCCACACTCCCGCATCCATCAATGCCTGGTGCGCCAGACGCAGCGTCAATAATTGCTCTGGTTCTGTGCCTTCCACCGACACCGGAAGTATACCGAACAACGCCGGATCAATAGCCGCAAACTCATCTATGAACCCACCCCGCCGGCAATAGAACCGGTCCACCTCTTTGACCGTCGCGTCAAAGAATACCCCGTCCATTCGCCCTTCCGGAACAGCCCGGATAGCATCTACTTTGTTTTCAATATTCGACCAAAAGGTTTCCGCATCACCGGCTCCGGGGAAGATACAGGACAAGCCGACAATAGCTATATCTCGGTTCGTTTTCATATCGATAAGGATTAAAAGGTCTGACCCGCCATGATCAGCACCTGGTTCTCGTTACCATATTTTAATTCGTTCAGAAAAGTCTCCATGCCTGCTGCCAGCGGAATAAGCGATATGCCCCTGCGCTCATATTCCCGTTCCAGGGCGGGTGATACCATCCCCGTTCCCTTCCACGGTCCCCAGTTAATGGCAAGCACCTTCCCGCTGATCTGTTTTTTCAGCTCCCGTGCGTATCGATCCATGACACTGTTGGCAGCGGCATAGTCCGTTTGCCCGCGATTCCCATAGACCGATGCTACACTGGAGAAGAGTACGACAAATTGTGTATCGGCCCTCAGCTGCGTCGCCAGCGCCCGCAGCGGGTTGACCTTGGTAGAGAAGACCCGCTCAAAGGACTCCGGCGTCTTATGCCGGACCAGCTTGTCCTCCAGCAAGCCCGCGCCATGCACCACTCCATCGATCCGGCCATACTGCTGATAAAGCTTACGCACCAGCTCGCTCAGCTTTTCTTCATCCCGGCAGTCCAGGGAATGATAGTCCACCGTCGCCCCATTGTTTTCCAACGCCCTGATGGTTTTCATTATCTGCTGGCGTTTGTACAGTTCCTCGACCTTCCTTTCGATCTCTGCCGGATTCTTCAGCTGCCCGCCCCTGATCAGCGATTCCCGGATAGCTTCTTTGCCAGCCAGTGCTTCATACGATATGTTGTCAGCCCTCGGATCAGTCGACCTGCCTACAAGAACATAACGGCAAGGATATTCTTTTGAGAACCGGACCATCAGCTCGGCAGTTATCCCCTGCGCCCCACCTAATACCAGCACTACAGAAGATTTGTCCAGCCGGATGTCAGCCTGATGCCCCATGGTCAGTTCAGCCGGGACCAGGCTCATCGTCTTCCTGCTTTCAGCATGATAGTCTACTTCAGGCTGGTCATCCAGTGTCAGCAGCTCGTCCACGATCAGCATAGCGATCTTTTCAGGAGATAGTTCGCTGTCCAGGGTTATCGCCCTGCAGACAGTATCCTCCCATTCTTTATTCAGGCTTTTCAGAAATCCCTGATAGCCCTGAAAATGCCGCAGCATCGAGACCGCATACACCCATTTGACCTTGCTCATATCCAGCTTCTTCACCAGCGCAAATGATTCGTGTATATTCGTCCGGCCCCGCGAAGCAGACTGATCCGGCAAAGCGGAAAGATCCAGCAGGATCAGGCCTTCATAGACATCCAGGTTATCCAGTGGTGAGATCACCGTCGCAGCGGCACCATGCGCTTCCAGCAGTTTCTTTAACGTGACGGAGACCATCCCGGCATCATCGGTAATGGCAAAATGTTTTCCCATCAGCAACTCCGCCCTGCTCCGGTTAATGCCTGAAATACTCGGTTCAAACCGCAGCCGCACCAGCGTCTCCTCTTTCTCATGTACAAAGCCCTCTTCAATGATCTTCTTGGCCTCCTCCACCGGCCCGCTCTCCATCCCCCCGATCAGGTTGATAAGCCCTTGCAATGTTTTTACAGACGCCAGCCTTTCCGTTATATCTTCCTCATTGTTCTGATGAGCCCCCAGTTGCATCTTCAACGCCGCAATTATCTCCATGCGTTTGATAGAGTCAATGCTAAGATCAGCCTCCATATCCGAGTCCAGGTCCAGCATGTCCGAAGGATAACCCGTCTTATCGCTCACTATTTTCAATAACATTGCTTTTATATCTACTACCACAACTGCGTTTTCCACCGTTACATCAATCGCCACCGGCGCACTGGCCCCAATACCCACCGGGATCGGTTTCACAGCCTGCACTACCGGGGCCATCAGACCTGCAACTGACGCTGCTGCAGCCGTAACCGGCGCTACCGTACCCGTCACAGGCACCATCGCCGGAGCATTCTGTCCCAGATACGTCATCAGCACATCCCGCTGAGCCTGTATCATCGACTGCATATTCTTTAAATATTCTTCCACCATTCGCTCAGCACCACTCATCGCGGCCGGCGCACCACCCGCCGCCGCCGCCGGCGTCCCGGCTCCCATTTGCAGGTTCAGGGGTTTCACAATAGGCAACGCCCCGTGAGCCGGCAGCACACCGACAGCAGGCATCGCCATCTGACCATTAACGACCCACACCGTACTGCTCCGTTTAAACTTTTCCGGTACACGCAGATCCAGCATCTGCACATCCCGGCCTTCAAATAGTTTCTCCAGCCGTACATTCCTTCCCGTAGCCATATAGGCGCCAGCCAGCCACAACAAATGACTAAGCCCACCCGGCTCCTCCGTATGAAAGATCAGCTCATCCCGGCTAAGAATATCCCGCGTCAACCCGGATAAGGTCCTGCCCGGCCCCACTTCCACAAAGATCCTCGCGCCCGCAGCATACATGTGCTCTATCTCTTCAGCAAACAACACCGGCTTCACCAGGTGATCCGCCAGTCGCTCCCGGATAGCATCAGCATGTAAAGGATACTCTCTTGACGTCGTGTTCGACCACACCGTCAGGGAAGGTTCGACAAATGCCATGTCCGACATCGCCTTCAGAAACAGCTCCCGCGCCCCCGCCAGCAACGGACTATGAAAAGCACAGGCAACTTCCAGTTGCTTATACGAAACCTTTTCTTCTTTAAGACGCTCGACCAGGCGCTCTATAGCCGCAGTGCCACCCGCCAGCACCCACTGCCTCGGCGAGTTGTGATTCACCGGGTAAACTCCACAGCCTTCAGGCAGCAGCAGCTCCAGCCTTTCCCCGCTTACGTTTACCGCGACCATCGTCCCTTTATCCTCTCCGGTAGAATCCAATATTGCCCCTGATCTTTTCTCACTCAACGGTACCAGCATTTCCTCATCAAAAACACCCGCATAACACAATGCCGGCAATTCACCATAACTATGCCCCGCCACCATGTCGGCCTCGATCCCCCATTCCCGCAAAATACTGGCGATGGCATAATCCACGATACCCAATAAAGGTTGCGCCATCCGCGTATCCCGGATACGTTCCTTTTGCTCCCTGCGGGCCGCCTCATCAAATACGGCATCAGGAAAAAGCACTTTTTCATAGTGCGGGTACTGACGCAATAGTTTTCTCATAAAAGGGAAGAGTACAAACAGACTCCTCGCCATATTGATGTGCTGGCTGCCCTGCCCGGCAAAGAGAAATGCTGTTTTGCCATCCATCGGCTTCAGCGGGAAAAGCCCCCGCGCACCGGCGCCGGATAAGGCAAGATCCATCTTCAGTAACAGGTCGTCAGTGCAGTCGGCTGCGATAGACAGCTGCACCTTCTTATCGGAGTACATCGCAAGCGTGTAAGCCAGGTCGCGACATTTTATTGTTTCAGTGTTTATCAGCACCGACCGAACCATCTTCAGCAATTCCATCGCATCTTCGTAGCTATCACCCCGGAAAACGAACAGCTCCGTCGGCCATACCGAAAGCACCGGCGTGGACGGATCGGGCTGCCCCTCGTTTTCAATTACCGCATGAAAGTTGGTGCCACCGAAGCCAAACGCACTCACGCCAGCCACCCTTGAGGATTCATTCCACAAACCAGCTTCCGTATGAAATGCAAATGGACTGCTATTCTGCCGGTAGTAGCTATTGGGTGCTCTCAGATGCAGTGTTGGAGGTTTGACCCCATGATAGACGGACAGAACTGCCTTTATGAGACCCGCCATACCTGCCGCACATTTCGTATGACCGATCTGCGTTTTCACCGATCCCAGATGTGTCTGCCCCATCGTCGCACCCGAAAGGGTCAGCATTTCCGTCAGTGCGCTCAATTCCGTTTTGTCTCCGACCACCGTACCCGTACCATGCGCCTCTATCAGACCCGCCCTTGCAGGTGATAACCCTGCCTGACTATAAGCTCGCTCCAGAGCCCTCTCCTGTCCGGCCTTTCGGGGCGCGGTCAGCCCAAGGCTCTTCCCGTCGCTGCTTCCACCAATACCTTTTATCACCGCATAGATCGTATCCCCATCCCGCAAAGCATCCTCCCGCCGCTTCAGCACCAGCATAGCGACTCCTTCACCCAGCGCAATACCGTCGGCAGAACTGTCGAAGGTCATACATCTCCCGGTTTTCGACAACGCATGTGTACTGGAAAACAATAAATAATCGTTGATGCCATTGTGCAGATCTACCGCCCCGGCAAGAACCATATCCGACTTCTCCAGGATCAGCTCCTGGCAGGCCAGGTCTACAGCAGCCATCGAAGAGGCGCAAGCCGCATCCACCGTATAGTTGCGGCCACCAAGGTCAAGGCGGTTGGTGATCCGGCCGGCAATGACATTCGCCAGCACCCCGGGAAATGAATCTTCCGTAAGCCGGGGCAATGCCTGATCGACTTCCGGCGGCATCTCCCCAAAGACCTGCGGAAAAAAACAACGAAATCCATAACTATTGGAAAGATCATTCCCTCCCTCGGCCCCGATAATAACCGAGACGTTCTCCCGCCCCCCCCTAATATCGCGCCCATCCCCATAACCCGCATTCTCCAACGCCTGCCTGGCAACCAGCAAACTCAACAGCTGCGAGGGCTCAATAGCCGCCAGCGACTGCGGCGGTATGCCAAACTCCATCGGATCAAAATCGATCCTGGGAATAAACCCTCCCCACTTCGAAGGAGACTTATCCCCATTCGTCGATGTCGCGTCATAATACAGCTCCTTATTCCAGCGTTCATCAGGCACCTCTGTGATACAATCCTTCCCCGATATGATATTCCGCCAGTATTCTTCAATATTTTTTGCGCCGGGATAGATACAGGCCATCCCGATAACGGCAATGTCCAGCGCTTTTCCAGACGACTGCGGTAACTGTGGTAATTCTGCTGCCTCTATCAGCCTGCGGCTCCCTTCTCCTACGGCTTCATGCAATTCCCCCATGGATACCACACGATCCCGCAGGGCAACGACCTGGCCGACCATATACATTCCCGAAGCCAGCTGCTCTTCCTCGGTGACGTTCACGATGCCATCGTTCCGCCGGTCAAGACCCTTGGCAGCGATACGCAGACGGCCGACATTCAGCTTTTCCAGTTCCGACCAGATCTCCTGCTTGTCAGATCCCGCCGACCGCAGCCTTTCCTTTTCTGCACGGAAGAGGTCTGCATAGGCAGAATTAAGACACCGTGTCTCATGCCCCGGAGCTGTCTCCAGTAACAGCGTATCCGAATGAGCTATCGCCTGCTGCTGAAATGCAGCTACAATAGCACCCGTGCTGACAGCCTCTTCAGTATAGAGATACGCCGTCCCCATCAGCACTCCCACCCTCGCGCCGCGTGCGATCAGCGGTGCAGCCATGACAGCAACCAAAGCAGCAGAGCCGGCATCATGGATCCCACCGGCAAACAGCAGGTCGAATTCCTCCGGATGCTCCTCGGCTAAAAGTCTTGCTATCTGCTTTTCCCACAACACAAGACTGAACAAAGGACCTACATGTCCCCCGCACTCCCGCCCTTCGAAAACAAAACGCCTTCCTCCTTCTTTTATAAAGACATCCAGCAACGCCTCCGAAGGTACATGGAGGAACGTCCTGATGCCGGCTTTCTCCAGCGGTCTTGCCTGCGAAGGCCGCCCGCCTGCTATCAATACGACCGGAGGTTTCTCCTCCAGGATATAGCCAATCTGTTCATCCCGCAGTTCCTGCGGTACAAAACCCAGTATGCCCACCCCCCACGTCCTCGGCAAAGTCTCCCCGCCCCCAATATCCGACACCTCTGTGCGACCACTCGCCGCAACTTCCCCACTCCCTGGGCGCTCCATCAACCTTTTCGTCTCCCTTATCAGTTCCCTCGCCTGGTCCCCTTTTAATAAAGACAAAGCCACAAATGGCAATCCGCCCGCCTCCGCAACACTCCGCGCAAAAGCCGGCACATCACTCACCCTCGTCATCGGCCCCTGGGCAATAGGATACCTTATATTTAATTCATTAGCCAGCGCATTGCCCGGCCCCATCACCGGCGAAGCCTTCGCCTGCTTCAAAGATCCATGCACCGCTTCCCGAAACACAAAGACCAGCCTGTCCAGCTTTTTACACCGCCGCACAAGATCCCCTGATATGGCAATGTCCTGCCCCATCGGCAAAACAGGTGAGTTCGGCCGGACCAGCACCCGGTAGCGGTCGATCACCTTTGTTTCATTACCATTCAGACTTTGACACACTCGCTTCAATTCCTGCGGCGCCCGGCATTCGTCAAACAAAACCAGCTGGCTGTCCAGCACAATCCCTGCCGCACCAAGAACCGACAGGGCCGCCGAGGAATGGATCCCCACGCCCCCTTGCACCAGTATCTCCATATCCGGCATCTCCCGCTGGATCCGTTGAAATAATATGAAAGAGGATTCATCCGCAACCAGGCCGGCACCTTCATTGCCTTTTACGATCAACGACCTTCCCCCTGCATCTTTCAATGACCTCGCCTCGGCTATCGAATGCACCTGGTACAAAAGACGAGCCTTGCGCACACTATCACCCACTTTCATCCCAAAAGGAAGAATGACCAGGTCCACCGAATCAGGAAGACTCAGCTCATCCCACAACGGCACAACGAGGCAAATGCCAAATTTTCGGTTACATTTATCCGATAGTTCTTTCAATGCTGCAGCCGCAGCCATCCTGTCACGCCCCAGATGAAGGACAGGAAAGGCATCCGCTTTTTCAAGGGCTAACGCAAGCGCTACATCAGGATGCTCAAAAGGAGTTACTCCAAAGATTTGAATTTTTTTCATCAGGATGAGTTTAACGATTAACGGCAATACTAATGGACACACTTCGCCCCTCCGGGCACAACTCTGCCAAACAGCTCCGCACAAAAGCTGGACAAAAAAATCCCGGGCAGCAGCCTTTAATAGCTGCCGCAGGCCGAAGCCTCGTTTATGACAAGGTGAAAAAAGGGTCTGGTAAAATGGTAGGGGTCATTTCACATAGCATCAACCGTCATATGGCAATGTAATAATAATAGGAGCTAAACATAATCAGAGTGCGCGGTTGGAGGGAGATCCCTCGTTGTAGGGTTGAAAGAAGGGCTAAGAAATGCCGATCTGCTGGAAATAAAATTAGAGTCTTTAACGGATATTAACAAATGTTTTAACACAATAATTTATCGTTAAACCTTTTTTAAGCGTGAAGCACTTACATATAACAGTAAGTTTACCAACAACCTATCTCGAACGCTCAGTATTATCCTTAACCAACCCCTAAGGACTCCCTTTTACCCAAGAACACACCCGGCAGACCTCTTATAACCCAAAACATCCCTCCAGGACCATCCCCACAAATCCAAACTTTGTTCTTCTGGCCACCCTCGCCCCATTAACTATACCCCAAAATACCCTTCCCCACACCCCCTCAACCAAAACATCCCACCAACTCCCTCAACGGTACCCTCCCGATCCAAAACCGAACACCCATCAGATCAAAACCGAACAATGCTCTCCCGCCAAAAAAATGTAACTCACTGTTTATCAACGTCGAGCTTTTGTGGCACCCTGCTGGCATCTGTCAGTACAACCCGGCGGGGCAACAAAGACACCCCAAATGGCTACCAAAAAATTGATATATGAAACAAAAAAAACATTCCGCCACAACTCATCCCTGGATTTTTACCGCTCAACCCGGTAATATGCCATTCAATGTACTATGTATTGTATAGTACCTATTAAAAGCTCTATCTTTGTTATGTCAACAAGCAGTAAAAAACCAAATAAAATTTTAAGTATATGAAACGCTCAACCACCTCACTCAGCCAGACTCTTCTTAACAGTAGTAAGAAAGTAGCCATCGCAGTTGCCCTGCTCCTTACCGTCGGCGTAACCAGCAGCTTCGCTACTCCCACAGACAAAACAGATGTCATCAAGGCCTCCTTCAAAAAGGACTTCCAAAAAGCAGAATTGATGGGCATAGAAGCAAACAACAGCTACAACAAGCTGACCTTTAAAATGAATGACATTGTACTTTATGCCTTCTATACGGACAATGGCGAACTGCTCGCAGTAACCCGCAACATTAAGTCAACCCAGCTGCCTATCCAGTTGCTGCTTGACCTCAAAAGGGACTACGCCAGCTACTGGATCACCGACCTGTTCGAATTCAATGGTGATGGAAGCAATAGCTACTATGTAACACTGGAGAACGCTGATACAAGCATCACGCTTCGTGCAAACAGCTCAGAAGAATGGCGCCTCTATAGCAGAAAGAATAAATAATCGTATCTTCTCTAATGAAACGACCCACCTGCGGTGGGTCGTTTTCTAATATAACTTCTTGTTCCCCTTCTCCCTCCACAATGCAAAAACCTCCATACCCTCCTCGACAACCCCATGCACAAACGGTATCCGCCTCTCTCCATCCGGTAAATTGATCTCCGTATAAATAAAGGCATCATCAAACCCCGCCTCCGCCGCCTCAAATCTCGAAGCCGCATAGACAACCCGGTCTGGCCTCGCCCAGTACAACGCACCCAGACACATCGGACAAGGCTCACAGGATGTATACACATCACAACCCGTTAGCTGATAATCCCCCAAATGCTGGCAGGCATCACGGATCGCCATAACCTCCGCATGCGCCGTCGGATCATTTGTCGACGTCACTCCGTTACAACCCTTCCCTATCACCTCTCCGTTTTTTACGATCACACATCCGAACGGACCACCCTTACCCTCTTCGACGCCCTTCCTGGCGAGCGCAATAGCCATCCGGAGAAATACGGTATCTTTTTCGGTAATCATTTTGTAAAAATACTGAATTGAGAATTTACCACCCCTGGTGAGGATTATCCTCCACACACGTCCACACAAAAATGGACTATTTCCGCTTAAAACGAAGTGGAATTTAATTTGCTATGAATAAATCGGCTTTTAATAGGATATTGGATTTTAGCAACGGCCTGGATTTCTATCTGGGCTTCTTTTTTTCCCCTATTTTTGGTCCATCATTGCTACGATTATGAGAAATATCCTGACTGGGATCCTACTCCTTGCCCTATCCTCTGCCTGGTGCCAGTATAGCCCGGACAATATCAGCATCCTGCTTCACCAGCTAAACCAGGCTATCGAAGCCTCCCCGAAATACGACGCGGCCAAAGGCAAAACCATTGAAGAGCTGCGAAAAGGATTGGCTGGTATAAAAAGGGACAACCTACCCGCATTATTCGACGGCACGCACCTCCTCTACGAAGAAAATAAGGTCTATAATTATGACTCCGCATTTAACTATGCCCGTCAGCTCCAGGAAACAGCCCTGCAGCTGGGTGATCCTACCCGGATAACCTTCGCCCGTCTCAAACTGGGGTTTTGCCTGCTGTCCTCCGGCATGTTCAAAGAAACCCATGATTCCCTTAACAAGATCAGCATCCGGGGCGAGCCGGATAGCCTCCAGGCGGAATACTATTCCCTCATGGGACGTTATTATTATGACCTGGGGGACTTTGACAATGATAGATACAATACCCCAGCCTATACACAAAAAGGCAACCTGTATATGGATTCAGCCTTACAGCTCTTTCCAAAAGGCACATTCAATTATTCCTATTTCAAGGGACTCAGAGAGATCAAAACCAATCATCCGACAGACGCGCTGACCGATTTCAGGCAACTGCTCAGCCGGCCAGACCTCACCCTGCACCAGTTGGCAGTAACCACTTCCACCCTTAGCGATATTTATATCACCAGCGGGCAAACCGATTCAGCGATCATCCTGCTCATCAGGGCGGCTATCGCAGACATCCAGTCCTCAACCAAAGAGACCGCAGCCATCTTCAACCTGGCACAGCTGCTTTATAAAAAAGGGGACGTCCGTAACGCATCCTCCTATATCGAGATCGCCATCCGCGACGCTATCTTTTATGGCGCCCGGCAACGTAAAGTTCAGGTCAGCGCCATCCTCCCCCTCATCGAAGGAGAAAAGGTCAGTCGCGTCGAAGAACAAAAAAGCATCCTGCTCACCTGGTCCATCATCGCTACCTTCCTCCTGCTCGTGGTGATCGTCCTCGTCATTACCGTCATGCGCCAGGTCCATCGCCTGAAAACCGCCCAACTCATCATCACCGAAGCCCACGTCAAGGAACAAGCCATTAACCAGCGCCTCGTAGAAACAAATAACAAACTCTCCGAAGCCAATAAGATCAAAGAAGAATACATCGGGTATTTTTTCAACGCCGATTCCGAATTCTTCGCCAAGATCGAAAAATTCAAGAAATCCCTCGAACAAAAGATTGCCTACCGGAAATGGGAAGACATCATTACCCTGGTCAACAATACCAATCTGAAAAAAGAAAAAGAGGATCTCCTGCAAAACTTCGATAAAGTATTCCTGAAGCTCTTCCCGGACTTTATCACACGCTTTAACGATCTCTTCCGCGAAGAAGATAAGATCCTTATGAAAGACAACGAATTCCTCAACACCGACCTGCGCATCTTCGCCCTCATTCGCATGGGCATCCACGAAAATGAAAAAATAGCCCGCATCCTCGAATACTCCGTCAACACGATCAATACCTACAAGACCCGTATCAAAAATAAATCCACCGTCCCCAACGAAGAGTTCGAACAACGGATCATGGAGATCAAAACCGTCTGACCCTCCCACCCCCTCGCTGCATCATCACAACGGCGTAAAGCTCACAGCAGCCCCGCCACCCGGCGCCAGCCTGATCATCAGCTTCGACCCACTATCCACCGTCACCACCTCGATAGCATAGGCTTCGGGATTGTCTTTCCAGTCCGCCCCAACCCCATCTTTATAAACAATAGCGGTATACTTCTTCCCCTTTTCCAAAAAACCAAGCCCCACATTCATCGTCCTGCCATGTTCATCCGTAATAGCCCCGATATACCAATTCCCCTTTCCCTTTTCCTTCCTCGCGATCGTCACATAGTCTCCCGGCTCCGCCTCCAATATCTTCGTGTCATCCCAATCCACCGGCACATCCTTGATGAACTGAAACGCATCCTCATGCGCCGTATAATTCTCCGGCAGGTCTGCCGCCATCTGCAAGGGACTGTACAGGGTCACATACAAAGCCAGCTGCTTGGCCAGCGTCGTATGCACCTGCCGCCCGGGAACAGAGGAGTAGCCCCGCAGTTTGAAAATACCCGGTGTATAGTCCATAGGCCCGCCCATCAGCCGGGTAAACGGTAGGATCGTCTCATGCTCGGGCGCATTCCCATTGCTGAACGCATTGTATTCATTGCCCCGGCCGGCTTCACACGCCATCCAGTTGGGCCATGTACGTTGCAGACCCGTAGGTCGCACCGGCTCATGCGCATCCAGCATCACCTGGTACATCGCCGCCTTCTGTGCTACCCGCAAATAATGCCCGACCATCCACTGCCCGTCATGGTGCTCACCCCTTGGAATGATCTTGCCCACATATCCCGTCTTCACAGAGTGATAGCCCCAACGCGACATATACCGGAAAGCCGTATCCATCTGACGCTCGTAATTCGTCGCCGAACCCGAAGTCTCATTGTGCATGATCAGCTGCACCCCCTTCGACGTTGCATAAGCCGTCAGCTCCCGGATATCAAAATCCGGGTATGGCGTTACAAAGTCAAATACATTTTCCTTCCAGTTCCCAAACCAGTCTTCCCAACCCACATTCCATCCCTCAACCAGTACCCCTCCCAAATGACTCGCAGCCGCAAAATCAATATATCTTTTTACATTCGCCGTATTGCCCCCATGCCGGCCATTAGGGATCAATACGCTATCCGCATAGTCGGAATAGCTCCAGGTACTTTTCCCCGTCTGCATCTCCCACCATACGCCCGCAAACTTCATCGGCCTGATCCAGCCCGTATTTACCAGCTTCGAAGGTTCATTCAGATTCAGTATCATCTTCGAAGCAAGTATCTCAGTCGCTTTGTCACTGACGATCACCGTCCGCCACGGCGTCGCAAAAGGAGCATGCAGATAAGCCTTGTTACCCACCGCATCCGGCACCAGCTCGGCCGATAGCACAAACTTCGACCTGTCCACATGCAGCTGCATGGCAGGATAATCGATCAGCGCCGCTTCATGGATATTCAGATACAGGCCATCCCCCGTTTTCATCATCAGCGGCGTCTGCACCGACTGCGGATCAGGCGCGACCCGAACCGCTATATCCGTCGAAGCCGCAACCAGGGCAGTATTGTCTATCTGGCTTAAGTTGGATGTCGTATAGGGATATTCGTTGGTATCATAGTCGCCCGGGATCCACCACGTCCTGGCATCCCCCGCCAGGCTGAACTGCGTTAGCTCATCCGTCACAACAAAGTATTTCAGATCGGGCTGTTTGGGAAATACATACCGGAAACCAACCCCGTCCTCAAACACCCGAAAGACAAGATCCAGCCGCCGCGCCGGTGTCCCCCCCTTTTCTAAATGAACAGTCAATTCCTCATAGCGATCCCGGATCTCCTTCACCTCACCCCACACCGGCTGCCAGTTGGCATCCACCGACTTCTTTTCCACCCCTTTCCAGCTAAACCCCTTGTAAAAGGTGCTGTCCTCCTTCAGCACAAACCCCAGCCGCGACGACAAAACCAACGGCTTATCCCCAAAACGGACAGCATATACCGGAGTTCCCGCCCCATCCAAACTCACCGTCAGTTTGACCCTCCCCAGCTGAACTGTCTCTCCGTCCTGAGCCCTTACAATACAAAAACAAAGCAATAAGCAAAAGCAAGCAATAACCTTGTACGGTAACATATAAAGCAATTTTCTCAAATAAAGATATGTGTAATACATACACTATCCTCGCAGAACCGAAAATTCTGCAAGGATCGTGTATGACACCCCCCTAGTAACCCGGGTTCTGCTGCCCCTGTATCTTCTCATTCGCATTCGTCTCGATCAACGGGATCGGCCATGCATAAGACTTATCCGGGAAATTCAGCGTACTTGTCGCCATATTCCTGACATAGAACGTCGCTTCAGACTTCCCCAAATGCCAGCGGCAGATATCCTGCCACCAATGCCCCTCGTTGAACAATTCCGCCCAACGCTCATAATACAAAGGATTATTCCCCAACACCGCATCACCCGCTGCAGCCGCACTCGTAGAACTGGTCAGCGACGCATAATCCACCGCAGAAGGTGCATCTACCGGCAGCCCATAAGCCCTGCGCTTGACCTTGTTGAGATATTCAAGCCCCGTCACCGGATCAGACGAATTGATGGAGGCCTCCGCATACAACAGGTACACATCCGCAAGCCGCAACAAATAAATATTCGCTCCATCAGCCTGCCCACCCGGAACATTATTCACGTTACAATATATCGGCGCATACTTCCGGAAGCTCCACTTGTAAACAGTCGCATCAGGCGCCCCCGCCGGCCGCGACACAGGCACAAATCCCGCAGTAGGTATCGTCCCCGGGGTATAACCCGCCGCCGGACTACTGATGGCCGAGTCAACCCAGGGCTGCAAAGCATTTACAAAAAGACGCGGGTCAGCCGTCTGATTGGCCCTTACTGCAAGGGAGCTTGCCTTATACGCAGGGTCCATGATCTTCGCAGGATTGGACGGCGATTCTTTCTGCGCAGGATTAAAGGCAGGATTGGCCACCAGCGCATAGGGCGGCAGCGGAAAACCAAAACGCAGCACATTCCTGTCGTGGATCTGCTCATTCCCATAGCCCAATGCGATCGCATCGTCTTCCTTACCATCTGTTCCCAATACCCACGGACTCCAGATAAGCCCATTGATGCTCGTGGAGTTCGGCGCCCCGCCATACACACCGTAGTTACCCTGCGCAGAGTAGTCGATATTCAGCTCGAACAGGGATTCTTCATTGTATTCGTTGGCGCTGATGCCGGTAAAAGCATCTTTATACTTGGAAAAAGGCATCAGCGATTTGCCGCTGTGCTGTATCACATCCAGCAATACCGGTTTAGCACTGGTATAGTCCTTTGTAAAGACATAAGCCTTGCCCAACAAACCCTTTGCAGCCCACTCGCTGGCACGGCCCCGGTCATTCCCCGTCCATACCTGCCCATGCAGGAGATCTATCGCCCGGTTAAGATCGCTTTCTATCAACGTCCATACCTGCTTCGTCGTAGCACGCGGTACCTGAGAGGTGGCCAGCGAAATGGACAGCACCGTGTCGATGGGCACTCCCAGTCCGGAGCCGCCGCTGGGCACATTATCCTGGCCAAACAGAGTTTCCAGCGTGAAATAGTAATAGGCACGCAGGATATAGGCCTGGCCCCGGATAAGATTCACCGTCCCCTCATCCCCGGCATGAGCATATTTGGCCATATAGATGTCCGTAGCCTGAAGGGTCGTATTGGCGTTCTTGATCCCGGCATAACAAACCTGCCATACCCCCAGCGCATAAGAGTTGGTGTTCGTAAAATCTGTCTTACACATTTCTGTCCAGCCGGCATCATACCCGCCATCGTCAGCCGTATGCGTACAATTGGCCATCGCCTTTGGCAGATAATTAAAGCCGAACATATTGGCATCCCGCATCGCAGAATAAGCCGTCGCAAGTATGCTGTTCAGCCCATCGATCGAATTGGGATACGTGGTCAGCGAATAAAGATTGGTAGGTATTACCTGCTTGGGGTCCTTTGAACAGCCCGCCAACAGCAGTAGCGCCGGAACTATGATTGAAAAGATTTTCTTATACATTGCAATAAAGTTTAGTTGCGCCGGGCCCCCGGGCCCGGCATCCATCTGATTAAAAATTCAAATCGATACCAGCCGAGTAAATACGGTTCTGCGGATACTGCGAAACCCCGTCAACTCCCCTCGTCGAAACCCCGACAGAGTTGCCCACATACCCACTCAGGTTGGCATGCGAAAAAGAGCTTCCAACTTCAGGGTCCAGACCCGAATACTTCGTGATCGTAAAGAGATTATTCGCCATCACAAAGATCCTCGCACCCTTGACCTTCACCTTCTCCAGCAGAGCATTCGAAAAACTATAGCCGATCTGCAGGTTCTTTAGCTTCAGGTAGTTTCCACTCTCGACAAAATAGCTGTTCACCTTGGTGTAATTGCCATTTGGATCATAGCTGAAAGTTTGATCCGGTTTTATAAAGCCCATCCGCGGCTGTGACGTGAGTCCATTGCCGCCAAAATAAGAGTCCTTCAAAGCCGCAGTTGTGACATTCGCATCGCTCACAAAAGGGAACTGCTCGTACGCCTTTACCCCATTGAACAGGTCTACGCCCGCTACGCCATTGAAGAGCAGCGCTGCATCAAATCCCTTATAGTTGAGCCGGATATTGATCCCATAAACCAGTTTTGGATTGGGATTACCAATAACCTGCTGATCAGCCGTACTCAGCGTGGAGCCATTCTTGGAGTCGTGAGCAAAGATCAGATCGCCGGCATGAGCCCCCGGTTGCGCACTGGCCGCAGCCTCAGCGTCCGTCTTAAACATCCCGATCACCTTATAGCCATAGAAGGACCCGAAAGGCAGCCCGTTCTTCGTGATCGTTATCGGTTGATTCGCCATCACCCCATATCCTTCATTTCCGTTGTTGTAGTAATTATAGCCATCATACAAGGCATCCGTAGCAATGCCATCCAGGTTGGTCACCTTGTTCTTATTGAATCCAGCCGTGACACTCACGTCATAGCCGAAGTCACCCGCCTTGTCCTTATATCCCAGCAGGAGATCGACCCCCTTGCTGCTCACACTCCCGATATTGGTAAAGAACGGCGATGAATAACCCGAATTGGGTGGCAGCGGTAAAGCATATAACATATCCTTCGTCGTCTTATTATACCACTCCACGCTGAAATAGACCTTCCCCTTCATCAGTTCTCCGTCCAGTCCGATATTTGTTTCCTTAACCGTTTCCCAGTGCAGGTTCGGATTTGGGATAGTATTGATCGAAGTGCCGATGTACAAAGGCGCACCCGGCGCAAAATTGGCGGCATTCACGGACGTGTTCCCAAACCCGGCTACACCCGAATAGGGACCATAAAAGGAGGCAAACTGGTAAGCAGGCATATTGCTGTTCCCCAGCGTACCATAGCTGCCGCGAAGTTTCAGCTGGTTGATCGTCGGCTGCAATGACTGGAAGAAATCCTCGTCACTGATATTCCAACCCGCCGATGCAGCCGTGAACGTTCCCCGCTGTTTGTTCGGACCGAACACCGTAAAGTTTGCATCCTGCCGGATCGATCCTGACAGGTAATACCGGCTGTCGAAGCTATAGTTGATCCGCCCGAACTCCGACTTGATAAGGCTGTTCGGATCATAAAAACCAGTCGCGGTTGTCGTCGACTGCGAGGTCGTGATGATCGAAAAGTTAGGCAGACCATTCGCAGATACCGTCGTATTGAGATTGTTATATCGCGCCGAGATCTCCTCATACCCCGCCACCGCGGTAATATGATGCTTCCCGAATTCCTGGTCATAGCTCAGCACAAAATTGCTTAGCAGCTGACCATTCTGAATATACATCTTGTTCAATGCATTCGTCGAATTGACCACCGCCCCGAAATTAAAGGGCGCCTGGTAATAATCCTGCGTTTCCTGGAAATACGAATACCCCAGCGTCGTCCTGAAATTGAGATGCAGCGGGAGTTTTACTTCACCGTAGATATTCCCCTGGAAATTATTCTGCACATCCGAAGCAGTCGCAGAATAGGCAGCTCCCACCGGGTTTGGCGCACCGAACTGGATGCCATAGCCGGGAGGGACTGTACCCCAGGTCCCATCCCCGTTCTTGATGGGGATCACCGGCGCCGTACGGAATGGAGCGTTGTGCAGCTGAGCCTCATCCCCGACAAGCGGAGCAGTCTTGCGCTGCGAAAAAGAGATCTGCTCCCCTATCTTGAAGATATTACCCAGCCTGTAATCCGTATTGATCCTCGCCCCGCCTATATTGGAGTAGTTGCGGATAAAAATGCCTTTCTGCGCATTGTAAAAGCCGGATAACAGATAGTTGACGACAGGAGACGCTCCCGAGATCGAAAGATTATAATTTTGCTCATAGGCGTTGCCATACAAGGCATGTACCCAATCCGTATTGGCCAGCGTATCCGTCTGCGTCGCATTCTTGAAATAAGTAGGGTTAATAACATTCTGCAGTTTGATATAGTCCGCCTTGCCCAGCAGGTTCTCCACCAGCTTCGGCTTGGTAATGCCATAACGCGCATTGAAGTTTATCGTTGGCTTGGCCCCCGATCCCTTCCTGGTCGTGATCAGGATGACCCCGCCCGCCGCAGCAGATCCATAAATGGCAGCAGCGCTCGCATCTTTCAAAATGTCTACCGTCGCCACATCCTGGATATTTATATTGTCTCCCGGCACCCGCACCCCGTCCACGATATACAGCGGAGCAGGCTGATGAAGCGAAGAAAGACCCCGGATAATGATAGTTGGTGTCGAAGCGCCCGGCTGTCCCGAGTTATTGATGACCTCCACCCCGGCAGCCCTTCCCTGCAAAGCCGCAGTAAGACTGGTAACAGGCTGATCCTTGATTGCGGAGCCCTTCACAGAGGCAACGGCGCCCGTCACATCCTTTCGCCTCTGCGTTCCATACCCCACCACAACCACTTCGTCCATCGCAGAACGCCCGGGTTGCATGGCTATCCGAAAGTCGGACCCACTCTTTAAATTCACTTCCTGCGTTTCGTAACCGACAAAGGAGATCTGTAAGGTTCCTGCATTCGCGGGGACTGACAGGCTGAACCTGCCCGCTGCATCAGAGTTGACACCATGTGAGCTACCCTTGACCTTTATAGTCGCTCCCGATAAAGGACCACCCTTATCGTCCGACACCGTTCCTGTAACGGTCTTATTCTGAGCCCTGGCAAATGGAAATAAAAGGAGAAGGAAAATGCATAGAAGCATCCCGCTCAGCAATCGTTGCTTAGTCATAAACAGTTAATTGTATGTTAAGGAATAGAAGACTATCGCATATGGTCTTCAAAGGAAAAAACTGGCGGAGCGGAATGCAATTTATATTCGATTAGTATAAGAAATATACCCCATATTCGGTCGAATCATCAACTCAAGGGAGTGATAGTCAATTACTTGAAATCGCATTAAATAAATTAAAATATAACAGGTTTGTAGCCCGTTGGAGGGAATTTCAAATGTGTATAAAGGACATAATAACGGTTACCCATGTTTGAAGATCTTTTCGATCAGGAGATTGAGCACCTCCATAAAAACAAGAGTAATAATTATCCATTCCAGGAAAGTACTATTGCGATATTGAAGCAGGTCTTTAAAAAGCTCGAGATTCTCCTTGATGATCTCCAGACCCTCCCGGATATCCCTGAACCGTTCCTGCAGATCAAAAGTACGTTTGAGACCCAGGTCTATCCGGTTGAGATCCTCATCCTCCCAGGTCTCAGGAGGGCTATCGAAAATATAGAGATTTTCTGCAATGCGGTTTTTAAGGTTCAGCGTCTTGCCAATATACATTTTCAGATCCCGCCCTGACATATCCATCCGTCCTTTCTGCTCCAGTCGTAGCGTATGATTATTGGTTTCTTCCTGTAACAGGTTGGTCTGCTCCAAAAAATAATCCAGCGCAACTGATTGGCTGACATTCAGCATGATCAGTCTCAGAACTTCGATATCCGGCTTTACGATCTCTATCTTATTATAGCCAAACTTGTTCTCCCTGGCATTGGTTTCTACTTCAAACTCCTCACTCAGCTTTAGTTCGAACACATTCCTGCAATAAGGGGCTATCTTCTTCAAAAACTCGTCCGTCCGCGCCTCATCACAATTCAAAAAACAGACTACACCATATTTAAAGATATATACAAAGGTCTCCTCCCCCATCTTGTAAAACAATTCGTCGGCATCATAATGATAGATGCCTTCCCTATAGGCCGCCCGGAACGCCTTGACATCGATACTGTCTGCAATCTGGTAAGATATAACGTGCAGCATACACCCAATTTAATCGATTTTCGGCAAACCGGACGATCAATGTATCAAAACCGTACAAGGCCCTGACCAGCGCATTAGTATTGCATTGCAAATCAACTGCATCGCATTCCGGCATATCTTTGGATAATTGCGCTCTGCAAATCAACCTTATTATGTCAAAACTATCCGGTCCGGCTTTACTTCTGTTTTTTTGTCTCTGCGCAATAACGCACCCCCTCAGCGCACAACAACCCTCGGCAAAACAAGCCATTAGCAATCTTGAAAGAGACATTCCCAGCCTGCTGCAGCAGGCAGACGTCCCCGGCCTCTCCATAGCCCTCATCCACGACGGCAAAATAGTCTGGACCGGCGCTTTTGGCATCGCCAACGCAAAGACAAAAAAACCAGTCACCAAAACAACCGTCTTTGAAGCCGCTTCTCTAAGCAAACCCGTCTTTGCCTATGGTGTCTTGAAACTGGTGGATAAAGGCATGCTCAATCTCGACACTCCCCTGAATAAATACCTCGGCAATAATTACGATGTGGTTGGTGACGACCGGATAAACCTCATCACCGCCAGGCACATCCTGAGCCATACATCCGGCTTTCCCAACTGGAGGGGAAATGACGACTCAAAAGACCTGCGCATCCATTTCACTCCCGGTTCAAAATGGAGCTATTCCGGTGAAGGCATGGTCTATCTTTCAAAAGTGGTGGAAAAGATCACGGGCATCGCCCTCGAGGATTATATGCAGTTGGAGGTCCTCCGGCCGCTGGGCATGACATCCAGCAGTTATATCTGGCAGGATCGCTACGACACATTAAAAGCCTGGCGCCATGATATCCTTGGTGAGTTTACCGGCAGGAATCAACCCAAAGACCTCCACACCACCCGCGCACAGGATAGCCGTGATACCACCGGCGCAAGTCAACCCCATACCCCTGTCCACGAAACCGGCAACGCCGCCGCCAGCCTGGTCACAAACGCCGAAGATTATGCCCGCTTCATCATAGCCATAATGGATGGCAAAGGCTTAACAAGATCGACCTGGGAACAAATGCTCACTCCCCAGGTCAGGGTCACCCCCAAATACCCGCCCATCGCATGGGGCCTCGGCTGGGGACTGGAAACGATGGATGAAGGAAAATACTTCTGGCACTGGGGTGACAATGGAGATGCAAAGGCCTATATCACCGCCCTCCTCCCGAAAAAAGATGCTGTCGTCTACTTCGCAGACGGCTCCAACGGACTTGCCTTTACCAAAGAGATCCTCGCGGATGCCCTCGGCGGCGGCGATCATCCCGCCGTAAACAACCTCAATTATGAACGATACAACTCCCCCGCCCGCTTACTGCTTAAATCCATCCTCGCCCAAGGCGCAACACCCGCTCTCAGCGAATACAAACAACGACGTTTACAGGATACCTTACAGCGAATCAACGAAGAAAGTATGAATACGATGGGTTATACCCTGATGGGCAAACAGCATCTCAAAGACGCCATCGAAGTATTCAAACAAAACACCGAAGATTTCCCCAACTCCTGGAATGTATGGGACAGCCTGGCCGAAGCCTATGCCAACGACGGCGAAAAAGATCTGGCTATAAAAAATTATGAAAGATCGGTTCAGCTAAACCCTGATAATAAGAATGGTGCCCGGAAACTGGAAAAACTAAAACAATAAGCCGCCATCCCTGACTCACCCAAATAGCTCCATCAACGATACCTTCCCTGCTTACTTCATCGCTTTAACCTTATCCAGCTCCGCCGGGCTCATCTTCTCCTTTTCCATGAGGTCGATGTCCCGGTTGATCATCACCATCTCACCGGCTTCCAGCACCTCCGGCTCATTGTCCGTATCGGAGTGATAAGACTTCTTTACTCTCAATCGTCCCTCCAGCAGGTCCACCTGCTCACCGGCATTCTTCCGGAACGCATCCACATGGAACCGGGTACCCAGCACAACTATCTCCAGGTTCCGGGTATGCACAACAAAAGGCTTTGCCGCGCTGGCGTGTATATCAAAGATAGCCTCCCCATCCAGCTCCAGGTCCCTGTTACTTACCCCAAATCCCTTCGCAATCGTCAGCTGCGTAGCGGGTCTCAGCACAACATGACTCCCATCGGGCAGTTTTACATCGTGCGAATCAGCCGACCCGTTCGTATACTGGGTTCCGTCACCCAGGGTTATATTATGCTCTACCCGGTTGTGACAGGCGCTGATCGCCAGCGCCATCAATACCATACATCTAAAAGAAAGAGATGCCATAAGGCCCCGAAACTACGAAATTTTCCCGCCCGCAGGATAACAACTATCTTTGCCCCATGATTCGCATCGGGGAATACAACACACTTACCGTAAAAAAAGAGTTGAACTTCGGCCTCATCCTTGACGATGGCCAGGATGGCATCCTGTTGCCAAAAAGATTCGTTCCCCGCGGAGCCCGCCCCGGTGACGCCCTCACCGTGTTCCTCTATCATGACGGTGAAGACCGCCTGATCGCAACTACGCAACACCCAAAAGGGATCCTGGGCGATATCGTAAAGCTGCCTGTCGTCAGCGTCACCCCGCTGGGCGCCTTTATGGACTGGGGCCTGATGAAAGACCTCTTCGTTCCAAAGTCCAAACAGCTCAGCGGCATGCGCCTCGGTGGTGAATACCTGGTAAAGATCTACATCGACGAAAAAACAGGCCGCCTCGCCGCTACAGAGAAACTGGAACCCCTTCTCAGCAACGAGAACCTCACCGTAAAAGAAAAGGACCTCGTCAATCTGACCGTCTATCGTCGCACCGACATCGGCTATGTGGTCATCATCAACAACCGGCATACCGGCGTCCTCCATTTCAATGAGATCTTCCGCGACATCAGCGTAGGCGACAAATTCGAAGGCTTTATCAAGAACATCGTCCCCGCTGCAGATTCAACTTCCGGCGAAACACAAATTGATGTGGTTGCAGGCAAACCCGGATACGACCGCACCGAAGACGCCGCCGGCAAAGTCCTCCGCCTCCTCAAAGAGAACAAAGGCCATCTTCCCTACCACGATAAATCCGACCCGGAAGCCATCTACTCCTTCTTCGGCATGAGTAAAAAAACCTTCAAAATGACGACAGGCCGCCTCTATAAAGAAAGAAAAATAAAGATCACCGAAGAAGGCATCGAGCTCGCCTGATCCCAGCCGCGCAATGCAGCGGCAACCGGCAAACCGCACCATCTACCCATCACCCAATCGCCGCCGCCAACGACGGCCAGGGCGCCCAATCTAACTAAACAAATAAGCCACGTCATCGCTCGTCAGCCGCTTCACAAATCCTCCCTCATCCGACACCAGGTCCGCGGCCAGCGCCCGCTTCCGCTCCTGCAGCTGTAAGATCTTTTCCTCCACCGAATCCTTGCAGATCATCCGGTACGCAAAGACCTTCTTTTCCTGCCCGATCCGATGACTCCGGTCTATCGCCTGCTGCTCGGCCGCCGGATTCCACCACGGGTCCACGAGATATACATAATCAGCCGCCGTCAGCGTCAATCCAACCCCACCCGCCTTCAGACTGATCAAAAAAACACGCGTATCCTCCGACTCCTGGAATTGCTTCACACTCTCCTGCCGCGCCGATGCCGCTACCCCGCCATCCAAATACAGATAGGGCACCCCCTTCGCATCCAATGCCTCCCGGATCAGCGCCAGCATCGATGTGAACTGCGAGAATACCAGTGCCTTGTGATGACCCGTATTTTCCTCTATCTCCCGCACCAGCTCCTCCAGCTTTGCCGAAACATTCGGATAGGCCTCATCCTTCAGCATCGCCGGACTGTCACAGATCTGCCGCAGCTTCGTCAGACCTTCCAATATATAGATGCTGCTCTTACCCACTCCCTCTTCGGCTATCCGATCCAGTAAGCTTTCCCGGTAATGCTCTTTAAAGCTGTTATAGATCTTCCGCTGCTCATCCCCCATCTCACACCACAGGATCATCTCCGTTCTGTCCGGCAGATCACGCGCCACCTGCTCCTTCGTCCGTCGTAAGATAAAAGGGTATACCAGCTTCCTCAGCCTTGCCGCCGCCTCCTTATCACCGTTCTTATCTACAGGCGTTGCAAACTCACTCCGGAAAAAATCCTGGCTTCCCAGCATACCCGGATTGAGGAAGTCCATCTGCGCATATAGGTCGAACGTATTATTCTGTACAGGTGTCCCGCTCAGCGCCAGCCGGTTCCGCGCCTGCAGCTGCTGTATGGCCTTGCGAACCTGCGATGCCGGGTTTTTGATCGCCTGGCTCTCATCGAGAATGACATACCCGAATTTCCACTTCGAGAAATGCTCGATATCATTACGCACCATTCCATAGCTGGTGATGATAACATGCGCCCGTCTTAATGTCTCCTCATCCAGCGCCCGGTCGGAACCATAGTGGATATGCCAGTCCAGCCCCGGCACAAATTTCTTCAGCTCCCCCTCCCAGTTATACAACAACGAGGTCGGACAAACCACAAGATGTGTCTCATCAGGATAACGTTCCACCAGGTGCTGCAAAAAACTCAGCGTCTGCAGGGTCTTGCCCAAACCCATATCATCCGCCAGACAGCCGCCCCAGCCCATCTCATCCAGCAGACACATCCACTGGAATCCCCCCAGCTGATAGTCCCGCAGCTTCGCCTGTACGGCCAAAGGCACCGGCCAGGTCTTGTCCCTGTCCACCTCCAGCAAACGCCGCTTCTTTTCTTCCAGCTCCTGGCGCAAAGCCTCATCCCCCCCACCCGACTCCTGCAAAATAGCCCAATGTACCGCCGGCAGCCTTAATCCTCCCTCCCGCATTTGCCCCATCCTCAATAACAACGAAAATTTATCCAGCCACTCCTTTGGCAACATCCCAAGACTTCCATCGGATAGTAAAATGTAATCCTGCCGGCCTAAGATTGCCTTTCGCAGCTCATTCAGTGGTACTATCAGGTCGCCATAGCTGACCCGTATCGTAAGGTCGAACCAGTCGATGTTCCGACCGGTCAATATCTCGAATTGCGGAACGCTCGTATTGTACTTGAACTTCCGCAGCTTATTCATCCCCAGCACCGGAACATCCATTTGCTGCATCCGGTGATAGAACTGCAAAAACCAGCTCTTCTCCAGCGCTTCCTTAAAGTTCAGATAAAAATATCCATTGCTCTGGCCCGCAAACTTCGGATGCAGCTCCTTCAGGGCATCCATCAATTGCAGCTCAGTCTCTTTCTTACGCATGATCACCGTCACCCGGTCTTCCTCCTCTACCCGCGTCTCCGTTTCTTCACTCTCTTCCAGCTCATGTTCCGAATACAGCCACTTGGGTTTGATCAGCAGAAAATTCTCATTCAGCTCACTCACATACACCCTTCCCACAGGCGAGACATCAACGGTCTCTATGCGTATCACCGCATCCATGTCGATGGGATAACGCTCAGCCAGCGGTTTGACCACCGTCGCCAGGTATCGCGGCAAGCCCTCTTCCCGGATCTCCAATAAACCTTGCTCCAATTGATCCAGCACCAGGTTGTCTTCCTTTCGCAAAAGAAAATATTCATTGCCGCTCTTTAGGAAATAAGGCACCCGCTGAAAATCTTCCAGTGGAAAAATTCCGTTATTGACCATCACTGAACACCTTAGACGCAGATAACCCAGCTCTCTCACGAGTACAAATTGAAGGGAAGGAGTGGCCACACTGATAGCAGCCGGCTTGATCTTCGAGCTCATAAAGGACTCCCCCGGAGGCAGGTAGTATAACAGTGGGATCGCCGGCGTCAGCGGCTTCAGCTCCTGCAACGTTTCACCCATCCATTGCCGCAAAAGAGTATAATGCCGTTCATCTAAATTATCAAATGGTTTATCCACGTCCCTTAACCACCCAAATCCACCCCGAACAAGACATTCGAGCAGAGACTCGTCCGACAGCTTTCGGATCACCGCAGCCACCGGGACGGGCAGGCTCGGCAAATACGTCCGGTATAGGGCGCCTGACAAAGGAATGCGCTGATAACTGCGCCCCTCCTTCTTATCCATCACCAGCAACAGCTCTATCGCCAAACCACCCTTCCGCTCCTGGCTAAAGTTCAGTAACAATCCTATCCTGACAGGCTGCTCTTTCTTCCTCGCCGCTGCAGCCGATCCGGACGGAAGAGTCGACGTTGGGACAATTATCGTTTTCTTGGGCGTATTCATCAGAGTTTCATCATCTGTTATCGTAAAAAAAGGCACAAAATAAGCCATCCTGGCCGTAAAAATCAAACCAAAACCTCCCATCCATTGTAATATAAAAAAATCAATTCTTCATCCTATCTTTGTACTCTCACACCTCGATTGCGATTGCCAGATGAGCCCCCCAACCCCCTTTTAAATTATTGATTATGAACACCCTTACAAGCAAGAAGTCCGGCGTCGCAGCCAGAGTTAGAACCATTATCCACGAAAAAATGGGCGTGGATGAAGCCGCTCTGGTAGAAACAGCATCTTTCTCCACCGATCTCGGCCTCGATTCCCTCGACGTGCTCGAAGCCTTTATGGAGATGGAAAAAGCATTTGGTATAAAGATAACCGATGAAGAAGCGGAAAAACTGACCACCGTCGGCTCTGTTATCGATTATATAACCACACACACCCGATGACCACAAAAACCATAGGCAATTTCTTCCTGCGCTTCCTCAAAGCCCTTTTCGTCCATAAAAAGGACTGCTGCAAATAATTCTTCCCCGACCACACGCATTGCGTCCCATGCAATTATACCCAGCCACCCCCATAGGGTACATCCACTTATCTTGATAAAACTCCACTGATCAAGATTTCAACCCAAAGCGGCGTTACCGTTATTTTTTGTATTATACTTAGTGCATGATAAAAATGAAATTCCACCACTTACTGCCAGTGCTGGTAATATCACTGGCTGCTTGTCAACATGAAACCAAAACAGCTCCACCCGACCTCCTGGCGCAAAACCTCGATACCACCATCAACCCCGCTACCGACTTCTTCGATTATGCCAACGGCGGCTGGATCAAAAGCACCACCATTCCACCGGAGGAAAGTATGTGGGGCATCGGGCAGCTGGTAAGAGAAGACATCTATCTGCGCCTGAGGAACATCAGCGAAAAGGCTGCCGCTGCCAACGCACCCGCCGGCACCGTCTCCCAAAAGATCGGAGACCTTTGGTATTCCGGCATGGATTCCACCGACATCGAAAAACAGGGACTTCACCCCCTGCAGACAGACCTCGACTCCATCCGGGCCATCCGCACCACCGCAGATCTGCTGCGGATAGCTGCGCAGATCCATGAGAAAAATATCGATGTTCTCTTTGGAGATGGCGTCGACCAGGATGCTAAAAAGAGTGATGTAATGGCCTTCCAGCTGGGACAGGGCGGCCTTGGCCTGCCTAACCGCGACTACTATTTCAATACCGATCCGAAATCCACACAGGTCAGGGACGCCTATAAAAAATATCTGTTGCTCTCCTTCCAGCAGCTGGATAACCTCTACGCAGGCAGCACATCAGCAAGCAGCTCCTCAGCTAGTGGCTCCTCAGCTAGCGGCTCCTCAGCTAGCGGCTCCTCCCCCAACAGCGCCTCCTCTGCCAACGCTCAAAAAAAGGCCGATGCCGTCTTTAACCTCGAATCCCGCCTGGCAAAAGCATCCCGCAAACTGGCCGAACTCCGCGACCCGGTAAAGAACTACAACAAGCTGAGCAAGACCCAGCTGCAAAAGCTGACCCCATCCATTTCATGGGAAAACTGGTTCCACAATACCGGTATCAACAATGTCGATTCCATCATCGTAGGCCAGCCCGAATTCTATACCGCCCTCAACACGGAGCTGACCCACACCAGCATAGATGACTGGAAGGATTACCTGCAGTTCCATATCATTCAATCAGCGGCCCCCTTCCTCGACTCAACGACCTTCGCCAATTATTTCAATTACCGCCGTAGCCTCTCCGGCGCTACCGCTCCCCGCCCCCGCTGGAAACGGGTGCTCGATGCGGAAGAACGCGCGATGGGTGAAGCCCTGGGACAGCTGTTTGTAAAGGAATATTTTCCACCCGAAGCCAAACAACGGTACAGCGATATGGTCGAAGCCATCCGCACAGCCTACAAGGAAAGGATCCAAAAGCTTACCTGGATGAGTGACAGCACCAAACAAAAGGCGCTGAGCAAGCTCGCCCATATCAACAAAAAAGTAGGTTACCCCGACAAATGGAAAGATTTCAGCGCATTGAAGATCGACCGTGGCCCATTTGTGCTTAACATGCAGCGCGCAGCGATCTGGTGGCATCATTATGAGTTCAACCGCCTGGGCAAACCAGTCGATCGGACCGAATGGAATATGACCCCACAAACCTACAACGCCTATTACAATCCAAGCAACAACGAGATCGTACTGCCTGCCGGCATCTTCGCCGTACCAGGCAAAAAAGACAGCGAACTGGATGACGCCCTTGTATACGGATATGCAGGAGCTTCGACCATCGGTCACGAAATGACCCACGGCTTTGACGACGAAGGACGCCAGTTCGACGAGAACGGTAACCTCCACGACTGGTGGCAGCCCAATGATGGAACACAATTCCGCCAAAGGGCAGCTTTTATCATCCGGCAATTCTCCGAATTCAATCCGGTAGATACCCTGCATATAAAAGGTGACGCCACCCAGGGCGAGAATATCGCCGACCTCGGCGGCCTCCTGCTCGGCCTGGACGCATTTAAAAAGACCCCCGCCTTTGCCAAAAATGAGAAAATAGGGGGTCTGACCCCGCTCCAGCGTTATTTCCTGGGCTATGCCTATGGTTGGATGTACCAGGAAAGAAAAGAAGCCCTGGCTTCCCAGCTGATGACAGACGTTCACGCCCCCTCAAAAGAAAGGGTCAACGGCCCGATGGTAAACATCCCCGAATTCTACGATGCATTCCACGTAAAATATGGCGATAAAATGTTTCGCGCCGACAGCCTTCGTGTCGTAATCTGGTAAAATAAAAAAGGAGGCCTGAGGCCTCCTTTTTTATTTCTTCTTACTCTATCTACCAATAGACAGTATACAATGTGATCAGCAACCCGCAAATGACCAGCGCCCCGATCGCAAACGATTTGGAGGTCTTGAACATACTCGCGTCCACTTCCAGTCCCTTCGTCACTACACCCCGCCTGTTCTGCACAAAGTTGATGATTGCCATCCCGACAAAACAAAACAGGAACACAAAACCCATCCGGTCCAGGAAAGGGATCTCGAACTTGCCGCCATTATCATTATTCGGCTGATAAAAACCATACGGTGTCAGCCAGTCAAGGTTCGTCCACAACGGCAGGAACTTCAACACTATGGACATGGCAAGCCCGCCGATCATCGCAAACATGGCAGCGCTCGATGTCGTCCGCTTCCAAAAGAATCCAAGCAGGAACATCGCAAAGATACCTGGCGATACAAATCCTGTATACTCCTGTATATAATTGAAGCCCTGCTTCCCTTCGCCCATCAGCTTCTCGCCAATGACCAGCGACATCAGCACCGCCAGCAGCATCGACACGACGACCGTGATCTTGCCCGTACGAACCAGCGTTTTCTCGTCGGCATTCTTATTTATCGCCTTCCGGTAAATATCCAGCGTAAAAATGGTTGCAATGCTATTGGCCTTCCCGGCCAGCGAGGCGACGATAGCAGCCGTCAGCGCCGCAAAGGCTATTCCCCTGAATCCTTCCGGTAACAGGGTCATCAGGCTGGGATAAGCCTTGTTCACATCCACCGCCCCTGAAGAGCTCAGCATCTCTGAATGGAACATGCCTTTCTGATACAACACATAAGCCCCGATACCTGGTAATACCACGATCACCGGCATCAGCAGCTTTAAAAAGGCGGCATAAAGAATACCTGCCCTGGCCGTTTTCAGATCGGCGCCCAACGCACGCTGTGTGATATATTGATTACACCCCCAGTAATTCAGATTCACGATCCACATCCCGCCTATCAGTACCGTAAGGCCCGGAAGGCTCACATAATTGGGATTGTCTTTTTTGAAGATCATATGAAAGTGGTCGTTCGCCGTCGATGTCAATATCTTAAAACCATTGAGCAATCCTGTCTGGCCAGACTTCTCCGCTACAAGATGCAGCGCGATATAAGTCGCTACCAGGCCACCCAGTATCAGGAAAAAAACCTGTATCACATCCGTATACCCGATAACCTTCATCCCGCCAAGCGTGATCACAATGGAAAACACAGCCAGCAAAGCGATACAGGTGTAAATGCTGATCCCGGAGATGCTGCTTACCGCCAGCGCTCCCAGGTAAAGAATGGACATCAGGTTCACAACGATATACAACGCCAGCCAGAATATCGCCATGATCATTGCTACCGTTCCGTTATAACGCTGGCTCAGGAACTGTGGCATAGTATAGATCTTATTCTTCAGATAGACCGGAATAAAAAAGACCGCTACTATCACCAACGTGGCCGCCGCCATCCATTCATACGTAGAGATGGCAAGACCCAGCCTGAATCCCGATCCGCTCATGCCGATCATCTGTTCCGCAGAGATGTTGGAAGCGATCAGCGAAGCGCCGATAGCCCACCATGTCAACGAACCTTCCGCTAAAAAATAATCTTTGGAATTGGTCTGAGCAGCTTTTTTCCGGTTATAGATCCACCAACCGTAGAACGCAACGATCAGAAAATAAATGAAGAAAACGACGTAATCCAGCTTTTGTAACATTTGCATATGGTAGCGATGTGTTGTTTATATAAGCTCCTAAAATAGTATAAATGGCCGACATATGAATTGCGGCAAAAAATTACTTGAAATTTATTTTTTGCCGCAATTCCATAATTATCTGTTCACTCGGCAGCCTCGTGAACGTAACTGGCTCCGCCAGTTATGGCAGCCATTTATTCATATACACATTAATTCATATAAACCGGTTGATAATATTCTCAAGGTACTCCTGCCGGCCACTGATCACCTTCGGCTCACCACCCGCAACAGCCAGGTCCCTCAGCTCTTCCAGGCTGACACTCCCCTTTTCAAAGGCCAGTCCCTTGCCGCTATCAAATGAAGCATACCGCTCCGACCTGATCTTCTTATAATCCGATTTCGAAAGCACCGCATCCGCCACCACCAGCGCCCGGGCAAACGTATCCACCCCGCCGATATGCGCATGGAACAGGTCCGCAGCATCGGTAGAATTTCTCCTGATCTTGGCGTCGAAATTTATACCGCCTCCGCCAAAACCACCGCCCTCGAGAATGATCAGCAGAGACTCCGTCAGCTCGTTGATATTGTTAGGGAACTGGTCCGTATCCCAGCCATTCTGATAGTCGCCCCTGTTGGCATCCATCGAGCCCAGCATGCCGGCATCCACCGCTACCTGCAATTCATGAGTGAAAGTATGTCCCGCCAGCGTAGCGTGATTGACCTCCAGGTTCAATTTAAAATCCTTCAGCAGATCATACTGACGCAAAAATCCAATTACCGTCGCAGCATCGTAGTCGTACTGATGTTTGGTAGGTTCACAGGGCTTGGGTTCGATAAAGAAAGTACCCTTGAAGCCCTGCTTGCGCGCATAGTCCTTTGCGGTATGTAAGAAGCGGGCCAGGTGTTCCTGCTCGCGTTTCATATTCGTATTGAGCAGGCTCATATAGCCTTCCCTGCCGCCCCAGAAGACATAGTTCTCACCGCCCAGAGCTATCGTAGCATCCAGGGCAGCCTTTACCTGCGCGCCTGCATGCGCCAGCACCTGGAAATCAGGATTGGTAGCGGCCCCATTCATATATCTCCTGTTGGAGAAGAGATTGGCTGTACCCCATAGCAATTTGACACCACTCGCTGCCTGTTTTTCCTTCGCATAGGCAACCAATGCCTGCAGCCTCTTTTCATTATCAGCCACATCATTCGTATAGTCAACCACATCCACATCGTGAAAACAGTAGTATGGCAGATCCAGCTTGGTAATGAATTCAAATGCAGCATCCATCTTGTCCTTTGCCCTCGTTACGGCATCAGCATTTTCGTTCCACGGATGTACGTGAGTCGGCTCTCCGAAAGGATCAGCCCCATTGCCGACGAAAGAATGCCAATAGGCAACCGCAAAACGCAAATGCTCTTTCATCGTCTTCCCTGCTACAACCTTGTTCGCATCATACCAGCGATATGCAAAGGGATTATCAGTTCCGGGTCCTTCATATTTGATCTGTCCTATTCCTTTGAAGAACTCCTTTTGTCCGGTGATAACTGGCATAGCTTATTGTTTATTTTATTTTAAAAAAAGTTCTGGTTTTTCCTTCCATTTTACAAAAACTTCTCAAGCCGTTCCCGCCATTTCTTATATAGCTCATCATACACCGCCGCAGCCTTCGGCTCAACCAGCTGCACCGGTTTCAGCCCCGCAAACGCTTCCTTCCCGTCTTTAAATACACCCACACCAATACCCGCACCCAACGAAGCCCCTACACTTCCATCGCTGTTATATAATTCCACCGGCACATTTGTCGCATTCACAAAAGCATCCGTAAATACAGGACTGAGGAACATGTTCGCACGCCCCGCCCTGATCACCGAAGGGTTCATCCCGTTCTCCCGCATGATGTCCAGACCATAACGGAAAGAAAAAGCGATCCCTTCCTGTCCGGCCCTGTACAAATGAGCAGGTCCGTGGATATTCAGGTCGATATCCAGCAGCTGCGCTCCAATGATCTTATTGTAAAAAATGCGCTCGGCGCCATTTCCAAAAGGCAACACAGTCAATCCGGCACTGCCGGGCTGAAGCTTCGCCGCTTCCTCATTCAGCTTCACATAGTTCCAGCCCCCAGCCGATCCTGTCCCACCACTCGTCGCCCCTGCCAGATCACCTGCCGCCCCTGCCACATCACCCGTCGCCCCGGCGTTCGCAAGATCCCTGATCCATCTGTTCAATATCCCCGTGCCATTGATACACAACAACACGCCCACGCGTTTGGCTTCAGCCGTATAATTGACATGCGCAAAACTATTTACCCTCGAACCCGGATCATAGGTCAGCTGATCGCTTACCCCATAGATCACACCCGAAGTCCCCGCCGTCGCCGCCACTTCCCCCGGCTCCAGCACATTCAGCGACAAAGCATTGTTAGGCTGATCTCCCGCCTTATACGTAACCGGTATCCCCTTCTTCAATCCCAATGCAGCCGCCACATCCGCCTTCACTCCGCCATGCGCTGAGAACAAGGGCCGTATCTCAGGGATCAGTTTCTTATCAAACCCAAACACACCAAACACATCCTCTGACAGCCCATCGGCGGTAAAATCCCAAAATATACCCTCCGACAACGCGGAGATATGCGTCGTAGCTTCCCCAGTCAACCTTAGGGCGATAAAATCACCCGGCAACATTATCTTGTCTATCTTCTCATAGATTGCCGGCTCCTGCTCCTTGACCCATGCCAGCTTTGCAGCTGTAAAATTACCAGGCGAGTTCAACAATCGATCGAGACTCCTCTTTTCACCAATAGCAGCGAACGCCCTGTCCCCATAGGGCACAGCACGGCTGTCACACCAGATGATGCTGTCCCGCAGCACCCGCTGATCCTTGTCGACCAAAACCAGACCATGCATTTGATAAGCTATTCCAATAGCCCCGATCTCCGCCGGATCATAAGCCCCGCTGGCATGCGCCCGCCGGATCGCCTGTTGTACATACTCCCACCAGGTCTCCGGAGACTGTTCCGCCCAGCCGGGCTGCCGGGATATGATCACCGCTTCATTGTCCGGATACTGCGCCGTAGCCAGTACTTTATGCGTACCCGAATCGGTTACAGCTACTTTTACCGAAGAGGTACCCAGATCAATACCTAATAATAACATGGGGAAAGGGTTTGTTTTACCCGAACACAATTATTTTTCAGTGGCCGGGCAGAACCTCGCAGTTCTGGGGCATGAATAATATAATTTGTCGGGCTCGGTTTCATACGCAAATAAGCAAGGCCAGACAAGCGGCAGCACCATATCGGCTGCTCCAATGTTATCCGCCAATGCGGGGATAAATATAGTAAGGTTTTCGCATTTTGCAACCGATTGCATTATTTTTTTTAAAATCCTGTCCCAATTAGATATCTTGCTGCACCAATGACAGGAAAAAAAGACATCACCATCTACGACATTGCAAAGATCCTCAGCTTGTCCCCCGCGACAGTCAGCAGAGGGCTAAAAGACCACCCTGCCATTAATATCAAGACGCGAAAACGCATCATGGACACCGCCAAAGAATTGGGCTACCGCTCCAATAGTTTCGCAAGCAACCTGCGGATGCAAAAGACCCATACCATCGGCATCATCGTCCACGAGCTCAAAAGCCAGTTCATCAGTTCCGTCCTGGCAGGCATCGAAAAGGTCACCACCGACGCCGGTTACGACCTCATCATCGGCCACTCTTCCGAAACCTATCGCAAAGAAGCCGCCAACGTTCACAACCTGTTTCACAAACGCGTGGATGGACTCATTGCCTCCCTCGCCTTTGATACAACAGATCTCGCCCACTTCGACCCCTTTGTCCAAAAAGGCATACCTATCGTATTTTTCGACCGGGTCGAGGAATCGGCTTATGGCACCCGCGTAGTCATCGACAACGTAAAAGCCGGCTACGAAGCCACAGCCCATCTCGCCGCCCAGGGCTGCCGCCGTATCGCTCATATCACCGCCGACCTCCATCGCAATGTCTATGCAGGACGCCTCAAAGGATACAAACAGGCGCTGGCCGACTATGGCCTGCACTATGACGCCTCACTGCTTATCGTCAACGACCTCAGCGAAGCCGCCGCCGTCCACACCGCCCACCAGATACTCGCCATGAAAACACGCCCCGACGGCGTCTTTATAACCAATGACTTTTTTGCCGCCGTATTCCTGCAAACGATCAGGGAAGCCGGCCTTCGTATACCCGAAGACGTGGCCATCGTAGGCTTCAACAACGACGCCATCTCAAGGATCATCCAACCCAAACTCACCACGATCAACTACCCCGGCGAAGAAATGGGCGAACAAGCCGCCCGCAGCCTTCTCGAACAGCTCAGCGGCTCCTCCTCCGCCCGCTCCACCGACACCATCATCATCCGTAGTGAACTGATCATCCGGGACTCGTCTATTCATCGTAAAGTGTAAACCGGAAAAATGTCCCCGCAAACCCTAAAACTAGACTTCATTCTCAGATCATCAATTTTCGATCGCCCCAGACAGATCGTGCTGGACCCATTTTATCTTGAATTTGATGATAACAATCTGGTCTCATCCACTCCTCGCATTACAACACATCGAATCATTTCAAAATAACCAACCCATCGAGATCCTCGGCGTCAAAATAGATTCTGATGGCGTCTGGCTGATCTGTACCGACGACTTCGTCATCTGGCAGGGCCAATGATTTTTGGATGAATTGATGGCGCCGGCAAGTCGCTGCAACCCTCAATCCCAAAGTTCATCAAGCCCGCTGATGCGCCCACTTCTCTAACAGGCGCATCAATTCATCCAGCCTTACCGGCTTACTTATATAATCATCCATCCCCGCCTGCAAACATTCCTCCCTATCCCCCTGCATCGCATTCGCCGTCAACGCAACAATCACCGGCTGCTTCAGCAGCTCCCTCCTTATCCTTCTCGTCGCCTCCAATCCATCCATCTCCGGCATCTGCACATCCATCAGGATAAGATCATATTCCCTGTCGGTGGCAGCCTCCACCGCCAGCGCCCCATTCTCAACCGTAGCCGGCTTATAACCCAAATTACCAAGTATATGCTTTATCAGCTGCTGATTGATCAGGTTGTCTTCCGCTATCAATATCCGCAAAGGAAACGCTTCCGCAAATGCCGTTTTCAGCACTTCCCGCGCCACCGTCTCTTCCTTCATAATCGAAGACATCATCTCCCCCACCCTGGCCTGCATCGTAAACGTAAACCGGGTCCCCTCCCCCAGCTTGCTCTGCACCATGATCTCCCCACCCATCAACACAACCAGCTTCTCGCTGATTGCCAATCCCAACCCCGTCCCGCCATATTTGCGCGTCGTGGAAGAGTCTACCTGGGAGAAGGATTTGAACAACATCCCGATCTTCTCTTCCGGGATCCCGATCCCCGTATCCTTTACATCAAATGCCAGCACAATCTCACCGGAAGGGTTCGACCGAACCTGGCGAACGCCAACCCTGATCTCCCCTTCATGCGTAAACTTCACCGCATTGCTCACCAGGTTCATCAGGACCTGACGAAGACGCAACGCATCCCCCACAATATGTGAAGGAACCTTCCAGTCTATATGATACCCAAGCCGCAAACCCGATTTCACCGCCTTTTCATAAAAAAGCCCCAAAACCTCCTCGATACACTGACGTAGATCGAAATTTCGTTGCTCGATCTCCATCTTCCCCGAATCTATCTTCGAATAATCAAGGATGTCATTGATCACGCTCAGCAGACTTTCTCCACAGTTGATAATGGTCGCATTATATTCCTGCTGCTGCGGCGTAAGGTTAGTCTGAGCCAGCAATGAAGCCATCCCAATGACCCCATTCATCGGAGTACGGATCTCATGACTCATGGTGGCCAGAAAAACACTCTTCGCCTTATTCGCCTGCTCTGCCTCCTCCCTCGCCTTTCTCTCCTCCTGGCTCATCGCCGTAAGAAGCTCGGTCCTTTCTCTTACCTGTCGCTCCAGTTCCCGGTTCAGCTGTTTCATCGTCCTCAACCTTAGCCGGTAGAAACCAAACACACAGCCCAGGATGATCAGGATCAGCATCGACCTGAACCACCACGTCATCCAAAAGGCCGGCGTGATCTCCAGCTGAAGGCTCAGCACCTTGTTCGACCATTCCCCGTCATTGTTCAGCCCCTTTACCTTGAAGGTATAATGACCGGGGCTCAGGTTAGTATAGGTGGCCGAACGCTTGAAATTGACATAGTTCCAACCCGTATCAAAGCCTTCCAGCATAAACGCATATTTCTTCTTCTCCCGGTCTGTATAGTTCAGCGAAGAAAAAATGAACGTAATGACCGAACTCTTATATGGAAGCACAAGTTTCTTTGTCTCTCCGATCGCAACTTCCAAAGGCGAGGCACTCTGACCATCCTGCCCGATCGGAACTTCCCGGTTAAATATCTGGAAGCTTGTCATTACCAATGGGGGATCAAAATGCTCGGAGCGCATATGCTCCGGTGAGATGACATTAAATCCATTGCCACCTCCAAAATAAAGGAGACCCGATCGACTTTTACACCAGGCCTGCTCCTTGAACTCATTGGCCTGTAAGCCGTCCGATACGCTATAGTTCTTTATCTGCTGCCGCGCAGGATCCCACCGGCACAACCCCTTATTGGTGCTGATCCAGCGTACACCCGTCGAATCCTCCAATATCCCGAAACAGACGTCATCCGGTAACCCATCCTTCGTCGTGTAGGAAGTGAAACGTTCGCCCTCCACATCAAATCGTGACAAACCCTGCGTCGTCGTAAGCCAGATCTTACCCATCTTATCCTCGAAGATCCCATTGATATAATTGCTGCAAATGCTGTTGGTCGTGTCGGTATGCCGGTAATGCCTGAATTTACCCGCCCCCGGATCAAAAAGATCAAGCCCTCCGCCATCCGTCCCCACCCAGATCCGCCCCTTGCCGTCCACCATCAGCGCATGTATCTTGTCATTCGAAAGGCTCGTCGTATCATCGGTATTATGATAGTAGTGAACAAAACCCCGGTGAGCCGGATCATACAGCTCCAACCCTCCGCCATAGGTACCTACCCAGATCCGATGACTCCTGTCCTCGCAGAAAGCCCACGCATTATTGCTCCGCAGACTGCGAGCATTCCCCGGATCGTTTTTAAAATGTGTGTATGTATTGCGCGCTGGATTGTAGATGGTCAGCCCATCCGCCCAGGTCCCGATCCACAAATTATGTTTGCCATCTTCCATTACCCGTAGCACATAATCCCCGCATATACTCGACGGATTCCCCTGTTTATGCCGGAAATGCTCGAACTTCTCCGTCTTCCGGTCAAGCCGGTTCAAACCACCTCCGTCAGTGCCGATCCATAAATTGTCATGAAAATCTTCGTAGATGCACAACACGTGATTGTCGCTAAGACTAAAGGGAGAAGCATTATGCTTATAATGCACAAACTTGCGCGCATCCCGGTTCACAAAGTCCACACCGCCGTTAAAGGACCCCACCCACATATTATTCTTGCAGTCCCGGTAAATACCATATAAAGAATTGGTTCCGATACTCGAGTTGTCGATGTCATCGTGAAGGTAATGCCGCCACTCCCCGGTCCCGGGATTAAGAATGGCGAGACCATCATTTTCTGTTCCTATCCAGAGATTGCCCTGAGCATCCTCCGCCAGGGAATTTATCGTATTATTCGTGATCCCGGTGGTGGAATTATTGTCCTTCCGGTAATGCTGAAACCCGCCCGTCTGCCGGTCAAATAGTTCCAGCCCGCTGAAAGTGCCTATCCAAAGACGCTTCCGGCTGTCTACAAACAGGGTCGAAATAGCATCGTTTTGAAAGCGAAAGAACTTACCCGTCTTTCGCTCCAGGCGACATAAGCCGGCGCCTGTTCCCACCCAGATCTGGTGGTCGGCATCCTCACAAAGAGCCTTTACAAAATTATTACCCAGGCTTTGGCCATCGGAAGGTTGGTGGTAAAAATGCTCAAATCGCCCGGTTGAATCCATTCTGTTCAGTCCTCCATCTTCCGTTCCTACCCAAAGTTCCCCCCTGGTGTCCCTGAGAAGCGACAAGACCAGGTTGCTCGAGAGGCTGCCCGGATCCGCCGGATTATGCCGGTAATGAACGAACTGATCCGTCCTCCGGTCATAACGATCCAGCCCTCCTCCCCATGTCCCTATCCACAGATAACCTTTGTCGTCCTCCACGATAGCATTTATCATGTTGTTGCCAAGGCTCTTATCATCCCCGATCTTGTTCTTGTAAACAGTAAAAAGATACCCGTCGTACTTATTCAGCCCCTCCCTGGTTCCAAACCACATAAAACCACGGCTGTCCTGTAAGGTACAGATCACATTGCTCTGCGACAAACCCTGGGCCGTCCCCAGATGCTCAAAGGATAGATGCTCTGATTGTGGATAGGCCAGGGTCGAAAAGAACAATAACAGCAAGGCACATGAGTAACGGTAAGACACCATAGTACGTTCGATCCGGGTTTCATAGGGAGAACGCACGTTAGGCGCAGTTTATTTCACTCCTCGGGAATTAACCGCCATCTCCGCCTCCGGCGGGCCTCCCCGCCACCTTCCCTGAGTAATTTTTTCCCCAAAGTCTGACCCTCAACGGTAATGCCACCTCGCCTAATACTGGAATCCCAGCTTTATCAGCACCACACCCCCGTCCGAGCCCTGCCCGTAGCTGGCCGACAGCACGAATTTTTTCAACGGGCTGATCCAAAAACCCCCTCCATAGCCGTCATGCCACTGGTCACTGTTCTCCCCCTTCAGCCATACCCGGCCAACATCGTTAAAGAACAGAAGACCCAGCGACCCGGGAAATAAATAGGTCTCGAATTCCGCAAGCTTGACCCGCAGATCGATATTGTGAAAGAATTCCTCATCGCCCGCAAACCGGAACTTACGGTATCCCCGCAGATTTTCCAGGCCGCCAAGGTATTGAGCCTGGTAGAATTCATAGTTGCCAAAGGTCTTTCCATATCCTACCCTCGTTGACAATACCACGTTCGCCCGGGTATTGAAGCTCATAAAGACCGACAGATCCGAATTCAGCTGGGAATAAGGATGGCTGTTGTCATTGAGGTTCCCCAGGGTGCTGAAGCTGGTCTCCCAGTGGATACCCCTGGAGGTGAGTATCTTGTCATTCCGGTTGTCGATGATAGCCGTCGCCCGGCCGCCGACAAAAGCCTTGGATAAATAGAGCTCCGACGGGTTCAGACCGTTTATAGCCGTCTGGTTGACAAATCTGTCCTTATTGTCCGCACTGTCCAGCGTGAAATACTGGAAGACCGGCCCCAGCGCAAACGAGAATACCGTCCCGAAACGTTTCCGCAATTGCAGATCTGCATCATACCGGTTGAAACGCGCCCGGTAGTACCGGATGCCCTCCTTCGTATTCTTGTCATAGACGCTTTCATTCCCGTAGCCAAAGAAATTTGTCGTATTGCTCGGAGCTCGCACATCCACATGGAATAACAGATCCGTCGATCCCACCGCATGAATAGCTTCAAAATTGTATTTGAAAGCATAGGCATTCGTCGACAGCGCATGCATAAGAGAGAAAGTATGCAGCTGCTTATAAGGGTCCTTATGGAAACCCTGCGTGACATAACGGAACCCCACACCCAAAGAAACCCCGTCATCCGGGTTATAACCCGCGTTCAGCAATGGGGTCAGCACATTGTATTTAAATCCCAGCCGGTTGATGGCATTCACACTGGGGTTCTCCGAAAGGAATTCCCGGTGATTACCATTCCCCTCAAATACATTCTTCTCGGTACTGAGATCATAGATCTTCGTCTTTACCGCCGGCGCCGTCGCCTCGTTCTTATACTGGTCATTCCCCGCTCCGCCAATGATCCGGACCAGGATCCTTCCCCCACCCTGTCCATGCGTCCTGAACTGGTCATCACCACCCATTCCGTACAGTCGGATCTCCTTCGTTACATCTGCCAGGAAAGTCCGGCTATACATTATTTTACCAGCCTTCCCTTCCTTATTCAACTTAAAGATCGTCACCGTCACCGAATCACCATCCTTCCGATCGATGTCGAACAGATCATTCTTGTTGCTGCCATAGACATCGACCTGTTTCGAGAGAAACCGGTAATAGGTCATCATGTCTTCCATATAATACTTCCTTCTCTCCTTTAGCTTGGCGATGATGGAGTTCATGGAATAGGGATGTATCGCAGCCGGTTGCAGCTTCAGGGAAGCTTCGATCAGCGAATCCGTCATCGTAGCCAGCACCACTTCCGCATCATCCCGCCACTCCTTCTCCGTCAGCTCATTCAGATAATTTCGGTCGAAATTGCGCGCATTGTTATTATAAGTATTGATATTTCTTGCCTTTGGCCGGAAACCCTGCAGTTGAGGGGCCAGGAATGCACTGCCCGCTATCCACGGCAGCACTCCCTCGTTGATAAAGAAAACCTGGTCCCGGTCACGCGGCACCGGGGAGAACAGCTTCCCCTTCCCATTGTCATTCGCCTCCCAGCGCCATTGGTCCTCATGCCGGTCAAAGTCCATCACGAACATATCCAGCAGCCTCGCCCGTAAAGCCCGGTGCTGATCGACACTGTTGTCGTTGTCCTCGAACAGCTTCTTGTCGATGTCCTCCATATTATAGGTCTTCTTCCCATTCCCAGGCTCCCGCTCTTCCAGGAAAGCGAACAAATTGGAGTAGTCGCTGCGGAACTTCCCCAGCCTCGGATCATCCGGCACGAATACCATTTGCGGACTGGCATGCGGTACATGCAGCGCTTCCGCCAGCGGGGGCACCGACATCGCAGCATAAGGATAAGAAGCAGATACCCCATCCGTCACAAGATCCTGCACCAACGCGTCCTTCGCCACGGCTACCGGCAACGCAGCCTCTGTAACATATTTCCGGACCCCACGCAGTACATATTGCTTTCCTTGCGCATTTACCATCCGGAGCGAACGGGTCTGAAGCCCGCCTCCCCTCTCCAAAGGCGTCCAGCCTGTCATGTCAAATACTTTTACCTTGATAGGTATTGACCATTCCTTCCGGTAATTGGTGCCCAGCAGCCAATGTTTGAATCCCCCGGTCAGGAATTCGGAGTCCCCTACCACCGTCACCGAATCAGGCCAGGTCTTTGCAAGCTCCTGAACATCCGGCTTTGGCTTCAATGGCGGCAATGCGGCAGTATAAAAAGTCTGTCCCATGTCCTTCGCATCCACCGAATAGAACCGGATCTCCGAACGACCACTCTCCCGTACTTCGATCACAGAAAAGCCCTGCTCTTCCCTGGCCATCAGCGAATATTTTCCCTTCTTCACGCGTGTATTCTTCGAACCCGCCCCACTGACGACATAATAGACACTGTCATGTTCCAGCAATTGTAACGTATGTTCATGTCCCGCCACATGTACCACATTGGGATGACCGGCGATCACTCCCTCTACGGCCTCCCGCATATCCTTGTAACGGGGATTGTTTACATCCTGGACATTGCCGAATACCCCCCTGGTTATAGGATAAATGGACCCTATCAGCGGTAATGGGATCCACAGACCAGGATTCAGATCCGTAAGCGGAAAAATATGTTGCTTGATCGTATAATACCCTCCATGTTCACCATGTGTATACAATGGA
>DATJJA010000184.1:0-40924 GCA_035492595.1 Puia sp.
GGCGGAAACAGAAGTCAAAAATATTCGTTATTATTGTATAAAGCTCAATAACTTAAAAATGGATAATAATTTTTCAGCCCAGGTAAAGGAGATTATATCGTTCAGCAGGGAGGAAGCTTTGCGACTGGGGAACGATTTTATCGGTACGGAGCACTTATTGCTGGGGTTGATCCGGGAGGGTGATAATACAGCTGTCCGCATTTTGAAGAGTTTCAACGTGGACCTGTATGAATTACGGAAGGAAGTGGAAATGGCAGTAAAGGATAAGACCGGTAAAAACATAGCTAATATCAATAGTCTCCCCCTGACAAAACAGGCGGAGAAAGTGATACGAGTGACCGTTCTGGAAGCCAAAGCCCTGAAAAGCCCTACGGTAGAGACTGAACACCTGATGCTCTCCATCCTGAAGAACAAAGAAAACATTGCTACTCAAATCTTAAATCAATTTGACGTGGACTACGACTTATTTAGAAACGAACTTGGCGTTGTGAAAAGCAATGACGTTCGCAGTGAGTATGCAGAGGAGAATGATGATGATTTTGACGAGGAGAAGAAATACTCTCAACAGAAAGCGCGTTCTGCCGGGAACGCAAAAAGTAAAACCCCGGTATTGGATAATTTTGGCAGGGACATTACCCGACTGGCGGAGATGGGGGCTTTGGATCCCATCGTAGGCCGGGAAGAAGAGATCGAAAGGGTTTCCCAGATCCTGTCCCGTCGTAAGAAGAACAATCCTATTCTCATCGGTGAGCCCGGTGTGGGTAAGACGGCGATCGTGGAAGGCCTGGCCCTCCGGATCGTTCAAAGGAAGGTATCGCGTGTGCTGTTTGACAAGCGTGTTATCTCCCTGGATCTTGCCGCCCTGGTCGCCGGTACCAAATATCGCGGTCAGTTCGAGGAAAGGATGAAGGCCATCATGAATGAACTGGAAAAGAACAGGGACGTTATCCTGTTCATCGATGAGATCCACACGATCGTCGGTGCGGGTGGCGCCAGCGGTTCGCTCGATGCGTCCAACATCTTCAAGCCGGCCCTGGCACGTGGCGAGCTCCAGTGCATCGGCGCTTCTACGCTGGATGAGTACCGCATGTATATCGAGAAGGACGGCGCTCTTGACAGACGTTTTCAGAAGGTCATGGTAGATCCCCCAAGCGTGGACGAAACCATCCAGATCCTGAACAATATCAAGTCCAAATACGAAGATTACCATAACGTCACTTACTCTGATGATGCCATCGACGCCTGCGTAAAGCTGAGCGACCGTTACATGACGGACCGGCTTTTACCGGACAAGGCAATCGACGTCCTGGATGAGGTAGGTGCAAGGGTGCATCTTAAGAATATCAATGTTCCTCAGAACATTGTCGAGCTCGAGAAGAAGATCGAAGATGTGAAGAACGAGAAGAACAAAGTGGTGAAGAGCCAGAAGTTCGAAGAAGCGGCTTCGCTCCGGGATACTGAAAAGCGTTTGCAGGAAGAGCTGGAAAAAGCCAAGGCTGAATGGGAAGAGGAAAGCAAGCACAAACGTTATCCCATTGACGAAGAAAATATTGCCGAGGTAGTCAGCATGATGACCGGTATTCCTGTCAAGCGGATGGTACAGGCCGAGACTGAGAAGTTGAGGAATATGTCCATCGACATGCGCGGCATGGTTGTCGGACAGGACGATGCGATCACCAAGGTTGTAAAAGCTATCCAGCGTAACCGGGTAGGGTTGAAAGATCCAAAGAAGCCAATAGGCACCTTTATATTCCTTGGTCCTACCGGTGTAGGTAAGACGGAGCTGGCCCGGGCGCTTGCCCGTTACATGTTCGATTCGGAAGAATCGCTGATCCGGATCGATATGAGCGAATACATGGAGAAGTTTACGGTAAGCCGTCTGATCGGCGCACCTCCCGGATATGTGGGTTATGAAGAAGGCGGTCAGCTGACGGAACGGGTTCGTCGCAAGCCTTATTCTGTGATCCTGCTGGATGAAATCGAAAAAGCGCATCCGGATATCTACAATATCCTGTTGCAGGTGCTGGACGATGGACAGCTAACGGACGGATTGGGTCGTAAAGTGGATTTCAAGAACACGCTGATCATCATGACCTCTAATATCGGCGTACGCCAGCTGAAGGATTTCGGAGACGGAGTAGGATTTGCTACCGCCGCCCGTACCCAGAATGCTGACGAGAACAATAAGGCTGTAATCGAAAAGGCGTTGAAACGCACTTTCAGCCCTGAGTTCCTGAACAGGATCGACGATATCGTGATCTTTAATTCACTGGACAAGACGCATATCTTCCAGATCATCGATATCTTGATGAAGGGTGTCTTAAAACGTCTCAACAACCTGGGCTTTACGCTCGAGCTGACGGATGATGCGAAGAACTTTATCGCGGATAAGGGATACGATCAGCAGTTTGGGGCGCGTCCGCTGCACAGGGCTATCCAGAAATACCTGGAAGATCCTTTAGCCGAGGAGATCCTGAATATGAATATCAAGAACGGAGATGTGTTGATCGCCGACCTGGATAAGGAGAATTCGAAGATCAGGTTTACCCTGAAGGAGAAAGCGAAAGAGAAATCTGAAGCATAAGCGTTCATTATACAAAAAATAGCCCGCCGCTACTTTTAGAGTTTGCGGCGGGCTTTTTTTTTTGCACATTTGTAATGAAATGGAAAAGCAGGAAAAAATAATTATAACCATCGATGGCTGGTCGTCCTGTGGCAAGAGTACGCTGGCAAAACAGCTGGCCCGGGAGCTGCATTACGTCTATATCGATAGCGGCGCCATGTACCGGGCTATAACGTTGTATTTCCTCCGAAATCACCTTGACTGGACGAATGCTGCTGCCGTGGATCAGGCGCTGGATGCCATTAGCCTGGAGTTCATGACCAATCATAAGAATGGGCAGACGGAGATGTATCTTAACGGCGAGAACGTGGAGTATGTGATCCGTGACCTGGTTATCGCCGAGAAGGTCAGCGAGGTAGCGGCGATAAAGGCCGTACGGGCGTTTGCAGTGGCCAGGCAGCAGGAGATGGGCCGGAAGAAGGGGATCGTGATGGATGGCAGGGATATCGGAACGGTGGTCTTTCCGGGCGCCGAGCTGAAGATCTTTATGACGGCTGATGAAGAGATAAGGGTCAAACGCCGTTTTAGGGAGCTGTATGAGAAGAATCCCAATGTTACGCTGGAAGAGGTGAAGCACAACCTGTCGATGCGGGACTATATCGATTCGCACCGGGAGGTGAGCCCGCTGAGGAAGGCAGATGATGCGATAGTATTAGATAATTCTCATTTGACCATGCCACAGCAACTGGAAATTGCGAAGAAGTGGGTTAAAGAAAGAATGGATAAATAGGGCGGCCCGGCCCGGGTGTAAATAAAAAAAGGCCCGCGAATCTGATTGGACTCGCGGGCCTTTGTATTGAGGATCGTGATTAGCGCAGGAAGAGGATCTCGCGGTATTTTGAAAGAACCCACTCTTTGTCGTCTACAAGCAGTTCGAGCTTGTCGACATGATAACGGATCTGGTCGAAGAACGGTTCCTTCACCTGGCTGTTGTAGGCGATAGCCTTGGTGCGGGTGTCGGTCATAGCGTTGGCTATTTTCCGGGCTTCGATCATCTTCGATACGAGCTCGCTTATCTTGCCGATATGCTCGGAGATCTGTTCAAGGATCTGTTGCTGATTGGAGTATGCGCTTTCTTTAAGGCCCAGTTCTTTCAGACCCTTGATGTTCTGGATCAGTGTATTCTGGTACTTGATAGCCGGTGGCAGAACGTGGCTGGTAGCCAGCTCACCCATGATGCGGGCTTCGATCTGTACGCGTTTGATATATTTTTCCAGCTCGATCTCGTGACGGGCTTCCAGTTCGATGTGGGTATAAACGCCATTGCTTTCGTAGAGATGTTTGGCCTTTTCGGTAACCATTGCGTCGAGAGCCAGCGGAGTTGTACGGACATTTGGCAGGCCGCGTCTTTCGGCTTCATGGTGCCATTCGTCGCTGTAGCCGTCGCCTTCGAACAGTACTTTTTCGCTGTTGACTACGTATTCGCGGATGACGTGCATGATGGCTATTTCTTTCTTATCACCCTTTTCGATAAAGCTGTCTACGTCCTTCTTGAATTTCTTCAGCGTTTCGGCCATGATGGTATTGACGGCGATCATCGCATTGGCGCAGTTTGCGCTGGAACCTACGGCACGGAACTCGAATTTATTACCCGTGAAGGCAAAGGGAGAGGTCCTGTTACGATCGGTATTGTCAAGCAGCAGCTCGGGGATGCTTCTGTGCAGGTCGAGCTTCAGGATAGCTTCGTCCTGTTCGTCAAATTTATCACCTACTCTTTCTTTAACGTCGGCAAGGACCTTGCTCAGGTATTCACCGATGAAGACAGAGATAATGGCGGGAGGGGCTTCGTTGGCACCCAGGCGGAAGTCGTTTCCTGCACCGGCGATGGAAGCACGCAGGATGTCGGCGTAGTCATGAACGGCCTTGATGGTATTGACAAAGAAGGTCAGGAACATGAGATTGGTCTTCGGCGTTTTGCCGGGAGCAAGCAGATTGACACCAGTGTCGGTGGCCATGCTCCAGTTGTTGTGCTTACCGCTACCATTGATGCCGGCAAAAGGCTTCTCATGGAGGAGTACACGCAGTTTGTGGCGGCGGGCAACGCGGTCCATGATGTCCATCAGCAGGATATTGTGGTCGACGGCAACGCTAACTTCTTCGAAGATAGGTGCGCACTCGAACTGTGCGGGAGCCACTTCATTGTGACGGGTACGGAGAGGAATGCCCAGCTTATAAGATTCGTTTTCGTAATCGCGCATGAAAGCATAAACTCTTTCGGGAATGCTGCCGAAGTAGTGGTCTTCGAGCTGCTGGCCTTTGGCGGGAGCATGACCGAATACTGTCCGTCCGCTCATCACCAGGTCAGGGCGCGCGTTGAACAGCCCTTCGTCAACTACAAAATATTCCTGTTCCCATCCGAGAGTTGCGGTGACCTTGCTTACATTCTTATCGAAGTAGTGGCAAACGTCAACTGCAGCTTTATCGAGGGCAACCAGCGCCTTCAGCAAAGGAGCTTTATAGTCCAGTGATTCGCCGGTATAGGAAACGAAGATAGTCGGGATACAAAGTGTTTTTCCGGCTCCAATCTCCATGACAAAAGCAGGAGAAGAAGGATCCCAGGCCGTGTAACCGCGAGCTTCAAAAGTGGCGCGAAGTCCACCGCTCGGGAAGGAAGAGGCATCAGGCTCCTGTTGGATCAGGGCTGCGCCATCAAACTCTTCGATGGGGGTGCCATCGCTTTTTATCGTAAAAAAGGAATCATGCTTTTCAGCGGTAGTACCAGTCAGCGGCTGGAACCAGTGTGTGAAGTGGGTGACCCCTTTTGCTTCAGCCCATTGACGCAGACCGGAGCCTATCTGGTTGGCTACGGCACGATCAATCTTCTTTCCGCCCTTTATTGAGGCTACCAGGCTTTTATAGGCTTCGTCACTTAAAAATTCGCGTGCAGTTTTCAAAGTGAAAACGTTCTCGCCGAAGATGGCGGTTATTTTGGCCGCGCCAGGAATTTGGCCGTCTGTGGTTGTAGTCAAATTATCGATGGCTTTAAATCTTAATGAGGACATGCTTCAAAATTTTAGCGAAACTAAATGAAATGAGGGATATAAAACAAATTTTTGGTCTTGGATGGGGAAAAATGGAAAATTTACAATAAAAAACGCGGAAAAAGTAGTTTTTATATGATATGTCTGGATTTTTAATATGAATGGGCATTTTCATCAGGTTTGGGGATGCTGAAGACTTTCAGGGAAAGCCAGTCGTCGAAGCGGCTGATGAGGGGAGTGGAATGTAACCTATAGAGGGCAGGGGCCAGGAGGAAGGGCAGAAAGATGCTGCGGTAGCGGACTATTGCACCGACGAAGGGGACTGTGGCGCCTATGATCAATAACCCGGAGAGGGAGAATATTATGCAGAACAGGGTCAGTGAATATGATCTTTGGCTTGTGCTGGATGCCGGGCGGAGGACGAGGGCTGCGGCAATAATGATCCAAATGGCCAGGAGTTCGAAGGAAAAGGCGAGGTAGATGATCTGGCCGCCGGAGCCGGGAAGCGGTTCGAAAAAGCCGTTGCGAATGGCGGATGGAATTGTTTTGATTATGCTGGTCCAGGTGCCGTTCATGACGGGAAGGGGCAGGCGGGAATGTCCTTCGAGGGAAACGAACTCCTGTTGCCGTGCCGTGATGGCGGCAGCGACCGATGCGTAAAAGTCAGGGGAAATAAAAAGCGGGATAACCAGTAGAAGGAGGGCAGCGCCGGTGATCATCAGAAGTCGGCGGAGGGGCCAGCGACGTTCGGCGGCCAGCCATGCGGCGAGAGCCGGAAGCAGGGCCAGCAGGATAGAGAAGCGGAAATATAGAATAAGGAGGAGGCCAAAAAGAAAAATCAGAAGGTGTTTGCGGGCGAGGGGATGCGTAAGCAGGCGGTCGAATGAATATAAAACAAAACCAAGAAACAAATAAAGCAGGGCCTCGCGGTGGATACAGGCTGTCCAGAACAGCGCGGAGGGCAATAAAAAGACGGTGACTGCAGCGAGGATAGCATTGGGGAAACGGCGGCGCAAGAGTCTGAACAGGGCGATATTCCCCAGGAAAACCGGGAAGGAAAAGAGCAGGGTGTTGACGGTCATGCTATCAGAACTGAGCATGTCGAGGAGCATATAGACCCACGCGATGCCATTTTGCGTGAACAAGAGCCAGCTGTCATTGGTGTATAGATAAAGGGTATGATCGTAGATCAGCCGATGACGGGCTTCAAGGCTCCACTGGTAGAAATTCCAGATATCACCGTGCTGCGGATAATACCGGTAGGCTATGACATTATGTAAAAGACCTGCCAGGACGTGCAGGCCAAAAAAGAGCAGGAGATACGGCGGGCGGATGCCACTGTTTCGGATGAATGGGATCTTTTGTATCCCGTAGATGCATAAAAGGCTATAAATGATAAACAGCAGTATATGCATGTTCTTAATATTCGTTACTGGTGAGTTGGAATGAGTTGGGTCTTTTCCAAATAGATGGCCGCCACTTTTTCCCGGGTAAAGGCTGATAAGACCTTTTCTCTTCCTGCCAGCCCCATCTTTTTCTTAGCCTCTGCCGGCAGGTGATAATAAGCGGCCATTTTTTCGGCCAGGTCGGCGGCGTTCTTTTCCCGGCAAAGATAACCGTTGACGCCTTCATCGACCAGGGCGCGGCAGCCGGGTGTATCTGTTGCGATGAGGGCCTTACACATGCTTGCGCCTTCCAGGAGGCTGAGGGGAAGGCCCTCCCGGTAGGAGGGCAGGACGATGCAATCGGCCTGTTCAATAAATGGGGCCACTTTGTCGGTATGTCCGAGGTAGGTTAACAGGCCGGTTTTGGACCATTCTTCTATCTCGTGACGGGGGATCGCTACCGGATTTTTATCATCGAAGAAACCGAGAAGCTGGCAGCGGATGGCCAGGCCCTGGTGTTTCAGTAGTTGGATCGCCTGGATAAACTCGTAAATGCCTTTATGCCGGATGATTCGGCCAATTAGCAGGAAGGTGACGTCTTTTGCAGCGGCGGCGGCGGCGGAGTTCCGGACAATATAGGGAGCGGGATAAAAGGCCTGCGTATCTACTCCTTCTCCGGGTAGTAAGAAAGTCTTTTCGGGCCGGATAAGCTGCTGGCTGATGAAGATATGGCGGTCGTCCTCATTGAGAAACCAAACTTCCGTGCTGTTGCGCAGCTCCTTTTTGTACAGGAATTTGGCGATGGATTGCAGCCATCCATTCCCGGAAAAGGCATACCCCAGGCCAGTGATCACGCTGACAGAGCTGATCCCGGCGCGGGCTGCGGCGCGGGTGCCGAAAAGATTGGCTTTTATCGTGTAGTGAAAGATCAGGTCCGGCCGGATAGTGCGGTAGTGGCGGAGGAGTTCCCGGTAAAGGAGGAAATCTCCGAAAGGGGAGATGCTTTTTCCCTTAAAATGCTCCAATTCGATGTAGGTCAGTCCGGGAAGGGACTCGAATTTGGCCGAATAGGGGTCACGAGGCGCCAGCACAAAGATAGCAAACCCTTTTTCGATCAATTTCTCAATAAGATATAGCCTGAATTTGTAGATACTCCAGCTGGTATTCGCTACAAAAGCAATCTTTTGTTTGGAGGCCATGGGCAGCAAACCTACTGAAAATCTTAAAATAATAAGAGGTGTGGCGCCGGAGGTGAAAATAAAGGGGAAATATTGGGATAGGTAAAGCAGAAAGATTGGGATGGGGTTCGTACTTTTGCGCTTTGATAATATTATGGAAATAAGCGTAAAAACAGCCGAACAGCTCCGTCTTACAGCAGAGGAATTTGAATCGATCCAGCAGAAACTCGGGCGTACTCCTAATTTCACCGAATTATGTGCTTTCAGCGCCATGTGGAGCGAGCATTGCAGTTATAAGAACTCGATCAAGTGGCTCAAAACGCTACCCCGGGAGGGCAGGAAAATGCTTGTCAAGGCCGGGGAAGAGAATGCCGGTTTAATGGATATCGGCAATGGGCATGGGGTTGTTTTTAAGATAGAATCACACAATCATCCTTCTGCGCTGGAACCTTTTCAGGGGGCAGCTACAGGGGTCGGCGGGATCCACCGGGATATTTTTACGATGGGGGCGCGGCCCATTGCCTCGCTGAACTCTCTCCGATTTGGTAATATTTCGGCTGCTAAAACACAGCACCTTCTTTCCGGGGTCGTCCATGGCATCGGGCATTATGGGAATTGTTTCGGGGTACCGACGGTAGGCGGAGAGATCTATTTCGAAGATTGTTATCATACCAATCCCCTGGTGAATGCCATGAGCGTAGGCATTCTGAAGAATGGGGAGACTATATCGGCAACGGCTACCGGTGTTGGCAACCCGGTGATCTTTGTAGGCAGCGCCACCGGTAAAGATGGTATTGGCGGAGCCTCTTTTGCTTCAGCGAATATCACAGGAGAAAGCACGAAGGAATTACCGGCCGTCCAGGTGGGTGATCCTTTCCAGGAGAAGAAGCTGCTCGAAGCCTGTCTGGAAGTGATAAAGACGGGTGCCGTCGTTGGCATGCAGGATATGGGTGCGGCAGGGATCATTTGTTCTACTGCGGAGATGAGCGCCAAGGGAGAATCCGGGATGCGGGTCGATCTGGACAAGGTACCTGTCCGTCAGAAGGACATGAAGGCATGGGAGCTTTTGCTTAGCGAAAGCCAGGAGCGGATGCTGATGGTGGTTGAAAAAGGGAAAGAAGCGGAAGTCATCAAAATATTTGAAAAGTGGGATCTGCCTGCGGCCACGATCGGTGAAGTTACCGGTGATGGGTTGTTGAAGTTCTATATGAATGGAAAGCTGGAAGCCGAGATCCCTGCCTATGAGCTGGTATTAGGAGGTGGCGCTCCACAGTATGACCGGCCTTATAGTGAGCCGGCCTACCTGGCCAAGGTGAAGGCCTTCGATCCGGCTTCAGTAGAGGTGCCGGATGATCTTCGGGAAGTAGCAGAACAGTTGATCTCGCTGCCGAATATCGCTTCTAAGAAATGGGTGGCTGTACAATATGACAGTACGGTTGGCGCGGCCAATTCTTCTACGAATGAGCCCAGTGATGCAGCTGTTGTGCTGGCTAAGGGTACAGGCGGGAAGGCTTTGGCCGTAACTACGGATTGTAATAGCCGTTATGTTTATGCGGATCCTTATAAAGGCGCAATGATCGCTGTGGCGGAAGCTGCGCGTAACATAGTGGTCAGCGGCGGGCAACCATTGGGAGTAACCAACTGTCTGAATTTTGGTAATCCTTATGACCCGGGTGTCTATTTCCAGTTTGTAAATGCGATCAAAGGGATGGGGGAAGCCTGCCGCCGATTCGATACGCCAGTAACAGGCGGGAATGTCAGCTTTTACAATCAGAATCCTGACGGCGCCGTATATCCCACGCCGACGATCGGGATGGTAGGATTGCTGGAAAGTGTAAAGGACAAGATGACGCTGGATTTTAAAGAAGAAGGCGATCTGATCTTCCTGTTGGGGGTTAGCAATGACGACATCAACTCTTCGGAGTATTTGCATAAGATAAAGAAGATAGAGTTCAGCCCGGCACCTCATTTCGACATTGAGGAAGAAGCGCGGCTGCAGCAGAAGGTGGCTGAGCTGATCCAGAAAAAACTGGTCCGCAGCGCTCATGATGTCAGCGAAGGCGGGCTTTTTGTCACTCTGGCGGAATCTGCGTTCCCACGGGGACTTGGATTCGATGTAGTGGCTTCCGATGCAAAGATCCGCAAGGATGCGTATTGGTTCGGGGAGTCACAGAGCAGGGTGGTGGTGAGTGTTGCTGCGGCATCTGTCGAAGGCTTTAAAAAAGCACTGGGGAATTTCCCGGCTACAGAACTGGGTTTTGTTACGGCGGGGAGTTTTGAGGTGGATGGAATGGAATGGGGTATGGTCGCTGAATGGAAGGACAAATATGATCACAGCCTGGAAAATTATATGGCTAAGCTGGTAGAAATGGATTAAATATGGCGCAAAAAGAATATATCGTTGTTACCGGCGCGGCGGGGTTTATTGGTAGCTGTCTTACCGGATATCTCAATCAGCGGGGGTATCGTGACCTGATACTTGTGGATGAATTTGGAGAGGTGGAGAAGGCGCCAAACCTGGAAGGGAAGGAATTTGCTTACCAGGTGGAAAGGGAGTCATTCTTTGATTGGCTGAAGGAGAATGATCCCAGGATTGCCTTTGTGTTCCATATAGGAGCGCGAACGGATACGACGGAATTCGATTATTCCATCCATGAGCATCTCAATGTAGAGTATTCCAAAAAGATATGGGCATATTGTGTGGCTAAAAGTATTGGTCTTGTCTATGCTTCTTCTGCTGCGACATATGGTGCGGGGGAGAAGGGGTATGATGACCGGCATGGATTGGAGAAGGAGCTGAAGCCATTGAATCCTTATGGGGTTTCCAAGAATGAATTTGATAAATGGGCGCTGGCGCAGGCTGGGGCTCCTCCTTTTTGGGCGGGGTTGAAGTTCTTTAATGTCTACGGCCCGAATGAATATCATAAGGCGAGAATGGCCAGCGTGATCTTTCATTCTTTTCGACAGATAAAAAAAGATGGAGTAGTAAAGTTATTCAAGTCGCACCGGCCGGACTTTAAAGACGGACAGCAGCTGAGGGATTTTGTCTATGTGAAGGATGTGATCAAGGTCTGTTACTGGTTGATGGAAGCTCGTCCGGAGTCAGGTATCTATAACCTGGGAACGGGAAAGGCGAGGTCTTTTGAAGACCTGGTAAAAGCCACCTATGCGGGGTTGGATCAGCCGGCCAATATCCACTATATCGATATGCCTGAGGACATCCGGGATAAATACCAGTATTTTACGGAAGCGAAGATGGAGAAGCTACGGAAGGCGGGTTACGGGGAGGCGTTCTATTCCCTTGAAGATGGTGTGGACGATTATGTCCGGAATTATTTGTCAAAAGGAAAGTTTTATGAATAAGAAGATCGGCATCATTGGGGGCGGCAATCTGGGGACGGCCATTGCCGAGGGACTGATACAAAGCGGTTTTGTTTCGCCCAAACACATTCTTATTACCAAAAGAAATATACAGACCCTGAATCACCTGGAGCGAAAGGGTGTGCTGGTCAGCGATAAGAACGAGGATGCTGTCCGATACGCTGATCTTGTAATTCTGGCTGTAAAGCCATTCCAGGTAAATGATATTTTGTCTTCTTTAAAGGGCGAGTTCAAGGATGGGCAGCTATTGGTCTCTGTGGTGACGGGGATCGTCATAGATCAGATAGCAGGTTGTCTGGGTAATAAGGTCCCTGTCGTTCGTGCGATGCCGAATACGGCGATAGCCATCCAGGAAAGCATGACCTGCATTGCAGCTTCCCGGAATACACCGGAGGAACAGCTTCAGTATGTCATGGATATTTTTGATCAGCTGGGTAGTGTGGTCAGGATCGATGAGAAGCTGATGGATGCGGCGACGGTGCTGGGGGCTTGCGGAACGGCGTTTGCCATGCGGTATATCCGGGCGAATATCCAGGGAGGGATCGAGATCGGTTTTGACGCAGCCACTGCCAACCTGATCGCGGCGCAAACGGTGAAGGGGGCGGCGGAGCTTTTGCTGAAAAAGGGTTCGCATCCGGAGCAGGAGATCGACAAGGTGACCACACCAAAAGGTTGCACCATTGCCGGACTCAATGAGATGGAACACCGGGGTTTCAGCTCTTCCCTGATAAAGGGGTTGGTGGCCAGCTATGATAAGATCGCGAAGGATTAATAAGACGAAATTTGTTGTAAGGATCAATATATCGATCCCGTGTCCATATCGATCGTATAGATATAACGGCTGCGATTGGTAAAGTTCATATTGGATGTAATAGCTGCACCCGGTGCAGCTATCCCCAACGGGACGAAACCCGGCAGGTCCATTGGCTTACCGCCCGATCGGGTGGAGGAGGAGGACAAAAAGTAAAACGCCTTACCTTCTCTCCAGGCGATGCGTAATGCGCCATCTCTCATTACAAAGACATCTTTCCCATCACAATATCCCCAGGCGTCATGGGAGTAGTATGACTTACCGTTGGGTTCTTTAATATAGAGCAGGATGCTGGCGCCATCCATTTTTATCTCAAAGTTTTGAATAGAGGGGGTGTTATTTTTGAACTCTTCGAAGCTGGCATAGACTCCGCGCGTAGGGGTAGGGTTGTTATCAATGGGTGAAACGAAACGGGATTGATTGAACTGGTGAATAGCCGTGAGGGGGATCTGCCGGCTATGGCCGTGTTTCTGATCAGCCAGGAAGGAAGCGCTGTCTGCGAGATCGCCAAGGATTTCCACGAGGTCTCTTTCCCAATCGGAGTAGGGGCTATGGACGGAATAGACTGACTTCATAGTATAGAATAGGGTGTCGAAACGAAAAACGGGCATATAGTTGCTGTCTCTACCTGCATAGACTTCGGCTTTGAGGCGAATATGAGTCCTTTCCTGTTTTTTATTGGGATCCCGTTTCAGATCTTCCATGGGATAGTTGGCGTCTGACAGCCAGAGAGTTCGCAGGACGATAAGCCCTGTGTAAGGGGCGTCGGGTCTGGTGAAATGCTGGTTTAGCCAGTTTGCTATTTCTGTGGCCGCGGGCCGGGCAAAGACCAGCTGGCGGTCGCTGGCATGACCGGCGGCGGCGCTTTTATTTATATGAAGGCCGATCCTCGCGGTGTCGGGGCGTTGATCGATGACCTCAAAATGGCTGAACAGACTATTGGAATTATTTTGTGAGGAAGCGTCCTGATTTAGCCGGATGGTTATGGAGGGCAGTCCGGAAAGAGATGGAGATTTAACCTGAGCCGGGGCAAATAGATAAAAGAAAAGACCACAGGCGACAAGAAGGCTTGTTTTCATAGTTAAACTGGATATGGGTACAAAGTAGCAAAAAATCTCCTGGAAATGAATTGTTATTAATTATATATATAAGTGATTGTTAGTAGGTTAAGGATGGTAGCTGCGAATATAAAACTCGTAAAGCTCGCAGGGAAAAAGGCAGAATTTTTACGGTTGCGGGTAAAATAAAGAGATATTATCTTGCGTTTGAAGTCAACCGGATGTATTTTGCGCCCGCAAAGACAAAAAATGTCGTAACGTTTTGTCCTTTAAGGCTAGAAATAAAATCCAGTACCAAGAAAAACCGTAAATCCAATCCATTTATACCATGAAGAAAGGAAAAACCCTTACAGCCCTTGTGTTAGTTCTTGAGATCGTATCAATCACTGTCCTGCATGCTGTTAAGATCAATCACAAATCTGCCGGCAAAGAGCTTTCCAAAAACGTAAATTCGGAGCAACCTGATACCCGGTCGAAGTCGACCTATTCCCTGGCGGTGTTCAAGTAAGAAATTCAACTATGTAACAGAAATGATAAAAAGGGCCAGCTATGTGAAAAGTAGCTGGCCTTTTTGATTTCTTAGCTGCTGGGGCAATCAAATACATATGCGCATTTTATCCACACGTATTTTTCCGGGACTATATTTTGATGTAACTTTGCATGACCTCCTGGGAATTTTTTTCTATCACTTTTCGGCAGGTCAAACTAGCGGCCTGGCTCAAAAATAATGAAGCCAGAGCCGGAGGTCTTATTGAGACTTGTAGTGCGGGATCGATGATGCTAAGTTATTGTTTTTCGCCTGTCGCCAACAACACAACAACGCATTTAATAATAAATTAATTGACCATTATATGGCTAAGTATATTTTTGTTACAGGTGGTGTAACCTCTTCGCTGGGTAAGGGAATTATAGCGGCCTCGCTCGCCAAGTTGTTGCAGGCCAGGGGACTAAGGGTAACCATTCAGAAGTTTGATCCGTATATCAATGTAGATCCGGGGACTTTGAACCCCTATGAGCATGGGGAGTGTTTTGTGACGGAGGATGGCGCCGAGACGGATCTGGATCTTGGTCACTATGAGCGGTTCTTAAATATATTTACTTCCCAGGCCAATAATGTGACGACGGGAAAGATCTATCAGACCGTGATCAACAAGGAAAGAGAGGGTGCATATCTTGGGAAGACGGTTCAGGTTGTTCCTCATATAACGGATGAGATCAAGAGAAGGATGTTGTTGCTGGGGGCGGGTAACAAATATGATATTATTATTACGGAGCTGGGCGGGACGGTAGGGGACATCGAGTCATTGCCATTTATAGAGGCGGTGCGTCAGCTGCAATGGGAAATGCCGGAGGAGGATTGCCTGGTGATCCATCTTACGCTGATCCCTTATCTGAAGGCTGCGAAGGAACTGAAAACAAAACCTACCCAGCATAGTGTCAGATTATTAAGCCAGGAAGGTGTTCATCCGGACATCATTGTCTGCCGGACGGAAGAGCCATTATCGCCGGATATCCGTAAGAAGATAGCTTTGTTCTGTAATGTAAAACCTGAGGCGGTGATCGAAGCAGCCGATATGCCTACCATTTATGAGGTGCCGCTGACGATGATGCGGGAGAAACTGGATGTGATCTGCCTGAAGAAGATGAATATTACGCATTATCATGAGCCGGAGCTGGGAAAATGGAAGGAGTTCCTGGACAAGCTGAAGTATCCCAAGAGCAGGGTTACGATCGGTCTTATCGGAAAATATATCGAGCTGCAGGATGCATATAAATCGATATTGGAGTCGTTCGTTCATGCCGGAGCGATGAATGAATGCAAGATCCAGGTGGTTAATGTACACAGCGAGTTCATCACCGATGAGAATGTAGCCGAGAAGCTGGGAAACCTGGATGGATTGCTGGTTGCGCCTGGTTTTGGTCATCGTGGAGTGGAGGGAAAGATCATTGCTGTAAAGTATGCCAGGGAGAATAAATTACCTTTCTTTGGAATATGTCTTGGAATGCAGATGGCGGTGATCGAATATGCCCGTAATGTACTGGGCCTGAAGGATGCACATTCCACGGAAATGGACGTACACACGCCTCATCCGGTGATAGACCTGATGGAGGAGCAGAAGAAGGTGACGGCGAAGGGTGGTACGATGCGTCTGGGGTCTTATCCCTGTGTTTTGAAGGAAAGGTCGCTGGCGTCTGTCATTTATGATGGCAAGCCGGAGATAACGGAAAGGCATCGTCATCGTTGGGAGTTCAATAATGCGTATCTCCAGCAGTTTGAGGAGGCTGGGATGGTTCCCAGCGGTTCCAACCCGGAAAGCGGGCTGGTTGAGATAATCGAATTGCCAAATCATCCATTTTTTATTGGGGTACAATATCATCCGGAGCTGAAGAGCACAGTGGAGAACCCGCAACCTATTTTTGTTCACTTTGTGAAGGCGGCGAAGGAGTTTGCGGACGCGAAGAGTGCGGTGAAGAATCCGCTGCTGCAGAGTGAAATGATTTAGGCCTGGCGGCCGGCTCTGGTGGGTTCACCGTTGGATTAGTGGGTTTTACCGTGAACGGTCCGTCCGTTGGAGGGTATTTGTTTGGCGGCGTGCCAGGGGGAGGCTATATTTGCATTTCCTAAAAAAAAAGCATCATGGGAATGGATCGCAATACGGTAATTGGTTTTGTGCTGCTGGGGGTCTTACTTTTCATCTACATTTTTACTTCCACGAAAAATAGCCACGAGCTTGAGGTCCAGCAGAAGCGGGCCCAGGACTCGATCGCTTTTGTAAATGCACGTAAGGCTGCTGCTGCAAAGGCAAAGGATACGGCTACTGTTGTTGCAGACACGACAACGGCTGATCCCACTGGATTTGGTAAGGCCCTTAAAAGTACCGAACAACTGGTTACCGTAGAGAATGACCTTGTAAAGATCGTATTCAGCAATAAAGGCGGTCAGCCGGTCGATGTACAGCTGAAGAAGTTCAAATCCTATGACAGTACGCAGGTCAGGCTGGTAAGGCCCGGGTCCGAGGACCGGATCAGCTATTCTGTGAACACCGCGCCCAATCAAGCTGCGCAGATATCCGATCTGTATTTCGAAGCGGGGCAGGTGACGAAGAATGCAGATGGCAGCCAGACGGTTCGTTTCCGTTTGCCGACGCCGGCGGGGGAGTCACTGGAACATGAATTCATCCTTGCTGCGAATGATTATTCTCTCGCCTGGAATGTGAATGTTGGAAATCCTGACAAGCTGTTCACGCAGAATAATTTTAACCTGACCTGGCATTCCAACCTGGAGAAGACGCAGAATAATGTGACTATCGAAAGAAGCATTGCTAGTATCGGTTATTACGAGGATAATCAATTCGATTATATGTTCCGGGGAACGGAAAAGACGTTTGAAAAGCCGGTGCAGTGGTTGTCTTTGTCACAGCAATTCTTTAATACGACGCTGATCGCTAAAAACAGTTTCAGTTCGGGCTCTATTCGTGTACAGAAAGAGACGGCCGATTCATCTAATACGATATCCCGCGTGGATGTGAGCATGCAGGCGAAGGTACCTGCTGCGGCATCGGCCACGCTGCCTTTCCAGCTGTATTATGGCCCCAATGATTTTGATATCCTGGACAAGCAGGCTCCGGGAATGACGCATATCATCGATCTTGGCAGGGGGATGTATTCTTTTGTACGCCCGGTGAATGTTTATATTATCCGTCCGGTCTTTAATTTTTTCAAGTCGCATATTGCCAGTTATGGTATTGCTATCCTGTTGCTGACCTTATTCATCCGTTTGATCACTTCTCCTCTTGTATATAGCAGCTATCTCAGCGGCGCTAAAATGAAAGCGTTGCGTCCCGAGATAGAGGAAATGCGTAAAAAGGTCGGGGGTGACCAGCAGCAGATGGGAATGGAGCAGATGAAGCTGTTCCGGGAGGCGGGAGTAAACCCATTGGGAGGTTGTATACCGGCGTTGTTGCAGATCCCTATATTCTTTGCTTTGTATAGCTTCTTTAATTCCAATATCGGTTTGCGGGGTGAGCATTTCTTGTGGTCTCATGATCTGTCGACCTATGATGTTATTCTTCATTTTGGGTTTGCCATACCGGGGTATGGGGATCACGTCAGTCTTTTTGCCTTGTGTGCTGTCCTGACCAGCTTTTTGATCTCCCTGTATGGGATGAGCATGACACCTGACCAGAGCAATCCGGCCATGAAGTATATGCCTTATATCATGCCGGTAGTGCTTTTACTTGTCTTCAACCGGTTGGCTTCTGCGCTGACCTGGTATTATACGGTCTCCAACGTTATCACGCTGGCGCTGCAGTTCGTGATCCAGAATTATATTATCGATCACGAAAAGATCCTTGCCAAGTTGAAAGAGAACAGGAGCAAGCCAAAGACCAAGACCAAGTGGCAGGAGAGGCTTGAGCAGATGCAGGAGCAGCAGAAGGAAGCCCAGAAGAGGATACAGCCGAAGAAATAGCTTGAGCTGGTGCTGCGGCATGGGCAGCCGGAAGAAATAAGTGGAAACGTGGGTTATTTGCAAGTTTGGTGGGTCTTTGTTACTTTTATAGAATTGGCTCAACAAATTTTTATGAAAAATCCGTCAAAAGCCGTTGGAAAACCCCGGAACCTTCGAGGTGAGCTGGTGCAAGGAGGGACGTTCCGGGAAAACCAATACGTAGGCCATCAATTAGCAGCGTGCAGGGCAATTCTTATACTGGTGTGCAGCTGTCTTTTGTCCCTGTCGGCTGTCCAGGCCCAGAAAAAGATATCGGAGCTTACCATAACATACGATTACTCTGTCACTATCGGAGGTGCTAAGTCGGATGGGATCGGGGTCGCTACGCATACCATCTACATCAAGGGCAATAAGAGCCGGTCTGAGATGATCAATTCGCTATTTTCTTCCACCACTATTTTTGATGCCAACACGGGTTTTGCCGTCATCCTTAAGGAGGTAAGCGGCCAGAAGCTGCTGATCCGGCTCAATCCGGATAACTGGACGGAAAAGAACCAGATGTACGATGGGGTCGTTTACAAGAATACGGGTGAGACGAAGGAGATTGCGGGTTATAAGTGTCTAAAGGCGACCGGGCAGACGCATTCGGGAATGATCATTTCTGTTTATTATACGCGGGATATCATTCCGGAGAACAGGCAATACGATCCGGCGTTCAGGACCCTGGACGGCTTGCCGCTGGAATACGAGCTGACCAATGGGAATGTTAAGATCAATTACCAGGTGTCGAGGATCAATTTGAATCCCGTTCCGGCTTCTAAGTTTGACCTCCCCAATTCCGGATACCGGGAAATGAATTACGAGGAAAGCAAGAAAATGAATGTCGGGGGATAAAAAAAGAAAATAGTCTGATCTTATTTGTGCAGATTGACGCGAAGGTCGAGCAGCCGAAGGTTGCTGCCGCTATTGTGCAGATAGACTGCTGTATTCATCTTGTACTGGTAAGGCAGGATATAAGTGCTGTTGCCTTTCTGATAGGTGATGAGTGTATTGAAAGAGACGTAATTAGTGGTCTTTTCTGTTCCTAAGATATAACTTCCGGTGTAGGCGGGGCCTGCTTTCAGGGTAAAGCCATTGGTCGTCCGGATAGGAGTGAAATTTGTTTTAAGGGGAATACTGGCCGCTTTATTCTTGTCGCCGCCCCCGCCTTTGCTGGCAAAAGTAAGACCAACAACTGCGATCAGCAGAGTACTGACGAGCGTTCTGCGCATCAATTTCCTCCATTTTATAGTAGCTGGTTTTAACATTATTAAACAAAGATAGTAAAAAAAATTGGGTATTTTTTAACCGCTTATCACAAATTTTAGTAAACCTTTAACGCTTTGATCTGTAAAAAGTTACAGATTATTGTCGGTTTCTGCAACCTTTTTGCCGGTTATTTACCGGTGATTACTAGTAATATATACGGAAGTGGGTTGCCGAAGGTTGCCGTGGACAGAAGAATTTTACCCTTCGGGGGTGGAATGGGATTTTAGGGGGAGCGAATGGGGAAGGGATAAAATTCGAGAGGGAATTGACGGACCGGTTTTGGGAGCTGGTGAAACGGCTAAACGAGGCTTTTTGGGGTGGAAATATTTTCGGAAGAGATATTTTTATCCCGTAACTTACAATAACCTTTAACACATGCAAGAAAATCCATACCATCAGGATAGAGAAGAAATGAAGGAATTGTTGAAGCAGTATCAGGATTTGAAGAGTGGTAGGCGGCACTCTTTTATGGAAGAGGAGGCCTTTGAAAGGATAATCGACTACTTTGACGACACAGAGGACTTGATACAGGCGATCGAGGCGGTAGAGTTGGGGATTGAGCAGTATCCTTACTCATCTGCCTTAATGGTAAAGAAGGCGGACTTGATGATCGCAACGCGGCGCTACCAGGATGCTCTCGACATACTCGAGCAGGTAGAGGTGCTGGATAGTTCGGATATCAACCTATACATATTGAAAACAGATGCTTATCTGGCACTGGATCAGCCTCAGAGGGCGGCGTCTTTACTGGAAAGTGCGTTGATGCATTTCGAAGGGGATGAGCGGATCGAGCTGCTGTTCGAGCTGGCTGATGTGTATGATGATTACGAGGAGTTCGACAAGATCTTTGATTGTCTGAAGCTGATACTGGAGCAGGAGCCTACCAATGAGGAGGCTTTGTACAAGATCTGTTTCTGGACCGATTTTACGGGAAGAAATGAAGAGAGTATCCGGCTGCATCAGCAGATCATCGATGAGAAGCCTTACAACGAGCTGGCCTGGTTTAACCTGGCTGCGGCGTTTCAGGGGCTCAAGCTTTATGAGAAGGCGGTAGATGCCTACAAATATGCATTGGCTATCGACGAGAAGTTCGATTACGCTTACCGGAATATGGGAGATGCGTATATCCGGCTCCGGAAGTACCGGGATGCCATCGAATCGCTGGAGAAGGTGCTGGAGCTTTCGAGGCCCGAGGATGTGATCTATGAGGCGATAGGTCATTGTTATGACAAGCTGGACAATTACGGGCAGGCCCGTTTTTATTACCGGAAGGCATCGCATCTGAATCCGGACGATAGTAAGCTATATTATAAGCTGGCCTGTACATACATCAACGAGGAGCAATGGGGACAGGCTGTCAAGCAGCTGGAAGCCGCGATGCGGATCCATACCATGCAGCCGGAGTATAACCTGGCCATGGGAGAATGTAAGATGCAGCTTGGGGAGTTCAGGGAAGCCATTCAGTTCTTTTCCAATGTAGTGCGGATAAGGCCGCGAAATATTTCCAGCTGGGAGGCTCTCATCCGTTGTCTGTACAATGCCGAATACTTCGAAGAGGCGCTGGAGCAGGTGGAGACAGCTATCCGGATCACAGGGGGAAAACCCTTATTTGTGTTCTACCTGTCGGCTGTCTTTTTTGCGCTTGGCCGAAGCCGGGAAGGCTTGCTGCAGCTGGAGAATGCGATGGCGAAGGCGCCAAAGCTGCTTAAGAAGTTATTAGAGTTGAATCCTGTTATACTACAATACCAGCCGGTGGTGGAAGTTATTGCCCGCTATAAGAAGAATAAGTCCATTTAATACACTCTGAGCAAAGGCTTGCTGCCTGAATAAGCGATGATGCGGTAAGTCGTTTTTAATTACATTATAATATTGTCTCATTTGACGCCAGCGGTTTTCGTATGCGATTGTTTCCTATTTTTGCGCGGGTTACTATTAAAGAGTTACTAATAATTTACGGAGTCAAAAAACTAGAGATGAATTTTAAACTTACGCAGATGCCGGAAAGACTTGAGAAGTCACGGCAGAATGGAATTACAATGGTTATGGATAAAGGGTTGAGTATCGAGGAGGCAAAGAATTTTTTGAGTGTGGCAAATCCTCATGTGGATATTGTCAAACTGGGTTTTGGGACCTCTTTTGTAACACCCAATCTTCGGGAAAAGATAGAAGTATACAAGTCCTATGGTCTTCCTGTGTATTTTGGAGGGACCCTTTTTGAAGCTTTCCTGATCCGGGGCCAATTTGAAGATTATGTAGCAGTTTGTAAGGACTATGGCATCACCCATGTGGAAGTCAGTGACGGGTCGATCACCATCCCGCACGCGGAGAAATGTGGATATATCGAGAAGCTGACAAAACATTTTACTGTACTGAGCGAAGTGGGCAGTAAAGATGCCGCGCATATTATCCCGCCTTATAAGTGGATCGAGCTGATGAGCGCTGAGCTGAGTGCGGGAGCTGCATACGTTATCGCCGAGGCCCGGGAAGCGGGGAACGTGGGTATCTATAGAGGCAGTGGTGAGGTGAGGGAAGGGCTGGTCCAGGAAATACTGACACAGATCCCTGCGGAAAAGATCCTGTGGGAAGCTCCGCAGAAGGCGCAGCAATTGTATTTTATCGAACTGATCGGTTGTAATGTCAACCTGGGTAATATAGCTCCGTCGGAGGTTATCGCCATGGAAGCCATGCGCGTGGGTCTTCGCGGGGATACTTTCCATATGTTCCTTGATAAAGTGCTTTCGTAATGCGACGTTATGGTCTACTGGGTTATCCGCTGACGCATTCCTTTTCGCAGCAATACTTCACGGAGAAATTCCAGCGTGAAGGGATAGCGGATTGTTCTTATTCCAATTTTTCCCTGCCGGATATTGGGGAGCTGACCGAAGTCCTGTCGGATGCTTCGCTATGCGGGTTAAACGTTACGATCCCATACAAGGAGAAGGTAATTCCCTTTTTACATGAAAGCAGCCCTGTTGTCTCGGAGATTGGGGCATGTAATTGTATCAGGATCGAGGGCAGCAGGCTGACGGGGTACAATACCGATGTCGTCGGGTTTGAGCAGTCCCTGGTCAGGAAGCTGGGGGATCATCACCGTTCAGCCCTGGTATTGGGTACGGGCGGGGCTGCCAAAGCTGTGGAATATGTGTTGCGCAACCTGGGGATCAGTTACCGGCTGGTGACACGGAAGCCGAGGCCGGATACGGGTGATATGGGTTATGAAGAAGTAGATGCGCGATTGCTTGAAACATATACGCTGATCGTGAATACCACGCCGCTGGGGATGCATCCGAAGGTATCGGAATGTCCGCCGCTGCCTTATGCCGCGCTGACTTCGAGGCATTATTTGTTTGACCTTATTTATAATCCTTCGAGGACTTTGTTTTTGCAGAAAGGGGAGGAGAGAGGCGCAGTGGTCGAGAATGGATATGACATGCTGATCCTCCAGGCTGAAGAGAGCTGGCGCATTTGGACGGAGCCGGGGGACCCGGCTCGGCCGTAGGCCCATCATTGGCCCTAGCAGACAACCGAGCGCCAGCGTTCCCGAGCATACCCGAGCGGTAGCGAAGGGTACGAGCGAGAAGGAGCGTGGCGAAGCAGCTCCGACGAAGCTCTAAGGGAATGAACGAGGATGGCGGAGCGGAGCGAACGCCACGAACGAGTCGGACCGAGGGACAAAGGTCTGGCGAAGTTCTGAGGGACGAAGCTTTGCCGAAGTTCCGCTCCGCCGAAGCTCTCAGTCATCGGTACAGCACAGCCAGACACCAACAGGCGACGGGCCAAAAATGAAGCCAGATACCGTATATCAGCGATCCAAACAATTACGACAATAACTTACTGCACACTTCCTTCGGCACAGCTGCTATTTTCTTCAGAGAGTAATCGTAGCAGACCATGCCGGTGCGGGCGTGTGTAACGGAGACCCATTTTTCTCCTATCTGTTTTTCCAATTTGTAATATAGATCGAAACCTACGCGGGAGAACTCTGCGGCGGCTACCGATGCCCGGAGTATTTCGCCGTAGAATAGCTCATACTTGAATTCGATGGTGACGTCTGCCATGATCAGGCCAACGCCAGCGAGGTTTAGCTCGTCGTAGCCATGATGACGGAGGAATTGTACCCTGATCTCGTGGATGAGGGAAAGGATGGAGTCATTGCCGACATGGCCGCCGTAATTGAGGTCGGTAATACGGACGGGGATATTGCTGCTAAAGTTGAAATTTTCCGGCAACAGAAGTTTGGTTCTTGGCATATGCAATTGTTTTTAGAGTGAGGGGCCTGTTTTGATCCCGGTAGAGTCCGAAGTGCCGGGGGCGGCTTTTTGCAGAAAAGCTACCAGCTGATCGGCTGCTTTCCGTCGATGGCTATATTGATTTTTTTCTTCCAGCGACATCTGGGCAAAACTCCGGGTTTCGCCTTCGGGAACGAAGATGGGGTCGTACCCAAAACCGCCTTTGCCGGTCGCAGCGGGCAGGATATGGCCGTTGCAGATGCCTTCGAACTGGTGTTCGGTGCCTTCCCAGATGAGGGAAATGACGGTCCGGAAACGCGCCTGGCGGTGGGTGAATGGGGCAGAGTTGCTGCTTGTTGGGGGCTGGCTGTTTTGGACGGCGCCGTTGGCGCCTGCCGGGGCCAATGATTGGCCGCCGTCGGCCGAGGCGGCCTCCTTAGCGGCGGCTGAGAGCTTATTCAGCAGCTTTTCGATGTTGGCTTCGAAGGAGCGGCCATCTCCGGCATAACGAGCGCTTTTTACCCCGGGTTCGCCATTGAGAGCTGCGACTTCGAGGCCGGTGTCTTCGCTGAAGCAACTGGCCCCGGTGAGGCGGTGGATCGTGGAAGATTTTTCTGTGGCATTGGCTTCGAGAGTATCATGGGGTTCGGGTATGTCGATGTCGATGCCGGCCGCGCGGAGACTGACGACTTCGAGGGAACTGCCGATGGCTGCCTGGATCTCGGCTACCTTATGGTCATTGTTGGTAGCGAAGATGATGCGGAAACGCGGGGCGAGGGCCCTGGCGATAAAGTCCGATTTTGCTTCGGTATAGGCTTCCCGGTCGTTGCCGTGTTGTTTTGCAAGCTCCATTTTCAGTGTGGCGTATTGTTCTTTTAAAAGAGGGTTTTGTATAAGGGTGTCCCTGAAAGACAATTGTTCCTGCCATTTTTTGCTCCCTGTCAATATAAAATGAAGATGGACGGCTCTTTTATCGTCCCTGACCTTTATAAAAAATCTACGTTCGGGCCGCCGATCCAGCTCGGGGGGAACATAGTGCCAATCAAAAGGACGCAGGATGCCGGCAATATCGTCTATGCTGTCGAAAGCAGGAATTTCGGCAGCCAGGTCGAGGATTGGTTTGGCGGGCAGGTCCGGGACGGATGTGCTGCCGATATGCTGGATGTTGTGGACTCCGAAGGGGGATAATAACGGGAGCAGCTGCTGTCGCTGCTGCTGCGCTTTTTCCTGCCATGCAGGGTCTGCCGGGACGATGTGGACCGTTTCTGTTGCCCATACCGGCAAGGCATCGGGAGTATGTTCGGGGTTACTCATACGTCAAATAAGGATTTCAGACAGAGCCACAGTTTGCTTTTCAGCAGCTTGCTTTCTTCCGAGGTCTGAACCAGCAGGTTCAGTGCGGGGGCGGAAAGGTAGGTGCATTGGTCGTATGGCTGCAACTTGAAGACCGGGAAGTTGATGGGCAGGCGGATGGTAGTCGGTTCCAGTCCAAAGAGGAGGATGACCGATGGCTGCAATTGCGCCCGCAGGTCCGTGATGTTGACGGGAGCGGAGGCGTGATTGACGATGGCGACGTCCCCCATGTTCAGGCGGCAGGCTTCCAGGATCTTTGTGAGGAAGCTCAGCTGATTGTCGGGAAGGAAGGGGGAGCCGGGAGCATTGACGAGGATCGTTATTTTGCGGCGGTGATTGCCGAGTGTTTTATAGGTTGCTGCCGCCGGGTTGCCGGGTACCGGCGCCTCTGGTTGGGATGAGGCGGGTTGCGGCGTGGCGGAGGGCGGCGGTGTTTTGGAGGTCTGCGATATGGCTGCTGCGATGGCCCCGAGTGAGGGTTTGGCAGGCGGTGGTGAGGTTGGTTGGGGTGCGGGGGCGATAGGCTGAGAGGCGGCTGGCTGCGATGTGGTCGGTTGAGTCGCCGGCGCGGCTGGTCGGCTTTGGGCGGGCTGGGTGGCGGTTTGGGGCTGGCTGTGGGGAACGGCCTGGGGCAATGTTTTGCCGCTGTCAGCCGAGGCGGCCTCCTTAGCAGCGGGCTGTAGATTTTCTTTATACAACTCACCCACGATAAAATCCTGCAATTGAATAGTATTGAGACTCATAGAAACGTTCCCGACTTTTTATAATAACCAATCAGTCTACTTTCATCAAAAACTAACAATTGTTAGTTTTTGATTTTGCCGACACAAAGATTGTTTGTTTCTTTGTGTCAACAAAATTTTAGAAGCATATGATTGCCACCTTGGACATCCAAGTTACGAAAACGGGGAAGAGTAAATTACCTGAAATGGATTTTAATGATCTTCCTTTTGGTAAATATTTTACGGATCACATGCTGGAAGTGGACTATGTAGATGGAGAATGGAAGCAAGTTGCTATAAAGCCCTTTCAGAACCTGTCTCTTTCCCCTGCATTGGCTGCCATTCATTATGGCCAGTCTATTTTCGAAGGAGTCAAGGCCTATAAGGACCGGGAGGGAAACCCCTTTATCTTCCGGCCCTTTGACAATTACAGACGGTTTAATGTTTCTGCGGAAAGAATGATGATGCCGACTGTTCCCGAGGATATTTTTATCGAAGGAATGCGTCGCCTGATCGACCTGGATAAGGAGTGGATACCGATGAAGACCGACTATTCCCTGTATATCCGGCCCTTTATGTTCGCTACGGACGAGGTGATCGGGGTGAAGGCCAGTGATAACTATAAATTCATGATCCTGCTGAGCCCCACGGGGCCTTATTATTCGGCGCCGATGAAGATCTATGTGGAAGAAAAATATACCCGTGCTGCCCGGGGCGGTATTGGGTTTGCCAAGGCTGCCGGAAATTATGGGAGCAGCCTGCTGGCCACGGCCGTTGCCAAAAAGCAGGGCTATGACCAGGTGTTGTGGACGGATGCGTTCGAGCATAAGTATGTTCAGGAGATAGGTACAATGAATGTCTTTTTTGTCATCGGGGACAAGGTGCTGACCCCGGACCTGGAAGCCGGGACTATTTTGGAAGGGGTTACCCGGGACAGTGCGATAGAGGTATTGAGGGAAGAAGGGTACACGGTGGAAGAGACTCCAATCAACATTGACGATGTTGTCCGTGCCTACGAGGCGGGGCAGCTGAAGGAGGTGTTTGGGACGGGTACGGCGGCTACCATTTCCATGATCAAGGAGCTGCGTTATGAAGATTATACGATGAAATTCGATACGGATAACTGGAAGGTGGCTCCGACGGTGAAGAGAGTCCTGACGGATATCCGGGAGGGCCGGAGAGCCGATACGAGGGGGTGGATGTTTAAAATTTAAGGTCTAATAGGGCCCATTTTCCCTGTTTTTGCGAAAATATTTGTTTATTTCCCAGGGCGGTGTTACTTTTGCAGTCCCAAAATAAAATAGGTTTCAGAATGCCTACTATACAACAATTAGTTAGAAAAGGAAGAGAGATCATACGTGCCAAGAGCAAGTCCCGCGCACTGGACGCATGTCCGCAGCGTCGTGGTGTTTGTACCCGTGTTTACACGACTACACCTAAAAAGCCAAACTCCGCTCTCCGTAAGGTAGCGAAGGTTCGTTTGACGAATAAAGTGGAGGTGATCGCGTATATCCCGGGTGAAGGGCACAATCTCCAGGAGCACTCCATCGTGCTGATCCGCGGTGGTCGTGTAAAGGACCTTCCGGGTGTTCGTTACCATATCGTTCGCGGCAGTCTGGATACAGCTGGTGTGAAGGATCGTAAGAAGAGCCGTTCGAAGTACGGTACCAAGAAAGAAAAAGCTGGTGCTAAACCCGCAGCCAAAAAATAATTAATCGTAATTCTAGCAAAAAATGAGGAAGACACAAGCCAAAAAATTACCGCTGGCTCCAGACGCAAGGTACAACGATGTACTGGTGACCCGCTTTGTGAACAACCTGATGTGGCAGGGTAAAAAGAACACGGCTTACAATATCTTTTACGATGCCATGGAGAAAGTAGCGAAGACTACCAACGAAGATGGCTATGATATTTGGAAAAGGGCTCTTTCCAACGTTACTCCGGCCGTAGAAGTACGCAGCCGTCGTATCGGTGGTGCGACCTTCCAGATCCCATCGGAAGTTCGTCCTGACCGGAAGATCTCTCTGAGCATGAAGTGGTTGATCCGCTACAGCCGGGAAAGGAACGGTCGCAGCATGGCTGAAAAGCTGGCTAACGAGATCGTTGCGGCAAGCAAGGGTGAAGGTGGGGCCTTCAAGAAGAAGGAAGATACGCACCGTATGGCTGAAGCGAATAAGGCTTTTGCTCACTTTAAAGTATAAAATAAGATTTTATATATACTTCCAGGGCCCTGCGGTTTACCGTGGGGTTCTTTTTTTGCTTTTTTGCTGAGGGTTGCATGAATAATTTTAGTTACCTTTGCGCACCATTTTGCGCCTTGGGGCGGCTGTAAAGCCGGGTTTTGGGGCAAGGAGTGAAAAAAAGGGCTTTTGCCCTGAAAAACAAGAGATTCAAACTTTTTAATAAACAACAATGGCAGACTTAAAATTTCAAAGAAACTTCGGGATTGCGGCTCACATCGATGCCGGCAAGACCACAACCACGGAGCGGATCTTACGCTACACGGGGATGATTCACAAAATCGGTGAGGTGCATGACGGTGCGGCTACGACCGACTGGATGGAGCAGGAAAAGGAGAGGGGTATTACAATTACCTCTGCTGCTGTAAGCTGCCAATGGAATTTCCCTACCGATAAGGGTAAGGTAGATGCCAACACAAAAAAATACTATTTCAACATTATCGATACTCCAGGTCACGTGGATTTCACCGTTGAGGTGGAACGTTCTATGCGTGTACTGGATGGTCTGATCGCCTTGTTCTCCGCCGTTGACGGTGTCGAGCCTCAGTCGGAGACGGTTTGGCGTCAGGCTAACCGTTACAAGGTTCCCCGTATCGGTTTCGTCAACAAGATGGACCGGAGCGGTGCTGACTTCCTGATGGTCGTCAACCAGGTGCGTGAGATGCTGGGTGCGAAAGCTGTCCCATTACAGCTGCCTATCGGTGCTGAAGACGATTTCAAGGGCGTAGTCGACCTGATCAAGATGAAAGGTATCATCTGGCATATGGAAACAGAAGGCATGACCTTCGATGAGATCCCTGTCCCTGCTGATATGCTGGAAGAAGCAAATGAATGGAGAGGTAAGCTGGTAGAAGCTGTTGCGGAATACGACGACACTCTGATGGAGAAATTCTTCGAAGATCCCAATAGCATTACTGAAGAAGAGATGCATGAAGCAATCCGCAAGGCTTGTGTCGACCTGAGCATTGTGCCGATGATGTGCGGTTCTTCTTTCAAGAATAAGGGAGTACAGACGGCATTGGATGCAGTTTGCCGTTACCTGCCTTCTCCTCTGGACATCGAGGATACGCAGGGTACAGATCCCAACACGGGTGAGATCATTACCCGTAAGGCCAATGCAAAAGAGCCTTTTGCAGCGCTGGCTTTCAAGATCATGACCGATCCTTTCGTGGGTCGTCTGGCCTTCTTCCGGTGCTATAGCGGTCACCTGGATGCAGGTTCTTATGTGCTGAACGTAAGAAGCGGTAAGAAAGAGCGTATCAGCCGTATCATGAAGATGTTTGCCAACAAGCAGAACCCGATCGACTTTATCGAAGCCGGTGATATCGGAGCAGCTGTTGGTTTCAAGGAAATCAAGACCGGTGATACACTGTGTGATGAAGATCATCCGATCACGCTGGAGAACATGTTCATCCCTGAGCCTGTTATCGCCATTGCCGTTGAGCCAAAGACTCAGGCAGACGTCGATAAGATGGGGCTGGCCATCTCCAAGCTGGTGGAAGAAGATCCTACGCTGCGTGTAAACACCGATGAAGATACCGGTCAGACCATCCTTCGTGGTATGGGTGAGCTGCACCTGGAAATTATCATCGACCGTATGCGTCGTGAGTTCAAGGTAGAAGTAAACCAGGGTGCTCCCCAGGTTGCTTATAAAGAGGCTTTCAACACTACGGTTGAACATCGTGAAGTGCTGAAGAAGCAGACGGGTGGTCGCGGTAAGTTCGCCGACATCCAGTTTGCGATCGGCCCTGCCGACGAAGAATGGCTGAAAGAGAACGAGGGCAAGTCCTTCCAGTTCGTCAATGATATCTTTGGCGGTAGCATCCCCAAGGAATTTATCCAGCCGATCCAGAAAGGTTTTGAAAGCTGTATGGGTACGGGTGTACTGGCCGGTTTCCCGCTGACCAATATGAAGGTGCGGATCTTCGACGGTAGCTACCATGATGTGGACTCGGATGGTATGAGCTTTGAATTGTGCGCTAAATCCGGTTTCCGGGAAGCGGGCAAGAAAGCAAAACCCATTTTGCTGGAACCGATCATGAAAGTGGAAGTATTAACTCCTGACCAGTACATGGGTGATGTAACCGGTGACCTCAACCGTCGTCGTGGCATCCTGGAAGGTATGGACAGCCGTAACAATCTGCAGGTCATTAAGGCCAAGGTGCCTCTGAAAGAGATGTTTGGTTATGTGACCGAACTTCGCTCCATGAGCTCCGGCCGTGCGACCTCCACCATGGAGTTCTCTCATTATTCTCCGGCGCCGAACAATATCGCCGAGGAAGTCATCGCCAAGGTGAAAGGTAAAAAGGTGAATGCCTAGAGATTAAAATAGGATTAAATTAGAAGGGCCCGTCCGAACTTCGGACGGGCCCTTTTTGCTATATAAGGCTGATTTGCATTTGACCTTAATTTTTTTTAGTATTGAGTACCCTAATCTAAAAAAATGAGACCAAATCGTAGTGTTGGAAGAGCGCTTCTTTTGTTTGCCCTGATGCTGATTAACGTCAGGGGATACTCTCATACAGGAAATATTCTCATCACCATTCTTGCTCCGACGGGAGGTTTGGTTTCCGGTACTCCGATCTTTGTCCAGGCAAAAGTGCAGTCTACCTATCAAATCAATACTGTGGTGGCGAATGTTGAAGGTAATCAAACAGCCCTATCCTACGACCCAGTGAGTCAAAGCTATACCGGTAATCTCTCCTTGTCCGGACTTACAACAGAGGCTAAGACACTGACAGTGACAGCGACTGACGTCAATAGCAGCAATAGCTCCAGCGTTGCTATTACTTACCATGTGCCTCCCGTGCTGAATGTTCTGCAGCCGTATAACTATTCTACTGCACGGCCTTATCTTCCTGTAAAAGTGACTTGTTTCGATAGTCTCGGCGCCTGTAGTATAAACATTTCAATCTCTTCGCGGGGTCAAAGTTACTCAGAGACCTTCACTAATGCTGTGGACACGGTATTAGATCTTTCGGCTTTTCCCATGAGCAGCGGTTTGTATCTGGGCATACAGGCAAAGAATGCGTTGAACCAGGTAACGTATACCACACGGAATGTGTTTATTGAAACAAGTCCTTACCTGAAGGAAGTGTATGCCGACTCGAATCAAATAGCCGACTTTTCTGACAAAAGGGTTTTTGTAGTGGGAGATGGTCCTTTTTCCTCCCCCAGGATCGTAAGGCTGGCCGACAGCAGCTGGACTTCTGTCCCATACAAGGGCAGGGTAGACCCGGCCGGCGTACATCTGACCACCCAGGGGGCAGTGTTTTATGGAAGGGATAGCGCCCATGCGACAGTGGGCTATGGCAGTATTTTCGATTGGAACAGCGGGACTCTGGATTCCCTCGGGCAGGTGATCAACACGGCCTCTTATATAGCCCGAGGAGGATATTGTGCATACAACCCCACCAGCAGCGGCTTGTATCTGAGGGACCTTAGCACAAAGAGCGATCAACTCATCGGGGCCTCTGCCGGTAATGGATTTGATCTGACCGAGAACGGGACCCTGGCCTTCATTTCCAGCGGTCCGGGCTATGATACAGTAGTACGTTATCAAAACGGGACGCGACAGGCTGTAGCCGACTACGACGCTTCTTTAAGTAATAGTTCTCCGGTGACAGATGGCAGGCGGATCGTTTATCTCCGACACTCGTCCCTGAATCAGGGCTACTCTATATGGCTTTTTGACGGCACAGGTGCCACTCAGTTGGGCAGTTCTTTTACCCCAACCCTGGGTACTAATTTGCTGCCTGGTTCCAGCTACCAGGTGAGTCGGGGGTGGGTTGCATACGCCAATCCGGGGAGCGCCAATCAGATACAGCTGTGGACAAGGGATAGTACCGGCGTCAGCCAGCAGGCGACGTTCTATTCCGGCAGCAGCAGTCTGGACCTGTTGAACCCCAAGGGAGAAATGATCTTTTCATTGGCGGGTAATGTATCCCGGAATTTTTATTCTTCCGGCGCCATCATAAATAATGTTTGTACTGTGTTCGGGACCTTACGTTATCAGGACTCTTCCTGGTACTTTTTGCAGGGGCGGACCCTGTTCAGGATCAATTTGAATCCTCAGCCCAATAAACCGGATAGCTTTACTCTGACAGTTAGAAAGGATTCGCTTCGTTATCTGACCCTCACTGATTTCAGCAGCCATTTTGAAGGGGATGGGATCCTCATGGCTATCCAGATCATGGGGCTGCCGCATAACGGCAGTCTAAAACTGGGGGCAGCGCCGGTTACGCAAAATCAGATAATTGCCCGAACCGATGTCAACAAATTAGTGTACGTGCCCAATACCGGCTTTACCGGTACGGATACCATTCAATGGAATGGCTCTAATTCGGTGAACTATTCTTCTTCGGCAGGCATTGTAGTACTGCAAACGGATTCTACTCCGGCACTGACTGCCCCGACAAAACCTTTGATCAGCGGTCTTGCCAGCTCGTATTGTATACTCGCTGCTGCTCAGAAAATCAGGATCACCAATATCCCGGACCATTCTGCAGGTGTAACCGTAAGTGCATCGATCGATGGTCAGCCGGTAGCTGTAGCCAGTGACAGTACCGTCGTGATCGCACCGGGCAGTTTGGGCGTCGGCCGGCACGGGCTGCAGATATCGTTTGTCAACAGTATAGCCGGCGATACGTCATTGTTCGTTTTTGCGGTAGACTCTGCTGTTACTCCTCTTGTTCGAATCAGCGCCAGTGCCTCTTCAGTTACTATTTCTTCTCAGCCTGTTGTACTTACTGCATCGGAAATATCCGGTGGCGGGATGGCTCCCTTATACACTTTCTCGCGTGACCGGGGTTTCGCAACTGTTATCCAGGCGGAAGGCAACCGCTCTTCCATGAGCGTTGATGTTTCTACGTTGTTATCTGGAAAAAATATGTTTTATGTGCGAATGTCAACCAGCGACACCTGCTATTTGTCTCCCAGCGGAGTTGATAGTGTGGCGGTGTTTCGGGAGGATGCATTGCCGCCTTCGCCACAGGTAAATGGCCTTCGTTCCGAATATTGCAGTAATGCCGATGCAGGGACGATCGCTATTGTCAACATGCCAGCGGCAGCTGATAGTATTGTGGTTACTGTACAACTGGATGGGAGGGTGCTGACTATTGTGGGGGACGGCAGGCTGCCGATACAGCCGGGTTCCCTGCCGGCGGGTGCGCATGTTCTGATGGTTGTATTTTCGGACAGGGCGGGGGCTGATACAACAAAGCTCAATTTCAATATTGATCCGATCGTAGTTCCTGTTGTAAAGTTGATCGGCAGCACTCAGACAGCAAGTGGTTCTTCTCCCCTGGTTACGCTGACGGCGATGCCGATATCCGGCGGCGGACCTGATCCTTTGTATACCTTTTCGAAGAACGGAGCATTCACGGATCTGCTTCGGAATGAAGGAGAATCCAATACCATTACGCTGGACGGCTCTGTACTGAGCACGGGGAATAATATCGTGTACGTCAGAATGAAAACCAGCGATACCTGCTATTCGTCTGTCTATGCAACTGACAGTATAACCATTCTGCGTCTTCCGGCGGGCGGCGGCCTGATCGATCCGGATTTTCCGGACGTGACCATTGCTGCCGGCCCCAATCCGTTTGCAGGCAGGATCACTATTACCGGTCTGCAGACTTCCAAATCCTATCGTGCAGGCATTGTGGACAGGAACGGGCAGGAGATGATGTCGCAACACATCCAGGGACAACAGGAATCTGTGCTGGTTACGGGACAGCTATCGAACGGATTGTACTTTTTACGGCTGTATGACGAAAAGAGTGGCAGGCTGATAGGGACTGTCAAACTATTGTTCTCGGCCAGACTGTAGCATGAGCTTAATTTTTGATTAAAATGTTGGCGGATTTTTTGATGAACGGGTGAATTGAGGCAGGCATTTTGGTACTAACCATATTGAAGTGAGCGTTTTAAACTTTCCGTTCTTTTATTTATCCTATAGTCAAACTTAAAAACCAACGTATGAAAAAGTATGTAGTAAAACTGGCACTTTTAGTTATGGTCCTGGTTGGGGCAGGTTCTTTTGCGGCTTCTGCCCAGGTGTATGTAACGGTACGACCTGCCTGGCATCGTGTCGAGAGGAGGCCTGCTGGTCCTCGTGGCGCTGTCTGGATCGAGGAAGACTGGGAAAACCGCGGTGGCAAGTATGTATCGGTCGGCGGTCATTGGGCTACTCCTCCTCATCCCGGCTGGATCTGGGTCCCCGGTCGCTGGGTTCATGAGCGCAGAGGTTACAACTGGATACCTGGCAGCTGGAGGAGACGCTAGTCGTGCATTTTCAAATTCAGTAATTATTCGGGCCCGGCTGATGCCGGGCTTTTTATTTTGTGAGCGGGCTGTAATTAATGTTGGGCAGGAAGCCGTTTGATAGAATTGTCCTAATTTCCGGCACCAAAAAAATATCGAACATGCGGTTGACCATACTGGTTTTTGTTGTCAGTGTTTGTCTTTGTATATGTGGCAGCGCCACGGCGCAACCTGGCTCTACTCTTTTGAAATGGACCAGGGCGGGTAATTCCTATTTCCAAACGAAGGCCGGTAATATTGTACGGACAGATCTCCCTGGTCGCCAGGAAACGGTAATAGTGGATCAGGAGCTGCTGAAGCCGGCGGGGCAGGTCAAACCTTTGGAGATCCGCAATTTTGCTTTCTCGGAAGACGGCAAAAAAGTCCTGATCTATACGAATACCAGGCGGGTATGGCGGTACAACACCCGTGGCGACTACTGGGTCCTGGACCTTGGCAGTCATGTGCTGAGCCAGGTAGGGAAAGGCCGGGCAGCCTCATCGCTACTGTATGCCAAATTCTCTCCCGATGGTACAAAGGTGGCCTATTCCAGCGAACATAATGTGTATGTGGAAGACCTGGCTACGGGGGCGGAGAAATGTCTTACTTCAACCAACGGGACACGAAAGCTGATCAATGGCACTTTTGACTGGGTATATGAAGAAGAGCTGGAATGCAGGGACGGATTCCGGTGGAGTCCCGATGGTCAGCATATCGCATACTGGCAGATAGACGCCAACCAGGTAAAGGATTACCTGATGCTGAATACTACTGATTCTACCTATCCCTTTGTGGTACCGGTGGAATACCCGGTAGCCGGCGAAGCCCCTTCACCCTATAAGATCGGGGTAGTGGATGTCAGCTCCGGTGTCAACCGATGGATGGATATTCCAGGGGATGCCCATCAGACCTATCTGCCGAGGATGGAATGGGCTGCCAATTCTTCGGAGCTCATCTTACAGCAGCTGAACCGCAAGCAAAACGAAAGCTGGCTGTTGCTGAGTGACATCGCTACAGGAAAGACCGTCCCGGTATATGACGAGAAGGACAGCGCCTATATCGAATGTAAAGGCGCCTGGCAGGATGGTGTCATAGCCGGCTGGGACTGGATCAATAATGGCAAAGAATTCCTCTGGGTAACGGAAAAGGATGGCTGGCGTCATATTTACCGGGTCAGCCGGGATGGAAAAAAAGAGACACTGGTCACCAACGGGAATTATGATATCATCCGGGTCAGCCTGATAGATGAAAAGAACAATGCTGTTTATTTTATCGCCAGCCCGGATAACGCCACGCAAAAATATCTTTTCAAGACCCGGCTGGACGGTAAAGGCAAGCTGGAAAGGCTGACGCCGGTGAGCGAGCCCGGTACGCATGAATATGATCTTTCCCCGAACGGCCAGTACGCCCTGCATACTTACAGCAATGCCAATATGGGGGAAAAGCAGGACTGGGTAAGTCTTCCGGGGCACCAGACGATAGCGACGAGCGCGGATGGGGATAATGAGACGGCAAAGAATAAAGTCGAGTTCTTCAAGGTTACGACGGCGGATGGGGTCCAGATGGATGGCTGGATGGTAAAGCCGGCTGGTTTTGACAGTACAAAGAAATACCCGGTTGTGTTCTATGTCTATGGTGAGCCGGCTGCCCAGACGGTAACGGATGAGTTTGGTACTGGCACCAATTTCCTTTATACCGGGGATATGGCGGCGGACGGATATATCTATATGAGCGTTGAGAACCGGGGGACGCCGGCGCCGCGGGGGCGTACCTGGCGTAAATCAATATACAGGAAGATAGGCAGGCTGAATATCCGGGATCAGGCTATGGCGGCGCAGGAGATACTCAAATGGGCGTTTGTGGACAGGGAAAGGGTAGCGGTCTGGGGATGGAGTGGGGGTGGTTCGAGCACCCTGAATCTGCTTTTCCAGTATCCTGAGATCTATAAGACGGGGATTGCGATTGCGGCTGTCGGCAATGAGCTCAGCTATGATAACATTTACCAGGAACGCTACATGGGGCTGCCCCAGGAGAACCGGGAGGATTTTGTGAACGGGTCCCCAATAACATATGCTAAAAACCTGAAAGGCAATCTATTATACATTCACGGAACAGGAGATGACAACGTGCACTACCAGAATGCGGAGCGGCTGCTGAATGCGCTGATCAAGTACAATAAGGTCTTCCAGTTCATGGCCTATCCGAACAGGAGCCATGGGATCTATGAGGGGGAGGGGACTCAGCAGCACCTGGCGCACTTATACACTGACTTTCTCCGCAAAAACTGCCCTGGTGGGCCGAGGCCGTAGGCCGGACAAAGAGTTTTTTTAAAAAAAGTTCCAAATCTTTGGGCAATAATTAAACAAATCCATACCTTTGCATCCCCGTTCGAAAAATGGGATTTGGCTTATGTCTCAACGAATCAGAATCAAATTACAGTCGTACGATCACAATCTGGTAGATAAATCTGCCGAAAAGATCGTCAAAACCGTTCGTAGTACCGGTGCAGTGGTAACAGGTCCTATTCCTTTACCTACTCGTAAGAAGATCTTCACCGTATTGCGTAGCCCGCACGTCAACAAGAAGGCTCGTGAGCAGTTCCAACTGCATACGCACAAGCGCCTGTTGGATATCTATACTTCCTCTTCGAGGACTGTGGATGCATTGTCCAAACTGGATCTGCCTTCTGGTGTGGATGTTGAGATCAAGGCATGATAGGTCTTAAAAAAAGTTCTTTTTATATCCATCTATAAACTTCCGGTTCATACCGGGATAAAATAGCGCTGGATCTGGCCCGATAGCTCCAATGGCAGGATGATCGAAGATCACAGAATTGAGTTGAAAAGAGGAGCGAGCAAAACGAAAGGGCAAAAATTGAGTAAACTTACTTCGGGTATAACATACCAGAGGTGAACATATGAACAAGCCATTCAGGGTTTGTTTACTACCGGTACTTCTGTTTACTCCTGACCCGCGATAGGCGGAAGAAGGAGAAACGCAAAGAAAAGGTCGGTTGCAAACGAGGGATTGAAGTTGTAGATCGATGCTGTAATACCAATACAGTATGTCTGCTACTGGTCTCATACCCGATGGCATAAATCTTTAAAAAGAAATGAAAGGTATTATTGGTAAAAAAATCGGGATGACCAGCATCTTCAGTCCTGATGGCAAACAAACAGCCGTCACGATCATTGAAGCAGGTCCCTGTGTTGTGACACAGGTTAAGACAAAAGAATCGGACGGTTACACTTCCCTTCAGTTAGCGTTTGGCGAAAAGAAAGAAAAGCATACTACTTCCGCAGAAAAGAATCACTTCGCTAAATCGAACACATCTCCCAAACAGTTCGTAAAAGAATTCCGCAATTATTCCATAGAAAAGAGTCTTGGTGAGTCGATCACCGTGGACATCTTTGCCGAAGGCGACAAAGTTGAAGTTGTCGGTACTTCAAAAGGTAAAGGTTTTCAGGGTGTCGTCAAGCGTCATGGATTCCATGGTGTAGGCGAGCAGTCTCACGGTCAGCATGATCGTCAGCGTGCTCCAGGTTCTTTGGGTAACTCTTCCGATGCCAGCCGTGTAATGAAAGGTGTCCGTATGGCGGGCCGTATGGGTGGTGATCGGGTAAAGGTGAAGAGCCTGAAGATCGTCAAGATCTTCCCTGAGAAGAACTACATCCTGGTCAGCGGATCTGTTCCTGGCCATATTGGTTCCATTGTCACAATTCAGAAGTAAGTAAAGAACTTTTAATCGAACTACAATGCAAGCAGACGTTTTAAATATAGAAGGAAAGAAGACAGGCAGAACGGTGGAACTGCCGGAAGAGATCTTTGGGATCGAGCCGAACGACCACGTGATCTACCTGGCTGTTAAGCAACACCTCGCCGCTCAGCGTCAGGGTACGCACAAAGTGAAGACCCGTCTGGAAGTAAAAGGTTCCAGCAAGAAGCTTCATCGTCAGAAGGGTACAGGTGGAAGCCGTAAAGGTAACCTGCGTAACCCTTTGTACAAGGGTGGCGGTACCATCTTCGGACCTAAGCCCCGCGATTATGATTTCAAATTGAATCGCAAGGTGAAGGATCTGGCCAAGATGTCCGCTCTGGCGCATAAAGCAAAGGGGAATGCCATCGTGGTTGTTGAAGACATCAAGATGGAAGTTCCGAAGACAAAGCAGTTCACTACTGCGCTGAAGAGCCTGAACATTGCCGATAAGAAGGTATTGTTCGTGTTGCCTGGCGAAGAAAGTGATAACCTATTCCTGAGCCTTCGGAATATTCCGAGAGTAGAAGGTACCCTGCTGGCTGATATCAATACTTATGATATCGTAAATGCCCAGGTGCTGGTGTTGTCCGAATCGGCTGCGAAGATCTTTATTGATGAGACAGCTGAAGTAAATGCTTAATTGAATAACTGATAAATTATAAAGAGATGAAGCTCTCTGAAGTTTTAGTAAAACCGATACTGACAGAAAAGGCAAACAGCCAGCAGGATAAGCTGCGGAGATATGCTTTTCGTGTCAACCGTAAGGCCAATAAGCTGGAGATCAAGAAGGCTGTTGAAGAATTCTATGGTGTTAACGTGGTAGATGTCAACACTTCTGTAGTACCGGGAAAGAACAAGACCCGTTTCACGAAAGCTGGTTATGTTCAGGGTCGCAAGCCTGCCTATAAAAAGGCTTTGATCACTGTAGCTGATGGGGAGACTATCGATCTGTACGCTGCAATCTAGTCAGACCGGATCTGTAAGATCAGGTCGGAAGAAAATAAATTAATTAAAGCCCGCGAAGCTGATAAGTTCGCAATAAAAGATAAACAGACATGGCACTGAAAAAATACAAACCGATTACTGCCGGGACACGCTGGAGAATTGGAAACGCCTATGCCGAGATCACTTCTGACACGCCTGAGAAGTCGTTGTTGGAGAGTACAAAGTCAACTGGTGGTCGTAACGTACAGGGTAGAAGAGCGATGCGCTACATGGGTGGCGGTCACAAGAAGATGTACCGTATCATCGACTTCAAGCGTAACAAGAAGAACATCAACGCGACTGTTGCTTCTATCGAGTATGATCCCAACCGTACAGCTTTTATCGCGCTGTTGCATTATACGGATGGTGAGAAGAGATATATCCTGGCTCCCCAGGGTTTGCAGGTAGGTGCTACTGTCCTTTCCGGTGACAGTGTCGCTCCTGAAGTTGGGAATGCGCTCCAGATGAAGAGCATGCCGTTGGGTACCAACGTTCACAATATTGAAATGCAGCCTGGTCAGGGTGGCAAGCTGGTGCGCAGCGCCGGTACTTCTGCTCAGCTGACCAACAAGGAAGAAAAATATGCCGTGTTGAAGATGCCTTCCGGTGAATTGAGAAAGGTGCTGATCAACTGTTATGCTACCGTAGGTGTGGTATCCAACAGTGACCACTCCCTGCAGAGCATGGGTAAGGCAGGTCGCAATCGTTGGAGGGGTATCCGTCCAAGAAACCGTGGTGTAGCGATGAACCCTGTAGATCACCCGATGGGTGGTGGTGAAGGTAAGGCCTCTGGTGGTCAGCCTCGCAGCAGGAACGGTCAGTACAGCCGTGGTCTGAAGACCCGCCAGAAGGGCAAGGGCAGCGACAAGCTGATCATTCAAAGGAAGAACGGTAAAAAATTAGCGAAATAATTTAACAATCAATCATGGGTCGTTCAATTAAAAAAGGTCCTTACGTAGACTCCAACCTGGAAGAGAAAGTACTTGCAATCAATGAAGGTACAGCCAAGAAAGGGGTGATCAAAACCTGGAGCCGCCGTTCCACTATTACCCCCGATTTCGTGGGTCATACGCTGGCAGTGCACAATGGCAACAAGTTCATACCCGTGTATGTAACGGAGTTCATGGTGGGCCATAAGCTGGGTGAATTCGCGCCAACGCGGAATTTTAAAGGACATTCAAGTAAAAAGATAGCGTAAACTTTATATAATGGAAGCAGTAGCTAAATTGAGAAATTACCCGACATCGCCCCGTAAAATGCGTTTACTGGCTGATGAGATCCGCGGTATGCATGTTGAGAAAGCCCTGGCTTTACTCGAGTTTCATCCGCAGCATTCATCCACTCCGCTGTACAAGCTGTTGTGGTCTGCCGTAAAGAACTGGGAGTCGAAGAATGAAGGCCAGAGCGCGGCTGATTCTACCCTGGTGGTAAAAACGGTTTTCGTGGATGGTGGAAGGACTTTGAAGCGTATGCGCCCGGCTCCTCAGGGTAGGGGTTATCGTGTTCGCAAAAGAAGCAATCACGTAACCATTATCGTTGATCAGAAAGTCGCTGAGCCGGCGTAGACGGCTCGACCGCAGGTCAAAGATCAGCGGTTGTAAATTAATTATATAAAACTTATTTAATTATAAACATGGGTCAGAAAACGAATCCTATTGGGGCCAGGTTAGGGATCATCCGCGGTTGGGAATCCAACTGGTATGGCAGCAAAAAAGATTATGCCTTCAAGTTGATCGAGGATAATAAGATCAGAACTTACCTGAATGCCCGTATCAATAAGGGTGGGATCGCAAAGATAGTGATCGAGCGTACGCTCAATAAACTCATCGTAACGATCCATACTTCCAAGCCTGGTATCATTATCGGTAAAGGTGGTGGTGAGGTTGACCGGATCAAGGAAGAGCTGAAGAAACTGACAGGCAAAGATGATGTGCAGATAAATATCCTGGAGATACGTCGCCCGGAACTGGATGCCAACATCGTAGGGGATACCATTGCCCGTCAGATAGAGAACCGTATCAACTACAAACGTGCTATCAAGTTGGCGATCGCTTCAGCGCTCCGTATGGGTGCCGAAGGTATCAAGATCAAGGTTGCCGGCCGTCTGGGTGGTGCTGAGATCGCCCGTACGGAAGAGATCAAACAAGGCCGTACACCGCTG
>DATJJA010000185.1:0-5097 GCA_035492595.1 Puia sp.
TTATAGCCATATTTTATTATTTTTTTAATCCAGTCGTTTAGTGCTCATTTCTAATGTACGGATTCATTTCATCCCTAATAATTTCAGAAACTCTTCCTTTTTCTTTCTCGATACATCCACCAGTTCCCCGTTTTGCAATTCGATCTGTCCACCGTCACCCTTCATGTACTTTTTTATATATTTGAGATTGATGATATGGGAGTGGTGGGTGCGGAAGAACTGTTCGGGAGGCAGCAGGTCTTCAAATTCCTTCAGCGTCTTGCTCACCGTGAGGCGGGGTCGATTGGCAAAGCTGAACACGGTGTAGTTGCTTTGCGCCTCGATATGGATGATATCATTCAGATCGAAGAACAGCAGCCCTTCCAGTGTGGAGATGGCTATTTTATTCAGGGCTGTCTGAAGATTATGCGCCAGCGTCTCCAGCCGCTGGCCATTGTCGGTCTCCTGTCCGTGGAGCCGTATCTTCTCAACCGCTGCCTTCAGCTCTTCGATATCCACGGGTTTTAACAAATAGTCAAAGGCGGCAAAACGGATGGCCTTGATGGCGTAATGGTCATAGGCGGTAGTAAAGATCAGATGGAAATCCTTACGCTGCAATTGAAGCAGCATATCGAACCCATTCAATTTGGGCATCTCGATGTCGAGGAATACGATATCCGGATGATGTTCCTCGATAAGCTTCAGTCCTTCATCGCCGTCTTCGGCCTCGCCCTCCAATCGTACGTCGGGACAATACTCCTTTAGCTTTTGCCTCAGGGCCAGCCGTCCTTTGGTTTCGTCGTCTATGATAATTGCAGTGACCATCAGCTTATTTTTAAAGCGACCCGTACGCAGGTGCCGGCAGGGCGGCCGTCCTGGTGCAGGTCGGTGATAGTAACGGGTTTATTCTCCTGCTTGTTGAACAGATTCACTCTATCTCTGCTTATTTCCATGCCATGGCTGCGATGAGAAGACTTTTGTGTAGCCGCGGCGCGTCCGATCCCATTGTCCTCTATTTGATAGACAAGATACTCATCTTCCCGGCAGATCGTGATGGACAATCTGCCTGCGTGGTCCTGACGATGCCGGAGGCCGTGGACGATGGCATTCTCCACATAAGGCTGGATGATCAGCGGCGGTATGCGGCAATCTTCTTCCAGCAACTTTTCGTCCACGTGGATCTCCGCATTGAATTTGTCTTCATTCCGGAATTGCTCCAGATCGATATAGAGCTGAAGCGTTTCCAGGTCGCGTGAAAGAGGGATCGTATTTTGCCGGGAGCTGTCCAGGATATTGCGGATGAGACGGGCGAACTTATTGAGGTACATCGTCGCGAGATACTTGTCATTGTTTTGGATCAGCGCGTCGATGCTATTTATGCAATTGAATATAAAATGAGGATTCATCTGGGCCCGCAGCGCCATCATCTCCGTATTGGCGATCTGCTGTTTCATATCGGCTTCGAGCCGCAGACCCCGGTAGTGCCGCCGTACGATCCATAGCAGGAGAAGGACGATGGCAGCGGCCACCAGGGCCCTGAACCAAAAGGTGGACCAATAAGGGGCTACAATTTTTATTTTAAATGCAGCGGCGCCTTCGTCGTTGAGAGCGTTCTCCGTGCGTACGCGGAAGGTATAGGTCCCGGGTGGCAGATTGGTATAGTTGGCGTACCCACGTTTCCCCCCATATACCCAGCCGGGATCCACGCCTTCCAGCCTGTAGAAATAATTCGTACGCTGGATGCCCGAAAAAATAAGGTTGGAAAATTCAATACTGATAAAGTTCTGCTTGTAGGACAGCCGTATAGATTCACCGCGGGAAAGGAGGGAATCGATGAACATCGGGCTGGCAAAGACCTTGAAGCCTGTAATGTTGACCGGAGATGTTCTTTGCTGGACGGCCCGCAGCTGCTGCGGATAAAAGCCCACGACTTCCGTTTCGGTGCAGGTGAGCCATCTCCCTTTGGGAGGAGTGATGAAGTAGGCGCTCTGGAAAGAGTTTTTTATCAGTCCTGTCTGCGGCTGGCTGACAAAACATTTTTTTGTCAGGGGGTCGTAGCAGCAGATGGTAAAGTCGGTGGTGAACCATATCTTACCCAGCGTGTCGACAGTGATGGCATGTACGGACCAGTGAGGCTGGTCCCCGTTAACAGGTAGCCTGCTGAATGTCTTTGTCCTGCGATGAAAAAAATAAATGCCGTCATTCTCCGTGCCAACGATCAGCAGCGAATCCTGGTAGGGGTATATCCCCCAGCAGCGTACGTCGACGCCCGTGTCGGGCCGATAGCAGGCGACAAAAGCTCTCTTCTGGCTGTCGAACTCTTCGAGGCCCCGGGGACTGCCGGCCCAGCAGATGCCTTCGTCATCCACCAGCAGACTCTCGATGGGAGAAAGCTTGAACGCAGGGGGCTGAGCAGCCATATTATATGGCAGGAATTCATGTTGTTTTGCGTCGTATAGTATGATCTTGCCGCTGTGTAACCCCAGCAGGATATTGCCGGCCCGGTCTTTTACCATGGCCTTTATCGTCCTTCCTTCTGTTTCAGGAGGTTGAATGGTCCGAACGCTATGAGTGCCGGGAGCGATGATGTGTAAGGCGCCACGCTGACAACCCGCCCATACTGATCCGTCGGCTTGTTCCAAAAAGCACCATATCATATTTTGTTCATAGTGCCCTTTAAAAAAGATATGTTCTTTATAGCGATGGGTCGTATCATAAATTTTGATCCCTTCACCCCAGGTCCCAACCCACAATTCATCCTTTACCAGGGCCGCCGGGATGACGTCGCTGACCACTTTTGAAGGATCTGTCGTATCCTGGTTGCTCAGGACACTGAAGTATTGCCGGTAGGGATTTATGATGCTGATCCCTCTGTCGGTGCCAAACCAGATATTCTCTTCCTTGTCCTGAAAAATGGTGTTGATCTGATCGATGTATTGGAGGGACAGGTTGTTGCCAGGCTGGCGCAAAAGGAAATGGAATTCGTCGGCGGCGTAGTCGTACTGAAGGAGTCCGGCCTGACCTGTCCCGATCCAAAGTGTGCCGTGATCGTCTTCCAGAAAGGAGGATATCCACACCGGAAGAGTATTCTTATTTCCCTCCTGTGAAAGGATATCCGCCAGCGAATAGACATACAGCTTTTGTGTAGGGAGATGGTAGCGGTAGAACCGGTGGGACCAACTGTTAAGCCAGAGATTGCCGTGGGAGTCGGTCATCATGCCCCGTATCGTGCTCGGATCAATGACAAAAGGCAACGGCAATATCTTTTTACCGGTGTCGTCCAACAGCATTAGAGTGTGGTCCGGATAGAGCAGCCAGGTCTGGCGACGAACTTTGTCATTGATGAAATAGCCGTACTTGTCTATATCCTGCCCCGGCTCACGTATCAGCACGACACCGCTACTGTCCTTTTTACTGCTGTCCACCCGGATGGCGCGAAAGAGCCATTGTTTCTCCGGCCCGTCCTGGTAGACAAGGTCGTGACCGGGCGTCGACCGGCCATTGATCTCCAGCGGTATATGATGAAGTACGTCCCATTCCTTCAGGCGGCCATCGGACTGGCCATAGAGGATCCGTGCATGTCTGTCGTCCGGGAAAAGGGTGGACACCATGAGCTCGTGGGGTTTGATCGTGGAGTCGAAACAGTTGACAAACCGTAGTCCGTCATAGCGCTGCAATCCCTTATTTGTTCCTATCCAAATATAGCCCTGATGGTCCTGGGTGATGGCATAGACATCGTTGCAATCGAGCCCACTGGTATTATCGATGTTGCGCGTGATATAACCCGTATGCAGCGGCCGGGCCCTGGTGGATTGGCCGGGGGCAGCGATATTCAGGCAGAAGGAGAAAAGGAAGCATATAAATCTGAGACCAGGTCCGCGGAGCATTTTTAAATTTACTATTATTTTCCCATCATTTAGTTTGCCGGATAGCGGTATAACCGGTCATTTAGCCGTTGACAGGAACGGTTTAGCCTTTGACATGGCGTGGAAGATGCCTTCGTCTACATTTGGCGAAATATTTTAAACCATGAGCCAACTGCTGCTATTCCCCGATTTTTTGGGAGGCAACCCCCGAAAAAAGGTACTGTTCTTTTTGATCATCGTCCTGACAGCCATGAAGACGACGGCGCAGGATAGCGGTGACAGCAGGCAGCGGGCAACCGGGCTTCTCCACAGGAACCTTCCCGCCACGGGATTGAGTCAGACGGCCATCAACAGCTACCTGATCACCGATGCCTATACCGACAGGAAGTCCGGGAATTTCCTCGTCTATCTGCAGCAGACTTATCAGGGCATCCCGGTGTACAATAAAATAAGCGTCTATATTTTCAAAAACGATACGCTCATCGGCCAAACGCCGGATGTATTCCGCATCAGCGCCGGCGTACCGACGAAACCACAGTATTCCGTCAGTCCGGGCCAGGCTATCCGGAATGCCGCGAACCATCTGGCACTGTCCTTTGCCGGCGAACCCAGGCTGGTCCGGAAAGATGATATCCGTCAGCGTTTTGTGTACCAGGCGGCCGGTGTAGCCCGCAAGGATATCAGCAGCGACCTGATCTGGCTCCCTGCCCGTGACGCCAGCGGGGTAAGGCTTTCCTGGAACGTGCGTATCGCTCCGGCAGGCAGTCTCGATGACTGGATGGTGCGGGTCGATGCCGAAACAGGTGTTGTCCTCGGCAAGAGCAGCTTTGTAGTGTACGAGCGGCCTTCGGATGGATGTCAGGACCTGTCATGCCCAACAGCCCTGCCGCTGGTAACCGGAGAGAGCTTCCCGGATCTATACCAAACAGCGCTGGACGCAACACCCGGTCAAAAGCCGCTGGCTCCGCCGCCGGCAGTCACGGATGTAAACTATCATGTCTACCCTTTCCCGCTGGAGTCTGCCAATTTTGGTGTCCGTACATTGGAAAACAACCCATGGTTGAGGGCAGGAACGAACAACGATGCCATTACACTGGGCTGGCAGTTCGACAACAGTATGAACTATGCATATACCCGCGGGAATAATGTGTGGGCGCAACAGGACTTGGCAGGTAACAACGCAACTACGGGTTATGCGGATACTTCGCTAACCCCCATACCATCGTTGAGATTTGACCGCGCTATCGACATG
>DATJJA010000186.1:0-3204 GCA_035492595.1 Puia sp.
CGCAGCCCACCGGAATTTAGACGCTTTGCACCGGAGGTGGTCGTAAAAACCGTTTTTACTTCAGTCAGCAACTGCTGTCCCGTATGATCGAGATTGTCGAGATGATGGTCGTGGCTCAGCAGGACATAATCGATCCTGCCCAGCTGGCTGGCCGTTACGACCGGGTTCTGGAGCTTGCGCAAGGTATATGCGGGGAGGGGATAGTCCCCCTTGCTGTCCAATGCAGGATCTGTCAGAAAGCGAAGCCCGCCGATCTCGAGGATGGCAGTAGCTGCGCCGATATATTGAATGTTGATCTCAGCTGATAACATATTATAAGTTTAATTTTTCCTTTAATTCCCGGATCTCTTCTTCCAGTCGGTGGATATATTCTTTCTGGGGAGCAAAGGCTTCCTTTATCTCCTCCATGGTATAACGGGGTGTGATATGCTGCGGACAGTTCCAGTCATAGGCCTTGATGTCAAGGACGATCATACGTTCCGGCTTATGCGGATAGTCGGCAGGGTCGAGCTCGCTGAATAGTCTTTCGTCCTCGCGGATGCTGACTACCCGTGCATCGGCATATAGTTTTAACCGGGCCTGATGCGGATACGAGATCATGATCAGACCGGTATGGGATTGCGTGGCCAGGTTACCGACGGAAATATATTGTTTGTTGCCGGCGAAGTCGACGAAGCCAATTGTCTTGTTGTCGATGACTTTCACAAAACCTTTAGGACCGCCCCGGTGCTGGATATAGGGATAACCGTTCTCTCCATAGGTGGCCATGTAAAAGCTGTCTCTTTCCTGGATGAAGGCTATCTCGTTGTCGGAAAGCCCATCGACGACATTCAGCTTTTCGATCTTCTCGTAGGCCTTTCGGCTGCCCTGCCCTTCCTGGAGGGCCTTGATCGCGTCGGTAAAAGCAAATCTTGCGTAATTCATAAAACTTCCTTTATAAGATCAAGTAATCCTGCTTCGATCCCCACCTGTTTGTCCTGCGCATACCATTTGTGCAGCTCTTCCGAATAGGTGTGCGCAGTGGCGGGATTGGATTTCAAACGGAGGACCAGTTGATGAGCCTTGTCGGGACGCGGCCCCCAGCTGCCAACGACATGGAAGGCCTCGTCCAGCTGTATGACCTTTGGGATCGACATACTCGTGCCGGTGAGATGAGCATTCATCAGCCCGGGGTTCGCATCACGGTAGATAAAACGCATTTCGATGTGACCATCAGCCGCTTCCACCATTTTCTCCATGATAGGTGTAGACTGAGCCGAATCTCCACACCAGTTCTCAGTAATGACGAGCCAGCGGATGGGCCTGTGCAACTGGCTTATGAGTTCCGCCGCAACAGGGGAAAGAGTGTATGTTTTTTGAAGGCGCTGCATCCGCTTCCAGTTGAGGGGAACGTACTTGCTGTTGCCTTCCGTTGGATTGGTCGCGGCTTCCGTTTCGACGTTGGTGACATACTGCTTGTAAGAAATGGCCTGATCCCAGTAGTTGACGTAGTCGGTCGGAGTGAGTGTGTTCATAGTACAAATATAAGGTTTGCTGCGGGGTGGGGGAATAGTGACGCCCGGCACGTGCCGGCACACCTCAGGGTATCAGCAACAGATAGCGCTAAAGGCGTGGATGCCTGCCGCTGGCCATAAAATCAGTACATTTGTATGCTTGCGCCGGCAAAGGCGCGGGAGCAGTACATGTCGCAGCCACAACGCTATATCGCCCATTTCGACCTGGACGCATTTTTCGTCTCCGTCGAATGCATCAACGACCCCTCGTTGAAAGGAAAACCTCTGCTCGTGGGCGGACACAGCGAACGCGGGGTGGTGGCTGCCTGCAGTTATGAGGCCCGCAAGTACGGCATCCACTCAGCCATGCCGATGAAGACAGCGCTCAGGCTATGTCCGCATGCGACCGTCGTCGGCAATGCAAGAGGCGAATACAGCAAGTACTCACGCTGGGTGACGGAGATCATCGCGGCAAAGGCCCCGCTTTTCGAGAAGGCTTCGATCGATGAGTTCTATCTTGACCTGACGGGTATGGATCGCTTCTTCGACCCCTATCAATGGACGATCGACCTGCGGGAAGAGATCACAGCCGCCACCACACTGCCCATCTCATTCGCGCTGGCCTCCAACAAAATGATCTCGAAGATAGCCACACAGGAAGCAAAGCCTAACGGTTATATACAGGTGCCGCCGGGGATGGAGCAGGAATTCCTCGCGCCACTGGGTGTCAATAAGATCCCTGGCGTAGGGGACCATATGTATCAGTCACTGAAGGAGATGGGCATCTTCACCATCCGCGACCTGAGCCAGCGCCCGATGGCCGATCTTGAAAAACGCTTTGGCAAGTATGGCGCCGAACTCTATAATAAGTCAAGGGGCATCCATACAGGCGAGGTAGTGCCTTATCACGAAGCCAAATCGATCTCGACAGAAAACACCTTTGAAGAGAATAAGACCGATCTCGATTTCCTGATGGCCGAACTGGTGCGGATGACCGAAAAAGTAGCTTACGAGCTTCGGCAGGACGATAAGACAGCCGGTTGTGTGGCGGTGAAGATCCGTTACGGCGACTTTGAAACAACTTCAAGACAGGTCACGATCCCCTATACCTTTTATGATGATGAGCTGATCGCAAAGGCCAAGGAGCTGTTCCATAAATTGTGGCGGCGCGGACAGCCGATCCGCCTGCTCGGGGTGCGGCTCAGCGAGTTGACTGGGGAGGCTGTACAGACAAATCTGTTCGAGAACACACAGAAGAAGAATCAGCTTTATAAGGCCATCGATGACGTAAAGAATAAATTTGGCAAATATGCCGTGGTGAAGGCCGGTGGGCTGGGGCCGGCCGATAGCCCGGCGCCCGATGAGGAGGAGAAAAAGGAGTAGCCCTGAGCCGCCACAGCCAAACTGACCGCCCGGGACGCCATTGCCGGGACACAGACGCCAAAACCCTGACCCCTGCGCTACCCCCACCCCCGCCACCCTCACCCGGGCCGCACAGGAGCCGTCGCATCGGACCCGCGCCGGAGCCCCCGCCACCCGGGCCGCACCAGAACCCCGCACGGGAACCACCGCCCCACAGCCGCCAGCGCCAGACCCACCCCCCAAACACGGGGATTTAACGAAAAATTTCCACCTAAGTCTACAATATTGATAGGGAAATGATATCTTCGCTCTCCGCACCCGGGCTCCGGGATGCCAGAACGGCCAATTC
>DATJJA010000187.1:0-37780 GCA_035492595.1 Puia sp.
CTTTCTCTCGATCTGCATGAATCCGGCTATGGCATCGGCCTTATATTTTTCGGGTTTACCTGTCTGATCGTTGGGTATTTGATGTTCAGGTCGGGCTACTTTCCAAAGATCGTGGGCATTTTGCAGATCGTGGCCGGGTTATCCTATCTGATCAATAGTTTCGCACAGATCCTTTCTCCTGCTTTCGCGGCTGCGCTGTTTCCTGTCATTTTGGTTCCGGCGTTTGTCGGGGAGTTGTCGACATGCCTGTGGTTACTGGTGAAAGGCGTGAACGTCCGGAAGTGGAATGAGCGCTTCAATCTCTCTTTATGATCCGGTCATAAAAGCCGCCATAATTGTTTTTCCGCACTGCGTCCTCTTTGAAGAATTTACCAGGAAAGCCAAGATCAATGGCGCTGACCTCGTCTAATCTTTTGAGGTCTTCGGCCGGCAGCACGAGATCGGTCATGCGGAGATTTTCGAGCAATTGTTCCGGGCGGGTGGCGCCGACGATCGGGATGCAGCCGAATCCCTGCTGGCGGGTCCATTGAAGCGCTACATGCCCGGGTTCGACCCCCAGCTTTTCGGCGATGGCCATTACCTCTTTTGTGATGCGTGTGCTATTGTCATCGCGCCGGTTGCTTTCCGCCTTGATACGACCCGGCTCGCCGCGAAGATATTTCCCGGTCAGCGCTCCGCCTGCCAGGGGTGCCCAGGGCGTTACGGTCATACCGAAGTGTTTGGCCATAGGTATCAGGTCGCGTTCCGGTGTGCGCTGAAGAAGACTGTACTCGATCTGCAGGGCAACGAACTGGCTCCAGCCCATCAGTTCGGCCAGCGTATTGGCCTTACTTACGATCCAGGCAGGCGTATCGCTGATAGCTGCATAATTGACTTTTCCCTGCCGGATCAGATCGTCCAGACCGCGTAATATTTCGTCGACAGGCGTGAGGTCATCCCAGATATGGAGATAAAATACATCTATGAAATCAGTATTGAGCCTTTTGAGGCTTTGCTCGACACTCCGCATCATATTCTTGCGGTTGTTGCCGGTGGCATTGGGATTGATGCTGGCGTCGTTGTCCTTCAGCGAGTATTTGGTGGCGATCACGAAATAGTCACGGTCCCGTGGGCTGATGAATTCACCAATGATCTTTTCGCTGGTGCCCAGCTTGTAGATATTGGCTGTATCCAGGAAATTGCCGCCTGCTTTTGCAAAGGAATCCATGATCTCAAAACTGGTGGTCTTGTCCGCGCCCCAGCCGGCTTCGGTGCCAAAGCCCATTGTTCCCAGACATAATTCGGATACCTTTAGCCCGCTACGTCCCAACAGCTGATATTTCATGGATCGAGATAATTAGTGAGGGCCAAAGATATGTCCCGTTGGATTAATTTTAATTAAATATTATCTTTGCCCTGTTTATGGACTCAAATTCCTCTCTATCAGACATGCAACTGGCGGAACTTCTGAAAACAGAAGGCGAACCGATCTTCAGGCTGCTCTATGAAAGATATTGGAATAAAATATATGTGATTGCGCGACACAGGCTTAACGATCGGCTCGAAGCCGAAGAAGTAGTCCAGGACATTTTCTTTAATCTTTGGCGCCGCCGCCACACCTTCGCCCTCGCCGGGAATTTCGACAATTATTTCGCCATCGCAGCCAAATACGAGGTGCTCAACAGAGTGGCCAGGAATGCCCGGGCAACTGCTTTCGAAAAAGAGATGGCTCATGGGCTGTCCGCAATAGATGTGACGACCCTTGAGCAGCTCGACTACAACGAATTGCACAAACGCTTCCAGCTTGAGGTCAATGCCCTGCCCGAAAAATGCCGCATCGTCTTCCGCCTGCAGCACGATCAGGGTTTCTCTCAGCAGCAGATCGCCGAAGAACTCAACATCTCCATCCGCACCGTAGAAGCTCACCTTGCCAAAGCTCGTAAGACCCTCCGCGGAGCCTTCGGCAATTTCCTTGGTCTCATGCTTTAATAAATATTTTTTTGTGCGACTAGGGGTTCGCGTCGTTTCGTTTGGCTATATATACAAAGACCAAACTAATGCCTGAGAAAAAGATCGATCCCCGGATCGGGGTCCTCGTGCGTAAATGGCAGTCCGGCCAGATCTCCGAAGCTGAAAAAGCCGAACTCGAACAGTGGTACAACAGCTTCGACGACAGTCTTCTCACCGAAGACGGCAGTGAATCCGTCGATGCTCTCCGGCAACGCCTCTACTTACAAATCCTTGAAAGATCGGATATAACAGCTCCCCCGGGCGATGATGCCCCTTCCTTCGAAACTCAGATCGAAGAAGACACAACGCCAACCATAAGACCCCACTGGCCCCGTCTGGCTGCCGCCGCATCCCTGATCGTTGTTCTCTCCGGCGCGGCTTATCTTATTGTTCATAAACAGCAGCAACCGCAGACAATAACCAGGGCGACAACCCACGACCTGGCCCCCGGCGGCAACAAAGCGATCCTGACGCTCGCCAACGGCAGCCGAATCGTCCTCGACAGTGCTCACAACGGCCTGCTTACTCAACAACAGGATATCGCTATCGAAAAGACCGCCGACGGCTCTCTCCGCTATACCTCCAACACCGCAGCCGCGAATGCCGCAGCCTCCGGCACTGCAGCCGCAAATGCCGCCGGCGCCAACACGGGCACCAACGCAGCCTCCGGCACCGGCGTCTCCAATTCCACCGGCGTCAACGCTTCCGAACTTTACAACACCATATCCACGCCCAAAGGCGGCCAATATGCCGTAACACTGGCCGACGGCACAAAAGTGATCCTCAACGCGGCTTCCTCCCTGCGATACCCCGCTTCCTTCACCGGCAAAGACCGCAGCGTCCAGCTTTCCGGCGAAGGCTGGTTCGAAGTGGCACAGGACAAACAACATCCTTTTATTGTTATCTCCGGCCAGCAGGAAGTCAAAGTCCTGGGCACGCAGTTTAACCTCAACGCATACGACGATGAACCCGGTATCAAAACAACGCTTGTTACAGGAAGCGTCATCGTCTCCAGCAGATCGACCCATCAATCTCACTCCTTATCCCCTGGTCAGCAATGCCTCCTGACCAACACAAACCTTTCCATCTCAACCGCCGACACCGAAGAAGCCACCTCCTGGAAGAACGGGTACTTCATGTTCGAAAGCGAGGACATCACCTCTATCATGCGTAAGATCGCAAGATGGTACGATGTCGAAGTCAAATTCGAAGGAACCCGGCCTTCCGACAAATTCAACGGAACGGTGCACCGTTTTGTCAACGTCTCCCAGGTCCTTAAAAAATTGGAACTGACCAATAAAGTTCACTTTAACATCGAAGGGAGGACGATCGTGGTCAGCAAATAGACCTCAACCTTAAATCCTAAGTCCTGGCTGATCCATAGCCATTATACCTTATTCCAAACCTGTCCGGATACAAAAAAACCAGCTGTGGTTGCAACACAACTGGTCGATTTGCCTGGTACAGCCGATTAAATATTGCGATTCGTTCAACCTGTAAACCAGACTAAACAAATGTACAAAACTTATGAGGAAAATTTTCATGCGCCCGACCGGCGTATGACCCAACTACTGTTGTGTATGAAACTATCTGTGATGCTGCTTTTCCTTGCTGTCCTCAATGTCAGCGCCAAGGGATACGCCCAGAAGATCACCTTAAGTGAGAAGGACGTCCCGCTAAAACAAGTCCTGGCAGATCTTCGAAAGGTCAGTCATTACGATTTCATCTTTACCGATGAACAGCTGCACAACGCAACCGTTGTCAGCCTTAATGTAAAGATGGCTGAACTCAGCGATGTCCTCGACCAGCTGTTGCACAACCTTCCCCTCACTTACACGATCGATGACCGCACCGTCATCATCCGCGATAAGCCGCCCGTCACGACACCGCCGCCAACTCCAAAACCGGAAGGGCTCATCACTGTTGCCGGTTCCGTCCAGGATACCCACGGTACTCCCTTATCCGGAGCCAGCATAGCAACCAGGCACTCGAAGATGGGTGCGACCACCGACCTGCATGGCTTCTTCATGCTAAAAAATATACCTGAAACAGACACCCTGATCGTCAGCTACATTGGCTTCAAAACTAAAAAAGTTCCTGTCGGAGTAGTTTATACAAAGACCAGCTTCCCGATGATCCAGCTCGAAGAGGCCACCGATGGTCTCGACCAGGTCGTGGTCCAGGGTTATGGCCGGACCACCCAGCGATTGACCACCAGCGACATCGGAAAGGTTACCGCCGCCGAAATAGCCAAACAGCCCGTCCGCGATCCGCTGCTTGCGCTCGAAGGTAAGGTCGCCGGTGTCGTAGTGACGCCCCAGAGTGGATACGAAGGAGGCCCGGTCAAAATAGAGATCAGGGGAAGAAATACGGTGGGAAATGTTTTTGCCGTTGATCCGCTCTATGTGATCGATGGCGTTCCATTGACCATCGGAGACGTCGGCGGGACTGCTGCTTCTGCGCCTGGCAGCGGGACACCCGGGGCTTTTTCCAGGGGACTCGATCAGACAGGCATGTCTTATTCGACCGGACAGAGTCCTCTCTACAATATCAATCCCGCGGATATTGAATCCATCGAAATATTAAAGGATGCCGATGCGACCGCCATCTATGGCAGCCGCGGCGCCAATGGTGTAGTGCTCATCACCACAAAACATGGCAAACCCGGTATGGATGCGCTCGATCTGAATGTCTCACAGGGCGTAAATTTCAACACCCGCGCCTGGCCGCTGCTGAATACAAAAGATTACCTCGCCTTGCGCCGTGAAGAATTGCGAAATGACGGTAAGCTCGTAAGCGTCAATACCGCTCCTGATCTGGTCAACCTGGATACCAACCGTTACACCAACTGGCAGAAATATGCCTACGGTGGAGTCGGACAGGCCACCACCGCACAAGGATCTATTTCCGGAGGCAACGAACAGACGACTTACCGGCTTGGCGTCGGGTACAATCGTACGACCGACATCACCCGGGTGTCAGGCGCCAACCAGCGCGCCACGGTGGCGCTGAGCCTGATGCATAGCAGCCCCAATAAAAAATTGACCGAGTCTCTTTCTGCCAATTATAGCTATAGCCTCCTGAACCAGCTGAACCTTATGAGTATCTTCAATCTTCCTCCGGATGCAGCCTCGGTCTACAATGCCCAGGGGCATATCAACTACGAACAATGGGATTTACTCGGCGTGGATAATCCCTTTGCTGCCCTGCTGAAACCTTATACCAGCAGCGCTACCGGCCTGACGACCAACCTGACCCTCAACTACCATATCCTCAAGGGCCTGAAGGTTTCCGTCAGCCTGGGCTACAACAACTCGCAGAACTACCAGACCATATTCTCTCCCATTGCGGCACAGAATCCTTATGTGGACTCCGCGCAAAAACCAACCGGCTCCAACCAGTTCGGCAATTCACGCGCTAACAACTGGATAGTCGAACCGCAATTGACCTATTCCACCTCCTTTAGCAAGAATAAAATAGATCTGCTCGCCGGCGCCACCGACCAGGCGAATGTCACAGACGCACAATCGGTCTCCGGCTCTAATTATACCAGTGACGTTTTTCTGAAAAACATTTCACTGGCCCCCAAGGTGTTTGCTACCGACAGCTATGGACAATATAAGTATTCAGGCGTCTTTGCCCGATTTACCTATAACTATGACAATCGTTATATCGTCAACTTCAACGGACGCCGGGATGGCAGCAGCCGGTTCGGCCCCGCAAATCGTTTCGGCAACTTTGGTTCAATAGGCGCAGCCTGGATCATGAGCGATGAAAAATGGTTACATAAGATACTGCCCGAAGCCATCAACTTTGCCAAGCTGCGCGGCAGTTACGGGACAACCGGCAGCGATGCCGTACAGGATTATCAATATCTCTCTCAATGGGGAAACACCACCGGCTTATCCACGTATAACGGAGTAGCTCCACTGAACCCATTGATCCAGGATAACCCCAACTTCCACTGGCAGGTAAACAAGAAGCTCGAAGGCGCGTTGCAGATGGAATTTTTCCAGTCGATGATAAGTCTCGAACTGGCTTACTACCGGAATCGTTGTAACAACCAGCTGATACAATTTCCTTTGCCTTCCTTCTCTGGTTTCCTGGGTGTAACGGCGAATAGCCCGGCGAATGTCCAGAATGCAGGGTATGAAGCCACCCTCTCTGCCACGCCTGTCCGAACTACGGCGATACGCTGGACCATCAACTTCAATATAGGCATCAACCGGAACAAGCTCCTGGCTTATCCGCTGTTGGAGCTCTCTCCTTACCGTACCCAGTACCAGATCGGGAAATCCATCAGCCAGACCTATCTGTTCCACTACACTGGCATCGACCCGATGACAGGGCTGATGACCTTTAAAGACTATAACCATGATGGTGTGATCACTCAGAACGCCAGCGTCTTCCCAGGAACCGCCAATGATGACGAAAGAATAACCGTCGACCAGGAACCCAACTATACCGGCGGACTGACCAGCCAGTTCAGCTATAAGACTTTCATGGTCAGCGTAGCGTTCACCTATGCCAAAGAGATGGGGGTCAACCTCTTTGGTAACCCGACCAGCGGCGCCGGTGCCGGAATGACCAATATCTCGCAATTTGTATATGACCACGCATGGAGATATCCCGGTCAGACCAATGCGCTGTTTCCCAAACTTTCCGCCAATCCGATATTGACCGCCGAAATGGGCAGTTCTGATGCCGGCTGGTCCGATGCCAGCTATATCCGCTGGTCGAACCTGGCGATGTCCTACGGTTTCCCTTCGCGCATGGTAAAGAAAGCCGGTCTCCGTAACATGGCCTTCAATATCAATGCTTATAATATCATGGTCTTTAGTCACTATAAAGGACTTGACCCTGAAGTAAGGACATTTGGCGGTTTGCCGCCAGCCCGGACGATCACCGCCGGATTGACCTGTTCTTTTTAATAGCCAATAAAATTCTGAATAAAATGTTACGATCATATCGACCAACCATCATTGCGTTGCTGATACTGCTGATCACCAGCGCCGCCGGCTGCAAAAAATTTGTGGACGTCGCACCACCCAATAACTCGATCACTACCTCGGAGACTTTCGCTACGGATGAGCAGGCTGCCGCAGCAATGGCAGGCATCTACAGCCAGATGATGTCCAATTCAGGCACCCCGACCTGGAGCAACGGCGGCCTGACAGTTGATGCAGGTTTGTCTTCGGATGAGATCTCCAGCTTCCAGGGATCATTGTCCACCGGGGTGCTGCCATTTGAGAACGCTACGCTGACCGCTGTAGATGGGCTTGCTGCCGGAGTGGCCTGGACCCCGATCTACAAAATAGTCTATGATGTCAATGCCATCATAGACGGCACGAATGCGTCTGCTACCCTGACTGACAGCGCCCGGAAAGAGATCGTCGGCCAATCGAAATTCATACGCGGTTTCTGTTATTTCTACCTGACCAATCTGTACGGTGATGTGCCGTTGGCGCTGTCTTCCGACTTCAATAAGACCGCCCTCCTGCCAAGGGCCGCCCAGGCAGATGTCTACAAACAGATCATCCGGGACCTGACCGATGCCAGCGACTCCCTGCCGGACGATTATTCCATAAGTAAAGGCGAACGGATCTATCCGCGCAGGTCGGCTGCCATCGCCATGCTCGCGCGTGTTTACCTGTATACCCAGGACTGGAAGAACGCAGATGCCCGGGCCTCCGCTGTGATAGGCAACAACCAGTTCAGCCTCCCATCCGACCTGACCACGGTTTTTTTAAAGAACAGTTCGGAAAGCATCTGGCAGCTGCAGCCCAATACCACCATCAGTCCCTATGGCCCCTATGACTACCAGAACTTCGTACCCTTTAGCCGGTGGAACCAATTCGAAGCACCCGGCGACAGCCTCTATTTTGATCCGTCTCTTTATACTATCATTTTGCCTTTGATCATGCCGCAATATTATCTCAACACGACGATCAACAAAAGCTTTGAGCCCGGTGATCAGCGTAAGGCTGCCTGGACGGATTTTACACCTTTTCCTCACTACGCCCCATACACGGGTGACACACTTTATTACCCGGTAAAATACATCAACGTCAAGGCAGGACAGGTACCTACGCAATATTATATGGTCCTGCGGCTCGCGGAACAATACCTGATACGGGCAGAAGCCAAAGCCGAAGAAGGTGATCTCAACGGCGCTGCTGCCGACCTCAACACCATTCGCGCCAGAGCAGGTCTGCCGCCGACCACCGCGACAAGTCAGGCCGATCTGCTGACAGCCATTCTGAAAGAACGCCGCATCGAGCTGTTGGCCGAATGGGGGCACCGGTTCCTCGACCTCAAACGTACCGGCCAGGCCAGCACAGTCATCGGCGCCCTGCCGGTCAAACAACCGTGGCATGGCTACCAGTTGCTTTATCCTATCCCGACAACCGATATCAAAGTCGACCCCAACCTGATCCAAAACCCCGGCTACTAATCAACCACTACAACCACCACAATGAAAATAATATCGCCCTTTCGCCGTTCAGGACTTTCGCTGTTGCTCCTTGCGCCTCTCTTCCTCTATAGCTGCCAGACCAGCTCACCCTCCGGCAGCCCCCGGAAAAAAATGCCCGAGTTCTCCAGCGACGACGCCCTCGAAGGCCCCATGCCCTTTCAATCCGGCAGCGCAAGAGCCGAAGCCTTTAGCGCAGGACCTGGCCCTGAAGCCTTTGCCTTCCACACGTCAAACATCGACCTCGAATCAGGCGGATCTATGCAGGGTTTTGTCTACGTCCCGCTGCCCGACGCGTCAAATGATTCGATGGCCATCGCGCTGCTGCATAGCTACAGGATGATGGCGCTGCCCATGCTCAATACCTGGGCCGCCCAACAGCACCAGGGAGTAGCCATCGACCTGAGCCGCCACAACGGCGCACCGGCACATCGCAGCGACTACACACTGGAAAAGCCAGGTGAATTCTCCATCCCCGTAGTGATCATCTGGGATCAGGCCTCCGCAGCCCGCGTGGCCGAAATAAGGTCCCTCGTTACCGAACTACCCGGAGTCACCCTCACCAGCATTGGCCGCTGATCATTAGCTCATCTGAACACAAACAAAAAAATGAAAACAGCACGAATAGTCCTTTTATTGCTCACCATTACCACCGCGGCGGTCGCCCAGAAAAAGCCTGTAGTTACTTCCTGGGAAGAGGTGGCAGAGTATGCCAAACACGACACGACCAAACCCAAACCGCGTGAAAAGGTCAAACCCTACGAACAAGTCATCACAAAGGATTTTACCACCCAGCAAGGTCTCTTCACCGTACACCGCGCACACGACACCGTATATTTCGAGATACCCGACTCCCTCCTGCACCGCGACCTCATGGTCATCAACAGGCTCGGTAAAGGACCTGGCGGCACTGGTCAGTATGCCGGAGAAGAGCTGGACGAAAAGACCATCTTCTTCGAAAAGGGCGTAGACTCCTCCATCATCATCCGTTACGACCTCGTCATCAGCGAAGCCGACTCCACCAGTGCCATCTATAAGGCAGTCGTGAAGTCCAACTTCAACCCCATGGTGGCAACCTTCCCCATCCTCACCTACGGCAAGGATCATAAGAGCTATGTCATCGACATGACCCGCTTCCTGAAGGAAAAGAACTTCGTGAACAGCATCGACGGCAGAACCCAGCTGGGCAAGAATCTGAACACGGGTGTAATAAAGGACGTTTATCTCGGGTATATCCACGTTTATCCCATCAACGTAGAGGTCGCCATCACCAAGAACATGGAGACAAAGGCAGCCGCGGGAGGCGGAGCCGAACCCGCGACAGTAGAGACACATACTTCCTTTATAGAATTGCCGAAAATTCCCCTGCAACGCCGTTACTTCGATCCGCGGGTCGGCTATTTCGCCGATGAATACTACGCCTATGGCGACCACCAGCAGAAGTCTGAGTTACGTAAGTTCATCCTCCGCTGGCGCCTCGAACCCAAAGAGGAAGACCTGGAGAAATGGCGAGGAGGCGAACTGGTCGAGCCAAAGAACCCCATCGTCATCTACATCGATCCTGCTGCACCCAAACAATGGCGTCCCTACCTCATACAAGGCATCAACGACTGGCAGAAAGCCTTCGAACAGGCCGGTTTTAAAAATGCTATCCTGGGCAAAGAGTGGCCCGAGAATGACAGCACCATGCAGCTGGACGACGCCCGTTACTCCATGCTGAACTATTTCCCATCTGAAATAGCCAATGCCTATGGCCCCCAGATCCACGACCCAAGAAGCGGAGAGATCATCCAGACGCACATAGGATGGTATCACAACGTCATGACCATCCTCCACGACTGGTACCTGATCCAGGCCGCCGCCATCGACCCGAAGGCGCGTAAAGCAAAATTTGACGAAGAGCTGATGGGTGAGCTGATCCGCTTTGTCTCCAGCCACGAAGTAGGCCATACGCTGGGCCTGCGCCACAACTTCGGCAGCAGCAGCCAGACACCAGTCGACAGCTTGCGCAGTAAGACTTACCTCGATGCGCATGGGCATACCCCCAGCATCATGGACTATGCCCGCTTCAACTACGTTGCTCAACCGGAAGACCACCTCACAGAAGACGAGATCTTCCCCCACATCGGTGAATATGACCGCTGGGCCATCGAATGGGGATACAGGAACAGCAAGGCTCCTTCTGCCGACGAAGACAGAAAGATCGTCAGCAAATGGATCGTCGATCGGGTGGGGCAGAACCACCGCCTCTGGTTCGGTGACGGAGAGACCAAAAAATTCGACCCCCGCTGTCAGACCGAGGACCTCGGCGACAATGCCGCCAAAGCCAGCGCCTATGGAATAAAGAACCTGCAACGTGTCCTGCCCCATCTCCCCGAATGGACAAGTGAGCAGGACGGTATTGGCCAGAACCTGACCGAAGCATACAAGGCCCTCACCGATCAATACTTCCGGTACATGAACCATGTACTGAAGAACATCGGCGGCGTCCAGTACAATATCCACGGCGATGAAGAAAAAGGACAGGCCGTGATCCCCGTACCAAAATCAAGACAAATTGAAGATCTGACCTTCTTCGACACACAACTCTTCACCACTCCACTATGGCTGATGGAACCATCCGTCATCAATAGAATATCCTTACCCGTCGAACCGAATTTCGTCGAAGACGTGCAGGTCAGGGTACTCAATAGTTTGCTCGATGCAGGCCGGATCAACAAATTACTCGCCGAACAAAAGCAGTTTGGTGCCGAAGCGTTGTCTCCTGTTACCTATCTGACGATCCTGCATCACGACATCTGGCGCGAGCTGAAAGCGGGCGGGCCTGTTTTGGTCGATGGTTACAGACGCAATTTGCAGAAGTCCTACCTCACCTCCCTTACTGTTCTTGTTGCCGCACATGACGAGGTCAGCCAGGAGACCGACGCCGGATCGCTCATCAAGGCTGAGATCTATCTGCTCAAACAGGATATCGATCAGGCCATTCCACGCACATCGGACCAAATGACCCTTATCCACCTGAAGGACCTGCAATACCGCATAAAAGACCTGATGGACCATAAAAAGGATTAGTCATCCCCTAAAAACAGAAAAAATGAAAAATATTTTCACCCTTCTTTTCATCCCCGTCATAGCGACAGGCCTGCTGCTGGCCTGTAAGAAAGATAATGGCCATCCTATTGTCTCATCCTCGCTTACTATTGTCAATGCCCTATGGGCCGGTGATACGCTGGTAACGAACTTCAATCCCCAGCCCGGAGTGAAGACCGACTCTTTCAGCTATACCAGGGCAGGCTTCGTTGTTCCCAATAATTTCCAGGAATTCCCGGGTTACTTCGGCAATGTTCGTCTGGAGCTGTCACAGATCGATGATACCACCAATACGGTATACAATGGATCAATGAATATCGGGGCAGGTACCACGCATACTCTTTTTATTGCGGGCTCTCCGGCTGCTCCGGACTCCCTGTTTACGACGGACCAGGTGCCGGTCATAAAGGATACCTCCTTCGGCATCCGGTTTGTCAATCTGCTGTCTGGTAATATACCCGTCAGCGTGGATGTGGCAGGAGGCAGCACCCTGAACGGCAGTCTGCCTTATAAAGGCATTACCCCCTGGCAGGTCCTGTCCGCCGCATCAGCCAATTCGGTTTATCCTGCTTATACCTTCGAATTCAGGGACGCCTCGACCTCGACAGTACTCGCGTCGCGGACTATTGTTCCTGTCGACCCCCGCGCTGTTTCGATATATACCAAAAGCGTGACGCTGGTATTGAAAGGCAACCCGGATAGTACGGGTATCAACGGCCCTGCTACTATACTGGTCAATAACTATTGATCCGTTTTCTCATGTGTTACTGCAGCAAAAAAATCCCCCGTTTCGTCCGGGGGATTTGCATTATGTCCGGTTCGCCCTGACTAATCGGCTTGTTTGCCGAATCTCTTCTCCTGTACACGATCGTATTCCTTTACATAATCGCGGTTCTCCGTTCCCATCCACCGGTCCCAGTGGCGGAAGTACAGGCTGTAGTTACCACGGAACTTGCTGTGATGGAGGTTGTGATAGACCGAGGTATTGATGATCTTAAAGAGGAAGGATTGGCGGAGACCCTTGGGCATCACTTCGTACCCAAGATGTCCGTACACGTTGATGATAAAACTGGTTATGGTGAAAAGGAATATGGTAAATATATGCATCGGCAGGATAAATGCCAGTAGGATGACGATGGCTCCTTCGGTAACTGCTTCCAGCAGATGAAAGGAATAGGAGGCCCATGGGGACGGATTGGTAGACTGGTGATGGACCTTATGGGTATAACGAAAGATGCTGTTATGGTGCAGCATACGATGCATCCAATAGAAATAGGTGTCGTGGATCACGAGGCTCAGGACAAGGCTAACGGGTACCCACCACCAGGGATGATCGGACAGGTTTTTGTAGATGAGGGTATGACTGCGCAGAGGGGTGGCGATGACCACCATTGCCTCTATCGAAAGTATCCCGCTGGAGAGGGCGGAATGGATGATCTCCCGGATAAAATCTGTATTTTTTGCGGTGCGTTCCTGGATCTTTGATCCTCTCAGCCGGTTATGAAAGAGGATATAGAAAAGAACAAAGGGAATGCCCGCCAGGATGAAATAGCGGACAAGTGTTACTCCAAAGAGCTGCCCTGCGAAATGTAAGGGATGGTCCATGACTTTCGGTTGATGGAACAAATGTAGAAACCCTTTTGCGGGTGTACAATTAACAAAGGATAATTAACGCGCGCCCGATATCCTTTTGCGGATGCGGCTAAGTGATACGGGAGTGATCCCAAGAAAGGTGGCGAGGTGTTTGTCGGCCACCCTGTTGATAATGTCCGGTTTTTCATCCAGCATTTTCCGATATCGTTCCTCGGGCGACAACAACACGAATGCTTCTACGCGGTCTACCGACATCGACAACATGTGCAGAAGGAAAGTACTCCGTGACGCGGATAGTTTGGGGCTCTGATCGATAATGGTCATAGCCGCATCATAGTCTGCTTCCACCAGGGTGGTGTCTTCCAGCGCCTGGTAGATATAGCGCGATGGTCTTCGGTGAATGATGGTGTCGATAGAGGCAACGAACTGGTTCTCCCAGCGCAGGATCAGCGTCGCCTCGTCGCCATTTTCTTTTTTGCACCAGGCCCTGAGGAGCCCATTCCTGATATAGGCCAGTTTTGGAGTGACGGAACCTTCCCGGATATAGATCTCACCGGCTGCAAGTGTTCTGACCGTCGCCAGCTGGAACAGGCCCGCCAGGTCTTCCGGCTCCAGCCCCCTGAATACCTGCTGATAAAAATATATGTCTTCTGTCCCCAGCATAACCAGATCCATTCATGCCTTTTTTTGCATGGGATCTGGAAAAATACGATATGTTTTATAAAAAAGCGTAACAGCGGCATTCTTATTCTTTCCTGTCCAGGTACAATTGCATTCGAAGCGGCTGAGCTGTTTCCTTCCATCCTGCTTTTGGCTGACCGTTTTAAATGCAACGTTTTCCCAGCCTTCCTTGTCAATGTCCAAACTAACTTACTCCAAAACTTTCAGACCATGAAACACACCAGAACACTGACCCGCCTCCTGTTGATCTGTACACTACTGACCGCCTGCAATAAGAGTAACCTGAATTTCCACGATGAGTATGAAAAAAGTTACAATTCCTGGTTGAGTTTCAAGCAACAGCATGGCAATTCCTATGCGTATGCCGTGGCGCAGGGCTCCTGGACAGGGGTCGGCTCGCAGACGATAATTACGGTCAAAGACGGCAAAGTGACCCAGCGTTATTTTAAAATGTCCCTCCCCCCTGCCTACCAGGTCACCATTTCCGCTGATAAACTGGAATGGACGGAGACCGAAAGCGAAATAGATACACATCCCGGCTCCGGGGCCGCAGGTCCTCTAACGCTGGACCAGATCTATGAAAAAGCCCGGACCGAATGGCTGCCCAAAAAGCCGAAGACCACAGCGTACTTCGAAGCAAAGAACGATGGGATGATCTCCAGCTGCGGGTATGTCAACGATGGCTGCCAGGATGATTGCTTTATCGGGATCGGCATAGCCTTTATTCATTCCCTGTAAAGGGCAGCCGCCAACCAGCGCCCGATCAGGCCACTCACGCGCGCCCGTGCCACTCACGCGCACCCGCGCCACTCACGCGCGCCCGCGCCGGTCACGCGCGCCCGCGCCGTCGCCTATTTCGCAAAATTCCAATAAGGTATTGTATCACTGATCAATGCCGTCTGGACCGACCAGACAAAATCCATCCTCACCTGGTCCTTACAAACGATGGGCGCCGGCACGTTGATATACTGATCCGAAGCATAGACGCCGTTTGGAGAAGGTACCGCCAGCGCATGGCAGGTCATACAATTGCATTGCATCCCGTACTTATACGCCGGTCTGTAAGGATTCGGGTAATTGAAGGTCGTGGGACCAAAACCGCCTTCCAGGTATGGGTTGTAGCCAAACATGCTCCCCGCGCGGATGTCCGAGGAGTTGTTGGGCGTTGTCATGACATAGGCGGCATTGGCGGCATAGTGCCGGGCAGCACCTTGCACCGTAGAAGGCAGCAGGCTTGCCGCCAGGTTGGAGCTGGGAGCACCGGGAGTAGCCGGTAAAGGCGTCCAGTAGTAGCTCTGCCAGGTCCAGTTCGAGATCTCTTTCGTGCCTACATGCATGGCCACCAGCAGCACGCGGTTGCCCGGTTCGGCCCTGCCGGCTCCGGACAGTCCCTGAACGCTGTCCTGCTGATTCATAAAGGCCGCCATCGTGGAGTCGACGGTAAAATTGATGAAGTCTGTGAGGTTGCAGGTGGCGCCCACGATCGAATCTATCGATCTGCAGGTTGGCGTAACCGGTACCAGCGTTTTGTTTTTGGCTTGTCTGTTCTTTACGTCGACATATACGACGAATGGGAACTGGGTGCCGGTGTTGGGATCGAATACGTTCAGCGAGTCGGGCGGATTTGGTGGATTGAGCCACACAGGCATTTGCAGGATGACGGCATTAGCCGGATATTCCAGGTAGGTAGGCTTGATAAAGAGGGAAGAATTGGGGAATGGATTGACCTGACCATACCCGTTGGGCTTGTAATATTTGTTGATCACCGACTGTCTGAAAAGCTTGTTATTGATGGTATAACAGGCCATATTCGGATCATAGCTGACGGTGACCCAGAGGTTGTTGGCGACGGCGGCGGTATCTCCCTGCACGCTGCTCACTCCCTCCAGCCTCTTGCGGGCAGCGAGGTTGATCGTCCGGGCGAGGATCCCCGCGTGTTCGAACTGCCGCGGACGGGTAAGTAGGGCGCGACCCCTCTTCCTCAAACCTCCCGGCTGACACGAAATACTATCATCCACTATATACTGCTGTACCTCATTTAGTCCCATCCAGGTTTCAAAGACCAGGAGGCTGTCTCCTCCCACCTGCTGATCGGTCGGTGCGGTCAGACCGGCCCAGAGACCCCAGGCATGTTTGTAAATATTCGTGGAGTCATAACTGGTTGGGAAGATAGCATCATTGATCCAGCCATTGATGACGTTGGAATCGGTGGGGAAGCGGATGCCCGTAACGGAGCTGTCCGGGAATTGCTGCGGGATTACTACAGTGCTGCCTGCTACGATGGGGCTGGTGGGACTGGTGCAGGTTACGACGATCAGGACGACAAGGGCAGTGATAAAGGATACTACAACAAAGGATTTTCTCATATAGATGAAGTTTAAGGTTTCCCCGCCGCAAAACGGCGGGGTATAACCGCCCAAATGTACCATTTGGGCGGTTCCAATCTTACCTTAAAACATTCATTTTGACACGTAAAAACACGATTCCCCTAATTCTTCACTTTTACCGGGAATGGCGGCCGGACCGGGTCCGGCTGCGGGTTTTGCTGTAATTCCTTCAACGCGATCTCGATGGCTTTTTCCAGTTGCGGATCTCTGCCTTTGATCACATCGGCGGGTGTCTGCTCTACTTCAATGTCAGGCGCGACGCCCACATTCTCCACGATAAAGCCATCCTTTGTCCAGATGCCTACATTGGGAGCGGTTACGGTCCCGCCGTCGATAAATTCGGGAAAACCCAGGATGCCGACGAGCCCTCCCCAGGTGCGCCGGCCAACCAGCGTACCCACCTTGAACTTACGGAACATCCAGGGTAGCATGTCGCCGCCCGAACCCGCCGTTTCATCGGTGATCATCACCTTTGGCCCCTGGATGGAAGCGGTAGGTGATTTCAGGTCTTTGCCATAACGCATATGCCAGTTTGCCTGGTAAGGATTCTGCAAAAGGTTTATATAATAGTCGGCGAGCAGCCCGCCGCCATTGAATCGCTCGTCGATGATAACAGCCTTCCTGTTGGCTTGCGGAAAGAAATACCGTTTAAAATAATCATGTCCTTCACCCGCGGTATTGGGTACATAGACATACGCCACCTGTCCATTGGTAGCTTCCGTCACCTTGCGCAGATTGCCTTCCACCCAGTCCCGGTTGCGAAGGTCTGTTTCATTGGCGATGGGCACTACTTTTACCACACGGCTGCCCTCGCCATTGGCATTGGGCCCGATAGTCAGCTCGGTCAGCTTTCCGGCGGTGTTCTCAAAATACTGGTAAAGATTGGCATCGGCCGTAATATTGCTGCCATTGACCGCTAGCAGGTAATCACCCACCTTTGCATTGACACCCGGTTCAGTCAGCGGCGATTTTAAGCTGGGATTCCAGTTGAGACCGCCATAGATCTTTTTGATCCGGAAGCGATTGTTCTCAACGGAATAATCCGCTCCCAGCAGGCCCCCGCTGACCGTCTTTGGCGTAAAATATCTTTCACCTCCATCGGTTATGAAGTGATGGCCTATCACCAGCTCGCTGAACATCATTTGAAAGACAACATTCAGGTCCCGGCGGCAGGATAGATCAGGGAGAAAGACGGCATACTTCTTTTTTATGGCGGGCCAGTTGGCGCCATGCATACCGGGATCGTAAAAATAATCGCGGTTGACACGCCATGCCTCGTCAAAAATATCAACCCACTCCGCAGGCGGATCGATCTTTACCTGGATGGCGCCTACATCGAGCCTGCCTTTGCCGGGGGCCGGCTTTTCGCCCGCGTCGCTGATAAACCAGTTGTCGCCAGCGGTGAGATAGAGCATTTTCTTTCCGTTGGCGCTGAGCTGGTACCCATTCAGGTCCATCAATTCTTCATCCGCCCTTTTCTTCATGCTGTACTTATGCAGCTTGCCTGACCCGTCCCTGGCCGTGCCATTGTCGACATACAGCAGGAGATCGTCGCCTGCAAAACCCAGTTGGGAATAATTGCCCGACTTCACCGGCAGGTCAATGATGCGGTTCTCCATGCCCTCCAGATCGATCGCGAGACTTGCCGGTTTTTTGGAAGTATCTTCTTTGGGCTTGACCTCCTCATCATTTTCTCTTACAAAAGGCGAGATCGTTCTATTCTGCAATGTTACCAGGTAGATCGAATTGTTTTTACGCATGTCGATACTGCTCTGGTCAAACCAGTTGATCACGGGACCCGCGTCGGTCGAGGCAAAAAAGTAAAGGTATTTCCCGCTGCGGTCGAAGACCGGTTCACTGGCATCGCTGAGGCCGTCTGTGACAGGATATGACCGCTGTCTGTCCAGCGAATACAGGTACACTCTTTTAAATTGGGTGGAAGTGACCCTGGTATAAACGATCCATTTGGAATCATAGGACCAATCCCCAAAGATTGATCTGAAAGTGTCCGGCGTATACAGCTCATCGCTGTCCACTTTTGTAATGACGCCGCTGGCCACATCGAGTATATACACACTGCGCGAGTTGTCGGCATAACAGATCTTCTTACTGTCCGGCGACCATTTGGGAAAAGCGTAAAAGCCTGCCCCATTCAGCTTGAACGTCCTGACCGTGCCTTTGCCATCCTGTGATCTTACATGCAGCTCATATTCGCCCGACGCGTCTGAAAAATACGCGATGGACCTGCCATCCGGCGACCATGCCGGAGACTTTTCATGTACACCCGTGGTTTGCGTAATGTTGGTATAATCACCTTTCTCGGCAGGGGCGGTAATGATATCGCCTCTGAAATCGAACACCGCCCTGGCGCCCGACGGTGAGATATCCGCATTGCGAATATACTGGGCGCCCTTTACGAAACGGGGTCTCAGCTCAAGCAGATCCGCCGCAATGCCCACCGTCAGCCGCGTGTCCGCCGCTGTCGCAATATTGAACAGATGAAGATGACCGGCCTGGTCAAAAACGATCCTGCCGGCTGCGGCGCCGGCGCCCATTACGGGGAAGTCGGTATACTGCGTAAGCTGTTTTACCTGCTTGCCTGCAATATCATACGCAAAGAGATTATACTCGCCATTCCGGTCGCTCCTGAAATAAATGGTGCCGCCCTGCCATAGCGGCTGCATATCGTTGCAACCCCCTTCCGGCTGGGGGATCTGGATAGTCGACTTGTCGGCAAACGAAAAAATAAGGATCCGGCTGATCATTCCGCCTCTGTAATGCTTCCACTGGGCGGAAGCATCCCCAAGCGGGGTATAGGCGATGTATTTGCCATCCGGGGAATATGTCCCGTCGTTCGCATTGGGCAGCTCGAGCTGCGTCTCATTGCCTCCGGTCACCGGCACGGTAAAGAACTGCATATAACGACGGGTAAATACGGCCCTTTGAGAAGCGAACAATATGTTTTTGCCATCGGGAGTAAAGCCCCTGACTATGTCTGCAGCAGGATGCCAGGTAAGTCTTTTGGGTATACCGCCTTCCACAGGTACGATATAGACATCCGTATTGCCATCGTATTGCGCGCTAAAGGCGATGAATTTGCCGTCGGGAGAGAATTTTGGATTTGATTCGACGCCCTCATCGACTGTCAGTCTGCGTGGCTGAGAGCCGTCGGGACCCGCGACCCAAAGGTCTTCCGCATACACAAACGCGATATTGTTCGCGCTGATAGCAGGTTGGGAAGAGAGCATCCGGGTGTCTTTGGGATCAAGGGCGAGGGCCTGTGTGGCAAGGGCGAGCATGCAACATGTCTGCAGCCAGCTGGTGACAATTTTTTTCATGATGGTTGATAACCCTTAATGGCAGGTTATAAGCAGACTAATATAGCACTTAATTATCTAAGTGTTATATCGACCATGAGGAGCATCAGGATCGGAGAGCGGAGGACCCGGCTTTTCGGGGAGGTCCGGATCGATATCAGGATCGATCCCGGGCGCATCGGGATGATCGGGTAAGACAGGCTTTTCAGGCAGGGGTGGCAATGGCGGCGGATCGGGTGAAGGGCTGCCGTCGGGCATTGACGGCGGATCGGGTGCAGGGCTGCCGCCCGGAAATGGCGGCGGATCGGGTGTAGGGCTGCCGCCCGACAATGACGGGGAATCGGGTGTAGGGCTATCGTCCGGCAATGACGGGGAATCGGGTCCAGGGCTGCCGCCCGGCATTGGTGCCGTGACCCCGGGTTCGGGAAGGTTTGATTCGGTGTCCATATGAAGGGTTATAATAGGATCATTGTAGCAATTGCAGTGCCACCAGGGCAAAAAAAAAGTTGCCCTGTTACGGGCAACTTTGAACGATCAAAGCGCGGTGGGTCATGCGATGGAGCGGTGAGAGATCCTGCTCCACTCCAGCCTCATGATCAATGCTGTTTTGTAAATTCTTCCAGGACATCCATTTCACCGAACTCGGAGACACGCACGATCAGGATGTTGTTTTCGTCTTCCAGATGGATGATATAGACCTTGTGATCGGGGACCTCGATGACCCGAGCCAGCGTAATGGCGAAATCATAATAGCTGCTTTTTACGATGGCGCGGACGTCACGGGGAAGCTGTTTTTCCGTAAGATCCCTCATGGATGCCTCCCACCGGCCCTTTTTGTCATAGTAGATCCGTTGCTGGAATCCATCCTCTTTGAAATACGCCACGAAGCCTGTGTTGATGGGAAACCATAACTCGTCCTTTGCGTTGGTGAACCGGCTTTTGAAGTCCTTCATCGCACGCAGGCTGATCGTGCTGCTCGCCGTATTTGCCGACGAAGTGCCGGCTGCTGTTGCGGACGGGGCTTTGACTGTCGCAGAGCTCGCAAGTGCGGTCTGGTCCTTCTGATCCTGCGCACATAAGTGTCCGGAGATCAATGCTGCGGATATGCAACCGACAGCAATGAGAAGAAGTGTTTTTTTCATTTGTTAGAGCTTGAAAAGTGATTGAAATATTTTGCGTGTTTCAATATAAGTCGCGACGCAGGAGGCGGGGGAAACAGAAATAGTTGCGGCTGCCGTATATTTTTCTTAAATTAGATGAAACTCCTTTGGCCCATGAGCAACGACAATTCTCTCAGGGAGACTGATCGTCAGGTAATCAGCCAACTCATGCAGGGCGGACTGGACAAAAGAAAAGGAGAGAATATTTTATTCAGCCAGTATGCTTATTTCATCCGGGAAGGCACACGTAAATATGGTCTGTCAGAAGAAGATTCCTTCAGCGCCTACTCCGACAGTATACTTGCAGCTGTAGATAAGATCCGCAATGAAACATTCAAAGGAGAATCCTCCCTGAAGACCTGGCTCTACCAGATTTTTCGCAACAAATGTGTTGACCTCTTTCGCAAAAACTCGACTGATAAGAATAGCATCCACCGCGCACAGTCGATTAGCGAGCAGCTGATGTACATATCCGATAAAGCCCGCTCCATAGTACAGCTGTTGATCGATAAAGCAGACTGGCGCCTTCTGAAGGAAAGACTTAATGAGCTTAGTGAAGATTGCCGGAAAATGCTGCTCCTATGGGCAGACAACCATAGCGACAGGGAAATTGCCGGTGAGCTGGGATATAAGACGGCAGACGTCGCGAAGACAAGCCGGTTAAGGTGCCTGGAAAAGCTTAGACGTATGTATAATACAGCATAATCAATGGACAACCTGGACTATATCGATCAGTATTTTGAACGGCAACCTTCGCCGCAGGAAGCTGCGCGATTCGAGAAAAGGGTCCAGGAAGATCCCGTATTTGCCGACCATGTCGCCTATTATCTAAGTACCCGGATTGCGCTGAAGGAAATGCAGGCAGGGGAAAAGGAAAAAGAATTCAGGGAATTGTACAGCCAGATGGGGGGACCGGCGAAAGTCCGGCCGATGAATAACCGGATATGGCTGTCCGCCCTCGCGGCTGCCTCGCTGATCGCCGCGATCGTCCTGTGCTGGTCCCTGTTCAGCAGGTCTGGCCGGACTGCGCATCTCGCCGAAAAGTACATCTCGCAAAACCTGACCTTGCTGAGCGTAAAGATGGGCAGGGACGACAGCATTCAGACCGGACTTGTCTATTATAATGACCGGAAATATCCGGAAGCCCTGCTACAATTTGAGAATATCCTTCGGACCGACTCCACAAATGTGACCGCCCTGCTCAATGCTGGTATTGTCTCCCTGAAAATGGGTAATTACGACAATGCCCTGAGTTTTTTCGAAAGACTGGCGGCCCGTACCGATCCCCACCTAAGCCCCGCCCTTTTTTACCAGGCCCTCACACTAATGAAACGCAATCACCCCGGAGACACCGCCCTTGCAAAACAATTTTTGAGACAGATCGTGCAGCAGAATGGGAACAAAAAGGAAGACGCGCTGCAATTGCTAAGGGAAATGTAATTCATTTTATCACGCTTAATTATTCTACCATGGAAAATTCTTCCACCAGGTCGACGGGGGGTAGTGGAAAACCACCTGCTCCGAAATTCAGGGGCGCCCCGAAAAATACGATCACTGTCGATACTCCTGTCCAGGCCGGATCGCAGCTGCTAATTGAATGTCCTGATTGCGGCAGCCCTGCATCAGAAAAGGTCGTTATCGGAAAGATCCCCTTCGACATCCCGGCCAATTCGAAACTTACAATAACCTTCGACGGCGCGGATCCGACAAAACCGTAACCGTGAAAAAGCCCGTATGCCTGTTGGTGTTGGCGGCCATCCTGCTTTTCCTTTTACCCTGCCGCGCCCAGAAGCTTTCAAATGAAGTGTTTTTGGCCCGTATCATATCGGTGGACACCAATAATTCGCTCAGGCCTGGTGAGAAACTGCAGTTATTCTATGACCTGAAATCGAGGTCGGAAAAACAGCAATTGCCCCAGGATTCGGTCTACGCCAGGCTTCTGCATAAAATAGGGGCACTGGAATACCGGGTGAGAAGAAATTATAATGCGGCGATCGATTTGACGTTGAAAGCTTTGTCGATCAACACCGCCGCTAAACGCGGATCATCGGCCGCCTTTGCCGTGACCGATATGTATAATGTCGCGGTCTATTATAATCAGATGAATTTGTTTAAAAAGGCGTTGCTTTATTATGATAGCGCTATCGTCTTTGCCGATCGTACGAACGATCAGGATAATGTCATCAGGGACTCGAGATATGACAGGGCCTATATTTATTTTCGAATGGGAGACTATGAAAAGGCCGTCGAGGAAAGTGACCGGGGCATCGCTGATTGTCTGAAAAAGAGTGATTCATTGTATTACCTGTCCTTCCTGAATCAACGGGCTCAGGGATTGTTCTTCCAGGGCAAACTGTCCTCCGCGCTTAACGATGCGACGATGGCCATACCAATGGCTCGGAGACTGCGCGAGCATTTCGAGCTCGCCAGCGCACTGAAGACGGAGGCGTTCATTTTTTCGAAGCAGCGGCGTTTTGCTATTGCGGAAGCTGCGTTCAGGAGCTGTATCGCCGAAAGGATCAGGCTGAAAGACTTCGGCCAGGTGTCCGACGATTTTAATGATCTGGGCATTTTTTACGGCGATTCGCTGCGGTCATACCAACGGGCACTGAGCTGTTTCCGGACAGCCATCGACTACGCTAAAAAGCGATCCGACTCGATCAGGACGGCCAGGGCTTTCCTAAACCTTGGCAATAATTATATCTATGAAGCCAAACTGGATAGCGCCTTGCGCTGCCATCTACAGGTCATGAACTTTCTGAAGATCAGCAGGGGAACCGATGTGCTGCACAATCCATCGTTGGAAGAGCTGGATCCCATCGGCAATAAGGAGCTGATCCAAAACCTGTTCAACTCCAGGATCGATCTGCTGCTGGGCCTGTACAAGCAGCGCAATGACAAAAAGTACCTCAGCGCCTGTCTGAAGACCGCCCTTCTGAATGATTCGGTCATGAGAATGATGCGGCATGAACAAATGGGAGAGCAAACCAAACTTTACTGGAGAAACCAGAGCCGGGGATTTTTTCTCAACGCACTGGAAGCCTGTTATCTGGCAGGTGACCCTGAACTGGCCTTTTTCTTTATGGAAAAAAGCAGGTCGGTCCTGTTACAGGACAAGCTGGATGAGCTGGGCGCGGCTGCTTTTCTTCCCAGGGAAGAGACGGCCAGACGGGAGAAGCTCCAGATCGATATCATCGAGCTGCAGCAAAGGCTTGGCGGCCTTCCGGATACTTCGGCTCAGCGAAAAGACCTGCAGTTGCAGCTGTTCGAGGCCAGAGCTAAACTGGAGCGTCAAATCAAGTCCCTGGAGACAGCCTATCCCCGGTATTACCAGTATAAATATGCCGACAATGTGAAGCCTCTGGCTTCCCTGCAGGACTTTCTTGCAAAAAATGGCCAGGTCTTTATCGATTACTTTATCGGGGATACGCTGAACTTTGCCTTGTGTGTCGGGCCGGATAGCTGTCAGTTCATAAAGATCGACCAGGCTGTCGGGGGAGCGCTGGCCCGGTTCATACAATTCTGTTCCGACGGGAATGCGTCGAACAACACCTTCTCTGCCTTTTTGAGAAACGCATACGGCCTTTACGATATATTGGTGAGGCCGTTCCGGCTGCGCGGCGGAAGGGTTATTATCTGCCAGGACAACTTCCTCATACCGTTTGAGGCCCTGAGCAGGGACTCTTCGAAAGCGGATTTCCTGATCAATACTTATTCCTTCAGCTATGTCTATTCGGCCCGTTATCTGCTGAACCAGTATGAGAAAACATCGGGTATAGGGGATTTTATCGGGATCGCCCCTGTCAGCTTTACAGCATATGGCGGTCTGGCGGATCTGAAGCGATCGGAGGACGCCCTTAGGAACTGTTCAAAGTCCTACCGGCATTCGAAACTTCTTACGCACGGCGACGCCAGCCGCAGAAATTTTTTGCAGCAGGCAGGCTATTACAATACGGCAACCATCCTGACTCACGCAAGGGCTGATAGTTCGGACGAAGAGCCGCTGCTTTTTATGAGCGATTCGGCGATCCATTTGTCTGAGCTGCAAATGCTGATCAAACCGGCTGCAAAGTTTATTGTATTGAGTGCCTGCCAGACCAATGCCGGCAGGAACCGAAACGGTGAAGGCATCTTCAGCCTGGCCCGCGGATTGTCTGCCGCAGGGATCCCCTCCGTCGCGGCGACCCAATGGGTGGCGGACGAACAGGCGATCTATATCATTTCGGAAAAGCTCAATGAATACATTGCAGCCGGAATGAACAAGGACGAGGCGCTTCGAAAAGCAAAACTTTTCTATATCCTTCAGGACAAGCGGGCGAACATTCTGCCTTATTATTGGGCGGATATGATCCTTATCGGGAACACCGAGCCGCTGCAGTTTTCGCCAGGCATTAGAATGAACTGGCTGATAGCCGGCTCGGTGTTGATTGTTCTGCTGACCTTATTGTTTTTATTACGATTTTATAAAAGCTAAAATGTCTGCGTTAATTGTTGCAGCTTCAGTCGTGGGCATTCCATGAGGGAAGCCGGGGTAAGAAATGAGCTTTCCGTTCTTCAGCAACTTTGCCGCCTTTGGACCTGAGATGGGGTAAGGGACTACCTGATCATCTTCGCCATGCAGAACCAGTACGGGGATCTCCACACTTTTAAGGTCTTCCGTAAAATCTGTTTCCGAAAAGGCCTTGATCCCATCATGATGTGCTTTTATTCCGCCCATCATCCCCTGACGCCACCAATTATCCCTTACTCCCTGGGAGATCTTCGCCCCGGGACGATTGTATCCATAAAAAGGAAGGGTAAAATCCTGGAAGAATTGCGCCCTTGTCGTTGCCGTGGCTTCCCGCAGCCCATCAAACACGGATATAGGGACGCCTTCCGGATTGCCTGCGCTTTGGACCATGATCGGTGTGACCGCGCTGATCAACACCGCTTTGGCTACCCGGCCTTTACCATATTTTGCTGTATAATGGATCACTTCTCCGCCGCCGGTAGAATGACCGATATGTATCGCGTCCTTCAGATCCAGCGCCTTTGTAAGTTCGGCAACATCCGACGCATAGGTATCCATATCATGTCCGCCTGAAGCCTGGGTGGACCTTCCATGCCCCCTGCGATCATGCGCAATTACCCGGAACCCCTGGTTGAGAAAGAACATCATTTGTCCGTCCCAGTCGTCGCCCGACAATGGCCAGCCATGATGGAAAACAATGGGCTGCCCGGTTCCCCAGTCTTTGTAATAGATCTCTGTGCCGTCCTTTACTTTGATCGTGCTCATTTTCGTGAATTTAATGATTATTATATTATTGGGATATCAATGCAGGAATCGTCGCATGAAGATCGAAAATATCCGGCATGCAATTCAGTCATTATGATGTCAAAAGCGCGGATAGTAATGTCCGTTTCATGTTTGCAGGGAAACAGGAAGAAAAGCAAAATTTGCAACCGATTGCACAAAATGGTATATTTAGTATGCTAAAACGCTTATTCATGAAAAAACTTGCCATTCTCCTCCTTCTCCTTGTTCCTATTATGCGTCTCAAAGCACAGCACTATCACAATTTCAAAGTCTCCGTATACTGCCGGGCCTACGAAGTAAAATTGATGGGCGACACCGCCAATTATTTAAAACCCATCTGGAATGAGATCACCAGGCAGATGAAAGTGGATAAGATCTATCTCGAAACACATCGCGACCTGTTGATCGTGGACCAGAGAACATTGGACATCGTCAAAAAGTTTTTCAAAGACAGAGGGGTGGAAATTGCCGGCGGTATCACGTTAACGGTCAGTGAGCCCAACCGGTTCCAAACCTTTTGTTACAGCAACCCCGATGATAGAAAGAAAGTCAAAGAGCTGAGTGAATACACCGCAAGGAATTTCGATGAATTTATATTGGACGACTTCTTCTTTACCAATTGTAAAGACGATGGAGCGATCAAAGACAAGGGGAATAGAAGCTGGACACAATACCGGCTTGACCTGATGGCGGAAGCCGCGAGATCGCTCATCATCGAACCTGCAAAGGCCGCCAACCCCAAAGTAAAAGTAGTGGTCAAATATCCAAACTGGTACGAACATTTTCAGGGGCTTGGCTTTAATCTTGAAAAAGAGCCGCGGCTCTTTGACGGTATCTATACGGGTACCGAGACAAGAGATGCGGTAATGAGCGCGCAGCATCTGCAGCCCTACCTGGGATATAATATCTTCCGTTATTTCGAAAACATCGCCCCGGGCAGGAATGGCGGCGGATGGGTGGACCCGGGCGGTATGACCACCGCAGACCGCTATGCCGAACAGCTGTGGATCACTCTTTTTGCCCGGGCCCCCGAACAGACCCTGTTCGATTTCAGACAGCTTAGCCGCCCGATCTATCCTTCTGACCGCGCACCCTGGCAGGGAATGAAGACCAGCTTTGACTATGATGAAATGATGCAGCCTGTCAACTACAATGGAGGTACTCCGTCCAGGCCAACCACTATCGCTGCCATAGCCGGTTACACCTTTGCAAAGGTAGACAGTGTACTGGGCTTTCTTGGCAAGCCGACGGGTATTAAGAGCTATCGCCCCTGGCACTCGACGGGCGAAGACTTTTTGCAGAATTATCTTGGTATGATCGGGTTGCCGATGGATATGCGACCTGAATTTCCGGCAGAGGACAGTGTGATATTATTGACGGAAGAAGCAAAGTTCGATATCGATATCGTAGACAGGATCAAAAGGCAGCTGACCGCAGGTAAGACCGTGATCATCACTTCCGGCTTGTTGCGCGCGATCCAGGATAAAGGCATCAGCGATATCGCTGAGCTGCGGTGTTCGGACAGAAAGGCGTTGGTACAGGATTATACAGCCGGCGGCATTTATCGGCTGATACATACGGAAAAGACTATACTGATACCGCAGATACAATACCTGACAAACGATTCCTGGGAGATTGCGTCCGGTATCAGCGGCGCAGACGGCTGGCCAATACTGCATGAAGCAGATTATTCCAAAGGTCATCTGTATATCCTGACGATACCGGACAATTTCGCGGACCTGTATAACCTGCCGTCCGAGGTGCTGAATAAGATAAGAGAAGTGATGTGCAAACAGGTAAAAGTACAGATAGAAGGCCCTTCGCAGATAAGCCTCTTTGTTTACGATAACAATACCTGTATCGTAGAGTCATTTCTGGATAAGGAGGCAGAGGTGAAGATCGTTACGCCAAAACAATGGAACAGGATCACAGACCTCAGTACCCGCCAGGTCCTTAATGGAGAAAGCAGGAAGCCCGGCCTGAGTTATATAGAAAAAAATCAACAGGAAAGAAATGTGTATCCTATAGTGGTCAAACCGCATTCGTTTCGCGTATTCAGGCTGGAATAAATCCCTTAATTTTAAGGCCATGTATATGGAAAATCTATCATTACTGATCGAATACCATCAGTGGGCTCACAAAAAAGTATTGCAGCAGGCGTCGTCCGTTCCGGCCGGAGACTGGGGTAAGGACACGGGTGGCAGTTTCCCCTCGTTAAAGGCGTTGTATCAGCATCTGCTGGAGGCGGACTATCGGTGGCTGCAGCGATGGAAGGGGGTGCCCATCGCAGAAATACCAAAGCATTTTGTCGTCAATGGAGCTACGGACCTTCAGGCGCTGTGGTTACCCCAACTGGACGAGATGGTAACACTGGCCAACCAATTCCTTGCTGCCGATCCCCAGCAGCCGGTCAACTTTATTACAGCCAAAGGGCTCAATGTCACACAGCCTTTCTGGCAGACACTCTACCAGGTGGTCAATCATGGTACGTATCATCGAGGGCAGGTCACCCATATGCTGCGTATATTGAACTGTCAACCTGTGATGACGGATATATTTTTGTTCTTTAACGAAAAAAACCAACGCTAAGGTGGTTGATGGAGCGAACTGGCAAATACCGAAAAAGGCGTTTGTTCTATTGAAGAAAAATGACCCGTTGCGTATGGCGGGCGCCACTGCCTTTTTTGCCAGCTTTTCGTTGCCGTTCATCCTGATCATCCTGATCCAGCTCTTCGGCCTGGTTTTGGACAGGCACGAGGTAAGCCAGCAACTCTTCAAAGGTCTTTCCGGGGTACTGGGCGACTCCGGCCAGCAGCAGGTCAGGACGATCTCGCGTGGATTCCGGCGTCTGGCCACCAATTGGTACATCGCTGCGGGTGGATTTATCTTTCTCCTCTTTGTGGTCACCACTCTTTTTAAAGTGATCAAAGATTCTATCAACCAGCTCTGGGACCTGCATCCGGCTGGCGAAAAGCTGTCGGAGATCATTGTTCCGAGACTGCGTTCGATCGGGTTGATCCTTCTGGCGGGCGTGTTGTTCCTTGGCGACCTGACGCTGGAAAGCTTCCTGGTCAACCTGCGTCATTCGGTCACCGGGCTGAGCGGCATGGGCTCCTCGGTGTTGTTCTTCATCCTGCAGCAGCTGCTCTCTTTGCTGATCGTCACCGGCTGGATCTTCAGTCTTTTCCTCTATCTGCCGGACGGCCGGTTCTCCTTTCGGGTGACATTCAGAGGGGCGGTGCTGACCGGCGTGCTTTTCACTATTGGGAAATTTATATTGGGATGGCTGCTGATATCGAGCAATATTCAGCGGCTCTATGGAACTGCAGGGGCGTTCGTGATCGTGCTGCTCTTCGTGTTTTATATAGCGTTGATCCTTTATTATGGGGCGGCATACACCGCGGTACTGGCCGGCTATCACAAGGAATCGGTGCGACCGGCTGCCCATGCCCGCTCATTGGGGCTATGATTGAACAGGTAACCGGTCGCTGCCGGTTATTTTTTCCAGGGAACGAAGAAGTCGCCATTGGTGATGGTCTTCTTTGCGCCTGAAATATCTCCGTTGTAATAAAAATCCCCGCTAAACGTGCCTTTGACTGCGGTGGAATCAAGTGATGTTATGGTAAATTTCAGGTGATTGACAATAGTAGCACCGGAGCCGGAGGCCAGCCCTGTTACGCCGCTGCCGCTGACATAGGACACGCTCAACGAAGGGTTGTATGTTCCGGTCACGGCATAATTGCTGGCGGTATCTGAATAGTTGCCAGTCGTGAAGGAGGCCGGGGCGAGACCTGTATTTGCCCAGCTTATGGCCAGAACCTGTGAGGTGGATGTCGATGTGCCGGCAAAACCTTCGATGGCGATCTCGCTTGCTGGGCCATTGACCACCCTTACGGCCAGGGGGCTTACATTGAACGTCTGAGCAGCTCCATCGATAGTAGCGGTAAAATGGTAATTAGAGCTGGAAGAGGCCGAGTTGTTCTTTTTACAGGACACGAACACGGACACGAGCAGGGCTGAGAAAAGAATGATCTTTTTCACGGTGATGAGTTTAGGAGTTTGCCGCGAATATAGAGTAAACCGCATTCGTGGGGAAGATGATTTCACCAGCGTGTCGATTTCGGGAGAATTCGTGTTTGCAGGAGGAATGGACGTGTAAAAGGCCGCCGGCAGTGAGACGGGCCGGTCATTTCGGGAAATTAGGGGAATGCCGGCAGTTTAAGGAAATGCCGGCAGTTCCGTATCGATCCTCTTTTGCGACCTTTGGGAAAGAAAGAAGTCTCTTGCCTTCCGCAGGCCCATTTCGATGGCGCTGGCTTCGTCAACGCCGTTTCTCAACAAATTGTTTGCGATCTCCACTGCCTTTTGACGCAGCCGCACGGGCTGGTTTTGATATGCGGCAGGATAATTACCATTGTGCCAGGGCATATTGTTTCATTTTTTATAGCGGTATAAAAAAATCGTGCCACGGATATCCTGATACCATCAATATGGTGCAGCGGAATGGCTAATTAAATTTTATCAGGGCTTTTTCGAATTGTTGTTCCGATAAACGGGGTATGCGTAATAGCTGCCTCTCTCTACTCCGACGCTTCCGGAAATGGAGAACGTATGTGCATCATTGACATACATTAGGCCCATCTCTACTCTTGAGTTATATCCAAACTTGTAGGGCCCCGAGGGATTGTAAGCATGGAAACCGGGATTGGTAACAGGGTCTGTATAGAGGCGGTTGACGCTGAAAAGAACCGGCGCTGCGGAGACTCCCGCGAATGCATAGATATTGTTGGTGAGCGGACGGGTCAGCTGCAGACCGAGAGGAGCCGATAAAAAGCTGGTTCCGCCGCCGCCATAGAAAAGATAACCTGCGGAGAGCCCGCCATATTTGCTCAGCTGCCATTTATGACGGTTGGCGCTGCTGTCATATCCCAGGCGGGAGGCCGGAGAGGGGCGCCAATCCAGCTGATTGACCGGCAAACCAGTCTGCGCCTTTGTGGAAACGGCGATAGTCAGTGCAAGTATGGCTGGTAATATGCGCACGCGGGTGAAATTGTCCCATAAATATACCGGTTCCTGTGTTAAACGGGGATTAAAAATGCTATTCCTCCAGCTAAAACGCTTACAGTGAGCCCGATATAGGTAAAAAAGCCTAATATCCTTATATATGGGATAAAAAGCGGACCTTTACCCTTCAACAAACAAATTAGTGAAGTATGGGAAATTTTGGAGAAACGGTAGGTAAAAAAGAAAGAGACAAGAAAAAGATGAAGAAGCGCCAGGATAAGCAGGAGAAGATGGAGGAGCGCAAGGCAAAAGCCACCAAGGGGAAGACGCTCGAGGAAATGATGGCTTATATCGATGAAAATGGCAATCTTTCTTCCAAGCCGCCTGATCCCCGGAATATGAAAAGGATAGTAAGAGCCGAGGATATGCAGATCAGCACACCCAAGGCAGGTAAAGTTGATCCCGCTGATCTCATCAGAACGGGTATTGTCACTTTCTTCAACGAAGCAAAAGGTTTTGGTTTCATCAAGGATCTTCAAACGCAGGAAAGCGTGTTTGTCCATGTGAACCAGTTATCCGAAAGGATTTCAGAGAATCAGAAAGTGATCTTTGAAACGGAGAACGGTCCCAGAGGGTTGAACGCTGTCAACGTTAAGAAAGCGGTATAGCGATCGATATTCCCTCCGGGGTAATTCTGCGGCCCTGACTCAGGGCATGAAATATTCTATCTTCGCACTGGAGAAAAGAATGGAATTGTTGGTGCTCACGTGAAATTCCATCGCTTGTCCCTCGGGGCAATCAATCGTCAATGGCAGCTTCGCCTTATTATAGGTATAGGTAGCCGGCAGCGCATTATTGACGCTGTAGTTCCGGTCAAGGAACATCCAGATCTTATTGGTCTGGCGGAAATTTATTTTGTTGTCATAGGCAGGGCCGGCGAGATTTCCGTCCGCGTTGTAAGCGTATGTACTGACAAGCGGCGGATACCCGCCTTCCGGCTGCCAGGTCTCTTTGATGATCCTCCCGTAGGAATCATATTCAAAATAGTATGCCGAGAGCGAGCTGTGTTCACCGGGGACAGGATTTCCATTGACCAGGTCGGGGAATGAATATAACGAGTCGACGACAATCCGGCCCTTCCCGTCATAGAAGTATTTGTTCCAGGTTTCGATACGGTTTGGCGCCACTCCGCCGGCGTAGGCGCAAATGAGATTGGACAGTCTGTTCCATTTGTCATAAGTAAAAAAATAGTTCGGTGCGCCCGTCCTTGGGTCCGGACGGGTAACGGAAACCGGGTTTTTCCAGGCATTGTACGAAAATGTCAATGTTTCCGAGTCGCCATAGAACCCCTGGTAGCCGAGTGTTTTGATCTCCCAGGCATCGGCTGCGCCGCCTGGGTGCTGGCCGATATAGTCCAGCACTTTTTTACATCCGGACAGTCCCTGCAGGACAATGGACAATGCCAGGATAGCCCAACATCCCGTAATGGTACTTTTCATAACAATCTGTTTTAAGTGGTGAAAAAATGGAATTAAGAATTGTCATAAAGTTCCTGCCGGCAACCTCCCCGGGAATTGATACCGGTCATGCCAGCAGATGAATCTGGTCAATTCTGGAGTGAATTTGAGCAGGGTATTAATTTGGCGTTACAATAGGGTTACCAAATAGCTAAATGCACGCGGGATGGATTTTTTACGGCGTTAAATCTCAAATTTTGCCGCTGTAAAAAACAGTGCTATCATGTATAAAGCCAAGACTTCTTCTGTGATTCTGCTTACACTTATCTTTTTTCTGCTGGCCGGGCTACAGGCCCGGAGCCAGGAAATAAAAGGGGTAGTGACCGATCTGAGAACCGGGGAGCCCATGACCGGGGCTACAGTCTTCCTCAAGGGAACGGGAAAAAAACAATATGTCCAGCTGGACGGGAAATTCGTTTTTAAGAACCTGGCTCCCGGCAGCTACATCCTCGAGGTCAGCTATACCAATTGCAAGACAGTCGACCGGGATGTCACGGTCATCGCCGGGAAACCTGCAACGGTCCAGGTGCTGCTGGAGCCCAATGATATCGAGCTCTCTGCCGTGACCATCCTCGCAGGCAAGACCGGTTCGGAAGCGGCGATGCGGAATATGGAATGGAAATCCAATCAGCTGGTCAATATCCTTTCTTCAAGGAATATCCAGCTGTTGCCGGATATTACGGTGGCCAATGTCATGCAGCGGATGAGCAGCGTCACTATCGAAAGGACCAGCTCGGGCGAGGCCCGGTACCCCATCATCAGGGGTATGGAAAAAAGGTATATCAATACCCTGGTCAACGGGATCAAGATCCCCAGTCCAGACAATAAGAACCGGTTCATCCCCCTGGACCTCTTTCCTTCCGAATTACTGGAAAGGCTGGAGGTCAGCAAGAGTCTGACACCTTCCATGGAAGGAGATGCCATCGGCGGGACGATCAACCTGGTGATGAAGGATGCGCCTGAAACAAAGCTTTTCCAGGCAAATGTTTCCGCCGGGTATGATGCCATTTTTGGTAAACAACCCTTTATGCATTTCAGCACGGCCGGGATAAACAAGATGTCACCTGCGGAAAAGAACGGCCCTGCTTACAAGGCGTCGCCTTCGGACTTCCCGGTAAAAAGCCTGAACTATAACAATATCCATACGCCGATCAACTCTACTTTCGGGATCAGCGCGGGGAACCGTTTCGGAAGGGAAAAGAGATTCGGACTATTGTTCTCCGGCAGTTACCAGGACATCTACAGCGGGACACAATCGACCTTATTCCTGCCGGATGCGCAGCCCAATTTAAACAACCAGCCTTCCTTTGTCACCCTGACCTCACGGAAGTATTCCACGGAGAATAAGAGGCTTGGCCTGAATCTGAAAGCCGATTACCGGTTTAACCCCCGCAACAAGCTTTCCCTGCTTAACACGTATGTCCGTCTGGATCAGCTGCAGACCAGGGTCAGCTTCGACACCGTCGCGCTGAACTCGCTGGTCACAGCCTCTTACAGAAGCTCCTGGCAATACCAGTCGATCTACAACTCGACCTTGCAGGGGCTTCACGAGCTGGCGCCCGGTCTCGTCCTGGACTGGTCCGTTGGATATTCCCTGGCGAACAATCATATTCCCGATCAGGCGGAGTTCGGTCATCAATACCCGGTCACGGCCTCTGCCAACTACTCCGATAATTTGCAGACCATGACGAGGAACTGGGAACACAACAGCGATAAAGACCTTTCCTCCTATATAAACCTGACCAAACAGCTAAAGCTGTTGAACAGGCCTTTAGAGATCAAGGTAGGTGGTCTGATCAGGGACAAGCACCGCGACAACTTCTATAATGCCTACACCCTGAATCCGCAGCTGCCGGCCAACACTTCCTTCCAGACCTATACCAATATCAACCAGGCCATATTTACCTTCACGGGGACTAATGCCACGCCTGGGTTTGATGGAAATAACTATAAATTTCATGAGGCCGTATCTGCAGGATATGCACAGGGCAAATGGGTGTTGTCGGATAAGCTCGAGGCGCTGGGCGGTCTCAGGGTGGAACATACCTACCAGCATTTCGACGTCAATGTCGACAGCAGCGCGCCCGGAAAGACCGGAACCATTTATTATACCGACTTCCTGCCCAGCGGTCAGCTGAAATATGCCATCGGGAAAAGACAGGAACTGCGACTCTCTTACTATCGCGCCCTGGCCCGTCCGCAGTTTGCCGAACTGATCCCCTTCGGCCCCAACAACTATGAGCTATTCAAGGAAACAGGAAATACATCTCTCAGGCATAGCCTCGCGGATAATTTCGATCTGCGGTATGACCTGCTGGGTAAGGGCGCAGACCAGATCATGATCGGGGTCTTCTATAAATATATCCAGGACCCCATCGAATTTACGGCGCGCCCGGTTCCGCCTTCCAGCCTGAACCTGGTGCCCGGCAACGTGGGGAAAGCTACCAATTACGGCGCAGAGGCCGTCTTCACAAAGTACTTCGGCGTGTTCGGGATCTCGGCCAATTATACCTATACGCAGTCAAAAGTGACCAACGATAGTATGTTGTATTATTACCGTGGGGCGAATGGAAATATCACCACTAAGTTCGTTTCCGAGTCAAGACCCTTGCAGGGACAATCGAATCATATCGGCAGCGCATCCCTGCTTTACAAGAATACAAGGATCGGTCTCGATGCCCAGCTGGCTCTTGTATACACCGGGGAACGGATCTCCCTCGTGAGCCCGTATGCCGGACTCCATTACTGGCAGCAGCCCATGACCACGCTGGACTTTTCTTTTGAGAAGCGGTTCGCAAAGAAGTTCGCCTTCTATGGCAAGCTGAACAACCTCACCAGCGCGGCGCAGGTACAGAGCATCCATGACCCGTATAACACCTATTTACTGGCGGGCGGCGCACATGCGCTGTCGGAGCAGAACGATCCTTCGAAAAAGATCGTCGTCGTGAAGAATTATATTAAACCCACCTTCTTATTCGGAATAAGATATAAATTATAGGAGCCACAGATATGAAAAAGCTAATTATATTCTCAGTATCGGTACTTAGTCTATCCACGTTCTTCTCCTCCTGTAAAAAGACGGAGACCAGGGAGATCTGGCAGGCCGTAGTAAAGCCCTCCTCTCCAGTCAGCGATGCTGCGCCTTTATGCGGCAGTATCAAAGGGACCATGTTGTCGGGCAAAACATATACCATCGGTTGTGACGTATTTGTCAACGCGGGTGATACGCTGATCCTGCAGGAGGGCGTTACGGTCAAATTTTCCGGGCCCTACGGGCTGGGTGTCAAAGGTTCGCTCATCAGTCTTGGCACGCAGGCGCATCCCAATTATTTTACCTATGCCGGCGCCACGAAGACGGATACCTATGGTTACGATCCTTCAAAAGACTCGGCCTATGTCGGACGGTGGATAGGGATCATCGGTGCCACCACCTGCCCGATGATGATCTTCAAATGGACGCATATAGAATTTGCAGGCGCGGCCATTCCTTCCTCCAGCGCGATCAGCCAGATCTATACAAGTCCTTATCCGATGTTCTTTCAAAACCCTGCAGGTTATCTTGTCTTCGAGGATTCCTGGCTTTATGGCAGCACTGATGACCCCTTCCGCATCCTTGGCGGAAAGATCGAGATCATGCGCAGCACCTTCGAAAAATGCGGGTATACTGGCGGTGAGGCAATGAATGCCAAGTCCGGAACTATCGGGGACTTTGCCTATAATCTTTGTATAGGGATGGCGACCAATGGGCCGAAGCTCTCGAATATCAGCGCTCCTGTCGGTTTCCCGGGATCGAACATGCGCATTTACAACAACACGATCGTCAACTGCGGATACCGCAGGGCAGCGACAGGACGCGGCGGTTCTATCAATTTTGAGCAGGGCGCCGGCGGGATGGCGTATAACAATCTTATCGTCAACTGCAAGTTCGGCCTGCGTGTCGTTCAGAATCCTATTGCAGACACGGCCAACCTGTTCTACGGGTACAATTATACCTATGTAGACTCCCCCATTTGCGCCAACAATATCTATCCTTCGCTAAAGATAAGCACCAGCATTACCCGGGCGATGCCTACCGATCTGCCTGCCCCTTCGACTTTTTTGCCTGTGGGCTGGAATCCGGGAGATACCTATACTGCTGCGACCTCTGTTCTAGGTGCGAACAATCCTCAGTTCATCAATGGTCCCGTGCCTATGCCGGCGGGGCTGCAATTGAGGGATATTGCTTTTGTGGGCAACTATAATTTCGCCCTGAAGTCTACGTCCCCCTGTGTAGGCAAGGGCTACACGGGTTTTGCGCCGAGGGCGGATGTGCCCATCGACCTTACGTATGGGGTCACGGAGATCACCCCGCCCGGAAAGGACATGGGCGCGTTTCAGACCAATGGCACAGGCAATCATCATTAAATATTATACGGTAAAAATATTCATGGCAAAATCATTATTGTTCTTTTCCCGGGTCTGGCATCGCCGGATATCCGCTGCGTTGTTTGTCTTTTTCTTTATCGTGGCTGCAACGGGTTTGATGCTGGGCTGGAAATCTTTATTTACGACAACCGTGTTCGAGGACAAAAAGGCGAAGGCTTCGACGGCGTTCGGGAACTGGCTGCCGCTGGATTCGCTGGAGCGGCTGGCTGCCTCTTCACTGGAAGAACGGGTCCCGGGGCAGCGGGTCCATGCCGGAAGCGCGTCGGGACTCGCGGTCTACGCCGGAAGCGCGCCCGGTCTCCCGGTCCATGCGGAGCGGGCAGAGGTGCGTATTCAGAAGGGATACATCGATTTTCAGTTTAAGAACTACTACTATGTCCAGGTGGATGGGGGAAGCGGAAGGACTATCCGCATCGAGCATAAGAACGGGGGATGGATCCAGGACCTTCATGATGGGGCTATCGTTGACGGATGGCTGACCAATAAATGGGGGATCTCGAAAAAGCTGTATTCTTCTGTGATTGCGCTGGCCCTGCTGGCTCTTACCATCAGCGGGATCTATCTATGGTACAAGCCGCTGCTGCTAAAGAAAAGAGCTGCAAGCCGATAGTGAAAAAGAGCTGTCCGCCGACAGTGAAAAAGAGTTACCAGCCGATAGTGAAATGATGCAGGCCGCTTTCGAACTCATACCGGATGTTCAGGGCTGTAGTATCGCAGATCTGTTTGATGATGGATAACCCGAGTCCGTTGTTCTCGTTCTGCCTGGGATTTTTGTAGAATCGCCTGAAGATCCGGCTGGGATCGAGAGGTGCATCGATGCCCGTATTACTGATGGCCAGTGAATTTTTG
>DATJJA010000188.1:0-62896 GCA_035492595.1 Puia sp.
AGCAGCGCGCGTTCGAGGTCTTTAAGGTGCTTGTGCGTCTGCAACAGCATCATCAGCTCTTCATCCGTATGGGGCTTGCCCAGGTCCTGCTGATTTTCTTCCATCAGGCGTCGGATCTTCCGCAGCTTAAGCCATATCATCGTTGACAATACATCTTCCTTATATAGATCTTCCGGAGTGGCTATCTTTCCTTCATAGTGTTCCTTCCAGTTGGGGCTGATCTCCAGATGAAGGTCCATGATGGAAACCGCCAGGGTACTGAGCTCCTGGTCCTCGTGATAAAGAAAGCTTTTTGTCGTCGGCTCCAGTCCCTGCTGGTACCATTCTTTATAAAGATCGAGTATCTTCAGAAGCCGTTTGTTATCGATGAGATCATAAAGCTCCAGGCTTTCTGCCAAAATATAGTCCGCGACAAGGGAATTCTCATCCCATGATTTTAAGCCAAAGTCCAGGAGGCTGCGGATCATTCCGCGTTCGTTCTGTTCATGACGGAAAAGGAGCCCAAGGGATTCTTCATCCTGGGGAGCAGTAGCATCGGGAGGCATTTCCGAGCTAAACCCATCGTCGCTGATAAAGCCCTGGCCTGCGGTCTGTGCCGCACCTGCCTTTGAACGGGCATCTGCTGCTGCGCGATTCTCCTGCTTGTCGACGCGTTCGCGGATGAATTTATTGACGAGGCTATGAAGACCTGTTTCTTCGATCCGCAGGATCTCAGCGGATTGACGGATATAATCCTGCTGCCGGGTAAAATCTTCGGTTTTATTGATGCGGGAGATGGTCTCTGCCACCTGGTTGACCACCGCCGCCTTTTTATTGCTATCCTCTGCCGCATCTTTCAGCGCCACTTCCAGCTGGAACAGGACAAAGTCCTTTTTGTTGGCGGCGACAAAATCCCGAAAGGCTGCTGCGCCTATCTTCCGCACATAGCTGTCAGGGTCTTCCTTGTCGGGGATAAGCACCAGCTTTACATCCAGACTTTCTTCGAGGGCCATGTCCAGACCGCGAAGAGCGGCTTTGATCCCTGCTCCGTCACCGTCATAGATGATCGTGAGATGTCTGGTGTATTTTTTTATGAGCCGCAGCTGATCGATAGTCAGAGAGGTGCCCCCGCTGGCCACTACATTTTCAACGCCGGCCTGGTGCAGGGAGATGACATCTGTATAACCTTCCACCAGCAGGCATTCGTCCTGTTTGTCGATGGCCTGCCTGGCCTGGTAGGTGCCATACAGGATCTTACTTTTTACATAAAGCTCATTCTCCGGGGTATTGATATATTTTGGCGCCCGGTCATTGCTTTTTATGATACGCGCGCCAAAACCGATGATCTTGCCGGTCTGGTTGTGAACGGGGAAAATGATACGCCCCCGGTAATTGTCCATCACTCTCTCATCCCGCACGATGACCAGCCCGCTTTTTTGAAGATATTCCAGGTTGTATTGTGCGGCAATGGCTGCTTTGGAAAAGACATCCCACTGATCGGGGCTGTAACCCAGCTGGAACTTCTGCATGGTCTCTTCGGTAAAACCGCGTTCTTTGAGATAGCTGAGACCAATGTCCTGCCCTTCGTCCGTGTTGAACAGGACGTTGGAAAAGAACTTCTGGGCAAAAGCATTGATGATAAACAGACTTTCAGCCAGCTGTTGCTGCTGACGCACCTCCGGGCTGACCTCTTTTTCCTCTATCTCTACATTGTAACGGGCCGCCAGCCAGCGAAGGGCTTCAGCATAGGAATACTTCTCATGCTCCATGAGGAAGCTGATGGTATTGCCACTGCGACCGCAGCCAAAACATTTGTAGATCTCCTTGGCGGGAGAGACCGTAAAGGAAGGGCTCTTTTCATTATGGAAAGGGCAGAGGCCAAGGTAGTTGGTACCACGTTTTTTGAGTTTGACAAAACCGCCGACGATCTCAATAATATCGATCCGGCTGAGGATCTGTTGAATGGTTTCCTGCGCTATCATTTCAGCGCGAATTTAACCCTTATTCCCGGCTTTATCTCTTAAGGGGCACCGTAAATTCTGCACAAAACAGAGTAGTTTTATCCATAATAAAATACCCTGTTTTTCGCTTTTAGATTAAACAACCCTCCTTTGAAAACCGGCTTCTACTCCGTACTCTTTTCCGTCATTTCGAACATGGCCATCGGTCTTTGTTTCGTTCCCTTTTTATTTCTGGGCTGGAAAAAGATACGACAGGTGAACACCTATTGGGTATTGGGCATTTACTGGCTCTTGAACGGCCTGGTCAATCTGCCTGTGTTGCAAACAGCCGGTGGCAGTCATGGTATGCTAAGTCGTCTTAGCTGGCTTTATACAGTGGCAGAAACGCCGTTGGTATTGCTGGCCTTTGCCTGCGCCTGCACCGGCAGACAAAAAAGACAATTGCTGCTGGTACTGCTCCTTTATATAGTCGGGGAATGCTTATTGATAGGCTTTAGAGGCCACACGCTCTTCACCAGTGAACTGATCATGGGATCCGGCTTATTGCTCATTTTGCTGTATAGTATAACCGGACTCGTATTGTATGTAAAAAAGATGGAACATACCCGGTTCGAGAACTCTATGGTATTTGTTTATGCAGCCGCTCTCTTTGCATACGGAAGCGGCCTTATCATCTATATTTTTGCGCATTATCACCCTGCCGGCAGCAACAATGACGACACAGACAGCTTCCTGCTGTATTATATCAGCCTTCTGCTGTCTGCGATTGTCACTTCTACAGGCCTCTGGAGCTACGGGATCCGAAAAAAAGAGAAATCCCACCGGCCGATGGTGGCGCAATAAACATCGGATTCAAACATCTGATCGGCCTACTCCTCATCCTCCTCATAATTATAGGTATCCTGGCTATCGTTGTAGATCGATTCCCATGTTTTCACCTTGTCATCCCCCAACAATTCCAGAATATCAAAGATTGGATCCGTTTTTTTCTTCCATACTACCAACTCCGAGTCGGCAAAAGTCGAAACATACATACAATGATCCGTTTCCATGTTCACCTTGATCAATCCTACAGGACCTGTCGGCTGCTCCTGTATGAGATAATAACAACCTTTTTCCAACAACGCATACGAATACATACATCACCTTTTTTTAGATAATACAATACATAGTTGATAAACCAGACTCGAATAATAATGGGGTAGTAAGTATATTCTGATCGGACGGCTGAGGCTGGGTATGTTGCCTGCAGCGACAAGACAAATTTACGACTTTTACCGGTTGGTCCGGTCAACTTTCCGGTCTGCCCCGGCGCCTTCATAAAAACTTAACTTCGATCTATTGATATTCAATGATTTGCAATTTTTTATGACCCGGTGGAGCATAAAGAAAACCACCCCGGATGACCCTGGGTGGCTTTCGTGTGACCACTTATCCTACAGCTTCATATGTCAGAACCTTTACTTTTCCAGCTTTATTTCGCCTGCATCGGAAGCCTGGCCGTCACTGACGATAATGCCATCCTTGGCGACATTTTTATAAGGCGGCTTGGCTTCTATGATAACTTTATAGGTCCCGGGCTTCGCATCCGTGATCTCAAAAGCCCCATTGATGATCGGCGCTTTTATGGTGTCCGATGCCGATTCGGCCCAGGCTCGCACACCTCCTTCGGGGGGCGTCACCGTCCCTTTGATCGACCCGGCCCTGAGAAGCGTAAAGGCAAACAGACCTGCGCTCACGACGGTCACGGCCGCTATTTGTTTGAATGTAGTGTAGTTCATAAAATATTATTTTTAGTGTATAATGCTTCTACACCAAATTTTGCAAGGACTGTGCCACATCCTGCATATCATTTTGTTAAAACCCTTGCTGGGTGTGGAATTTATTCTACACGCCCTTATTTTACGTATGCGCGTTGGCGTTATACTATATTGCCTTTCTCCAGTTGCAGGAACCGGTCGATGCAGGCGGGAAGTTCCTGGCGGTAATGACTTACATAGATCAGCGTGGTACGAAAGGCTTCGCAAAGAACAGTTATCAGCTGCCTGAAATAGGCTGTTTGCTCTTCGTCCAGGCCCTGGCAGGGCTCGTCGAGGATCAGCATGGGAGGATTCTTGATCAGGGCACGGGCCAGCAGGACCATCCGTTGCTGTCCGGCAGACAGCTGCGAGAGGCGTTTGGTTCGCAGATCCTTCAGGGAAAGCAGCTGCATCCAGCGTAGGGTATGGGTCTGCTGCTCGTCGTTCAACGGCCGGAACAGACCGATGGTATCGAAGAGACCTGAGGCGACGACCTCAAAACAATTGGCGCCGGTATCAAAATACAAATGAAGTTCCGGGGAGACGAAGCCAATCTTTTTCTTGATGTCCCAGATGGATTCCCCGGTACCGCGCCTGCGATCGAAGAGCCAGATCTCGTTGGCGTAGGCCTGTGGGTTGTCAGCGGTAATAAGACTCAGGATCGTTGACTTCCCGGCACCGTTGGGGCCGGAGACATTCCAGCATTCTCCCTTGCGGACCTCCCAGTTGATGTTGTTGAGAATGGTCGCTTCCCCATATTTTATCGTCGTGTTCACCATCTTCACTGCTGTGGAGAATTCTTCGCTCTCCCGGAAGCTGCTTTTAAGGCTGGCCAGTAAAGCGGGGTCGAGGACGATAGTGTGGGTCTTATTTTCCGGATGGAAGTCTGTTCTCGGGCCTTTGAATGTCCATTTTCCTTTATCCAGCTGCCCGACATGGGTTATCGAAGCCGGCAGCTCCTGCGGACTTGTGATGAGAAGGATCGGGATCCTCCTGGCGCTGAGCGTGTTTATAATTGTGTGTAAGGTAACCCGGCCTTCAGTATCGAGTCCAAGGAAAGGGTTATCCAATATGAGCAATTCGGGCTTATTTAAAAGGGCAATTGCCAGCTGGACCCGTTTGTTCTCACCATTGGAGAGCTGAATAAGGGGCTTTTTTAGCAGCGGGCGGATGTGGAGATCATCGAGCCAATGGTCGGCGGCTGCCGCGCTGGTGCCTGCGATGAGGGTCCCCGGGAAACCGGTGCCGGCAATTGTGTTATCCCAGCCTGACCCGGTCAATTCCTGTTCAACGGTGATAGTCTGATCGGCATCTGAAGAGTTGAAACGCTGCTGGTAATATAGCTCTGTGGAACCGGGGCGGTGTCGGAACCGGTGCTGCTGTTCGACGATGGCAATGCGCTGCGGATCGAAATGGTACCCGATCTTCCCGGTGGAGAAATGTCTGCCCAGCAGTGCATGAGCCAGCATCGTCTTCCCACTACCCGAAGGGCCGGTTATAGCCCATTGTTCTCCGGGATCGATCGTCCAGTCAAGCTTATCAAGAAGGGCAGCTCCCCCCAGTTTTACAGAAAACCCTTCAAGAGTAAGAAATGCTTCAGCCATAATACGAATGTAATAAAAGGCTACAGGCAATGACCCGCACCGGAGTGAAATTTGGCGGGATGGAGCCGGATTTTGTCCCCGAAACCGATGGAATACAGGGTAAAACAGGCAGATATTGCGGTGTAAATATCCACAGGGTGTAGAAATCGAAATAAGCTGTCTCTGAATTCGTTTGACTATATTGCAACCCGCGAACCCTGGGTTCGCTCAAACAGATCGTGACCCAATATGGCAGAAAAAAATAATTTGTTCGAGTATAATGATGATAGTGTCAGGACTCTTGACTGGAAGGAGCATATCCGCCTGCGGCCAGGTATGTATATTGGAAAACTGGGGGATGGCAGTAGCCCGGATGATGGCATTTATGTCCTCATCAAGGAGGTCATCGACAATTGTATCGATGAGCATACCATGGGTTATGGTAAACAGGTAGAGGTCACCATTGACCAGAAAACCGTCACGATCCGCGACTATGGCCGGGGAATCCCGCTGGGAAAGGTGGTGGATGTGGTCAGCAAGATCAATACCGGCGCCAAATATGATAGTAAGGCCTTTCAGAAATCTGTGGGCTTGAATGGAGTGGGTACCAAGGCCGTGAACGCCCTTAGCAGTTATTTCAAGGTCACTGCTTTTCGGGAAGGCAAGGAAAAGACGGCCGAATTTGCCAAGGGGGTGCTTACAAAAGAGCATAAGGAAGCAAAAACGGATGAGCCTAATGGTACATTGGTCACATTCATCCCGGACGATACCGTTTTTAAGAATTTCCACTTCCTCCATGAATACATGGACAACCAGTTCTGGAATTATTGTTACCTGAATGCCGGATTGATAATCAATTTCAACGGGAAAAAATACGTATCTAAAAATGGCCTGCTCGACCTCTTGCAGCGCAGGACCAACGAGGACGAGCTGCGTTACCCCATTATCCATATCAAGGGAGAGGATATAGAAGTGGCGCTGACACATAACAACGATTACGGGGAAGAGATCTTCAGCTTTGTCAACGGACAGTATACTACCCAGGGTGGAACACATCAGCAGGCATTCCGCGAGGCGTTTGTCAAGGTCATACGGGATTTCTATAAGAAAGATTACGAAGCTTCAGACATCCGGCAGAGTATCGTTGCGGCTATCTCCGTGCGTGTGGTGGAACCGGTCTTTGAATCCCAGACCAAGACCAAGCTGGGCAGCCTGTTAGTGGCGGAAGGCGGCGCGACCATGAAGAACTTCGTGAATGATTTTCTGGCCAAAGAGCTGGATAATTATCTTCACAAGAACCCGATGGCTGCTGATGCCCTGAAGAAACGTATCGAACAGAGCGAACGCGAACGGAAGGAACTGGCGGGGATCAAGAAACTAGCCAACGAGCGGGCTAAAAAAGCCAACCTGCACAATAAAAAATTGCGCGATTGCCGATTCCACTATAATGAGGAGCCTTCCGGCAAGGACAAGGAACAGACCCTGCAGAAACAATCGGAAAGCACCATCTTTATTACGGAAGGGGATTCTGCCAGCGGCAGCATCACCAAGGCCCGGGATGTGGAGCGTCAGGCGGTTTTCAGCCTGCGGGGTAAGCCGCTGAACTGTTTTGGCCTTACCAAAAAAGTGGTGTATGAAAATGAGGAGTTCAACCTGCTTCAGCACGCCCTGAATGTCGAGGACGGCATCGAAGGCCTGCGGTACAACAATATCGTCATTGCTACCGATGCCGATGTGGATGGCATGCATATCCGGCTGCTGCTGATGACCTTCTTTTTGCAATTCTTCCCTGATCTCGTAAAGAACGGGCATGTTTATATTCTTGAAACGCCTTTGTTCCGTGTCCGTAACAAACAGGAGACCCACTACTGTTATGATGAGACGGAAAAACAGGCAGCGGTGAAGAAACTGGGAAACAAACCGGAGATCACCCGTTTCAAAGGACTGGGCGAGATCTCGCCGGATGAGTTTGCCCGTTTTATCGGCGCCGATATGCGCAAACAGCCGGTAATGGTTATGCAGGATACTCATATCCAGCAGATTTTGGAATATTATATGGGGAAGAATACACAGGAAAGGCAGGAGTTTATCATAAAGAACCTGAAAGTGGAGCTTGCACTCCTGGATGAACCTGCTGCGCCCGCGCCCAAGGCCGGTTAGAGCAAAAATGGGATCTGTCCATTAACAAAAAGAAGAAATAATTTGCAGTGTGTATGATTCATATTGTTTTTCAACGAAACGATGCTGAAGTATTAAAAAGATCATTCGAGCTGGAAGCCTCCCTGCAGGGAGACGTCATCCTGATCGAAGACGAATATGCGGTAGGACCTCTCACCGACATTTATACGGCGGAGGGCATCGAAGCGCGCAAACAATGGTGGCGGGAGATACTGGCCGGCGGAGATTATGATGGTCTGGTAGACAACGGGACTGTGGCCGATGACAACGCTACGGTAGCTGCGCTGAAACAGCGGTTGCTGGATGAGCCCGGTGAGATCGTTTGGATCTGGGCGGCCCAGAACAAACACGACGTCAGCGGTTATTACTGGCTGATGAGCCAGCTTAAGGAATTCCAGGGCAGGATCTTTATCCTTTATTTGAATAACCTCCCGTTCATCAATGAAAAGGGCCACCTGTTCTACCCGGTAAATTTGTTTGATATTCCGGCGCGGGAGTTTTTAAAAGCGCGTAAGCTGGCAAGGCCTGTCACGCTGAGCGAATTTGAGATCGATCCGGATGAATGGAGCCGGCTTTGCCAGGAAGATAAAGGAGTACGGATCCTGGAAGGAGGTAAAAAATTATCCCAGCATCCCTATAGCTACTATGATGATGAATTGCGGAAATTTATTACCGGTGACTGGATAAAAGCCAGCAAGCTGATCAGCCAGTTTATCGGCAAGGCGAAACAAACGACCGGAGACGCATATGTACTATGGCGGATCAAACAGCTGGTTACAGCCGGTGAACTTGACGTACAGGGAGAGTTGAAGGGAATGAAGGAATTTGAGATAAAAGGAAAGACGCTGGCGCCATCGGTGCAGACCGTAGAACAATTATGAAAACCGTTATAAAGTTAGAAGAGGGAGGTTTATTCCTGCTGAGCATTATCCTCTGGGGGCAATTGCATTATGCCTGGTACTGGTGGCTGGTATGGATCTTAGCCCCCGATCTGAGCATGCTGGGTTATGCCGCCGGCAATAGAACGGGTGCGATCATCTATAATTTTGTTCATCATAGGGGAGTGGCGGTAGTCATTTACCTGATAGGCTTATATACTTACGACAGGCTGATCCAGTCCGCCGGACTGATCCTGCTGGGACATTCCTGTATGGATCGGGCGATGGGGTATGGCTTGAAGTATTCCAGTGGTTTTTCGGATACGCATCTGGGTAAAATTGGCAAAGCGGCAAAAACGGAAAGGACGGGATCATGAACATAAAGGCCATTCATCATATTGCGATCCTTACGGATGACTACTTCCGCAGCAAGGCTTTTTACACGGAAGTGCTAGGGTTTACCGTTATACAGGAGACTTACCGGGCGGAACGTTCATCCTATAAGCTGGACCTCGCCATAGCCGGGCACTACCAGATAGAGCTGTTTTCCTTTCCGGATTTCAGGGAGAGGGCCAGCTATCCGGAAGCCAAAGGCCTGCGGCACCTGGCTTTTGCTGTTGACAACGTGGAGGCTGCGGCAGAGGAGCTAAGAAATAAAGGTGTGGTCGTTGAGCCGGTACGTGTCGACGAGCTGACCCAAAAGAAATTTGTGTTTTTTACGGACCCTAATGGACAACCGCTGGAGTTGTATGAAGGGTAATAAATAGTATATACTAATGGCGAAGACAAAAATAGCCGATGATTTTCATGAGAACGAGTCTGGGGTCACAGGCCAGTACAAGAACTGGTTTCTGGATTATGCGTCCTATGTGATCCTGGAAAGGGCCGTCCCTGCGGTGGAAGACGGGCTGAAGCCGGTGCAGCGCCGCATCCTTCATGCGATGAAGGAAATGGATGACGGCCGTTTCAATAAAGTGGCCAATATCATCGGGCAAAGCATGCAGTACCATCCTCACGGCGATGCCAGTATCGGGGAAGCCCTGGTAAATATGGGGCAAAAGGACCTGCTCATCGACACCCAGGGCAACTGGGGTGATGTACGGACGGGCGACGATGCGGCGGCAGCCCGGTATATCGAGGCGAGACTTAGCAAGTTCGCGCTGGAAGTGGCGTTCAACGCGAAGACCACCGAGTGGCAGCTGAGCTATGACGGCCGGAAGAACGAGCCGGTAACGCTGCCCATGAAGTTCCCCCTACTGCTGGCCCAGGGTGCGGAAGGCATCGCTGTTGGCCTTGCTACCAAGATCCTGCCTCATAATTTCTGCGAGCTGTGTGAAGCAGCTATGAAATACCTGAAGGGAAAGAAATTCGAGATCTATCCGGATTTCCTTACCAACGGCATGATCGACGTTACTAATTACAACGACGGCAAACGAGGTGGCAAGGTACGGGTGCGCGCTCATATAGAGGAGTTCGATAAGAAGACACTGCTGGTAAAAGATGTGCCTTATGGTATCACTACCACGCAGCTGATCGACTCTATCCTCAAAGCTAATGATCAGGGCAAGATAAAAGTGCGAAAGGTGACGGACAATACTGCTGCCGAAGTGGAGGTCCAGATCGACCTCGCGCCCGGTATTTCGCCGGATATCACCATCGACGCATTATATGCATTTACCGATTGCGAGGTCAGTATTTCACCCAATGCCTGTGTCATTGTCGAGAAGAAGCCCCAGTTCCTGGGAGTTAAGGAGCTGCTTACGATCTCCGTTGACCATACCAAGGAATTGCTGAAAAAGGAATTGGAAATAAAGCTCGCCGAGCTGCAGGAGAAATGGCATTATACATCGCTGGAAAAGATCTTCTTTGAAGAAAAGATCTATAAAGAGCTGGAGAAGAAGCACGAGACCTGGGAGAAAGTACTCGTCGCCATCGCCAAAGCCTTTGAGCCCTTCCGTAAACAGCTGAGACGGGATATCAGCCGTGAAGATATCGTCAAGCTCACCGAGAAACCTGTCCGGCGGATCTATCGTCTCGACATCGACGAGCTGAATGCCCAGATCAAGGGACTGGAAGCCGATATAAAACAGGTAAAACACGACCTCAATAACCTGGTGGATTTTACGGTCGCGTACTATGAGAATCTGCTGAAAAAATATGGTAAGGGACGCGAGCGCAAGACGGAAATGAAACTGTTCGAAGCCATCCAGGCCCAGCAGGTGGCTATCGCCAACGTCAAGCTCTACGTCAACCGCGCGGAGGGATTTATCGGCACCGGCCTGAAAAAGGATGAGTTCGTAACCGACTGCTCTGACCTCGATGATATCATTGCCTTTACCAAGGGCGGAAAGATGAAGGTCGTCAAGGTTGCCGATAAGGCCTTTATCGGAAAGGACATCCTGCATGTCGCCGTCTTCAGGAAGAATGACGAGCGCACGACATATAATATGATCTATGTGGATGGGAAGAGCGGCATCAGCTATGCCAAACGTTTCAATGTAACGGGGATCACCCGGGACAAGGAGTATGACCTGACGAAGACAGATGATGCGAAGAGCCGGGTACATTATTTTACCGCCAATGCCAACGGTGAAGCAGAGGTGGTAAGAGTTGTGCTCAGCCCCAGCAGTTCGGCCCGTCACAAGGAGTTCGACTTCTATTTCGAAGAGCTGGAGATCAAGGCCCGCACCAGTCTGGGTAATCAGGTGACAAAATATCCCATCCGGAAAGTCAACTTTAAGGAAGCCGGCAAGTCTACGCTCAGCGGGCGCAAGATATGGTTCGATGCCACTTTCGGGCGACTCAATTCTGAAGGGAAGGGCGACTACCTGGGCAGTTTTGAAGGGGAGGAACGGATCCTCGTCATTTATAACGACGGTAATTATGAACTGGCGGACACCGAACTGACCCAGCGTTTCGACGCTGACAAGATCCTCGAGATCCGCAAATTCGATCCGGAAAAGGTAATAACGGCCATTTACCTGGACAATGAGAAATTACAGTTCAATGTCAAGCGGTTCAAAATAGAAACGACCACGCTAAAGAGCAAATTCATGTTCATCAAGGAAGGAGAGGGCAATCGCCTGGAAGCCGTGACCCTTGCTCCGGAGCCTATTGCGGTGATCAAGTCTGGCCGGGGCGCCCAGGCAAGGACGCAAAAAATAAAGATCGCCGGTTTTGTAGAGGTGATGGGCTGGAAAGCTGTCGGAAGTAAATTATTTGATTTTGCAAAAAGTGTTGAAGTGGAATGGGGGCATAAGGAAGAAGCAAGAGAAACCCCGCCGCAAACGGAATTATTCTAATAATGGAGAAGCCGCTCAAACGAGCGGCTTCTCTTATAGGTTAACTGCCTGCGCCGGGCGCTGATCGGCGGTCTATGGTTTTTTCTTCCGGACCCTTATTGTCGCATTCTCGGTCAGGCTGCTGCTCATAAAAACCTCGTACCGATTCTTCCCATCTGTCAGAACCATCAGGGCCGTATTGGGCGGGATCCTGCCAAGATTCTCGGCAAACATGCTGATCTCGTTGACATCCCGTGTACTATCGAGGTGGAGGTATACATTGAAGGCTTTTGCCGCCAGTTCCTGGTGGGTGAGAACGATCTGACTGTTTACAAAGACGGAAATGCTGTCTCCGTCGATGTCCCCATTGTCATAAAAACTTAACCGGACGGAATCGGATTCCACCTCCAGCTCTCTGTTCAAAACAGCTTTTCGCCGGGTAAAAGATTCGGCGATCCATTTTGTATCGTTCATAACGGGGTTCGCGGGTAGTGCGGTTATGGTACCCGGCTGCGGGGTAACTACTGCCTTTGCCGTGGAGGAGGTCGCAAGAGCCATTGAAACCGTGCTATCTTTTGCCGGGACAAGTTCAGGCGCGACAGCCGCAGTTGCGGTCGAATCCGGGTGCGTCGCGGGAGGCGCCGGCTGTTCGGTAATCGCTGGGGGAGCTTTGACGGCCACATCGACTACAAAATCATCAGCCTGGGGCTTCCAGACATGAGCGCTTGATGCGGCCATTGTAGAAAGGCTATCGTGCTGATTATCATCCTTGTCCAGGGTATAACTCACTTTTATATCCGGGCAGGTGTACTTATACTTATCGTCGTGGTAAAAAGTCCCTTTTACAGAGCTGCCCAGTTTGGAATTCATCAGGATCCCACGGAAATTAGTGTTGCAGTCGATGCTGTTGACGGTGGAATTCGAGTTGAAATAGATGACGGGAATATTGAGAATGATGACTTCCCGGGTTTTGGGGTTGTACCGGCCATGGATAAAGAAGCTTTGGTATTTGTCCCGGAAGTAATAGCCAAAGATGCCTTCGACCTTTGTGCCTTTTTGTTTGATGACGAGCTCGGTAAGGTAATTATTGTGGATACCGGCCATTTCGACGTCGGCATGACCATACCAGGAGCCCGTAACGACCTGGGCCGGTAACAAAAAGGGGGCGGCAATAAACAGGAATATATGTAATAATCTTTGCATCAAGTAGTAAGAGGAAGTCTAATAACGGCCTGAAGGTAATACAAATTGCATGGACATAAAGTTCCCCCGCATGGACGAGTAGAAATTTTCATGCCAGCTTTTGAATGGATAAGACTGGGCCTGAGGGGGTTGTCTCTCCGGGGTAAGGGGCAGGCCAGGTGAAGAATGGCCTTAATATCTGTTCAGGTGGCGTTTGATCTCTTTCTGGGTATCGCGGTCCTTAATGGTTTCGCGTTTGTCGTAGACTTTTTTGCCCTTGCCGAGCCCGATCTCCAGCTTGGCGTATCCTTTTTCGGTAAAGAAGATGCGGAGCGGGACAATGGTATATCCTTTTTCTTTTATTTTATTTTCAAGCTTGCGGAGCTCGCGTTTGGTAAGCAGAAGCTTGCGGTCGTGTACGGCGAGATGGTTATTGGTGGTACCGAAGCGATATTCGGCGATATGCATATTGCGCACCCATAATTCGCCGTTGAAAAAGATGCAAAAGCTATCCACGAAGTTGACTTTGCCATCCCGGATAGATTTCACCTCCGTTCCGACCAATACCATACCCGCATCGAATTTGTCCTCGATGAAATAATCGTGGTAGGCTGATCTGTTCTTTATCTCACTCATAAATCTATTCTATAGGCAGGCCAGTGGCCGGTTTGGCGCCATTAGCCTTTGAAGAGGGTAATCAGTGTCGCGAGCTTCTCTTTCAGGTCCTTCCGGCTGACTATAAAGTCAAGGAAGCCGTGTTCGAGAAGGAATTCGCTGCGCTGAAAGCCTTCGGGTAAGTCCTTTTTGATCGTTTCCTTTATGACGCGGGGGCCTGCAAAACCAATGAGAGCTCCGGGCTCCGCTATGTTGAGGTCCCCGAGCATACCAAAAGAAGCGGATACGCCGCCAAAGGAAGGGTCTGTCATCAGGGAGATATAAGGGAGCTTTGCATCTGTGAGCTGTGACAGCTTGCCGGTGACCTTTGCCATCTGCATGAGGGAAAAGGCGCTTTCCATCATACGCGCGCCGCCCGATTTACAGATGATGAGCAGGGGAGCCTGGTGTTCCCGGCAATAATCCACTGCCCGGCTGATCCGTTCGCCCATGACACTTCCCAGCGAACCGCCGATAAATTCAAAATCCATACACGCGACGACCAACAGATGATCTTTTACCTCTCCTGCTGCAATACGAATAGAATCGGTCACATCGCTTTTGGCCCAGGTTTCCTGCAGCCTTTTTTCATAGGACTTCAGGTCGGTGAAATGCAGGAAATCCTTTGAACGGATGTTCTCGAATAAGACCTCGTACTGATTATTATTGAAGAGTATCTCAAAATATTCGGAGCTGCCGATACGGTGATGGTGAGCGCATTTGGGGCATACAAACAGGTTTTCCCTCAATTCCGTGACGGTACAGATATAATTACAGTTAGGGCACTTGGTCCAGAGGCCTTCGGGGGTTTCTTTCTTTTCCGCGGTGCTGGTAAGGATCCCTTTTTTTATGCGTCTGAACCAACCGCTTTTGCTTTCTTCGCTTTGTCCTTCATCACCGGCCAGATTCGCTTCAAAATCGTCTTCTTGCTTCATTTGCGTTTCGTTTGTCTTTATTATCAGTGCGCCCAGCGCTATCTTAGGGTTTAAGATATGGCCTAATATATAACTAAGATATAGTCAAATAGGGCGTGATAGGTAGATAAATTTGGCGGCTAAGATACTAAACAACGGGGATTTATGGACTCCCGGTCTTTCTGCCCACAAAAAAAGTAAACGAAAACTATTTTCTTCACCATCCTGTGCTAAATTTGCGCGAATTGGTTTTCAGCGCTTTTTGCTTCATCCTCAATTAATAGAAGGTACAATTATGAAATGGTCTGAACTCTTTACTTCTTCCGTAGGCAAAAAATTCGTAATGGGCCTCACTGGTATTTCCCTGATCGCTTTTCTGGTCGTTCACGTAGGTATCAACGCCTGTATCTGGGCTGGTGACGGCGGGGAAATGTTCAATAAGGCTGCTAATTTCATGGGATCGACCATCGTCATCCGTATCCTGGAAGTAGGGCTTTTTGCGGGTATTTTCCTGCACCTGATACAAGGACTGATGCTGGAATTCCAAAACCGGAGTAAAAGATCGGTCGGTTACCAGGTACCGATGGGCAACAAGGGCAGCAAATGGTATTCCCGTTCAATGGGGCTTCTCGGAACGATCATATTACTTTTTCTGATCATCCACTGGAAGCAATTCTGGATACCCTCCCGCTTTCTGGAAGTACCCGAGGCTACCTATGGCAGCAATGCACCTATTCACGACCTTTTCAGCGTGATGAAAGATACGTTCACGCAGGCCTGGGTCGTCATCGTCTATGTGCTGGCCTGTATTTCGCTGGCTTATCACTTATTACATGGGTTCCAGAGCGCCTTCCGTTCACTGGGCGTCTATAATAACCGTTATCTCCGCCTGATCAACGGGGTTGGGGTGGGTTTTTCTATCATAGTTCCACTGGCATTTGCTATGATGCCCGTATCCATGTATTTCAACTGGGTTTAATAAGAAAAAGCATTCGAAGCAATCAAAAAATAATTCATGTTCAATTCAAACATCCCCGCCGGAGATTTAGAAAAGAAATGGGAAGATTATAAAGGTCATGTGAAGCTGGTAAACCCTGCCAACAAACGCAGTTTGGAGATCATTATCATAGGAACAGGTCTGGCCGGTGCTTCTGCCGCCGCCTCTCTCGGTGAGCTCGGATACAAGGTAAAGGCTTTCTGCTTTCAGGATTCTCCGCGGCGTGCGCACAGCATTGCTGCGCAGGGAGGGATCAATGCCGCCAAGAACTATCAGAATGACGGAGACAGCGTCTTCCGTTTGTTTTACGATACCATCAAGGGAGGGGATTACCGTGCCCGCGAAGCCAATGTTCACCGCCTGGCCGAGGTCAGCGCAAGTATCATTGACCAGTGTGTAGCCCAGGGTGTCCCTTTTGCCCGTGAATACGGTGGACTGTTGAGTAACCGCTCTTTTGGCGGTACACAGGTACAGCGTACCTTCTATGCGGCAGGTCAGACCGGCCAGCAGCTGCTGATAGGCGCCTACCAGGCTCTGGAAAGGCAGATCGCTCTTGGGAATGTAGAGATGTATGCCCGTCATGAAATGCTGGACATCGTCAATATCGATGGCAAGGCCCGGGGTATCATCGCCAGGAACCTCATCACCGGCGAGCTGGAAAGACATTTTGGTCACGCTGTATTACTCTGCAGCGGCGGCTACGGGAACGTGTTCTATCTCTCTACGAACGCCATGGGAAGCAACGTAACGGCAGCCTGGAAGGCGCATAAGAAAGGGGCCTATTTCGGGAACCCCTGTTTTACACAGATCCATCCGACCTGTATCCCGGTAACGGGTGACCACCAGTCCAAGCTGACCCTGATGTCGGAATCACTGCGCAATGACGGTAGGATCTGGGTCCCCAAACAAAAGAACGATCCGCGCAAGGCGAACGAGATACCGGAAGGAGAAAGGGATTACTACCTGGAAAGAAGGTATCCAGCCTTCGGAAATCTCGTACCGCGAGACGTGGCATCGCGGGCTGCCAAGGAGCGCTGTGACGCAGGTTACGGGGTTGGTTCGTCCAAACAGGCGGTGTATCTCGATTATGCTTCCGCGATAGAGCGGTATGGCAAGATCGAATGCCGTAAGCATGGCATCGACAATCCTTCTGCAGAAGATATCCGCAAACACGGGGTAGCAGTTGTAAAAGAGAAATACGGCAACCTCTTCGATATGTATCAAAAGATCACCGGTGAGGACCCCTATAGTCTTCCGATGCGGATCTATCCTGCCGTACATTATACCATGGGCGGCCTTTGGGTGGACTATGAGCTGATGACCTCGGTTCCCGGTCTCTATGCCCTGGGAGAGGCCAATTTCAGTGACCATGGTGCCAATCGTCTTGGCGCCTCTGCCCTGATGCAGGGTCTGGCCGATGGTTATTTTGTGATCCCTTATACGATCGGCAATTACCTGGCGGATGAGATCAGGACCCCTGTCATGCCGATCACTCATCCGGCCTTCGAAGCGGCTGAGAAAGAGGTAGCGGCAAGACTTCAACAGCTGAAGAACATCAACGGAACACAAAGCCCCGAATCGTTTCACAAACGTCTGGGCAAGATCATGTGGGATAAATGTGGTATGGCCCGTAATGAAGCGGGGCTAAAAGAAGCCATCACGGAGATCCGCGCACTGAAAGCCGAGTTCTGGCGGGACGTGCGGGTCACGGGTGATATCAAAGAATTCAATCCCGAACTGGACAAGGCTGGCCGTGTAGCGGACTTCATCGAGCTGGGTGAGCTGATGTGCCAGGATGCGCTGCAACGCAGGGAAAGCTGTGGCGGCCACTTCCGGGAAGAAATGCAGACGGACGATGGGGAAGCCAGACGTGACGACGAAAACTTCAGCTTTGTCGCAGCATGGGAATACAAGGGTGAGAGCAACTGGGAACTGCACAAGGAGAAGCTGGAGTTCGAGGTGGCGCATCCGACCCAGCGCAGCTATAAGTAGGCTGGCCTAAATTAGTACGTATATGGGATGGAAAGAATGGATAGAACTTATTGTTAAAGTGCTTACCGGGTTTGGTGGATTGGGTTTCTTTATAGCTGCACTTAGCTATAAAAGCCAGATCAGGATCAAGCAGGCGGAGTGGCTGAAGTCCCTGTACGAGAAGTTTTTTGAAAGTGCGATCTATAAAGAGGCGAGGGTTTGGCTGGACTATGGCCATTTGCATGGAAAGCTAACCGTTGCAGATGTGGCGGTTCGGGAGGCGAACGAAGAAAAGTTCACGGACTTCCTGAATTTTTTTGAATTCATTGGAGTATTGCATGACAGCGGACATCTGACGTTCAAACAGGTCTACGAGGTGTTTGACTATTATCTGAAAAAGATAAAGTCTGATGAAGATTGTCAGGACTGGATAGAAAAATACAGCTTCGAGAAGCTGAAAGCTCTTTTAGCAAAGATGTAGTAATGGCAGAGTATTTATTTGTATATGGAACACTGCGGAAGAACTATGACCTGAAATTAAAAAACCGGGTCAGTCATCACCTGAAGTATGTGGGCCAGGCAAAAGTGGGAGCTGTTCTTTATGATCTGGGCCGTTATCCAGGGGCTATAAAAAGCAACAGCGGGCAGGAGGTCATCGGCGATGTGTTCTTGCTGACCGAACCGGATAAGGTGTTCCGCATCCTCGATAAATACGAAGGGATACCGGAAGGAGGGGGGGACGATACGGAGTTTGTACGGAAGAAGGGGAGGGTGCAGCTGCGTTCGGGACAGACTGTAAATGCCTGGATCTATTGGTACAATGCCGAACCAACGAATAAGATAAAGATCAGATACAAGAATTATTTGAACTATTTGAAAAATAAAAGCATCAGCTAAGTATTTTATGGAACACTATACAATGAACCTCACCCTCAAGGTCTGGAGGCAAAAGAACAAAAACGACAAAGGCAACTTTGAGACCTATTCTGTTGGAGATATTTCTTCTGAAATGTCCTTCCTGGAAATGATCGATGTGCTGAATGAGCGTATGGTAAAGGAAGGCAAGGATCCCATTGCTTTCGACCATGACTGCCGGGAAGGCATTTGCGGAATGTGTTCCATGTATATCAATGGCCGGCCTCATGGTCCGTGGGAAGGTACCACGACCTGTCAGCTGCACATGCGCGCCTTCAAGGATGGCGATACCATCGTTGTAGAACCCTGGCGGGCCAACGCCTTCCCGGTTATCAAGGACCTGGTGGTGGACAGAAGCGCCTTTGACCGGATCATCCAGGCGGGCGGGTATATCTCGGTCAACACCGGGAATGCCGTCGACGCGAATGCTGTTCCAATCGAAAAAGATAAAGCTGATACGGCTTTTGCTTCTGCAGCCTGCATCGGTTGCGGGGCCTGTGTCGCGGCTTGTAAGAACAGCTCTGCTCTGCTCTTCCTGTCTGCGAAGGTCAGCCACCTGGCGCTGGTGCCCCAGGGCAATCCCGAACGGAAATCACGTGTTATCAATATGATCGCCCAGATGGATAAGGAAGGTTTTGGCAGCTGTACGGCGACCGGAGCCTGTGAGGCCGTATGTCCCAAGGAGATCTCGATCACGAATATCGCCCGCCTGAATGCCGAATATGGCAGGTCCGGGTTGACGACCGATAAATAATTCCTGCTACCGGTAAGTAATTCCTGTTTAGGGCTCCCATCTGCAAGGATGGGAGCTTTTTTTTTGTATTTTTGCGCCCATGATTAGAGTGAACAATGTCACCCTTTCCTTTGGTAAAAGGGTTTTATTTGATGAAGTCAACCTTACGTTCAATAAGGGTAATTGTTACGGAGTGATCGGCGCCAACGGGGCCGGTAAATCCACGTTCCTGAAGATCCTCGCAGGAGAAATAGAACCCACCAAGGGGGTGATCGAGATCACTCCGGGTGAACGTATGGCCGTATTGAACCAGAATCACTTTGCTTTTGATGAGAATACTGCGCTGCATACCGTGCTGATGGGGCACCAGAAGATGTGGAAGGTAATGCAGGAAAGAGACACTATTTATGCCAAGGCCGACTTTACTGAAGAAGATGGTCTCAGGGCCGGTGAGCTGGAAGGGGAATTTGGCGAAATGGGTGGTTATACCGCTGAAAGTGATGCCGCCGCCCTGCTCAGCGATCTGGGGGTCAAAGAAGCCTTACATGGTACCCTGATGAAGGAATTGCCGGGCGCGATGAAAGTGCGGGTATTGCTGGCGCAGGCCCTGTTCGGGAACCCGGACATCCTGATCCTGGATGAACCTACCAATGACCTTGACGTAGAGACCATCAACTGGCTGGAGAACTTCCTGGCCGATTACGAAAATATCGTGATCGTCGTTTCCCATGACCGTCACTTCCTCGATGCTGTGTGTACGCATGTGGCCGACGTGGACCGCCAGAAGATCAAGATCTTCACGGGTAACTATACTTTCTGGTATGAGTCTTCCCAGCTGATGGCCCGCCAGATGTCGGACAAGAATAAGAAGACGGAGGACAAACGCGCAGCCCTTATGGATTTCATCGCCCGTTTCTCCGCCAATGCCAGCAAATCCAAGCAGGCCACTTCCCGTAAAAAGGCTTTGGAGAAGCTGACGATCGACGAGATCGAACCGTCCAATCGTCGTTATCCTGGTATCATCTTCAAGCAGCTGCGTGAAGTAGGGAACCAGATCCTCAATATAGAAAAATTATCCAAGCGGGCTGAAGACGGCAGGATGTTGTTTTCCAATGTGACCTTCAGCGTTAATAAAGGGGATAAGATAGCTTTTGTCAGCAAGGACCACCTCGCGCTGACCAGCTTTTTCGACATCATCAATGACGAGCAATCGGCAGACGGCGGTAAGATCGAGTGGGGAACCACCGTTTCCAAAGCCTACCTGCCCAATGACAATACCAAATTCTTCCAGGGGAAGGATATCAACCTTATGGACTGGCTGCGGCAATATGTTCCGCCGCATGTCACTGATGTAGATGAGCCGTTCCTGCGTGGTTTCCTCGGGAAGATGTTATTCAGCGGCGACGAAGTGCTGAAGAACACAAAAGTGCTGTCCGGCGGAGAAAAAGTACGTTGTATGCTGAGCCGTATGATGCTGCAGGACCCGAATGTCGTCATCCTCGATGAGCCGACCAACCACCTGGACCTGGAGTCCATCCAGTCTTTCAACGAAAGCATGAGCAACTTCAAAGGGATCGTCCTGCTGACATCTCATGACCATACCTTTTTACAGACCGTGGCCAACAGGGTCATCGAACTGACACCATCTGGAATTATCGACCGGTTGATGTCCTTCGACGAATACCTGGAGGATGCGCGTGTAAAACAGCTGCGGGAAGAAATGTATCCCAAAGAGGCAATGGCCAAGGCATAGGTACCTTGTACCCGCTGATAAAGGCGCAGGTCTGACCGGGCCTCCGCACTAAGGTGATATGCCGGAACGCGGCGGCCCCGGATGGGGCGGGAACAGCGAATGCCCACGCGGAGGGTGCGGGGGCAGCCTCGATGGTTCCCTGGCGGGCAGTTTCGGTCTGCCAAAGCGATAGACAAACCCCAAATGATAGCTTATTCCCCTGTAACCGGTTTCCATCTGTACATAACCGGTATATCGTTCATAGGTATAATGAAAGGCAAGGTTGATATAGATATAGCTTAGCTCTTCCGTACCTATGGTGTCGTGCAGGTGGAGATAGGCGCCTCCCAGCACCATGCCGTTGCCGAGACGGAACCCATATTCCCCTTTGCGGGTCCTTCCGATAATTTCTGTCGTATATCCGATCGTGGCGAATAAAGGGTTGCGGACAAGTATGGGCGCCAGGGAATCCGGCAGATTCTTCCGGAATGAAAGATAATCCCCAAACTCGCGGTGTAATGTGCCCTCCAGACCAAAATATCGCCATTCGCCATTGTAGAAGGGTTTTACCATATTGATGGCCCCGCTGACCCCGACACCGCCGAAAAACCGGTTGCCTGCATATTTAGCCAGATGCGGGGCCGAATACGGAGGCATTGAAATGCCACCGAGGAAAAAGGAACTGGTGCTGCCAGTGTCGTATTTCCTTACGTCGTAGCAACCCATGGTAAGGTCAAGTCCGTAATAGCTTTGAAATTTCCCGAAGTGGTTGGCGACAAAAACGGAACCGGTGGCGCCTTTCAGCTGATCCGTATTGTTGTCGTTGGCGTTGCCGGCCATTCCTGCTGCCTGTGCATAGATGGCCTTCCGGACGCTATCCCTATACATCGGCAGCGGGTGATAGGTCTGCGAATTGCCATTGAAAGGGCTTACATAGGAGGCGTGCTGACGATAGCCGATGCAGCCGGTTAACGTCAGGCCTGTCAGAAAGAAAAGAGGTAGGGGGAGCGTCTTATTTCCCGGCATAAAGTTCAGGTTAGGTGTGTTTACCTGACAGGAGCAGGCGGAAGATCGTTACCGGGTGCGCGTTAAAGTTTTATTAACGCCCGCAGTAAACATACGTAACCTCCTGATTTAGTCGTATTTGATACAATAAATCCTAATTTTAAGCATTTTAAGAAAAACCCGAGGTTGTTGATCAAAAGGCTGCTTATACTTGTCCTGTTTTTGGGTGGAGCCTTCTTCGCCGCAAGGCCACAGCAATCGCCGGGACAGACGATAAGGGGGAGCCGGCTGGACACGGTCCCGGCTCTGGCGATCAGCAAGATTTCGGGAGACACGCTCAAAAAGACCATCGACACCATCCCCCTGACAGATTCCCTCAAAAAGACGATCGACAGCGTACGTCGCTACCAGGACAGCCTGAAAAAGGCCGATACTGTACTATCCGCCGCTGCAATGCTGCGCCAGATAGACTCGTTGAACAACCGGCAGGAGACTCCGGTGGATTCCGTCAAACAGCGGCTTGACGCGATGCTGAATGCGGCCAACAGTCAATCTGTCAACAGCCGGCCGGGTATGCCCGGCACATTGCCAAGACAATCCAACCCCGGGTATTCACCCGGCAGCGCAATTGCTGGCGGCGCACCGGGCGTGGGAACCCCTGCCGGCAATGCGGCAACCGGCGGTGCACCTGTCGGCAGCGCGCAAGCCAGCGGCGTGCCCCGCGCTTCCCGCCCGACAGGCCAACCCGCGCGCCGGGCCGGCCCCCCAACGCCAGCCTCCCTGTCCAACCTTCACCGGAAATATTTGCCAGTACGCGGAGGCCGCATCCCCATCGACTCGGCCAGCCTGATCCCCGGCTCGTTGATGGTAAAAGGGGTCAGCGACAGCGCATATATGCTCGACTGGGTCAACTCAGTGCTGATCTGGACCCATCCGCCCGCAGGCCAGGACAGTGTGCTGATCACCTATCGCAGCTTTCCCTACAAGCTGAATGCCGTAGCCCGGCGATTCAACTATGACAGCATACAAAACTATTTCCTTGTCCGCCCATATGACAAGGCTAAAGACGGGCAAGCCAGCGCCGACAATTTCTTCAATTTTGGCAATATCAGCTACAACGGCAGCTTCGGTCGAAGCATCACCTTTGGCAACAACCAGGACGCCGTCGTTACTTCCAATCTTAACCTGCAGATCAGCGGCTACCTGGCTGACAGCATCGAGATCTCGGCAGCCATCACCGACAACAATATTCCCATCCAGCCGGATGGAACCACGGCCGACCTGAATGAATTCGATAAGATCTTTCTGCAGTTCAAAAAGAAGAACTGGGCCCTTACCATGGGGGATATCGATCTTCGGCAGAATCAAAACTATTTTCTGAATTTTTACAAACGCCTGCAGGGGGCTTCTTTCGAGACCACCCAGCAGATAGACGCCACCACCACGAACAAAACCCTGGTCAGCGCTGCCATTGCAAAGGGAAAGTTCACCCGCAACATCTTCCAGGGACAGGAGGGCAACCAGGGACCCTACAAGCTGCAGGGCGCCAACGGCGAGCTGTATTTTATCGTACTGGCTGGAACGGAAAAGGTTTTTGTCGACGGGGCCCTGATGCAAAGAGGAGAGGACCAGGATTATGTCATCAACTACAATACGGGTGAAGTAACGTTCACGGCCAATCGCATGATCACGCAGGATGCGAGAATACAAGTGGAATTCGAATATGCGGACAGGAATTACCTCAACGTGAACCTCTACCTCTATGACGAAGCGAATTTCAACAATAAGCTAAAGGTGCGTATGGGACTGTTCAGCAACAGCGATTCCAGGAACTCACCCATAAATCAAACCCTGACACCTGATCAGAACAAGTTCCTGAGCAAGCTGGGGGATAGCATCAGCCGCGCTTTCTACCCGGTCGCTAATATCGATACATTTGCTGCCGGAAAGATCTTGTACAAACGGGTCGACACTACGTACAAGAACGCCGCCGGCGCCACGGTGCATGACTCGGCCTATGTCTTTTCAACAGACCCTGCCAATACGCTCTACAGTCTTTCTTTTGCCGATGTCGGCCCGGGTTATGGGAATTATATACCCGACCTCAATGGCGTCAATGGCAGTGTTTTTATCTGGGTGGCGCCGATCAACGGGGTCATGCAGGGTTCGTACGAAGCGGCGCAGTTCCTGGTCACTCCCAAGACACAGACAATAATGACGCTGGGTGCGGATTATGCGTTGAATAAGAATACCTCGATGACCGCAGAGGTCGCAAAGAGTCACTATGATATAAATACGCTTTCCACTATCGATAAAGGAAACGATGACGGATACGCAGCCCGGTTCCAGTTCAAGAACATAAAATCTCTGGGGTCTGCGGCCAGGGGCCTGCAGCTGACCTCCGGGCTGGGATATGAATACGTGCAAAAGAATTTTACTCCGCTGGAGCGGCTGAGGGCGCCCGAATTTACCAGGGACTGGGGGCTGTCACTGAATGTCAATCCCGCCGACGAGCGGATCTATAATGCCAGCTTCCAGCTCAGCGACAAGAAACTCAACTCCCTGAAATACGATGTTTCCCGTTATGAACGCGGGGATGGCTTTACCGGTACCAGGAATATTTTCACACACCACCAGTCATTCCATAACTGGACGATCAACGATCAGCTGAGTGTAACGACCAGCGACAGCGCCAAATTTTCAGGGGTCTATCTGCGGCCATCCATCGACGTGAATAAAAAACTGTCCTTCCTGAAGGACTACCTCGTTGGCGCGAGTTATTCGCTGGAACGAAATAAAATGTTGGACAAACTGGCCGATACAGTATCGACCACCAGTTTTGAGTACAACACCTGGTCAGCCTATTTGAAGTCACCGGAAAAGAATCCGAATCACTGGGGTATGACATATATGCAGAGAGAGAATTCCTATCCTTACGGAAGAAGCCTGATCAGGGGCGATCGCAGCCGGAACTTCAATCTCTATGCGGACTTCCTGAAGAACCCGCATCACCAGTTCCATATCAACGCCACCTATCGCCGGCTGCAAATCCTCGACAGCGCCATTACGACCCAAACGGCAGACAATACTATCCTGGGCCGGGCGGAATACATCGTCAACGAATGGAAGGGGCTTCTGCGGGGCAATGCTCTTTATGAGGTAGGATCCGGACAACAGCAGAAACAGAACTACACGTATCTGCAGGTGCCTGCGGGTACCGGGCAGTATACCTGGATCGACTACAATAAGGATGGCATCCAGCAGCTGAGCGAATTTGTGCTGGCGCAATTCCAGGACCAGGCGCAGTATATCCGGGTATATACGCCGACGAATGATTATGTACGTGCCACCTATAATACGCTGAACTTTAGCTTTACGCTGACACCAAAAGCGGTTGTCGGGCAGAAGAGCGGTTCTTTTGCACATTTCCTGGCCCGCATGACCTTTCAATCCTCCATGCAGCTGAACCAGAAGCAACAGGCAAAAGGGCTGCTCGAGTGGAATCCATTCAAAGCCCCGCTGGATGACACCTCTTTGATCACCCGCACTTTGATCGTGGTCAACACCTTATCCTTCAACCGGCAGGACCCGCACTGGGGTTTTGATCTCAGCAATACCCGCAACGGTTCCAAGAGCCTGTTGACCTATGGATATGAGGCAAGACAGACGAATGAATGGTCGCTTCGCAGCCGTCTGAACATGAATAAGTCTGTTGCGCTCAGCGCTACTTTCAGACAGGGCATCAACCAGCTGAATAATTCGAGCTCTAACTTCGACAGCAGCAACTATAACCTGAAACAATTTTCTGTCGAACCGGGTCTGACCTATACGAGAAAGTCCAATCTGCGGATAGGATTAGGTTACAGACTGACCACCAAACAGAATGCGCTGATGTGGGGCGGGCAGAACTATACTTCCACCGCGCTGAATACCGACTTTAAATACAATATCCTGCAGAGTACTTCGGTGCAGGGAAAGTTTACCATGAGCAGTATCTCTTATACCGCTGCCGGCGGAAAACCTAGCACTACTTCAGCGGTATCCTATACGATCCTGGAAGGGCTCCTGCCGGGGAAGAACTATCTGTGGAACCTGGATCTGACGAAGAGGCTGGGCAGCAGCCTGGAGCTGAGCATCCAGTATGAGGGACGAAAGGCGGGTGATACGAGGATCATTCATACGGGCCGGGCGGCTTTGCGGGCACTGTTATAAAAAAAGGCCGGGGTGAAACCCCGACCTTTTTTTATTATAATGTCTTCTCAAATATTCTAGCCAAAGAGACCACCTTTCTTCAGTTCGCGAGTACCTTCGCCGATCTTGAAACCATTGTGATAGATCTCGATCTTGTAGTTACCCTTCTGGAAAGTACTGTTTTGCTTCCATGCAAATTGAATGGATTTGGATTTACCGGCTTCGAAGTCTACAGGGACCTTAGCAGTGTAGATCTTGTCGCCATCTTCCCTTGAAGTGAAATTGCCTGAACCCAGTGCAGGAACAGAGATGGGCTTGCCGTCGGGGCCGGTGATGCAAACATATACATCGGTCTGGCCGGTCTGTGCGATACGGTTGGAAACATCAAAACCGATAACCAGCTTGTTTACCTTACGTGCGGTAGTGGTTTCTTTATCTTTTCCGTCGCTTTTTTCATGCATTGGAGTGATAGAGATATTAGATGCATTCAGAGTAGAAGCTACGTCAACTTTCTTTTCCAGGTCCTGCTTTGCGGCAGTAGTGCTGGTCAGATCGTTGGTGAGCTTTTCCTTGTCCTGGGTCAGCTGAGTCTTTTCAGTAGTCAGCTGCTGATTGTCCTGGGTCAGCTGAGCGACTTGTTGTTCAAGGTTACCGATCTTGTCGTTCAGTTCCTTGATCAGTTCTTCAGCTTTCTTCTTTTCTGCTTCTGTAAGATGCTGTTTGTTCAACAGGCTGCGGATATTTCCTTTCAGCTTGGCTATCTGACCATTACCTTCGTTAAGCTGGCTGGTAAGCTTATTGTTTGTGCCTGTCAGAGAATCGAGGCGAACAAGGGCGTCATCGAAGTTCTTCTGCAGTTGACCTTTTTCATCGGTCACTTTTGAGATCTGAGCCTGTTGCTGGGTTTGAACCTGCTCCTGTTTGTTGTTGTTCCAGAGCAAGTAACCCCAGGTGCCCAGGAAGCCGGCGGCCAGCAGTCCTATGACCAGGTTTTTATAATCCTTTTTAGGTGGCTGACTTTGAGGCGTTGCTGAGGGATAGTTGGTTGTCGTACTCATAGCTTATGTTTTTTTTACAAAAGTTATAAAAATGCTTTTTTTCATCCTGCAAACCGAATTTCGCGGTTACACATGGAGCTGGTCTAAAACCGTGCCAAAATCATTTTTATTGTGTTCAAGTCCTGATTTCTAAAGATTTATGTACCAAATCGGACGGAGTCCGATTCGTGCACGAGGTAACGATGTGCACAGATATTGGTTGGATTGGGTCAAAAAAACATATTTTTGATGCTTTTTTTGACCCACTTTTGTGTGAATAAAATCAGCGAGAATGTCGGTAGAGAAAATCCTCAATGACTGGAAAAAGATGAAATTTAAACCTGTTTACTGGCTGGAAGGTGAGGAAGAATTCTACATTGACCAGCTGGTGAATTATGCGGAGCACAAAATACTCTCCGAGGCGGAAGCGGGGTTCAACCTGACGGTTTTTTATGGAAAGGATGCCGACTGGACCGCGATTATCAACGCCTGCAGGCGTTATCCCATGTTTGCGGAGCGGCAGGTGGTCCTGCTAAAGGAAGCACAGCAGATGCGGGATATAGATAAGCTGGAAGCCTATATTGACAAGCCTTTGTCCTCTACCATATTTGTAGTGGCCTATAAGGAAAAGAAGGTGGACGGGCGCAGCAAGCTGGCGAAGCTGCTAAAGGAAAAGGCCGAACTGTATACCACAAAAAAATTATACGACAATCAATTGCCCGACTGGGCGAGCGAGCTGATCCGTTCGAAAGGATATGAGATCACCCAAAAGGCCCTGCTGCTGCTGGTGGATCATATCGGCAATGACCTGAGCAGGATCAATAATGAGGTCGAGAAGCTGCTGGTCAATCTGTCGGGCAGGAAGAACATCACCGAAGATGAGATCGAACGATATGTGGGAGTCAGCAAGGAATACAATGTATTTGAGTTGCAGGACGCTTTTGCAAAAAAAGACCGGGTGAAGGCCATAAGGATCATCCAGTATTTTGAAAGCAATCCCAAGGCTGCGCCGATCCAGCTGATCCTGCCGTCTATATACAACTTCTTTAGTAAGGCCTATATGATCTTTGGTCAGCCTGCCCGTGACGAAAAGGGCATCGCAGCGGCGATAGGGGTGAACCCTTTTTTTGCGAAGGACTACCTGGCGGCGGTGAGGAATTACAATTACGAGGGTATCGAGAACGGGCTGCTGCTGTTACATGCCTATAATCTGAAAAGCGTTGGGGTAGGCAGTACGGGCACAGAGGATGCTTCGCTATTAAAGGAGCTGGTGGTTAAGATGATGGGTTAGCCGGACGCCCGTTGCTGCCGGTATGGGCGCCAGGATGCCTGCTCAACCGAGCGCCGCCAGCGTATCTTCTTTGTCTTTGCCCAATTGTTCGATGAGTGCTGGCAGGCCGTCGAACTTTACTTCCGGCCTGAGATACTTTTTTACAAAAACACGGAGCTGGCGGCCGTAGATGTCTTCATTGAAATCAAAGAGGTTGACCTCAATGGTGCGGAGCTTTCCGCCTACTGTCGGACGAATGCCGATGCTCATCATTCCTTTTAGCCGCGGCGTCCCGAAAAGATTGGCCGAAGCTTCCGTATCGGAAAGTTCATCATCGTTTACCGGCAGCAGCACTGCCTCCACAGCATAAATGCCGTCCCCTGGAGTAAGTTTTTCTGCACTGGTGAGCCGCAGGTTGGCGGTGGGGTAACCAAGCGTACGACCCAGCTGATCTCCTTTTACGACGATCCCTGAGAAAAAGAAGGGATAACCCAGCAGCTGATTTGCAGCGGCAATATCCGTGCGCTGAATAGCTTCGCGGATACGCGTTGAGCTGACAGAGATCTCATCGAGTAGGTGAACCGGGATTTCCTGAAGCTGGAATCCTTCGCTTGCGCTGTATTTCTCCAGCAAATGGTAGTCGCCCAGCCGGCCTTTGCCAAAGCGATGATCATACCCGATGATCACGGTATGCGGGTGAAACTTTGCGAGAAGAAAGTCTTTTATATACTCTTCAGCGGTCAATTGGGAAAAAGCTTCGGTGAATGGAACGATGACGAGGTTGTCGATCTGTAACCAGGAAAGGAGCTGGATCTTTTCTTCGAGCGTATTGATCAGGCGGATCTCTTCCGAGCCGCCTTTTACTATTTTACGGGGATGAGGATAAAAGGTAACAATCACCGTTTCGCCGTCGATGCGTGCCGCTTCCTGTCTCAATTGCTCCAGGATCCGCGCGTGACCGGTATGAACGCCGTCAAAAGTGCCTATCGTTATGACCGCCTGCCGGAAAGTTGGTAATTGATCTGTATTGTTATATATGCGCATGTGTGATTAAACGGGTAAGCCGTATAAACCGTTGGTTTGGCGGTGCAAATTTAAAGGATTTATCCTTTACCTTTGCGACCACTATGTCACTCTATGCCCAACGCGGTGTTTCCGCTCAGAAAGAAGAAGTTCATCAGGCAACGGAAAAGCTCGATAAGGGGCTTTACCCGAACGCCTTTTGTAAGATCTATCCCGATTATCTCGGGGGTGATGAAAAATGGGTCAATCTGATGCATGCCGATGGGGCAGGAACGAAGAGCATCCTCGCTTACCTGTACTGGAAGGAGACGGGGGATATCTCGGTATGGAAAGGCATTGCACAGGATGCCATTGCCATGAACCTCGACGATCTGTTATGCGTGGGGATCTTCGATAACCTGTTGTTCTCTTCTACGATCGACCGGAACAAAAGAAATATTCCCGGGGATGTGCTTTCTGTCATTATCAATGGCTCACAGGAATTTTTTGACGAGCTGAAGACCTTTGGGGTAGGCATTCAGTACCTGGGCGGCGAGACGGCGGATGTAGGGGATGTAGTAAGGACCATCGCCGTAAATGGGACGATGACCGCGCGCTGGCCCAAGGACAAACTGATCACGAATGACAAGATCCAGGCCGGGGATGTTATCGTCGGCTTTGCCAGCTTTGGCCAGGCCAGCTATGAAACGGCCTATAACAGCGGGATCGGCAGCAATGGTCTGACCAGCGCACGGCATGATACCTTACATAAAACTTATGGAGCCCGATTCCATGAGTCTTACGACACTACGTTGGATGAAAGTGTAGTATATATTGGCCCGCACCGTATGACGGATCCGGTGGATGTACCCGGTAACAGCGGAGGCGCGGCAGGAACGGTGACGACGGATATCGGGCACCTTCTGCTGAGCCCTACCCGGACCTATGCACCGCTGCTGAAGCAATTGCTGACAGAGCAGTTCGATGCTATTCATGGGCTAATCCACTGTAGCGGCGGCGGGCAGACAAAATGTATGAAATATCTGCCCGGGAATTTTCGGGTCATAAAAGATAATTTGTTCGAACCACCTCTTATTTTCAAACAGATCCAGGAGGCTTCCGGCTCCGATGACCGGGAAATGTACCAGGTGTTTAATATGGGACACCGGCTCGAAGTCTTCACCACTGCGGCTGCAGCTGATGCGATGATCGAAGCAGGGCGCCGGTTCAATATCGACGCACAGATCGTTGGCCGGGTAGAGGAAGCGCCCGCAAAGAGCCTCGTACTGACCGTGAAAGGGCAGGAGATCGTTTATTGAAGCAGGTTATCTCATTCAATTGATTAACAATCAGCTAGTTGCCGAAAATGTCTGCCTTGCGCAGAACTTTTTAGAACAGAAACTGTTAATAAAACGTGAAGGACATCAGGTCGCGCTGATGTGAATAAGCTTCCATATCTGCAAAGGTCATTGTATAACTGCAAAGGGGCATTCCAGTTATGCTTTACATGCAAAAATCAAAAAAAAGATTAAAATTCGTCCAATTTATTCCACAACGCTATGAATTTCCAGATTCTATGACTAGTTTTGCAGACGGTTCTGGATGGATTGCATTAAATTATTTTTATATCTTTTTGCCCTTTCCGCGAACTCCCCAGGTTTTGAAGTGTTATATTAGTTGAGTACCCGACAATTACAGGAAGATGCCCCGGCGGCTTCTTGTAATGGCTAAGTATTTTGTCACCCTTTTTATTTTTTATTTGATATGAGGCAACTCAAAATTGCTACACAGATTACTAACCGTGATTCCCAGGCGGTTGAGAAGTATTTGCAGGAGATCTCCAAGATCCCGATGATCACTCCTGAAGAGGAGACGGTCCTCGCACAGCGGATCAAGATGGGAGATCAGAAGGCCTTGGATAAGTTAGTCCAGGCCAACTTGCGTTTCGTGGTCTCCGTTGCAAAGCAGTATCAGCACCAGGGATTATCGCTTAGTGATTTGATTAACGAGGGTAATCTCGGCTTAATTAAAGCGGCTCAACGCTTTGATGAAACCAAGGGTTTCAAGTTTATCTCATACGCGGTATGGTGGATCCGCCAGTCCATTTTACAGGCGTTGGCAGAGCAGGGCAGATTAGTCCGCCTGCCTCAAAACAAAATTGGCACGTACAACAAGGCTAATAAGGCCTACATGGCTTTCGAACAGGAACATGAAAGGGAGCCAAGCACGGAAGAATTAGCCGAGTTACTGGAAATGAGTGAGACGGAGATCAACAACATTTTTCAAAGCAACACCCGTCACAGTTCGCTGGATGCCCCGGTACACGAGGCTGAGGACGTAGCAATGGGTGATCTGCTGGAAGGTGGTGATGAAACTGATGACGATGTAATGAAGGATTCTTTACGCGCTGAGATCCGCCGTGTACTCAAGTCATTGAGCCCACGTGAAGCGGAGATCGTAAATGCGTATTTTGGCCTGGATGGCGAAAATGGTGTGACCATTGAGCAGATCGGCCAGAAGTATGATCTGACCAAGGAGCGTATCCGTCAGATCAAAGAAAGGGCGATCAAACGCCTGCAGAAAGCTCGTTATAGCAATGCGCTGAAAGCATATCTGGGTTAATAGCCCGGTCGACTCTTACTATTTTTGGGGCTTACTTATTTAAAAAAAGTCCCGGCGTCTGCCGGGACTTTTTTAGTAGTGGTCATTTAAACGACATTGACTTTAGCAAATTCGCGTTACATTTGGCACCAAACTGGACGGAGTCCAGTTCAAGGACATTAACGGCATTGCGGCGAAAAATTATTTTCCTGAAAATTTTTTGCCGCAATTAAAATTTTTATATGGAGCAAACAGCAAGTGAGAAAGTACATTGTCTGATTATAGGGTCCGGGCCCGCGGGCTATACGGCTGCAGTCTATGCGGCCCGAGCCAACCTCAAACCCGTGTTGTACCAGGGTATCCAGCCCGGGGGACAGCTGACTATAACAACGGAAGTTGAAAATTATCCGGGTTATCCGGATGGCGTTCAGGGCCCGGAAATGATGGTCCATTTTGAAAAGCAAGCGAGCCGGATGGGCGCCGATATACGGTATGGACTGGCTACTAAGGTGGATTTCTCCAGCCAGCCTTTCAAAGTCTGGATCGACGAGGAGAAGTTGATCCTTGCCGATGCAGTGATCATCGCGACCGGCGCCAGCGCCAAGTGGCTGGGCCTGGAAAGTGAGCAGCGTCTGAATGGCTATGGTGTCAGCGCCTGTGCCGTCTGTGACGGATTTTTCTTCCGAAACAAGGAAGTGGCGATCATCGGCGCCGGCGATACGGCTGCAGAAGAGGCGTTGTACCTGTCCAAGCTGACCACGACGGTGCATATGCTTGTTCGCAGTGAAAAGATGCGCGCCTCCCGCGTTATGCAGGAAAGAGTACAGCAGACCCCGAACATCAAATTATACTGGAACAGCGAAACCGATGAGATCCTGGGGGAAAGCCGCGTGGAAGCGTTGCGGATAAAGAACACTAAAACTGGAGAGAAGACAGTAGTGCCGGTAAGCGGTTTCTTTGTGGCGATAGGTCACCAGCCCAATTCGGGGATCTTCAGCGAATTTCTGGACCTGGATGAAGCTGGATATATAAAGACCATCCCTGGGACAAGCAGGACGAACGTAGAAGGTGTCTTTGCAGCAGGGGACGTCCAGGATAAGATCTACCGCCAGGCGGTGACGGCCGCAGGCAGCGGATGTATGGCTGCGCTGGACGCGGAAAGATATTTATCAGCAAAAGGATTGGCTTAGCAGACCCCGGGTCTGCTGCCCGAAGGGCCGACCTTAGCTGTCTGGCGCCGAGGGTTAAATTTTAAACAAAGCCCGAAGGCGCCAGACAAAATGGTAACAGTACAATTGCATAACCTGATCTTTTCCGGTCGTCATGGTGTCTTTAAAGAAGAGCTGGCGACGGGCAACACTTTTGAGGTGAACCTGGACGTTCTCTACGACGAGAACGACCAGCCCTTCGAAAGTCTGGGGACCATCGTTAATTATGTAACGCTCTTCGACATAGTAAAGGAGCGGATGCACCAGCCTTCCCCCCTGCTGGAAAAGATAGCCGATGAGATCATTGAGAAAATAAAAGCCTACTATCCTTTTCTGCGGGAAGTCGTCCTTTCTATCTATAAACTACAGGCCCCCATCGGAAATTTCCAGGGTAAGGCGGGTATGACGCTGCATAAAAAGTTTAACAATTAGCCGGTAGATCCCGGCCAACCGGCGCCTTTTTGGTGCCGTTCATACTGTATGAACAGGGTTATTCTGTTATTGTTCCTTGCAATGCCTTTCACGGCTTTCTCACAGGACCTTACTGCTTTATTACACCAGGCCACCCGGCTGGAATCCGAATTCCGGGAGGAGGAGGCGCTGCCGGTGTACCAGGGTGTGCTGCGTTTGCAGCCGCATAACGTAGTGGCTTTGTGCAAATGCAGCGATCTCAGCTGTCGTATCGGCAACCGACAGACGAACAGGGAAAAAAAGATCGATTATTTCAAGGCGGGGTATGCTTATGCGCAGGCGGCATGGTCTGTCGACTCTGCCGATGCAGAAGTAAATATCGTCATGGCATTCTCCCTCGCCCGGATGGCCCTGATCCAAAGCGGGAAAGAAAAGGTGGCAGCGGCGGGCGAGATCCGGCGTTATGCAGAGAACGCCACAAAGCTGGACCCGCGGAACTACAAGGGGTATCATATCCTTGGCCGCTGGAACTATGAAGTAAGCGGACTGAATTTTATCGAACGCACCATTGCCCGCTGGTTCTTTGGTACGCTGCCTGATGCTTCGCTGGACGATGCCATCGGGTATTATGAAAAAAGCAAAGCGCTCAACCCTGGATTTATGCTCAACTATTACGAGCTGGCGCGGGCCTATCGCCGGGCCGGGAAAAAAGAGGAGGCCATCCGTCTCCTGCGGCAAATGGATACCTTAAAGGACGGGATGTATGACGACCGCGAGGTAAGAAAAGAAGGCCGGGCACTATTAAATGACCTCGAGGATTAAGTTTTCAGACTATTTTTCCTTTCCATCTGCCGCTGCGGATATACAGGAAGGACATACAAAAAATGGAGAGCCAGTAGACCCATTCGGACATCCAACCCGCCACAAGGGATAAGTGCCAGCGTTCCAGAACGAAGTATACATAAAAGCAGTAAAAAATAATGGTGATGAACTCTATCAGGAGGTTGATCCGGGTATTGCCTGTTCCGGTGACGGCATTGAGCCATACGGTAGAGAAGGACATCATGACAAGGGCGGTAGAAACGATACGGATGACTGGAATTGCAGCGGCAGTAAAGGCCGGGTCCTGACCATATACAGCAAGGAATAATCCGGGAAAGATATTGAGCAGGATGGCAACGGCAATGGCAAAAGACATGCTGAGCTTTGTGATCTTTCCGATCAGCAAAAGCACTCTGTTCTCCTGTCCCTGACCGATAATATTGCTGACCATGGCATTTGTAGTGGACGCAAAGGCCCAGGTAAATACACCGAACAGTCCAAAGATATTCCGCATCGTGTTACTGATGGCCAGCGCCTGGCGGCCATGATGTTCTACAAGGATATAAAAGAAGACCCAGCTTGTGATGGCGATGGTATACTGAAAGACAAGGGGGGAAGACTGGGACAGAATAAGACGGATATTGGCGGGGTCGAACTTCCAGTGTTTGTACAGCTGCAATTCGCGGCTGATACCCTTGGCATGGATAACAAAGAATACGACTCCCATACCGGATGCTTCCGCAAAGATGGAGGAAATTGCGGCTCCGTTGAAACCGAGAGCCGGCAAACCGAGGTGGCCGAAGATAAGGCCATAGTCCAGCACGATATTGACAACTGTTTCGGCCAGGGTGCCATATACCAGGAATTTACTCTGGTTCGTTCCGACCAGCAGGGCGTTGCGCATCTGGTAGATATATAGAAAAGGCAGTCCCCAGATCCGGATGCGCAGGAATTGGATGGCTTGCTGTCTCAGATCTTCGGAATGGAGAGAAAAGGAGAGGATATAGGGGGCCAGGAACCAGGTCAGCAGGATGCCAGCCGCAGACAGGATCAGGGTGATGATCAGGCTTTGTGAGAAAAGCTTGCCGATCTCTTCGATCCGTCCTTCGCCGGCCCGGCGAGAGATAAGGGATTGAAGGCCGCTGTTCAGTCCCTGACCGATAACGGCAAATAAAAGATAAAAGACACCCGTTATCCCGGCTGCCGACAAGGCATTCCCGGCCTGGTCAAGATGTCCAAGGAAAATGTTATTGGTGATGAAGTTGATCTGGGGTACCAGGATCGCGAGGCTGATCGGGAGTGCCATCTGCAGGATGTCCCGGTTACTGATGTTGACTTTATAGGTTTTGATCGTGGCGGCGCTTTCCATGCTGCAAAAAGGCCCCAATATAAGTCATTTTAGGGCATCAACCCGCTTTCGATTCAGGGCTTCGCCCGGGTTTCACTGTTTTGTAGTATTATTGCACAGAAGCCGCCGGAGCGGCACATTTTCTGTCAACTATGCATAAACCAGCCTTTCAGATCGAAGTAGCCGATATCGCAGATGAGGATTTACTCCAGTCACGATTGCTTGTGGAGGTAAACCCGAATGCATTTACCTATGTTTTGCTCAACCAGCGGAATATGAGTCCCCTGGTAGTCAAATATTTCCAGCTGGAACCCAATAAGGAGCTTTCGTTGACGGAGACGTTGCGCGAGATCCTGGAGGCCGATGGTCTGTTGAGGCGCCCGGTAAAAGAGACGCTCCTGGTCTACAATTTCCCCGAAAGCAGCCTGATCCCCGAGCCGGTATTCACCATGGATACGAACCGGGAGATCATCGATACGCTGCATGGCAACTTGCAGAAAGGGCTCATCCTGACCGAAAAGATCCCCTGGTGGGAACTGTTCAATGTCTACCGGATCTCCCCCGATCTGCACCAGCTGCTGCAGCAGTCGTTTACTGCCGGAAAGTACTGGCATTATTATAGTTTGCTGCTCAAGAGCTACAAGATGTTCGATTCTTCCGATCAGGAAGACTGTATGAAAGTGATCTTCTATACCGACAAGATGATCGCGCTGGTGGTGCGTGGAGGGAAAGTACACCTTGTACAAACCTTTCCTTACCAGGATACCAAGGATGTCGCCTATCATTTGCTGAACTGCTGTCAGCAACTTGGCATCGATCAATCAGCCGTGAGGCTGCTGGTCGGCGGTCTGATCGACCGGCAATCGGCTCTAAGTACCGAACTGCACAAATACTTTTTGAAGATCAGCTTTGAAGAGATCGACGAAAGTATCAAGGTCACCGACGAGCTGAAGGAGCTGCCCCTGCATTATTTTTCATCTATCCTGAAAATGGCTGTATGCGCATAATCGGAGGAGAGTTGGGAGGAAGGCGGGTGAACCCGCCGGCTAAAATGCCGCATACCCGGCCGACGACCGATATTGCCAAGGAAGGCTTATTCAATGTTTTGGAGAATAATCTCGACCTTGCTTCGTTGAAAACCCTCGACCTTTTCGGAGGCACGGGCAGCATCAGCTATGAGCTGTCTTCCCGCGGTGTGCAGGACCTGACGGTGGTAGAAAAGGACCCCGTCATGTTTGCCTTTATTCAGAAGAACGCAAAGGAGCTGGGACTGGAGAATTATAAGGTGATCAAAATGGATGTTTTTAAGTTCATTCAACAGTGTAAAGAGAGCTTTGATTTTATTTTCGCGGGTCCCCCATACGCACTGGCTACGATCGATGATCTGCCAAAGCTGGTCACCCCGCTCTTAAATGACAAAGGGTGGTTTGTGCTGGAACATACGCCACGCAATGATTATAAAAAATACCCTTTCTATGTGACCGAAAGGAATTATGGCACTACCATCTTCTCCATCTTCGTGAATAAATAGTATGCAACCTATCTTTATTACAGGCATTGGTACGGGTATAGGAAAGACATTGATCTCTGCTATTGTCACGGAAGCGCTGGCAGGCCATTATTGGAAACCGGTGCAGGCTGGTTTTGCCGATGGCACGGACTCGGAGTGGGTGGGGGAGAGGATCAGCCCGCTCAGCGGTGCAAGCAATGGGCAAGGCGTCAGCGCACCTGGCGCCGGAGCGACTGTCTCATCGCGTATCGCGCCCGAGCTGTATAAACTAAAATTGCCTGCCTCACCTCATATTGCGGCGCGGGAAGAGGGCGTGGTTATCAGCCTGGATAAAATTGCGGCCGGCCTATCGGATATCGGCGCTGCCCTGCCGGCCCGTTGCCCGCTGGTCATTGAAGGTGCGGGCGGATTGCTGGTCCCGCTGAATGAACGGGAGTTTGTCCTCGACCTGGTAAAAAAGCTGGATGCGAACGTGATCCTGGTCAGCCGGAACTATCTCGGCAGCATCAATCATTCGCTGCTGACCGCCGAGGTCTGCAGGAGCCATGGATTAAAAGTCGCGGGCTGGATCTTTAACGACCAGTATCTGCACTACGAACAGGAGATCGTGTCCTGGAGCGGGGTGCCGCGGATCGGCTCGGTACCGTTCCAAAATTCCCCGGATTCGGAATTTGTTAGGACACAGGCGGGGCTTATCGGGCCAGCCTTGTGGAAGGTGTTGGGGATCAACCAATAAATTTGGTGTATCTTTATCCAAAGGCGAGAATCGCCGATGCGATGAATTTGTAATATGAAGTTTAATTTTCCACTGCTGAGGCCTATTAGAATACTTTTATTTCCTGTCTCGCTGTTTTATGCACTGGTTGTAAAGATCCGCAACTGGTGTTTTGATAAAAAGCTTCTTTCTTCTACGGCCTTTAATCTGCCTATTATTTGCGTCGGGAATCTTGCAGTAGGGGGGACGGGCAAGTCACCAATGGTTGAGCTGCTGATCAGGTCGTTGAGGTCAAGGTTCGAGATTGCTGTGCTCAGCCGGGGATACAAGCGAAAGACAAGAGGATATGCGCTGGCAAACGAGTCGACGACAGCCCTGGACATCGGCGATGAACCCATGCAGTTCCATCAGAAATTCCCCGACATAGCCGTGGCAGTGGGGGAGGAGCGGATCGTTGCCATCCCGCAGCTCCTGCATGACCGGCCGGGTACACAGGCTATTATCCTGGACGATGCTTTCCAGCACCGGGCAGTCCGGGCGGGAATGAATATCCTGCTGACCGATCATTCCAACCTGTTCACCCGGGACTGGTGGCTGCCAAGCGGCGATCTGCGCGATGCACCATCCAGCTACCGGAGGGCTGATATCATTATCGTCACCAAGTGTCCGGAGGAGCTATCCGAAGAGGAACGCCGGGCCATCGTTGTCGAGATCGGTCCATTGTCGCATCAGCGGATCTTCTTTACGTCCATCTGTTATGGAGAGCCTTATCTTATCACGGGGCAACCAGCAGGCGGGGCAGACGATGGGAGAGCAGCGGACGATGCAGAGGATGGGCAGGCCGCAATCAGGGCAGAAGATGGGAGGGGAACAGCGGGCGCAAATACCATCGTCAATGACCAGGTGGAAGTATTGCTGGTGACGGGCATTGCCAATCCCGCTCCGCTCAAACGCTGGCTGGATGAACATTCCCGGACCTACTATGAGCTCGAGTATGGGGATCATCATATCTTCAGCATCGATGATCTGAATACGATGACCCGGAGATTCGATAGTTTGACGGCAGGCCGTAAGATCATCCTGACGACGGAAAAGGATGCGGTGCGGCTGACCAAATTCAGGCAGGAGCTGGAGGGTTTACCCTTTTATGTACTGCCTATAACACCCCGGTTTTTGTTCGGAGAAGAACCGGTATTTAATGATTTAATAAGTAAATTCATAGTTGAATTTAAAGAGGAACAAGATGAAAGATAAAAAGAAGAAAAAGAAGAAGAGTACAACGGACACGGCTAACTTATATAAAGGAAGACTGGATGTCACCCGGAGTGGCATGGGGTTCGTGATCGTAGAGGGCCGGGATCAGGACATCCTGGTCAGACCATCGGATTTTAATACTGCCCTGCACGGAGACACGGTGCAGGTCAGGGTGGTGAATAATTCTGCCCGCAGCGGCAGGTGGCAGGGTGAAGTGGTGGAAGTGGTGGAAAGGAAGCAAATGGAGTTTCTGGGACGGATCGAGATCAGCCAGTCCTTTGCTTTTTTTATTGCAGAGACCGATAAGCCAATGCCCGATATTTATGTGCCATTATCCGGCCTTAATGGCGCGGTTAACCAGGATAAGGTCATTGTCCGGATAGTGGAATGGGAGAAGAATAAAAAGCCCCAGGGACAGGTGGTTCAGGTCATGGACAAGACAAATGTCAATGACCAGGCCATGAAGGAGATCCTGTTGGAGAATGGCTTTCCCATCTTCTTCCCGGAAAATGTACTGGAAGAATCCCAGCGTCTGCCGGATCTGATAGGCGCATCGGAGATCGCCGCCCGCAGGGACATCCGTAATATCCTTACGTTCACCATTGACCCGGTGGATGCAAAAGATTTTGACGATGCCATCTCTATCCGTCACCTGGACAGTGGTCTGCTGGAGATAGGTGTACATATAGCTGATGTGAGCCATTATGTGGAACCGGAGACGGCCCTGGACAAGGAAGCCTATGACCGCGCCACGTCCGTGTATCTCCCGGACAGGGTCAACCCCATGTTGCCGGAAAGGATCTCCAATGAATTGTGTTCGCTGCGGCCGCATGAGGATAAGCTGACTTTTTCCGCCATCTTCCAGATGACTCCGAAAGGAGAGATAAAGAAGACCTGGCTGGGCAGAACGGTCATCCATTCCGATCACCGGTTTACGTACGAAGAGGTCCAGGAGATCATCGAACAGAGAACTGGTCTGTACCAGCCCGAGATCGAAACCCTGAATGAACTGGCGCAGGCGTTTCGGAAACAGCGTTTTAAACGAGGCGCCATCAATTTCTCCTCGACCGAAGTCCGGTTCAAGCTCGATGCAAAAGGCAAACCTATCGGAATCATGGTGAAGGAAAGTAAAGAATCGCATCAGCTGGTAGAAGAATTTATGCTCCTGGCGAATCGTGCTGTAGCGGAATTCGTCGGCAAGATAAAGGTCGATAAAAAGCCTGTTCCATTCCCCTACCGGGTGCATGATACGCCGGACAAGGAAAAACTGGCTCCCTTTATCGAGTTCGCCAAAAAATATGGTCATACCTTCGATCTCGAATCGCCGCAGGCGATAGCCAGATCCTTTAACCAGATGCTGGCTGATGTGAAGGGCAAGCCGGAGCAGCATGTTCTCGAGCAGCTGGGGATCCGTACTATGGCTAAGGCAGTCTACACGACGGATAATATCGGTCACTACGGACTGGGTTTTGAAAACTACTGTCATTTTACAAGCCCCATCCGCCGGTACCCGGACGTGATGGTTCACAGAATATTACAGGAATGCCTGGATGAAAAGATCGAGATAGACAAAAAGCTCGAAGCAAAGTGCAAACATACCAGCGAACGCGAGCGGGCGGCGATGGACAGTGAAAGAGCTGCAAATAAATACAAGCAGGTAGAATACATGCAGGATTTTCTTGGAGAGGAGTTCGAGGGCGTAATCAGCGGCGTGGCGTCGTTTGGCTTCTGGGTAGAGACCATCGAACACAAATGCGAGGGACTGGTCAGCATCAACAGTCTTCTTGAATACGATGATTTCCGGCATATCGAAAGCGATTATGCGTTGATCGGTCGCCGCAGCGGCCGCCGGTTCCGGATGGGCGATAAAGTGACGATAAAGATCGTTGCCGCCAACCTTTCAAAAAGACAGCTGGACTATGAGTGGGTCATTACCTCCGGGTCCGACGCTGCCTCCTCTTTTGCAGAACCTGATGAGCTGGCGGCGGCGATGGCGACACCGGAAAACCGGCCCGCCGGGAAATCAATGCGGAAAAAGACGGCTTCGGGTGGGCGAACTGATGGAAGAGGACAAGGAAGGGCAGATGGAAAAGGGCAAGGAAGAGCACAAAGCAAAACAACGGGAAAGGCACCCCGGAAGAAAAAGAAATAAGATCCGACTATGTTTAGTTTCGAAGAACTGTCCGTAGCATTCGCCGAACGATTTAAGGACCGGCATTTTCCGACACAACCAGCGAGCTTATATGATCCTGCCGTCTATTTTCTCGGACTGGGCGGGAAAAGGATCCGTCCGATCCTTTGCCTTATGGGCAACGAGCTTTTTGCACCTATCGAAGAGGACGCCTGGGAACTGGCTACAGCGATCGAGCTTTTTCACAACTTCACGCTGATCCACGACGACATCATGGACAGGGCGCCGTTACGCAGGGGCATGCAGACGGTGCATGAGAAGTATGGAACGCCTACGGCTATCCTTTCGGGTGATGTGATGATGGTCGTGGGGTATGAATATATCAGCCGCATCCAGTCTCCATCGATCCGGAAGATCCTCCAGATCTATAACAACACTGCTATAAAAGTCTGTGAAGGACAACAGCTGGATATGGACTTTGAATCAAGAGAGCAGGTGACAATGGATGAATACCTGCATATGATCGAGCTCAAAACATCTGTATTGCTGGCTGCAAGCCTGCAGATCGGCTCTATCCTGGGTGGGGCCGGTCTGGGTAATCAACAGACGATCTATAATCTGGGGAAGAACCTTGGCCTTGCTTTTCAGATCCAGGACGACTATCTTGACTGTTACGGCGATGCGACGAAATTCGGCAAACAGGTGGGAGGGGACATCGTAACGGGGAAGAAGACCTTTTTGCTGATCAAGACCCTGGAAGTTGCTACGGATGCCCAGCGGCGGGAGATAAAGGAGCTGGAAAAGGCGCCGCCAGAAGAGAAGATCAAGGGGATGCTGCGGCTTTTTCACGCCTGCGGCGTGGATGCCTGGGTGCGGGAGCTAAAAGAACAATACAGGCTTGCGGCATACCAGAGCCTGGAAGATATAGCCGTGCTTTCGAAACGGAAGGAGCCGTTGAAACAGCTGGTGGATTATTTGTTGCAGCGGGAGTATTAGATGGTTCACCGGTACCGGGAAGATGGTTCACCGGGACCTGGAAATGCTACGGCACGCGTGGTCTTAGACCGCCCTGTACCGGTTCATGGTCCGCCAGTACTTATCCTTATAAATATCGTAGGTTATCTCCAGATCACCTGAATACTTTGGAAGCAGCCCATGTACGGTTTTGGAGGCATGACGGAATTCCTTACAGGCAAGATAGATCGATCTCTTGCTGTTATAGGTATCCCTTCCAAGGTTGAGGTACCCATCCGAATCGGCAAGCAACCGGACCAGCTCGTCTTCAAACCCGTTCAAAGCCGCGGAGATGCCTTTATCCGGCATACCGTTGTTGACAGGCTTATAGGACAGCTCAATAACCATCATCCAGGGATGAGAGGCCTTGGCGTCCCAGTCCAGTAGTTCCTGGTTGACCAGGGCTATCGACGGCAATCCTTTTTCATCTTTTGCTTCCAGTATGGAATAACTGTCGCTTTGGGTATTATGCCGGGCGCCATTGTATTTCTCAACAAATTCCTTTTCCTTCCAGGTAAGAAAATCGGGCAGCTTTTCAAGCGGGATCAATTCTTCCCGGATCTCTTCCGGCGAGGCTATCTGGATATTGTCTATCAGTGTGGCTGTGTTCAGCTCGCCCAGTGCATTGTCCAGGAATATGAAGGTCCCGTTGGTGATGATATCTTTGTTGTCTTCGCTGAGATCGCTGTGGACCATGGTCAATTCTATCTCATCCGGATATTCCCCGCTATCCCGGCTTATAAAGCTCATTTTTTTGTTGTTAAAGGTATATCCGTCCATCTCAATGGAAATGGCCAGCCCGGTTGGCGGTTTTAGTGCAGTGAACTTCCATCCGGCGATGACAGGCGCTGCGGCGATCAGCTCTTCTGCGAAGACGAACGTCTTTACGTCACCCTGGGCTGTAATGATCAGCTCCGCAGTGGTGGTATCGGTCATGCCGGCCGAACAGGCGAACCAGGCATTCAGTTGTTCCAGCCTGGGCATAAGATGATCCAGGAAAACTTCGTTGATAGGTTTTTCGCCATTGACGGCTGCATGAAAGGACCTTTCATGTGACTGGAACCATTTCCAGAAGCTTTCGGTGTCCCTGACTACTTCTTTCCTTCCAAAGAGTCGTTTGAAAAAATTCATAGATGCAAAAGCTACGGCATAAATGGTTTTTAACCAAATTTCCCTAATTTACCCCCTTATTGCCATTTCTTAACCCAATCATAACAGTTTTAAATCATATTGTTGATGTCGAACTCACTATTCCGTAAAAAATCGTTGAACAGGATAATGAAGGATGTGGCAGAAGGCGCGTCCGATGGGCATGGGGGAGGGAAACTCAACAAGGTATTGAACGTCCGCGACCTGACTTTTATGGGTATCGCGGCGGTTGTCGGGGCGGGCATCTTCTCTACCATCGGGACGGCGGCGTCCGATGGCGGGCCGGGGATCTCGCTGTTGTTTATCCTTACAGCCGTGACCTGTGGTTTTTCCGCTCTTTGTTATGCGGAGTTCGCCAGCCGGATCCCCATTGCAGGCAGCGCCTATACATATGCTTATGTTGCCTTTGGCGAGATAATCGCCTGGATCATCGGCTGGGCCCTGATCCTGGAATATGCCATTGGAAACATCGTCGTGGCCATCGCCTGGAGCGGGTATTTCAACCGGTTATTATTAGGCTTTGGCATCCATTTGCCGGGCTGGCTGATCATCGATCCGGGTACGGCTAAAGATGCCTTTTTATCGGCGCAGACCTTGCTGAACAAGGGCGGCGTGCTGGATGAAACGGCCAGGGCGGCTATCGATGCCTGGAATACGGCGCCTGTTATCGGGGGATCACATATTTTTGTTAACCTGCCGGCGTTCATCATCGTTTGTATCATTTCCTATATCACCTACATCGGCATAACGGAAAGCAAAAAAACCACCAATGCTATGGTCATCTTCAAGATCACCATCGTCATACTGGTTATTATTGTCGGCGGGTTCTTTGTGCAGACATCCAATTGGAGCCCCTTCCTGCCCAATGGTTTTACCGGGGTCTTAAAGGGCGTATCGGCCGTATTTTATGCCTATATCGGCTTTGATGCCATTTCTACCACGGCGGAAGAATGCACCAATGCGCAGCGGGACCTGCCAAAGGGAATGATCTACTCGCTGCTGATCTGTACGGTGCTGTATATCCTGGTTGCACTGGTATTGACCGGCATGGTCCCTTACTACAAGCTGAACGTGACCGATCCGCTGGCGTTTGTCTTCGACCGGGTGCATCAGAAATGGATCGGGTATATCATTTCGGCCAGCGCTGTCGTCGCCACCACCAGCGTGCTCCTTGTATTCCAGCTGGGACAGCCGCGGATCTGGATGAGCATGAGCCGGGACAAGCTGCTGCCAAAGGCATTTGCAAAGATCCATCCCAAATACAAGACGCCCTGGTTCTCAACGATCATTACCGGTATCATCGTGGCTGTCCCTACGCTGTTCATGGGCAGCGGGCTGATGACTCAGCTGACCAGCATCGGGACGCTGTTCGCATTCGTGCTGGTATCAGGCGGAGTTTTGTTGTTGCCGCGGGTGAGTGGAGTCGGCAGCGGAAGATTTCACCTGCCATATGTAGACGGTCGTTACCCGATAATCTTTTTATATGCCGCCTTTTTGTGGGTATTCCGTGGGCGGCTGGAGACCACCCTGTTACATTTGTCCACTTCGGGGCTGCAGGAGATCCTCTTCGTAGTGTTCACACTGCTGACCACGGGGCTGTCCCTGGCTACGGTGATCAAAAAATATTCGCTGATCCCGGTATTGGGAGTGCTGTTCTGCGCCTATCTGCTGATCGAGATTCCCGCTATCGCCTGGATCTGGTTCTTTGGCTGGATGGGCATCGGCCTGCTGATCTATTTCCTCTATGGTTACCGCCGGAGCGTATTGAGGTCGGAATAGCGGACAAATACCTTAATTTTGCGGAATGACACGAGCCGGAGGTAACCGAGCGCAGCGAAGGTTAGGAACGAGAAGGAGCGAGGGACGATGCTCCGACGAAGTTCGGCATCCGGCAACAAAAAAAATTAATTAATTCCGGATGAAATTCGAGGTAGGCGACAAGGTCGTCATTCAGCATTCCAACGATGAAGGTGAAGTGATCGAGATCATCAACGACCAGATGGTGCTTGTTGAGGTCAAGGGCGTAAAATTCCCGGCATATACGGATCAACTTGATTTTCCGTATTTCAAACGCTTTACAGAAAAGAAGCTCTTTCCGGAAAAGAAGCCCAAAAAATATATCGATCAGCTGCCCCCCGAGAAACCTGTGCCGGGTAAGAAAAAGGAGCGTATCGCGCAGCTGGCGGATGGCGTCTGGCTCACTTTTCTGCCCATATTTGACAATGATGAATTTGGGGATGACGTGGTGGAGAGCCTGAAGATCTATCTTGTGAACAATTCGTCGTTGGGCTATCATTTTTCCTATCATCTGAATTATTCCGGCGACAACTCCAGCGACTTCGATCTGGATAATCAATTGCCGTCCTTACAGGATTTTTATCTGCATGATATCCCTTTTGCGAATCTCAATGACAACCCTGTATTCGAGTGTGAATTTTCACTACTGACGCCGGATAAGACGAGAGCCGAACACTTTGAGACTTCGCTGAAGCTCCGTGCAAAACAGGTGTTCAGCCGGATCGAGGAGATCAAAAAGAAAGGCGAAGCAACCTTTTCCTTCAAGCTGTTCGACGACTATCCGTTCAGACCCTATGAGGAAGAAAAACAGGTAGATGCGCGCAGTATCCTGGCCGGTTCCGGCTTCCGGGTTTACGAAGCTTCGAAGGCGCGTCAGCACCTGGAGCCCGCACGCACCGAACTCGATCTGCATGCAGAGAAGATCACGGACAAGCCGGGTTCGCTGGATAGTTTTGAGATCCTGACACTGCAGCTGCAGACCTTTGAGAAATATTTTGATCTGGCCGTCGCGCATCATCTACCTTCGATGATCGTCATCCATGGGGTAGGGACGGGAAAGCTGCGGGATGAGATCCATGAGGCCCTTCGGACAAAACGGAATGTAAAATCATTTGTCAACCGCTATGACCCGCGTTATGGCTATGGGGCTACCGAGATCTTTTTTGATTATGCGAAGAAGAAGTAGGCCAGCCCGCCCATTCCCGCCCGGGAAATTTGTACCTTTGGCGTTGCTACCAACCGGGTCATCGCTCTTCGTTTACGGGGGGAGGAAAGTCCGGACAGTATAGGGCAATGTACCGGTTAAGAGCCGGGAAGCGTCATCGACGCTGACAGAGAGTGCCACAGAAAATAACTGCCCCGCCCTTTTTGGCTTCGCGAGAGGTGCGGCCGGAAGGCGGGGTGAGGTTGAAAACGTGGGGTAAGAGCCCACGGCGTCGGCAAGTAATTGCCGGGGCGGGTAAACCTTACATGCTGAAATGCCACGTATACCGGCGACTGAGGGCGGCCCGCCCGATGCCGGAGGGTAGGCAGCTAGATCGCTGCAGTAATGCAGAGGCCAGATAAATGATGACCGCCTGTGGAACGGCTTCAGGCCGCCACGGGAACAGGATCCGGCTTACAGGTTGGTAGTTTTTTTATATCTTACGGAGACAAACATCCTTTCTCCATGTTCCGGAATTACTACAGGATCGCGATCCGTCACATCGGCCGCAGTCGCCTGCATTCAGCCATCAATGTCATTGGGCTTTCTACAGGTATCAGCTTCACCCTGCTGATCGCGGCTTATTGCTGGAGCGAATGGCGGGTCAACCGCCAGCTGAAAGACGCCGACCGGCAGTATATCCTTGCCACAACCTGGAAAGACCCCAACATGGGATTTCCCCTGGCAACCGTAGGGCCGCTGGCCAAAGCGTTAAAAGAATCCTATCCCGGTCTGGTCACCAACTACTATCGGTTCGACGGCATCATTTCCACAGTCTCGAATGGGGACAAACATTTCAGGGAAGACATCCAGATGGGTGACAGCACCTTGCTGACCATGTATGGTTTTTCTTTATTGCAGGGAGATGAGCGCACTGCGTTGAATCAGCCGTTTACCGTGGTCATTACAAAAGATAAGGCGATCAAATATTTTGGTCGTACCGATGTGATCGGTCAAAATCTGACGATCGAGAACTTCTCGGGAAGCAAACAGGACTTCCGGATCACCGGTGTTCTGCCGGAGCCATCGCGTAATTCCGTCACCTGGCTGAATGAAGCCAACAATAACCGTGTCTTCGTTCCTGTCGCCAACCTGGCTTATTTCGGCCGGAATATGGATTGGGCCAATAATCATATCGTCAATTATATTGAACTGCAAAAAGGAGTAAGGCCTGAAGCGCTGACCGGTCCTATCCAACGCCTGGTCCGGGCAAATGCGCCGCCGGCGATAGCCGCCAATATGCAGGTCAACCTGGTTCCTTTGTCCTCTTATTATCTCACCGGACAAGGCGGCACCGTACAGAAGATGGTATATACCCTGTCGTTTGCAGCCCTGTTCATCCTGCTAATGGCCATCATCAATTTTGTCAATCTATCCATTAGCCGGTCCACAGCGCGTTTGAAAGAGATAGGTATCCGCAAAGTGCTGGGCAGTCTGCGGCGGCAATTGATCGCACAATTTCTGGCCGAGTCGATACTGCTTGCTGTGGTTGCTGCCGTTCTTTCCCTTGTTTTATATATGCTGTTAAAGTCCCTGTTCTCCGGCATGCTGGACAGAAGCATTCCTTCGCTGACGGCCCTGCCGCTGATCGCCTGGCCGGTGATGGCGGCGTTTGCGCTCCTGACAGGACTGCTGGCAGGGCTATATCCGGCCCTGAGGTTGTCAGCCCTCGCATCGGTAGATTCATTGAAAGGGAAGGCGGGTCTTGCAAGGGACGGCGTCCTGCTTCGTAAGGGGTTGGTCGGCTTCCAGTTTGCTACAGCGACTATTGCATTGGTCGGAGCGATCATCATCTCTCAGCAGATCAGCCTTTTCTTCAGCGACCAGCTTGGATATGATAAGGATTATATCGTATCGGCGCAATTGCCGAGGGACTGGTCAATATCCGGTGTGCGTCGGATGGAGCGGATACGATCCGAATTTGCGGCGATGCCGGGAGTAAAAGAAGCTACGCTTTCCTTCGAGATCCCGGATGGCGGCAACGGTGGAAGCAGAAACATGTGGCCGGAAGGCGGCGATTCATCCCGGAGCGTGGCAAGCCAGGCTCTTATGACCGATGAACATTACGCGGATACCTACAGGATCCCACTGGTCGCGGGTGTATTTTACAACGCCCCCGGGCAGAGCGCTGCAAATGATTCTTTAAAGGTCGTCCTGAATGAGACTGCCGTTACCGCATTGGGTTGGAAGACGCCGCAGGCTGCCATAGGGCAGCGTTTGCATCTGGATGGGATGCCTTTGCATTTTACCATTAGCGGTGTTGTCAGGGATTTTCATTTTGATGCCATGGGTACTGCTATTCAGCCGGAGCTGTTCATGCACGTGGATATGACCTGGACATATCGTTATTTGTCTTTCAGACTCCGGCCGGGAAATATCGGTACAACGATGGACCAGCTGCGTAAACAATGGGCTTCCCTGCTGCCCGGATCGGCCTTTGAATATACCTTTATGGACGAGACACTGGAGCATGTTTACAGGGACGAGCTGCGGTTGAAGAAGGCGGCTTCACTGGCAACCGCGCTGGCTATGATCATCGTTCTGCTAGGCGTAGTTGGGCTTGTGTCACAGAGCGTACAGAAAAGGAGCAAAGAAATTGCGATCCGCAAGGTCATAGGTTCCTCTGTCCCGGGGATCATCCGGCTTTTCCTGCGGGAATATCTGCCGCTATTGGGTTTGGCCGGGCTGGTGGCGGCGCCGCTTAGCTGGCTGCTTATGCACCGATGGCTGGAAGGATATGCTACGCGTATAACGATAACTGTTTGGCCCTTTGTGGCAGCTATATTGGGATTAGGATCGATAATGGGGGTATTGGTTGCGTTGCAGACGGTGCGTGCGGCATTGGCCAGTCCTGTGAAGAGTTTGAAAGCGGAGTAGTCACGGGTCTGATGCGCCATTGCCGGAGTGAGGGATGCGGCGGCCCATCGCGCGACTAATGCTGCAGCAAATGCCCCAGCCACCCGCCCAGTTCCATCAGCCAGGCGAGACCCAGATGTACTGCGAGTCCGCCGAGAATACTCCTGGTACGCGCCGCAAGCACTCCAAGAATAAGACCTCCAAAAAAAGAAGAGATACATTCCCCAAGCGGTTTGCCAAAATGGATGGTGCAATAGAATGCGGCCATAGGAAGGATAACGCTCTCACCGGCATAACGGACAAGGCCGACAACGAGCAGACCGCGAAAGAAAAGCTCGATGCCCAGGAAGTCGAGGCCATAGGAGATCTCATAGAGAAGCTTCCAGGGCCAGGCGGGATGAGCGTATACGTCGATAAAGGATAGGTTCTTTACCTTGGGATAGACAGCCAGAAAATCAGCTTGTGTGGACGCCAGCGCTATCAGGGGCAGCAGAAGCGCCAGAAGCAGAAAATAAGGACGGGCGTTGAAGCCGCGCGTGGTAAGGCCTACGGATCGAGCCAGACCATTCCCTTCGAGTAACCCGCCTTTGCGGCAGGCATACAGGACGCAGAAAAGCAGGGTCAGCTTCAGTGGCAGCTGGATGACCATCAGGGTATACTTATCCCAGGGATAAGTGAGGCTTTGGGGAAGAAAGACCGAAAGGTCCCAGTGGATCATTTTCAGCGAAAAATACACGGGGGCGATGAGAAGCAGCCACAGCATCTTACGCTGGAAATAAGGCTCGCCGGAGGTCGCAACCAATACAGGGGTCATCGAGATCTTGCCGCTGCGTGATCGGGTAGGGGTATAGGTCTCCTTTTTACTCCATTCATATTGCAGCCCCCAGACAAGAGCGAGCACTATCGAAAAGAAAAGAAAAAAGGCGCCGAAAGACAGGTACCAATGCCCCAGGTTTTGAATACGCTTTTCGATGCCGACCGTATAATTGGCGGCAACAAGGGAAGCGACAAAAAGCATGGTGACAACAAGGGCAGGCCGGGAGGTGGTGCGGAGATAATCCTTCAGGTAATTGAAAACGGTACGCATCAGGAAAGAAAACTTTCTTTCATTTTGGCTAGCAGATCGGTTTCGATCATTTTCTGGGCGAGCCTGATCATGTTGAGGAAGGCCTTGCCGCGGGAGATCCCATGCCCGATGATGACGGGTTTGGTGACGCCCAGCAGGGGGGTGCCTCCGTAGAACTCAAAGTTGAAGCGCTCGAAGAATTCGCTTTTGGTCTGGTGGAGACTGGTGATGTCGAAGAGGGATTCGGCCAGTTTCAGGATCACGTTCCCGGTAAAACCTTCACAGACCATTACATCTGCTTTATCGAGCAGGAGATCGCGGCCTTCGATGTTACCGATGAAATGGATCAGGCTGTTCTCTTTCAGGAGGGGATAGGCTGCCTGGGCGAGAATATTGCCCTTGCCTTCTTCCTCTCCGATATTAAGCAGTCCGACGCGGGGCTTTTCGATACCCAGGATGTGCTGCGCATAGAGGGAACCTAAGATCGCAAACTGGCTGAGATTCTCGGGCTTGCAGTCGGCATTGAGACCAACGTCCAGCAGGACGCCGGCGCTGCCGTTCTCTTTGGGAATGATCGTGGAAATAGTAGGACGCTGGATCCCTTCGATAGGCTTGAGGCTATAAAGGGCACCAACAAGCATTGCGCCGGTATTACCTGCGCTGATAAAGGCATCCATCTTACCCGTGGCTAACAGCTGAAACCCGACGGCAATAGAGGATTGTTGTTTTTCCTTTAAGGCCCGGGTCGGATGTTCGTTCATGCCGATGACCTGACTGGCATGAACGACTTTAACGGCGTCCGGAGGGATGGAATATTCCCGGAGTAAGGGCTCTATCTGAGATTCATCACCCACCAGCCATAGTACAGCAGGTGTAGAGCTTTGAGCGAGATATAGCTGGATACCTCTCACCGCCTCGAGCGGTGAAAAGTCTCCTCCCATCATGTCTAATCCAATGTTCATTCGAAAGGGAATTGTTACTACTTGATTGGCGAAGTCTCAGCAACAACTTTCCCCTTGTAGAACAATTTTCCTTCGCTTACGTGTGCGCGGTGGCGAACATGTATCTCACCTGTGGTGCTGTCTTTGCTTAAAGTTACTTTCTCAGCCTTATAATGTGTCCTTCTCTTGGCACTGCGCTGCTGGGAATGTCTCCGTTTCGGATTTGGCATATCACTTCTATTTTAACTAACCAATAAATTATTTATGTTCACCTGTCCCATAATCGTGCTGACAGGCGGCTTTCTAGTTGTTGACCGTATCAGGCTCCGGAGGCAGATCCTTGAATTTCTCCAATCCTTTCCAGAGTGGATTTTCAGGCTGACTCTTTTCCCGGTCCAGTTTCATTAGCATCTCCAGCACTTCCTTGTTGCAATGCGGTCCACCCATCTCTTCCGGCTTGCACATCCGCTGCATCGGAATGCTGAGATTGATGAATTCATAGATCCAGTCAGAAATATACAGATGACTTTCTCCCTTGGATATATAATATACATCGGGGTCTTCTTCCTGTTGATTCATGATGTCCGGATCTTCCACCAGCTTCACCAGGATGTTGAATTCATCCCAGAGATCGAGGGGGAGCATATTGCCGCAACGGTCACAGGTCACTTCGATCTTTCCGCCAACTTCGAATTTCAGGAGCATAAAGCTGTTCTTCTTATCCAAAGACAGCTTGACCTGGGCATCGCAATGACGGAAATCCTGTTGCTGGTATGCTTCAAAGAACTTGTCGGTAATCCTATAGTTAAACTCATGAATACCAGCCTTAAGGCCCACAAACGCTATATCATATTCCCGGCGGCTACTCATGACTGCTTTTTAAAGAGCTTGCAAAGGTAAGAATAATTAGTTAGAAATCAGGGTTCCAATCCGGAATATTTGCACATTCGGCGTCTATTTGTGGAAAAAACAGGCGAGGAAATGTGGAAACAGGATACAAACCGCTAAATTACATAGTTTTGGTCACATGAAACCGAGCTTGTCAACTTTAAAGAACCGGGGCTTGATGGCGAGGTTCCATCAGACCAATTAAAAGACATAGACTCCTGATGAAGCTATTTGCCAAATATAGCCGGGTAAATATTGTTGCAAGCGTGCTCGCGCTGTTAGTCGGTAGCGTAGTGTATTATTTTTCAGTTCGTTATGTTCTTATCAAAGAATTGGAAGATACCCTGAAGGTGGAGGAGGCAGAGATCCTGGACCATATTGCCACACATGATCAGCTGCCGGAACCGGCCAATTACCGCGATCAGAAGATCAGTTATGAACCCGCGACTACCGCGATACGCCGGAAATTTTATCACACGGAGAAACCCGAAACACATCGGAAAGGCAGAGAGCCATACCGGGAGCTGGCCTTTTCGGTGAAAGTAAAGGGGCAGCTGATTACGGTATTCGTGGCCAAGTCAGAAGAGGAAACCGAAGACCTGCTGGAACTGATCATGCTGATCACCGCAGGTATGATCCTGCTTTTGCTCGGAACCCTTTTCCTGGCTAACCGGTTCCTGCTACGCCGTCTCTGGCGGCCTTTTTATGAGACCCTTGACAGCATCCGGCAATTCAACCTGTCTACCCGACAGCTCCTGCCGGTGCGGGCCACCGATACAGAGGAGTTCAAGGACCTCAACGGGGCTGTTCAGCAAATGACCGCCAAGATCCTAAAGGATTATGAAATGCTGAAGAACTTTACCGACAATGCCTCCCACGAGATGCAAACGCCCCTTGCCATCATCAATTCCAAGCTGGACCTGCTGATCCAGGACACGAGCCTGGGGGAGAGACACCATCAGCCAGTGCAGGCTATGTATGATGCGATCAGCCGTCTCCGTCAGCTCAACCAGTCATTGCTGCTGCTGATGAAGATCGAGAACAATCAGTTCGCCTATAGCGAGCCGGTAGACATATCGTTGCTCATCAGGGAAAAACTGCTGCAGCTGGAAGACCCGTTAAAAGACCGCCGGCTGACACTGCGAACGGATCTTCCACCCCTGAAACTGCCTATCAACGACTATCTTGCCGATATTTTGCTGAATAACCTCTTACTCAATGCTATTCGACATAACCAGGAGGAAGGATCGGTTGAGATCCAGCTCCGGGGTCGCAGCCTGCGCGTAAGCAATACCGGCCCGTCACTTGGCTTTGACCCGGCAACCATTTTCAATCGTTTTACAAAGGGAATGCATTCCGGGGGAACCGGGCTGGGCCTGGCTATTGTAAAGCAGATCTGTGATAATTACCAGTTCCCGCTGAGTTACAGATATATAAGTAATATGCATGTGATCGAAGTTCAATTTCCGGAGAATCCCATCCAGAATTTCGATAGAATGTCGGGCTAGGTTTGTGTCATGGCGTTTCGACTTTTCTTCCGATCTTTTATTGGGTCATTGATAGCTTTGTCTGGCGGAACGGTAGTCCTGGGACAGAGCGCGGGTCTTGACTTTTATGTAGGGCGGGCTTTGGAGAACAGCCCACTGCTGAACGACTACCGCAACCAGGCGTTGTCTGGGCAGCTGGACAGCCAGTTGATCAAAGCCAGCTATCTGCCGCAGGTGACAGCCTCCAGCACCAACATTTATGCGCCGGTGATCAAAGGATATGGTTATGATCAGGCTATTACCAATGGCGCCAATTTTACGACCGTAGTAGGGGTCAGCAAGACTATAGTAGGCCAGCGCCGTCTTGAAACACAGTATGCCGCCATCCGGCTGTTGAACCAGGGACTCAATAATACGGCGAAGGTCACCGAACAGGACCTGAAGAAGAATGTTACTGCCCAGTATATCACGGCATATGGCGACTTACAGCAACTGAAATTCAACCGGGAGATATATGCCCTGCTGAAAAAAGAAGAGATCCTGCTGAAGGACCTGACGCAAAAGAACGTCTACCGGCAAACGGATTATCTTTCTTTTCTCGTCACGCTGAAACAGGAGGGCCTGCTTCTGCAGCAGCTGGAGATCCAGTACCGCAGCGACCATGGCATGCTGAACTATCTCTGCGGGATCGTAGATACTACAGCTACAACACTGGATGATCCTGGCATCCAGTTACAGACCCTGCCCGATGTCTCCGGGTCGGTCTTCTTTCACCAGTTTCATCTCGACAGCCTGAAGCTGCGGAACGACCGGTCGCTGATAGATCTCAGCTACAAACCCAAAGCCAGCGTCTTTGCGGATGGAGGGTATTCATCTTCGCTGGCTTACCAGGCGTATAAGAACTTCGGTATGAGCTTCGGCGTCTCCGTCACCGTGCCTATATATGACGGTCATCAGCGAAGGCTGCAGTATAGCAAGCTGGATATCCAGGAGCGTACCCGTTCCGGCTACAAAAGTTTTTTTACCAGACAGTACAGCCAGCAGATCGCACAGCTGACCCAACAGCTAAAGGCTACCGAAGAACTGATCGGTCAGATCAACGACCAGGTCCGTTATTCGGAGGCGCTGATCGAAGCGAATGGTAAATTGCTGGGAACGGGAGATGCGAAGATCTCGGACTATATCCTTGCGTTAAGCAATTACCTGAATGCAAAAAACCTGCTCACGCAAAATAATATCACGCGTTTGCAGATCATCAATCAAATTAATTACTGGAATCGATGAAAAAGCCGGTCTTGATAATTGGCGTCTGTTTTGCTCTGTTTTCCTGCGGTTCCCGCGGAAAAGGGGGAGAAGCTCCGGATAAGGACTCTGCTGCCGTTACTGTCCCAAAGCCCGATGCGGCTGAAGGCGACCCGGCAGACGCCCGCACTCCTGTCACCGTGGTTGCCGTCAGTCAGACCGCCCTCACCGATTATATCGAGCTGAATGCCGTGTCTGCATTTTTACAGAAAAGCTATGTAAAGGCCAACACCAACGGATACCTGCAATCTGCGGATGTATATCCCGGAAAATATGTGGATCAGGGCCAGGTGTTGTTCACCCTCAAAACAAAAGAGGCGCAAAGCATCGGCAATACCATCGAAAAGCTGGACACTTCCCTGCGATTCAATGGTGTGAATGTGATACGCGCCAATCAGCACGGCTATCTTACACAGCTGAACCATCAGTCGGGGGATTATGTGCAGGATGGCGAGCAGCTGGCGGTCATCAGCGACCGGAGCAGTTTTGTCTTTTTGCTGAACCTGCCTTATGAGCTGCGGCCGGTAGTGCTGGGAAAAAAAACGGTGGAGCTGCTGCTGCCGGACGGGACAAAGCTGAACGGGATCGTAGGCGCGGTAATGCCTACCGTAGATAGCATTTCTCAAACCCAGAACATAGTGATCAGGGTACCGTCGGCAGGTCCAATACCCGAGAACCTGGTCGCCAAGGTGCGTATCGTTCGTATGTCGAAGTCCGGCGCTCAATCCCTGCCCCGGTCGGCATTTCTTACCGATGAGACCGAAAGCGATTTTTGGGTGATGAAGCTCATCGACAGCGCAACGGCAGTGAAGGTGCCCGTAAAGAAAGGAATCGAGACAACCGACAGGGTGGAAGTGATCTCTCCGGCCTTTTCCCCGACCGATAAGATCATCGTTACAGGCAATTACGGTTTGCCGGATACTGCAAAAGTCAGAGTGGAGGATTCCCTATGAAAAACTTTTTTGTCTCCTATAAAAATCCATTGACGGTAACGCTTGTGATCGTTATGCTCGGAGGGATGTTTGCTTACAGTAAAATGCAGACCTCTCTTTTTCCCGAGATAACATTTCCCAAAATAAAGGTGATTGCGGATGCTGGTCTGCAGCCGGTGAACAAGATGATGGTGACGGTCACCAAGCCGCTGGAGAACGCGATCAAGCAGGTGCCAGACCTGCAATATGTCCGTAGCACGACCAGCAGGGGCAGCTGTGAGATCTCCGCTTTTATGGACTGGAACGCTAACATCGATCTCAGTCAGCAGCGCATCGAATCAAAGATCAACGAGATCAAAAGCAACCTGCCGCCGGAGACACAGATCACGGTCGAAAAGATGAACCCGGCCATCCTGCCGGTGATGGGATATACGCTGGAATCACACCAGCTTTCGCCGATCGAATTGAAACAACTGGCTAACTATACCATCAAGCCTTTTCTTTCGCAGGTCAGCGGTGTTTCGGAGGTTCGGGTCATCGGGGGAAAAACAAAAGAATACTGGGTCACCCTCGATGCGCAAAAGATGAGCACTCTGTCCATCACTCCTGATCTTCTCAGCAGCTCGATCGGCCAGACGGGTTTTGTAAAGTCCAATGGCTATCTATCGGATTATCATTTTCTTTACCTGACGGTGACGGATGCGACTGTACATACCAGGGAGGATATAGGAAATATTGTCGTTCGCAATACCGGGAAAAGAATAATCACGCTAAAAGATATTGCCGCCATCGACGTAAAAGAGGCGATCGAATACACCAGGATCAACGCCAACGGAAAGGAAGCATTGCTGGTCGCGGTGATAAAACAGCCCAACGCCAACCTGGTATCTCTTTCCACGGCGATGGAAACAAAAGTGGCGGAGCTCAGGAAGGTGCTGCCGAAAGGAGTGACCATACAACCTTATTATATCCAGGCGGATTTTGTAAATGATTCTGTCAAAAGCGTTACGGATAGTCTCTGGATCGGCCTTGCCCTCGCCATCTTTGTGGCCATCCTTTTTTTACGGTCGCTGAAAGCAAGTCTTACCATCCTGATCACCATCCCCATCACACTCTGTCTTACTCTCATCGTGCTGTATGCCATAGGGTATACTTTCAATATTATGACACTGGGGGCAATAGCCGCTGCTATAGGGCTGATCATCGACGATGCTATCGTGGTGGTGGAACAGATCCATCGCACCCACGAGGAGCACCCTGACGAGCCATCGACGACGCTGGTACAAAAAGCCATTCGCTACCTGTTGCCGGCCATGCTGGGCTCATCCATCAGCACGATCGTCATCTTTATACCCTTTGTCCTGATGAGCGGTGTGGCAGGCGCCTATTTTAAGGTCCTGACCAATACGATGATCATCACGCTGGTCTGCTCTTTCTTTGTCACCTGGATCGGTTTGCCGGTCGTGTATCTGCTGCTCACGAAGGATAAGAAGGATCAACGGGCAGACGGATCGCGAAAGGCGGCCGGGAAGCCGCATCCGGTACGCAGCCAGCGCTGGGTATCCTTTTTTATCCGTCATTCCTGGCTGAGCATTGTGATAATAGCAGCGCTGGGACTTTCTATATGGTGGATCCTGCCTCAACTGGAGACAGGATTTCTCCCCGAAATGGATGAGGGCAGCATCGTGCTGGACTATACTTCCCCTCCGGGCACATCGCTGCAGGAGACCGACCGGATGTTGCAGGAAGTAGAAAAGATAATCGTGAAGACTCCGGAAGTACAGGCATATTCACGCCGGACGGGAACGCAAATGGGTTTTTTTATCACCGAGCCCAATACAGGGGATTACCTCATCCAGCTGAAAAAAGAGCGGGAGAAATCGACGGATGACGTCATCAGTGACATCCGTAAACAGGTAGAGGCGACACAGCCGGCCTTACGCATTGATTTTGGCCAGGTCATCGGGGATATGCTGGGAGACTTGATGACTTCCGTTCAACCTATCGAGATAAAGATCTTCGGCAACGATCAAAAGACCTTGCAGGTTTTGTCCAAACAGGTGTCGGGTATAGTCTCCGGTGTGAACGGAACCGCCGATGTCTTCGATGGCATCGTCATCGCCGGTCCTTCTGTCAGCATAGAGCCGAATTTCGAACGCCTTGCGCAGTTTGGTCTGACGCCCGCCGGCCTGCAATACCAGGTGCAGACGTCATTGGAAGGAAATGTCATCGGCACTGTACCGGAAAAGGAACAGCTGACCAATATCCGCATGGTCTATCCCGGAAGCAGAACCCGAAGCGTTGCGGACATCGGTAACATGCCCGTCTTTCTGCCGGGCGGACAATTAAAACCGATAACCGACCTGGCCGCCGTCCATGTCATAGCCGGCGATGCGGAGATCCAGCGTGAGAACCTGCAATCCATGGGCGTCGTCACCGGCAGACTGGAAGGACGTGACCTGGGCAGCGTCATTACCGACATCCGGTCTGCTGTGGGGGCAAAGGTCGTATTTCCACCCGGATTCCATGTCGAGTATGGCGGAGCCTATGCGGAGCAGCAGCAATCTTTCGGTGAGCTCCTGACTATCCTGATCGCTGCAAGTCTTTTGGTGTTTGGCGTCATCCTCTTCCTGTACAGAAAACTGGGCGTGGCCCTGGTGATCCTGCTCGTTGCCGTGCTGGGCATCTCGGGAAGCTATCTTGGCCTATTTCTTACACATACGCCGTTGAACGTGGGCAGCTATACCGGGTTGATCATGATCGTTGGGATCATTGGCGAGAATGCCATCTTTACTTTTCTGCAATTCCAGGAGTCCCTGGTCACCCTGTCTGTGGATGAAGCCATTGTTTACGCTATCTCGACAAGGCTGCGTCCCAAGCTGATGACGGCGCTGGGTGCTATCATTGCCCTGCTGCCTTTGGCGCTGGGGATCGGTACCGGAGCGCAATTGCATCAGCCCCTTGCTATAGCGGTGATCGGCGGCTTTGTGATCGCGCTGCCCCTTTTGCTCATCGTCTTACCTTCGCTGCTGCGTTTGCTGTATGCCGGGAAACGAAGAAACTAGGTTATTAAATAATAAATACTTACTTTAGTTCTTCCCTTCTGTCGCTCCCCATATATACCCCAAAAGGGGTATGAAACCGAACTAAATTTATACTATGGTGGCTGAGCGCAACGATTCAAAAATACTGATTGGTATCGTAGAAAATGATCCTCTTTACAGGCAGGCATTAGAAAGCATTTTTTCCCTGTCTCCTGAATTTGAGCTGACCGGATTATGGAGCGATACAGAAACGGCTATCCGGGAGATCTCCCGGCGTTATCCCCATATCGTGCTAATGGATATACCGTTGCCGGTAATGGCAGGCATTTCCTGTATCCGCAAGCTGAAGAAGGTAAACCCTGCTATTCAGTTCCTGGTCTTTACGGACTACGAGGAGGACGATGACCTGGTCTTTGATGCTTTTAAAGCCGGCGCCACAGGCTATTTGCTGAAAAAGGACGGACCTGAGCTGCTGATCAAAAGTATCAGGGAGCTTCATGCCGGCGGATCGCCGATGAGCAGAAGCATTGCGCGAAAGATAATCAACTTTTTCGGCCGATTTCCTGCTGCCGATGGCAAGGGGCATTTGCTGACAAAAAGGGAGGAAGAGGTGCTGACGCTGCTGTCGGAAGGGAAAATGTATAAAGAGGTAGCTGCCTGGCTGGGTATAACGATGGAGACTACAAAGAAGCATATAAAACACATCTATAGCAAGCTCGAAGTTCAGAACAGAATGGAAGCCGTCAACAAGTGGCGCTCCTGAGCGAAAAAGGGGTATTGTTTAATAGCACTAACGCCTGTAAGTTTGCCTCGCCCATTGACGGAGACGCTGGAAGCGCCTCGGCCGATAGGCCAGACTCAAGCCCATATCTGCCTGCTCAAGACATCCTGTCGCGTTAAAAAATTCTCATTCAATTCAACACGTCTTTCCCGGCGATGACCCCCAACTCATTGATCGACCAGATGGTTTATCCAGCTGGTTACGCAGGCAGGATTTGTATTCACCGAAAAACGAAAACCAATATGAACAAACGAATGTTACCCGACTCTAAGGTATTTTTTTTCCTCCTCTTCCTATTTTCCTCTGCCGTTCTCTCGCTGCAGTCTACTGTAGCCTACGGCCAATCAGGCAATAAAGCCAGTTCATATAATATCCTTGACTCATCGGTCATTCCTTCGGGAAGAATGCCCCAGCACAATGAATTCCTGAACAACTCTTATCCCTTTCCTGCAAAACCAAGGAATGAATGGGAGCTGGGGATCAAAGGCGGTTATACCACCGGCATCACAGACGTCCATAACTGGGGTCCCACCGGTGGTGCAGGCATCCATCTGAGAAAGGCACTCGGTTATGTGTTCTCCATACGTGCGGAATATGACTGGCTAAGGCTCAGGGGGCTGAATTATCAGCCAACACAGGCCTATGGCAAGAATACTGTTCTGGCTTCTTATTATGGAACAGGCGGCCAGCAGATCTTTTACAACTATCGCTCTACCGTGCAGGAGCTTTCCCTCCAGGGCGTATTCACATTGAATAACATCAACTTCCATAGGGCGAAGACAGGTTTTCTCATGTATTTTTTTGGCGGGCCTGGTTTGATGACGTACAGTACTTTTTATAAGACTGTCAGCAGTTCCGGAGCCGCTTACAACTATTCCGATATCGTCACTCAGTTCGCCGGCGAGTTTGACTACAAACATCGCGGGGACGTCCGCAAGGCGCTGAAGGATAAGCTCAACGGAGACTGGAGTACTATGGCTCAAAGAGGTACCAATAATGCTACATTCGGAGGCGCTCCGCTCGTTGTCGTTGGCGTAATTGGCCTGGGCTTCCAGTTTAAGCTGAGCGATAAGTTCAGCATTTCGGTTGAAGATAAATTCACCTTCACCAATACCGATCTGATTGACGGACAGCAATGGCAGAATAACTATACGCCTACTGCGGTCAACAGCATTGCGCAGACGAGGTCTGCCGATTCTTACAATTTTGCATCCGTAGGCATCAATTATAACCTTTTCGGCAAACATGCTGTTGAGCCGCTCTGGTGGCTGAATCCCCTGGACTATGCCTACAGCGAGATCAATGCCCCCCGTCATATGAAGCTGCCGAAGCCTGTGCTGGATGACGCAGACGGTGACGGAGTGACGGACCAGTTCGACCTGGAGCCCAATACGCCTAAAGGCAGCCCCGTCGATTCGCATGGTGTAAGCCGTGATACGGATGGAGATGGAGTTCCCGACTTCAAGGACAAGGAGCTGGTCACCCCCACTCAGTGTCAGCCAGTTGACGCTGATGGTGTGGGCAAATGCCCTGATCCTCAATGCTGCAAAGACCTTAAAGCCTATATCGACTCCAATGGTGGAGGAGTGAGCCGTAAATGTAATATCGGCGATCTGCCCAGCATTACGTTCAAGGGCCGCTCTGTAACACTGAGCAAGGATGCCAGGGCATTGCTGGCAAGCACAGCTGAAAAACTGCGTAACAGTCCCAACTGTAAGGTCGCTGTCATCGGGTATGGCGAATCCAGTAAATCAGCTCAGCAACTTAGCTGGGACCGGGTGAATGCCGTGATCAACTACCTTGTTGAAAAGGAGGGCATCGGCTCGGACAGGCTTATCTTCCGCTACGGACAGGCAGGTGGTGAAGAGACTACCGTCGATCTGAAAGACAGTACGGGTGAAGAGGGCCCTAATACAGTGCCTGCACCTCATCCGAACCTGAGAAAGAAAAAGTAAGCGGAATCACTGATCGTCTCGAATGTGTATGAATGAATATTTTAAAACTCCCCCCATTTCAATGGGGGGAGTTTCTTTTTTACTTAGTTTGCGATGGTATGGAAAAACCAGTGATCCAGATAAGAATTGCTGGCGCAGAAGACGCTGCGCTTGTTGCCGGGCTGAGCCGCCGGACCTTTTATGAGACGTTCGCCCCGCATAATACAGCGGAGAATATGCGCATTTTCCTGGAAGAGCAGTTTCCCCCCGAACGACAGATGGCAGAGGTGGGTGCGCCGGGACGGATCTTCTTATTGGCGTATATAGGAGATGAACCTGCGGGGTATGCGTCGATGCGTGAAACGGAGCCTCCGCAGGAACTGCATGGTCAGAAGGCTATAGAGATCGTGCAATTGTATTCCGAGCAAAAGATGATCGGTAAGGGAGTGGGGGCAGCGCTGATGAGGGCCTGCCTTGACCAGGCCGGCCAGCGGGGAAAGGATTGGGTATGGCTGGGAGTGTGGGAGCACAACCAGCGCGCGATAGCCTTTTACCGGAAATGGGGATTCGAGCGATTTGGGGAACATGTATTCCTGGTCGGACTGGATGCCCAGACAGACTGGTGGATGAAAAAGAGCCTCGATCGGCCCGCTGATGTTGTAGGCTAAATATACGGCTAGAGGATCATTATTTTCCCGGCGTCGATCAGCGGATGGGTAGCATCAGAGATGCGATAGAAGAAAATACCCTTGCTCCACCCGTTAGTGGGAATGTTAAACGAGGTGCTGTTGACCATAAAGCTCCCCATCAGCGTGCCATTCGCATCAAAGAAATTGACGGTCAGCGGCTGTTCATGGTAATTGTCCATCCGCAGGGTGCCGCCCATGTGCAGGACGGTTGGTTTTATGATGGGTGTCTTCCGGGTATCCACATCCGCGCGGACGACAGCAGAATAAAGAGAGCTTCCGTCACTCAGTACCGTCCTGAGCCGGTAATAGTTGACAGACGAAGCCGGGTAACTGTCCATATCCCTGTACAGGCTGTCCTGGTCATCCTGGCTAATGGTACCACGGGACACTACTTCGTGCAGGGGATTGTAATGGATACTATCCGCAGCCCGTTCGATGATATAACGGTCGACATTTTTTTCATTCCCTGTCGACCACTGAAGGATAATGATATTCATCTCCGCATATGCGAAAAGACCGGAGTGATCTGCGGGGCTTACTATGATCGGAT
>DATJJA010000189.1:0-6509 GCA_035492595.1 Puia sp.
ACGAAGGATTGGTTTTTCTCTACTAAAGCATAAGGCCCGGAACATTGTTTACAAGAACGGTGCCATGGCTTCATTGACAGGGCCGATAGCTAAAACGTTGCATTGCTTCTGTTAAATAAAAGCGTTATAACCCATTGAAAAGCATAGCCCCGACACGCTGGTCGGGAAAAATTGCACGCCTATCCGCGAAAATGACACGTCTATCATTTTTAAGGCTATAACGTTAAAAAGCCGTTAAGTATAGGCAAGCCTGATACGTCTGTGGATCAGTTGAATGCATTAGCCTTTTGGGGCTCTATCAGGTCTGTCGAAATCGTCATCACAGGAACGTCTTCGATGAGGAATTTCTTAATGAGATACGAAAGAGTCTGCATAGCGGTTGTGTGTACTATCCGCAGATCTAACCAGAAATTCGCATTTCGTACATAAAAGGCATCCCACTGGTATCTTCTGAAGATCTTATCAAAGCTCCGGGCGGGGCCACGATAGCCCTTGACCTGGGCGAGACCGGTGATACCGGGTTTCAGCAGGGTGCGGAATTTATAGGCTTCTACTACTGTCGAGAAATGAGCGCAATCTTTATACATGTGCGGTCTTGGGCCGACGATGCTCATATGTCCTGCAAGCACGTTGAGGAACTGGGGAAGCTCGTCCAGATTGGAATTGCGCAAGAAACGACCGACACGCGTGATCCGGGGATCGTACTCCGTGGCTTGTTTTGAATTGGCTTCGGCATTGACGCGCATGGTCCGGAATTTCAAGCAGGAGAAAGAGCGACCCAGGAAACCCACCCGACGCTGAACGAAGAAGATCGGACCGCGGGAATCCAATTTGATTAGAATATAGACGATGGGGAACAGCCAGCTGAAAACCAGCAGGAGTACCAGGACCGAAGCCGTAATATCGAATATTCTTTTTGCGAGAAAGTATTGGTATCGGTTAGAAATAAAGGACCGTAAGTCGATCGATCGCTTTTCACTTCCGGAATCTCTCTTATCGTACCTCTTTTTACCGTGCTCCAACCTGGTTTTTCCGATGCTTGTGGTTTCCACCATAAGAATGAAGGTTTACTGAATTTATTTTTATCGTCTGTTTTAAATTTATTCCCTACTAACCAGTCCTTTACACTACCAGGCTTCCGGCGGGTTCGACCCATCCGGGAACCATTGGTTTAACACATCATCCTTTCTCAGCAAAAAATTTTTAAGCCCCTTTTTACACGAATGTGATGCTAACCTTTAGCTTTTTTCACAAGGAAATCCCTAAAAACCACACTATAACACCTTTTCAAATAAGTTATTGCCCTGGAAAGGCTGAATTTCCCGTGGGCCGGCAGCAGCAATGTTTTGGGAAACAACAGGTCCATCAAAATGGCCCTTGCATGCTCCGGGTCTGCTGCTAATCCCATGAGCGCAGGCGTCCGGATGATCAATGAGCGAATTTTTCTGTCTCGATGAGCGCAATTCGCTGGTTTTTAAATATATGCAAGGCGCCCGCAAAGTAACGAAAAAAATTCCGTCTAAAAAATACTACTAAGCGGTAAGATACATTCGAGGGACATTTCGTTTCCCGGCGACCAAGAAAAAGAATGGAGAAACCCGCGTTCCATTACATTTGCAAAAATTCTTGCGCGGGAAGGCTATAAGGCTCCGCAAAACAGACCAAAGAATGAAAATCGGAATATTAGGTACACGTGGGATCCCAAATGCCTATGGGGGATTCGAACAATTTGCCCAATATCTTGCGCAGGGTCTGGTGCATCGCGGTCATTCGGTATGGGTATACAATTCCAGTGATCATCCTTACAGGGACAAGGAATGGCGGGGCATCCATATAATACATTGTTCGGATTGGGAGGCAAGGATTGGCACCGCAGGTCAGTTCATCTACGACCTGAACTGTTTGAGGGATGCGCGCAAACGGGACTTCGATGTCCTATTGCAACTGGGTTATACCAGCAATTCCATCTGGCATCGTATCTGGCCCAGGAAAACGCTGAATGTGGTCAATATGGATGGGCTCGAGTGGAAACGCAGTAAATACGGGCCGCTAACCCGCAAATTCCTCCAACGTGCGGAAACCTGGGCCGCCCGGCATGGAGACATACTGGTAGCCGACTCTATTGGCATTCGAGATTATTTATACGAAAAATATGGCCGCGAAGCCGTCTATATCCCCTACGGCGCGGAGATACCCGAACGCTACGACCCAAAGATCCCCGGTGACTGGGGCCTCCGGCCGGAACATTATACCTTGCTGATGGCACGTATGGAGCCCGAGAACAATGTAGAGATGGTCATCCAGGGTTGGATGGCATCGGATAAAGAGCGTTCCCTGGTGCTCATCGGCAATGCCGGCAACGCTTTTGGCCGGCATCTCACCGATACCTATCGGCATGAAAAGCTGCGTTTCATTGGCGCTATCTATGAGCAGCCGGTGGTAAACGCATTACGCCATTATTCATCACTATATTTCCATGGGCATTCCGTAGGCGGCACCAATCCTTCGCTGCTTGAAGCCATGGCCTGCGAATCGGTGATCGCGGCCCATAACAATACATTCAATGCGGCCGTCCTCGGAGAGGAGGCGTTCTACTTCTCTAATTCGGAGGAGGTGCGGGAGATCATCAATGTGGAGGCAGCTACCGGGGTGGGGCTGGCCTGGAAAGCGACCAACCGGGAAAAGGTGCGCGAGTTATACAGCTGGGAGATGATCGTAGAGCGTTATGCGCAGCTTTTCGCACCCACGTTCTGGTCGTCGCGGGAAACGTTAAAAAAACAGGTTTAAAGGATATATTTGCTATTATTGCAGCGCCATTGCGAATAATACAATTTAATGGAAAACAAAACCCATCCCGAGGACTATATCGCTATCCCGAGTTTTAGAACTTTCCTTATCAAGGCATTTCGGTTTTTCTTTCAATTCTGGGCGTTTACGCTTACGGCCATTCGAAAGAGCAAGACGCTGCTGATCGCAGGAACGTTGGTAGGGGCCCTCGTGGGTGTGACCTTGCATTTGACGGTTCCGAAGAACTTCAAGGTTTCCATGGTCGTCGAATATACGGCGTTGGACAAGCGGGCCTATACCAATGTCCTTGACCAAATGGGGATGCTCGTCAGTACTAAAACGTACGAAATCCTCGCTTCGAATCTCAAGATTTCCGAGCTGGTCGCAGAAAATATCAACAGCATCGAGGCCCGGAACCTGGAAGATGTTCCTCTGGCCAAGGATTCGAGCAGCTACCCGTTCTTTAAGATCGTCCTTGGACTTAAGAGCCCGTACGGAGCCGACAGTCTTCAGAATGCGTTACTCAACTATTTTAACGATCTGCCCTTTCTCAAAAAACTTAAAGAAGACCAGAGCCGGGTCTACAAAGATCAGCTGGCTTATATTGAAAGCGAAACCGGAAAAATGGACTCATTGAAGCAGGAATACGTTCATTCGTTGGCTTCCATGAAATTGACGGCCGGTGGCGTTTACAGCAATGCCTTCGACCCTGCCAACATCTACCGTCAGTCCTACCAGCTCGACACCATGAAAGCTTCCATCAATACCTGGTTGAGCAGCAAAGCGCAACCGCTGCAGCTGGTGGACGGTTTCCAGACCACCAGGACGCCCCAGTCCATCTCGCGTGTGCTTTCCACGGCCGCCTGTGTCCTGGGGGGATTCATCCTTGCTGTGATCTTCGCTCTACTCATCGAAATAAAAAAGAGGGTCGATGTCGCTTAACGCCTCGGAGGCAGAAACCCCGAGGCTGCCTGGCTCCCAGACTGCCTATTCAACATGCAAGGAATAAGCTCCGTAATACCAATGTGGCAAAGGTTCAAAAACAACCTTTTGCTGCGGCGTCTGCTGACTGTCCTTTCCCTGGACGTGCTGGTAAAAGCCTCCGCCTTCATCCTGATGCCGCTCTATTTGCGGCTGATGACACAGGCGGAATATGGCATCTTCAACTATATCCTCTCCATCGTTTATTGCTACTCGGTGCTGCTCAACCTGGGGCTGTATGTACCGCAAAGCAAGCTTTTCCATGATTTCACGGACCAAAAAGAAAAGGGAAGGCTAATCTACAATATCAACCTGCTTATACTGGGCGGTATGCTGCTGCTGGTGGTGCCGGTTTATTGTTTCGGACTCGATTTTCATCTCGTCAAGCTCCTCTTCACGAATACCGTGGATTATCCCCGCTACCGTTGGCTGATCCTGCTGATGACGCTGACCGCGCTGCTGGCCTATATGCTTACCAATTTCTTTTATACGGCGGAGCGGATCGATCTTATCAAGCAATTTAACCTGATGCGGGTGATCGGGATCAATGTGATAAGCCTGGCGGCGTTGTACTTTCTGAAGAAGCGGGACAGCATCCAGGTCCGCTTTATGGCAATCGGGTTCGTGGAAGGGGCGCTGATCCTGACCTATTATATCCACTGCATCAGGGTCATGCAACCGAAGATCAACACGAAATTGATGATCAGGAGCCTGAAATTAGGTCTGCCGATCATGTTCAATACCTTCTCGGCAATTGTCATCAATTATGGCGACAAGTTCTTTCTCGAAAGGTACAGCGGCTACAATCAGCTCTCGGTGTATTATCTGGCGTTCTCCTTCTCGAGCATAATTTCTCTCATCTCGTTGTCGCTGCAAAACGTCTGGCTTCCGTTGTTCTTCAAAGAAAAGGATCTGCAGCGGAATATGTACAAGACCAGGAAGATGATGATCCGGCTCACGCTTGGGATCATCGCCCTGTCCTGCGCAATTATGGTGGCGTTGGTGGTCTTTCTGTGGTTGGGCATCGTGCCGGCGAATTATCATGAGACCCTATATGTGTTGCCGATCATGCTGGTCAGCCAGATCCTGGCGTGTCTGGGGCTGCAATACAGCAATTACCTGTTCTATTTCGAGAAGACCGTCTTCGTGCTACTCGCCGGCATCGCCATCTCTGTGGTAGATACCCTGATGAACATGTATTTCGTAGCCCGTTTCAGTATTTACGGCGCGGCCTTTACCTTGTTGGTATCCAATGCCTTATTTTTGACGATCTATTATTGGTTCTATAGCTATTATCGAAAAAAGCATAATTTTCCATCATATGGACATCTCTGAATTCAAAAGGCTACGGGAGACCAGCGCTTATTCCAGGCATCCCTGGGAGATTGCCAGGCAATGCGTGATGCGGCGGCTGCTTGCGAAATATATCCCGGTGCGGCCGACGCAGCTCGTTGATATCGGCAGCGGCGATGCCTATATTGTAAACCTGGCCCTCAAGAATGCCATCGCTCAAAGCTACTACGCCATCGACATCGAATACACACCCGAGATCGTCGCCCAGCTGAAGGAGAACAATGCACACTCGACCATCGACTATTATCCCACCATACAGGAATTTCAACGGGCCGTCAAGCCATCCGGCAACAGGCTTTACCTGTGCATGGATGTCCTCGAACACCTGAGAGATGAAAAAGAGATCCTGGATCTCATAGTGCCTAGCCCCGCCCGGGCCACCGGAGATGGACAAGGGACATTCTATTTCTTTACGGTTCCGGCCTTTCAGAGCGTCTTCTCCAGCCACGACGTGCTGCTGGGCCATTACCGCCGGTATACCGTGCGGCAATTCCGGGAGCTGCTGTCCGCCCGGGGGCTTCAGATCATCGACAGCGGGTACTTTTTCTCTTCGCTGCTGTTGGCCCGGTGGTTCGAGCGTAAAATGTTTCCAAAAAAAGAATATAGTATTGACAACTGGGAGGGCAGTCCCGCGAAGACCAGGCTATTAACCGCTGTGCTGAAAACCGATTTTATCATTACCAATATCTTAAAAACACTGGGTATACGGCTGCCGGGCCTTTCCTGTTATTGCATATGCCGACTCTAGCCATTATCATTCCCTGCTATAATGAAGAGAAACGCCTCAGTGGGAGTCTGCTGGCCGAGCTCGTCACGGCTATGCCGGATGCACACATCCATCTGGTCAACGATGGCAGCCGCGACCGGACGCTGTCGCTCCTGCAGACGCTCGCCGAAGCTCATCCGGGCAGGGTATCCGTGATCTCTTTCGCAGAAAATGAGGGCAAGGCCAGGGCTATCGCGAAAGGTGTTCTGGCCGTAGTTGCCGGCTCCAGGCCGGACTACATCGGCTATATGGACGCTGATTTTTCGACGCCCATACGCGAGTTCCGCCGGCTCTATGCAACCATCGTACGGGAGGAGGCCGGCTTTATCTTTGGTTCCCGGATCAAAAAGCTGAATTCCGGTCTCAACCGGAGCCTTTTCCGCCACATCGTAGGCCGCTGCGTCTCGACCTTTATCGACAGCCGTTTCAACCTCGGCATCTACGATACCCAATGCGGCGCCAAGATCTTCTCGAACGCGACCATCAACGCAGCCTTTGGTGAGCCCTTCCTGGCGAACTGGCTTTTCGACGCCGAGATCTTTATCCGCCTGAAAAAAAACAATATCTTGCATACCGGTATCGAACTGCCGATAACAGGCTGGAAGGACGTAGGCGGATCGAA